>NZ_LZIR01000087.1 GCF_001667035.1 Mycobacterium sp. 852002-51057_SCH5723018
CGCCGCGTCGAACTTCGCCGCCTCCTCATGGGGAAGTCTGATCCGCCAACAACTGGACTGCTCATCACACGTCTTGCTGATCGAACGCTGCGGCTCCGGACGAGGATCGGGTTCAGGTCGCGGCTCCAAACGCACCGCGGTGCGCAACTGACTGACCGTGGCGACCCCGGCCAGCTGAGCGTAATGCTCATCAGAACCCTCACCCGCCCCCGCCGCAATCACCCCGACCTGATCCAGCGACAGCCGACCCTCCCGCATCCCCGCCGCGCAGCGAGGAAACTCCGGCAACCGACGCGCCACCGCGGCGATCGTATGCGCAGTGGCCGAGGACAAGCCCAGCCTCCACGCCACCAACGCCCGCACCGACCGCGCCCCCGTAATACCGCACAGCTCATCGCGATCCAACTCAGACACAATCTCCACGATGCGCCCATCAATCGCATTACGCTGACCGGCCAACTCCGCCAACTCCTCGAACAACACCTCAACACGCTCAGCAGGACTCAACACCGCGGCAGACGATGCGATCGA
>NZ_LZIR01000088.1 GCF_001667035.1 Mycobacterium sp. 852002-51057_SCH5723018
GACGAACGCCGGCCCGAGCAGGTACCAGCTCGTTTTGAGCGAGGCCTGCGTGCTTTGCGCCAACGTATCGACCCTCGATCCACGTCCCCGAATAGAAATGCGAGGTTAGCCGAACCGCCCGCCCCGCAGCCATTCGCGGGTTACCAACGACGCCCTGCGCTACGCGGCGGTGCTGCTCAGCCCCTCGCCCCGGTCACCCGGGAACGTAGAGCCCCCGACCGGTGACCAGCGGCAGGTCCAGGGTCGTGACGATGCCCGGCGGGGCGGCCACCACCGCGGGGATCGCGTTGACCACCCGCATCGCGGTGGCGACGAGCCCGGCGTGGTTGTGATCGCCCAGTCGGCTGCTCAGGCAGATGTCCATGGCGTATGACGGTTCGCCGGTCAGCTCGATGCGGTAGGAGCCGCCGGGCTGAGCCGGCTGCGGCCAGTCGGGGCACAGGTCCTCGCGCAGCCGGGTGACGTGTTCGAGGGCGACAACGGGATCGCCGTTGACCATTCCGAACACCTCGAACCGCAGCGCCGCGGCGGTGCCCTTGGCGATGTGCCCCGATGCGATGTCGAAGTCCTCGGGTGCCGGCTCGCGGACGTATTCCTCGGCGACCGAGTCGAGCGAAAGGCCAAGGCCCGCCGCCAGTTGCCGGACAACCGACCCCCACGCCAGGCTCAGCACTCCCGTCTGCAGCAGCATCGGGATCTCGTCCAGGGGCTTACCGAAGCCCATCACGTCGAACATGACCGCGGCGCTGTTGTAGGTGGCGTAGTCGACGATCTCCATGCAGCGGATCTGCTGGATGTTCTGGCAGGTGCCGGCCAAGGCCAGCGGCAGCAGGTCATTGGCGAAGCCAGGGTCGATCCCGTTGACGTAGAGGCTCGAATTGCCTTTGCGCGCCGCATCTTCCAGCGGCTTGATCAACTCTTCGGGAATCACCTGCCACGGGTACTGGAGAAAGACCGGCCCGCTGCCGACGATGTTGATCCCGGCCGACAGGACGCGTCGATAGTCCTCCAGGGCCTCGGGCAGCCGGTTGTCGGCCAGGGCGTTGTAGACCGCGCATTCCGGCCCGGTGGCCAGCACGGCTTCCAGGTCGGTGTTGGCGAACACGCCGGTCGAATCCTCAAGGCCGGCAAGCTCCGCCGCGTCCTTGCCGGCCTTGGCGTCCGATGACACCCACACGCCGGTGAGCTCGAACTCCGGGTTGGTGATCAGCGCTTTGAGCGCGTGGACGCCGACGTTGCCGGTGCCCAATTGAACGACGGATATGGCCATTTACGGCCTCCTTAGCGGTCTTCGGTGGTCTTCAGTTCACAGGTCCGGCACGGGAATGTCGAGGTTGGGGAAGGTGAGCCCGCCGTCGACCTCCAGCGTCTTGCCGGTCAAGAAGCTGCCGGCGGGCGACGCCAAATAGACTGCGGCAGCTGCGATGTCGACGGGATCGCCGAGGCGGCGCATCGGCGTGACCTTTTCCATCGGTGCCCGCAGCTCCTCGTTGGAGGCCACCACGTCGAGCGCGGAGGTCAGGATCGACCCCGGTGCGATCGCGTTGACCCGGATGCGGGGGCACAGATCCAGCGCGGACAGCCGCGTGTAGTGCGACAGCGCGGCCTTCGCGGTGCCGTACGCGGCGAAACCGCGTCCCGCCAGCCGGCCCATGGTGGAGGTGATGTTGATGATGCTGCCGCCACCGGAGTGCTCCAGCATCAACGGCACCGCCGCGACGGTGAGCGCGTGGGCGGTGGCGACGTTGAAGGTGAATGCGTCCTTGAGGTCCTTGGTCGAAGTGGTCAGCAGGGTGTTGGGCATGGTGCCGCCGACGTTGTTGACGACGATGTCTAGTTTTCCGAAAGCCTCGACCGCTTGACCGGCCAGCTCCGCGGTCGCCTCCGGATGGGCCAGGTCCGCGGCGACGGCGTGGGCCCGTCGGCCGGTGGCACGGACCTGTTCGGCGACGGCGTCTAGTTGCGATTGTGTGCGCGACGCGATGAGGACATCGGCGCCTGCCTCGGCAAACGCCAAGGCGATGGCGGCGCCCAGGCCGCGGCCGCCCCCGGTAATGACGGCGACTTTGTCGTCCAGACGGAACCTGTCAAGGATCATTGCGGCCTCTCTATTTGAATTGTCGGCGAAACGGTAGCAAGCCTCGTCGGCCGGGATCGCGGCATTTCTGAAACAGGTTCTAGTTTGTCATAACGGCGCGACAATGCGACACCCCCAACGCTCGCCAGTGCGGCGCCGGTCGTTCGGCTTGAACGCCGGACAGAATTCGCCGAACGTTAACTTTGTTACTGTTAGCTTCATGGCTGCGAGAGATGACAGGTTGACGAGCCGCAGCCACCGGCAGCGGCGGATGTTTCATCCCTACTGTTAAGGAACTGAATTGAGACTCAACCAATTTGGCGCCGCGCTGGGTGTCCTGGTCAGTGCCGCGCTGGTGTTGTCCGGATGCGGAAATGACAACAACAAAGCCGCGGGAGGAAGCGCGTCGACGAGCGCCTCGGCGGGCAAAGTGAGTTGCGGCGGGAAGAAGACACTGAAGGCCAGCGGGTCGACGGCGCAGGCGAACGCGATGACCCGGTTCGTCAAGGCGTTCGAGCAAGCCTGCCCGGGCCAGACCCTCAACTACACGGCGAATGGTTCCGGCGCCGGAATCAGCGAATTCAACGGCAATCAAACCGATTTCGGTGGCTCGGACTCACCGTTGGCGCCGAACGAGTACGCGGCGGCGCAGCAGCGCTGCGGGTCGCCGGCGTGGAACTTGCCGGTGGTGTTCGGTCCGATCGCGATCACCTACAACATCAACGGCGTTAGTTCGCTGACTCTGGATGGTCCGACCGCGGCCAAGATCTTCAACGGTGCCATCACCACCTGGAACGACCCGGCGATCGCAAACCTCAACGCCGGTGTGACGCTGCCCGCGGAGCCGATTCACGTGGTGTTCCGCAACGACCAGTCCGGGACCACGGACAACTTCCAGCACTACCTCGATGCGGCATCCAACGGCGCGTGGGGCAAGGGCGCCGGAAAGACCTTCAACGGTGGCGTCGGTGAGGGTGCCAAGGGCAACGACGGCACCTCGGCGGCGATCAAGGCCACCGAAGGATCGGTCACCTACAACGAGTGGTCGTTCGCCAAGGCCCAGAACCTGAATATGGCCAAGATCATCACCTCGGCCGGTCCCGACGCCGTCGCGATCAGCGCCGACTCGGTCGGCAAGACGATCTCCGGCGCCACCATCAAGGGGCAGGGCAACGACATGGTGCTCGACACCAACTCGTTCTACAAGCCCACGCAGGCGGGCTCCTACCCGATCGTGCTGGCGACCTACGAGATCGTCTGCTCGAAGTACCCCGACTCTCAGGTGGGCACGGCGGTTAAGGCTTTCCTGCAGAGCACCATCGGCGCCGGCCAGAATGGCCTGGCGGACAACGGCTACATCCCGATCCCGGACTCGTTCAAGTCCAGGTTGTCGGCTTCGGTCGACGGGATCGCCTGATCCGGGATGTCATGACGCGCGGAGTACTCGCCAGTCCGTCGACCGGAATTCAGCCTGCGCTGAAGGCGACTAATCCGCACAGGGCGCGGCGGGGCGACCGACTGTTCAAGTTGGTCGCCGCCGCGGCCGGTTCCACGATCGTTCTCGCGATCCTGCTGATCGCGATATTCCTGCTGGTTCGCGCCGTGCCGTCATTGCGCGCGGACCACGCGAATTTCTTCACCAGCGCGGAATTCAACACCACGAAGGCCGAGCACCTGGCGTTCGGTATCCGCGACCTGTTCATGGTCACGGTGCTGAGTTCGGTCACCGCACTGGTGCTGGCCCTGCCTATCGCGGTAGGGATCGCGGTGTTTCTCACCCAATACGCGCCCAAACGGCTCGCGCGGCCGTTCGGTGCGATGGTCGATCTGCTGGCCGCGGTGCCGTCGATCATCTTCGGCTTGTGGGGAATTTTCGTGCTGGCGCCCAAAATCGAGCCCGTCGCGGAATTTCTCAACCGGAACCTGGGCTGGATTTTCCTTTTCAAGCACGGCAACGTCTCCCTCGCCGGTGGCGGCACCATCTTCACCGCCGGCATCGTGCTTTCGGTGATGATTTTGCCGATCATCACCTCGGTGTCGCGAGAGGTGTTCCGGCAGACGCCGCGCATTCAGATGGAAGCGGCCCAGGCCCTGGGCGCCACCAAGTGGGAGGTAGTGCGGATGACCGTGCTGCCGTTCGGCCGTAGCGGGGTCATCGCGGCGTCGATGCTGGGATTGGGCCGCGCGCTCGGGGAAACCGTGGCGGTGCTGATCATCCTGCGCTCGGCGGCCCACCCGGGCAATTGGTCGCTGTTCGATGGCGGCTACACCTTCGCGTCCAAGATCGCTTCGGCCGCATCCGAATTCAGCGAACCGTTGCCCACCGGCGCCTACATCGCCGCCGGATTCGCGCTGTTCGTCCTGACGTTCATCGTCAACGCCGCCGCCCGCGCGGTCGCCGGTGGAAAGGTCAACGGATGACCGGCGCCGGCGACGATGCAGAGCGAAGCGATGGGGAGGAGTGGCGCGCATGACCTCGCTGACGCGCACCGACGCGTTCGACCGGCCGGTCAAGCCGGAGCTCTTCAGCCATCTCAGCCTTCGGCGGCGATTCGCAAACAGCGCCGCCGCAACGTTTTTCCTTGCCTCGTTCGTCGTGGCCCTGGTGCCGCTGGTATGGGTGCTGTGGGTGGTGGTGCAACGCGGCTGGTATGCCGTCACCCGCTCGGGCTGGTGGACCCACTCGCTGCGCGGCATCCTGCCGGAGGAGTTCGCCGGCGGCGTATACCACGCGGTGTACGGAACGTTGGTGCAAGCCGGGGTGGCCGCCGTGCTGTCGGTGCCGCTGGGGTTGATGACCGCGGTCTTTTTGGTCGAATATGGCTCCGGGCGACTGGTGCGGGTGACGACGTTCATGGTCGACGTGCTCGCCGGGGTGCCCTCGATCGTGGCGGCGCTGTTCGTCTTCAGCCTCTGGATCGCGACCATGGGATTCGAGCAGAGCGCGTTTGCAGTGTCGCTGGCGCTGGTCCTGCTGATGTTGCCGGTGGTGGTGCGCTCCACCGAGGAGATGCTCCGATTGGTGCCCGACGACCTGCGCGAGGCCAGCTATGCCCTGGGCGTTCCGAAATGGAAGACCATCGTGCGGATCGTGTTTCCCATCGCGGCGCCGGGGATCGTCTCCGGGGTGCTGTTGGCGGTCGCGCGCGTGATCGGCGAAACCGCCCCGGTGCTGGTCTTGGTCGGTTACAGCCACGGCATCAACGTCGACATCTTCCACGGCAACATGGCTTCGCTGCCGCTGCTGATCTATACCGAACTGACCAACCCGGAGCGCGCCGGGTTCCTTCGGATCTGGGGCGCGGCACTGACCCTGATCATCATCGTGGCCGCGATCAACCTGGCGGCCGGGGCGTTCCGGTTCATTTCCAGCCGGCGGCGCTAAACGCGCCGAGGCCCACGGTCAGGATTTCGACGCCGCTTTGGAACGGGCCTTCTTCGCCGGTGCCTTCTTGGCGGTCGTTTTCGCGGGTGCCTTCTTGGCCTGCGAACCAGCCGCAGCCTTCTTGGCGGGCGCCTTCTTCGCCGGCGCCTCGCCGTCGCCCGAGCGCGCCTTCACGCTGGCCTCCAGCTTGGCCAGCAGGTCGGAGACGTCTTCGGTCTCGTCCAGTTCCTTCGGCTGCTCCTCGGTCGTAAAAGCCTCACCACCTTCGAGTTTCGCTTCGATCAGCTCCTGCAGCTGCTCTTGGTAGGTGTCGTGGTAGCGGTCGGGGTTGAAGTCGTCGGCCATCGACTCCACCACCTGCCCGGCCATCTTGAGCTCGGCCGGCTTGATGTCGACCTTCTTGTCCAGCACGGGGAAGTCGGGGTCGCGGATCTCGTCGGGCCACAACAACGTGTGCACCACCATCACGTCGCGCTTGCCGAAGTCCTTGACGCGCAACGCGGCCAGCCGCGTCTTATTACGCAGTGTGAAGTGAACGATCGCCATCCGATCAGTCTCCGCGAGCGTCTTGGCCAGCAGCACATAGGATTTCGACGACTTCGAATCCGGCTCCAGGAAGTAACTGCGGTCGAACATCATCGGGTCGACCTCGCTGGCGGGGACGAACTCCAGCACCTCGATCTCGCGGCTGCGCTCTTCGGGCAAGGTGGCGATGTCGTCGTCGGTGATGATCACCATCTGACCGTCGTCGGATTCGAAGGCGCGCGCGATGTCGCGGTATTCGACGACCTCGCCGTCGATCTCGCACACCCGCTGGTATCGGATGCGACCGTTGTCCTTGGCATGTACCTGACGAAACTTGATGTCATGATCCTCGGTCGCGCTATACACCTTGACCGGGACGTTGACCAGCCCGAACGCGATCGAGCCCTTCCAGATGGAGCGCATGTAAGTCAGTATGCCCATACTTTTCGGCCGCGTAACAGCGCGCCCCGGCCCTTGCCGCCCAACCGAGTGTCCGCGGGCGTAACGGCGCTGCGAGCTTCCGCTGAGTATTTCGCCGTGCGGTTACGCTCGCGAACAGTGACGGCATGTGGAAAGGCTATGGCCCCCAGTATGACTGACCGTTGAGCGCGGCCCGGTCGGGCAGGTCGGCACCGGCACGGCCGACCGTCAGCGCCGCCGACAGGCTGGCCGCCTCCAGCACCGCCGTCAGCGCGTCGAGCCCGACCCGGCCCAAATCGGCGCGCCGGCCGGCGCCCAACAGATCCAGCCCCCACAGCGCGTCGAGCAGGCCGACCATGAACGCGTCACCCGCTCCCACCGTGTCCACCACCGCAACCGGCCTGGCGGCCACCTCTGACTCGCCGGCCGAGCAGAACGCCACCGCGCCGCGATCGCCCCTCGTCACGACGACCATCGCGGGGCCCGACGCCAACCAACCTCGGGCAGTCCACTCGGGTTCGTGGTCGGGATCGATCCAGCTCAGGTCGTCGGCGCTGGCCTTGACGACGTCGCTGCGCTCGACGAGGCGGGCGATCCGTTCGGTGGCCAGGTTCCAGTCGGTGATCAGCGACGGACGTACGTTGGGGTCGAAGGTGACGGTGGCCGATGTGCGATAGGTGTCGAGCAGCGCCGCGACGGCCAGGCACCCGGGCTCTCGCACGCCGGCGATCGAGCCGGTGTGCACGAACAGGGGCGGCCCGACTTCGGGCGTACCGGAGAGCCGCCACTCCAGGTCGAAGCTATAGGCCGCCGAGCCGTCGTCGGCGATCGTCGCGAAGGCCGTCGGCGTCCGGCTTGCGGACATGCTTCCCGGAACTAGCTGTGCCCCAGAGGATTTGACGTATTCGGCGATGCGGCGGCCGGGCTCGTCGTCGCCGATGTGGGTCAAGAAGTCGACATCGCGCCCGAGCCTGGCCAGCCCGACGGCAACGTTGAGCGGGCTGCCGCCGACATGCTCGGCGCGGCCGTCGATGATGTCGATCAGCGCTTCACCGATCACCAGCCCGCGGGTCATCCGATCGCCCCCTCGTTGTGCAGCAACACCTCCAGCGTCGCCCGCGCCCCCCGAGCATGCAAAGACTCCAGCGCCCAGCCGTAGGCCTCGACAAAGCGGGGCACCCGGGCCAGATCCCCGAACAGCGCCGCGTTTTCGATGAAGGCCGTGGGACGTTGCCGCTGCGTGCGCGCGAGCGGCACCAGCGAGTCGGCCAGATTGTCGACGATCTCGATCGGCTCGCCACGCTCGTCGACAGCCTCGGCGTAGCGGGCCCAGCTGGCGACCGTTGCGGACGCCAGCCGGATGGGCCCGCCGGTGTCCAGGTTGTCGCGGATCACCGGCAGCAGCCATTTCGGGATGCGATCCGAGGAATAGGCGCACAACCGGGCCACCGTGTCGCGCACACCGGGGTTGGCGAAGCGTTCGATGAGGCCGCGGGTGTAAGCGCGCAGGTCGATGCCGGGGACTGGCCGCAGTGTCGGGACCGCCTCGGAATCGAAATAGGCAAGCAGGAATTCGACCAGCAGCGGGTCACGGGCCGCGTCGTGCACCATGCGATACCCGCACAGCACGGCGAAGTAGCAGAGACACTGATGCCCGGCGTTGAGCAGCCGCAGCTTCATCGCTTCGTACGGGCCCACGTCGTCGACCAACAGGACACCGGCCTCGTCCAGCGGCGGCCTACCGTCGGCGAAGTCATCTTCGAGCACCCATGCCGCGAACGCCTCGGCCACCACCGGCCACTGGTCGGCGACACCGTAGTCGCGCTCCACGGCGGCCACGACGTCCGGGGTGGTGGCCGGGGTGATGCGGTCGACCATCGAACTCGGGAAGCGGGCCTGCTCCGCAATCCAGTCGACGAGGTCGGGACGCAGCAGTTCGGCATGGGCCATGACGGCCCGCCGCGCGACCTCGCCGTTGTGCTCGACGTTGTCGCAGGACACGATCGCCGGCGCGGCGATACCGCGGTCGCGGCGCCGGGCCAGGGCCTCGACGATCAGGCCGAAGACGGATCCGGGGTCCGTGGCCTGGTAGCCGCCCTCGGTGATGGTCATCGACACGATGCGGGTCGTCGGTGCGGCCAGCACCTCGATCGTGGCGAGCGGGTCGTCGGGGGCGTAGCGGTAGTCGACGATCGAGCCGATCACCCGCGCGTCACGTCCCCCGTCGGGGCGTTCGAGGATCAGCGTGTACAGGCCGTCCTGGGCGCGCAGCACGTCTCTCATCCGGCGGTCGGCCGGCATCACCCCGATGCCGCAGATGCCCCAATTACGCGCCAGGCCCCGCTCGAGCAGCCGGTCGATGTACGTCGCCTGGTGGGACCGGTGAAATCCGCCGACCCCGAAATGCGCGATGCCCACCGCCAGGCTGTCGCGGTCGTAGCTTGGCGCCGCGAGCGGTAGCCGCCCCAGGGTGGCGCTGTTCAGGCGAACCACGGTGTCGACGGTACCGGCGGGCTTCAAGGTGCCGAAGCTTTCAGGACGCCTTCGTCGTCAACCGACCCGTGAACGACGTACGTTGACACCATGGGCACTGTGTCCACCGGGGCGGAGCAGCGGGTCAAGCTGACCAACGCCGACAAGGTGCTGTATCCGGCGACGGGCACGACCAAGGCCGACATCTTCGACTACTACACCCGCATCGCCGAGGTGATGCTGCCGCACATCGCCGGACGCGCGGTCACCCGCAAGCGCTGGCCCAACGGCGTCGGGCAGGAGTCGTTCTTCGAAAAGCAGCTGGCGTCGTCGGCGCCCGACTGGCTGCCGCGGGCCAGCGTCGCCCACCGGTCGGGAACGACGACCTACCCGATCATCGACAGCGCGGCCGGACTGGCGTGGATCGCGCAGCAGGCCGCGCTCGAGGTGCACGTGCCGCAGTGGCGGTTCGTCGCCGAGTGGACGCGCAGCAACGCCGAAGAGCTCAAGCCCGGCCCGGCAACGCGATTGGTGTTCGACCTGGACCCGGGCGAGGGCGTGACGATGGCCCAACTGTGCAAGGTGGCGCACGCTGTGCGGGACCTGATCACCGGTATCGGGCTGACCACCTTCCCGCTCACCAGCGGCAGCAAGGGCGTGCACCTGTACGCGCCGCTGGACGAGCCGGTGAGCAGCAGGGGTGCCACGGTATTAGCCAAACGCGTTGCGCAGCAATTGGAAAAGACGATGCCCAAACTGGTCACCGCGACCATGACCAAGAGTCTGCGGGCTGGCAAGATTTTCCTGGACTGGAGCCAGAACAACGGCTCGAAGACTACCATCGCGCCGTATTCGCTTCGTGGGCGCGAACATCCGACGGTCGCCGCACCCCGCACCTGGGAGGAACTCGAGGACCCCGCCGTGCGCCAGCTGCGCTACGACGAGGTACTGGAACGGGTCGCCCGCGACGGCGATCTGCTGGCGGCGCTGGACGCGGACGTGCCGATCCGCGATCGGCTGACCAAGTACCGCAGCATGCGTGACGCGTCGAAAACTCCAGAGCCGGTGCCGCCCTCCAAACCCGTCGTCGGCCAAGGCAACACCTTTGTCATCCAAGAACATCACGCCCGCCGGCTGCATTACGATTTCCGGCTGGAACGAGACGGTGTGCTGGTGTCGTGGGCGGTGCCCAAAAACCTGCCCGAGACCACATCGGTGAACCACCTGGCGGTGCACACCGAGGACCATCCGCTGGAATACGGCACGTTCGAGGGCAACATCCCCAAGGGCGAATACGGCGCCGGCAAGGTGGTCATCTGGGATTCCGGCACCTACGAGGCCGAGAAGTTCCTCGAAGACGAGGTGATCGTGAATCTGCACGGCAGCCGGATCTCCGGGCGCTACGCGCTGATTCAAACCAACGGCGACCAGTGGCTGGCGCACCGGATGAAGGACCAAAACGTCTTCGAATTCGACAAGGTCGCGCCCATGCTCGCGTCGGAGGGTTCGGTGTCGGCGCTCAAGGCCGGCCAATGGGCTTTCGAGGGCAAGTGGGACGGCTACCGGGTGCTGGTGGAGGCCGACCATGGCGCCCTGCGAGTTCGGTCCCGGCGCGGCCGCGAAGTCACCAACGAATATCCCGAACTTCGTTCGCTGGCAGCCGATCTGGCCCAACATCACGTCGTGCTCGACGGCGAGGCTGTCGTCCTGAACAAGTCGGGCGTGCCCAGCTTCAACGCGATGCAGAACCGGGGCCGCGGCACCCGCGTCGAGTACTGGGCGTTCGACCTGCTCTACTTGGACGGCCGTTCGCTGCTGCGCGCGCGCCACCAAGACCGGCGAAAACTGTTGGAAACGCTTGCGATTGGAAGCAATCTGGTCGTTCCCGAACTGCTGCCGGGCGACGGCGCGCAGGCCCTGGAGCACTCACGCCAACACGGCTGGGAGGGCGTGGTCGCCAAGAAGCGCGACTCCACGTATCAGCCGGGCCGGCGTTCGGCGTCGTGGATCAAGGACAAGAACTGGAACACGCAGGAAGTGGTCATCGGCGGCTGGAAGGCCGGGGAAGGCGGGCGCACCAGCGGCATCGGCTCGCTGCTGATGGGCATCCCCAGTGACGGTGGGCTGCGGTTCGCGGGGCGCGTCGGCACCGGGTTCACCGAACGTGATCTGGCGAACCTGAAGAAGACGCTGGCGCCGCTGCACACCGACCAATCGCCGTTCGACCCTCCGCTTCCCAGGAGCGAAGCCAGGGGTGTGACGTACGTCGAGCCGGTGCTGGTCGGGGAGGTGCGCTACAGCGAGTGGACCCCGGATGACCGGTTGCGCCAATCGAGTTGGCGCGGGCTGCGGCCGGACAAAAAACCAAGTGAGGTGGTGCGCGAGTGAAGTGGGTGACCTACCGGGGTCCGGACGGCGAGCGCACCGGCGTGCTCTCCGGCGACACCATCCACGCGACGCCACCGGGCGTGACGCTGCTCGACCTGGTCGGGCGCGGTCCCGACGGGCTGCGCCAAGCCGGTGAGGAGGCGTTGCGTTCGCCGTCGGAGGCGCTGCGGCTCGGCGAGGTGAGCCTGATGGCGCCGATACCGCGCCCGCCGTCGATCCGCGACTCGCTGTGCTTCCTGGACCACATGCGCAACTGCCAGGCGACGCTGGGCGCCGGCCGGGTGCTCGCCGACACCTGGTACCGCATCCCGGCGTTCTACTTCGCCTGTCCCGCAACCATTTTGGGGCCTTACGACGACGCCCCGACCGCCCCCGGAACCGCTTGGCAGGACTTCGAATTGGAGATCGCCGCCGTCATCGGCGCCGGCGGCAGGGATTTGACTGTCGAGGAGGCCGATCGGGCCATCATCGGCTACACGATCTTCAACGACTGGTCCGCCCGAGACCTGCAGCAGATGGAGAGCCAACTTGGGATCGGGCAGGGCAAGGGCAAGGACAGCGGCGTCACGCTGGGCCCTTACCTGGTGACCCCCGACGAGCTCGAGCCGTACCGGCGGGACGGCAGGCTCGACCTGCAGGTGACCGCGCTGGTCAACGACACGGTGATCGGTTCGGGGTCCACCGCCCAAATGGATTGGACCTTCGGGGAAGTCATCTCTTATGCCTCGCGCGGGGTGCCGCTGATCCCCGGCGACGTCATCGGCTCGGGAACGGTGCCCACCTGCACCCTCGTCGAGCACCTCAGCCTGACGGCGCTGGAGTCGTTTCCCGGCTGGCTGCGCGACGGCGACGTCGTCACGCTGCGGGTGCAGGGGCTGGGGGAGACCCGCCAGACCGTCCGCTCCAGCGGCGCGCCGCATCCGTTGGCGCCGCGGCCCAACCCCGACGGCGCCGCCGCCGCCGCCCGGGTCAACCGGGCGCCCGCCAAGCTGCCCTACACCCGCGGCCTGCACGAGGTGGCCGGCCGGGTGTGGGCGTGGACGCTGCCGGACGGGGGCTACGGCTGGAGCAACGCCGGGCTGGTCGCCGGCGAGGGGGCCTCCCTGCTGGTCGACACCCTGTTCGACCTGGCGCTGACCCGCGAGATGCTCACCGCGATGAAGCCCATCACCGATGGCGCGCCGATCACCGACGCCCTGATCACCCACTCCAACGGCGACCACACCCACGGCAACCAGCTGCTCGACGCCTCGGTGCGCATTATCGCCGCGCGGGGCACCGCCGACGAGATCGCGCATGGCATGGCCCCGGAGATGCTGGCGATGGTGCAGACGGCCAACCTCGGCCCGGTGGCAACCCCGTACACGCGAGATCGCTTCGGCCACTTCGACTTCAGCGGCATCAGAGTGCGCAACGCCGACCAGACCTTCGACCGCGAACTCACCGTCGAGGTCGGCGGGCGCCGCGTTAACCTGCTGAATCTGGGCCCCGCCCACACCGCCGCCGATTCCGTGGTGCACGTGCCCGACACGGGGGTGTTGTTCGGCGGCGACCTGCTGTTCATCGGCTGCACCCCGATCGTGTGGGCCGGCCCGATCGCCAACTGGGTCGCGGCCTGCGACGCGATGATCGCGCTGGACGCCCCGACGGTGGTGCCCGGCCACGGCCCGGTCACCGATCCCGATGGGATCCGCGCCGTGCGAGGCTATCTCGCGCATGTGGCCGAACAGGCCGAGGCCGCCTATCGCAAGGGGCTGTCGTGGTCGGAGGCCGCCGACACGATCGACCTCGGCGAGTACGCGACCTGGCTGGACGCCGAACGCGTCGTCGTCAACGTCTATCAGCGGTATCGCGAACTCGACCCGCAGACCCCGCAACTCGAGGTAATGGCCCTGCTGGTGATGCAGGCCGAATGGCTGGCCAAACGGTCGTGACGACCGCGCGACGACCTAGGGGCGCACGGCCCGCACGAAGCGGATCGTGCTGGCCGGCGCTTGGTCGACCTCCTGCAACTCGGGCAGGCCGGCGGCGGCGAAGAGGTCGGGGAGGTCGAATGTGGTCGTCTCCCAGCCGCTCGCGCCCAGGTGTGCAGCGACGTCGGTGTGCTCGCCGGGATAGGTCAGCTCGGAGATGTCTAGGTCCAGTCCCAGCTCACGCCAGCGGTCGGTCATTCGCTGCGCCTGCTCCCGCTCCTCCTCGGATTGTCCGGCGACCTGCCCGTAGTCGGCGGCGAATCGGCTGCCCTCGCTGGACAGCGGCGTGATGGAGTCCAGCAACCGAACCTCGGCCTCGGGCGGAAGGAACCCGATGAGCACACCCTCGGCCAGCCACGCCGTGGGCTGAGCCGGGTCGAAGCCCGCCTCCTGCAGCGCCGCCGGCCAGTCTTCGCGCAGATCGATTCCGACCGTGCGGAGCTCGGCGGTCGGGGCGGCACCGATGTCGGCCAGCGTCGCCGTCTTGAACGCGATGACCTCCGGCTGGTCGATCTCGTACACCGTCGTCCCGGCCGGCCATGACAGCCGGTAGGGGCGGGCGTCCAACCCGGATGCCACGATGACGACCTGGCGCACGCCCGCCTTGCCGGCCGCGGCGAAGTAGTCGTCGTAGAACCGGGCGCGGGCGGCGAACGTGTCGATCATTCTCGGGAAACCGACCCCGTCGTCGGCGTCGACGGCGTCCAGCTCGCCGGCGGCGATCCGGGTGAACAGGTCGATGCCGACCGCCCGCACCAGCGGCTCGGCGAACGGGTCGTCGATCACGGCCCCGGCGCGCCGGGCCGCGGCCGCCCGTGCCGCGGCGACCATCGTGGCGGTGGCTCCGACGCTGTTGGCCAGGTCCCAGGTGTCGCCCTCGGTGCGTCCCATGTTTTCTCCTTCTGTCGCAGGCAAGACCACCGTAGGCGCGACAGGTAAACGCCGACGTCGCTTACGGTTCTGCTATGCCCGCAGTGGAATTGAAAACCCTCGAAGACAACATCGCCTGCATCACGCTGAACCGGCCGGAGCGGCTGAACGCAATCGACGGGGCGCTGATCGACGGCGTGGACGACGCCCTGGATGTGCTCGGCGGCGGCCAGTTCCGGGTCGCGATCCTGACCGGCGCCGGACGCGGCTTCTGCGCGGGCGCCGACCTGAGCGGCACCGGCGAGCCGTGGACCAAGCCCAAACCGACCACCGCGCCGTTCAAGGTCAACTACGACTCCCAGGTTCGCCTGGCCGAGCTGTTCACCCGGATTTACGAGCTGCCCATCCCGGTGATCGCCGCGGTCAACGGCGTCGCGGTCGGCGGCGGGCTGGCCTTCACGCTCGTCAGCGACATCCGCGTCGCGTCCGAACACGCCCGGTTCGGGTCGGTGTTCATCAAGGCCGGCTTCTCGTCGATGGACATGGGCACCAGTTACCTGCTGCCGAAGATCGTCGGCGCGGGGGTGGCGCGTGAACTCATGTTGACGGGCCGCATCATCGACGCGTCGGAGGCCTACCGGATCAAGCTGGTGCACGAGGTGGTGGCGGCCGACGACCTGATGGCCGCGGCGCTCAGGATGGCCCGTTCGATCGCGGAGAACAACGCATATGGCGTGTGGCAGACCAAGATTGGGCTCAACGCGGCGCTGGATGCGCCGAGTTTGCGGCATGCCATCGAATTGGAGAACCGCACTCAGATCCTCAGCGGCTTCACCAACAATCCGCTCGAGGCCGCCACGGCGCACCGGGAGAAGCGGGCCCCGAAGTGGGACCCGCTGTGACGGTTAGAGTTTCGCGATCACGTTCTCGGCGAACATCTCCAGGTTGCGGATCTTCTTATCGAGCGGCTCGGTGTCGTCCCCCTTGATGTAGGGGATGCGGAAGCCGACGATGACGTCGGTGACGCCTTTGTCCTCGAGTCGCTTGATGCCGTCCAGGGTGTAGGCGTCGGCCGAGATGACGTGAATCTCGAACGGGCCCGTCTCGCCCTCTTCCTCGCGAAGTTGCTTGAGCCTGGCCAGCAGCCGGTCGAGTTCCTCGGGGTCGCCGCCACCGTGCATCCATCCGTCCGCGCGCGCGGCGCGGCGCAGCGCAGCGTCGGCGTGGCCGCCGATCAGGATCGGAATCGGCTGGGTGGGAGCCGGGGTCATCTTGGTCTTCGGGATGTCGTAGAACTCGCCGTGGAATTCGAAGTACTCGCCGGTCGTCAGGCCCCTGATGATTTCGATGCATTCGTCCATCCGCTTGCCGCGCTTGGCGAATGGGACGCCCATCAGCTCGTAGTCTTCGGGCCAGGGGCTGGTGCCGACACCCAGCCCCACCCGGTTGCCGATCAGCGCGGCCAGCGAACTGGCCTGCTTGGCCACCAGCGCCGGCGGCCGGATCGGCAGCTTGAGGACGAAGAAGTTGAACCGCAGCGTCGACGTCACCGCGCCCAATGCCGCAGTGAGGACGAAGGTTTCGATGAACGCCTTGCCGTCGAGGAATTCGCGGTTGCCGTCGGGCGTGTACGGATATTTGGAGTCGGACTCGAAGGGGTAGGCGATGCTGTCGGCGATGGTCATGCTGTGATACCCGGCGGCCTCGGCCGCCTTAGCCAACGGGATGTAGTACGTAAAGTCCGTCATTGCCTCCGCATAGCTGAACCGCACGTCATCCGCCTTCCTTGGGTGCCCCTTACCCGACACTAGAACGTGTTCTAGTTTTACTCGCGCTCGGGGCCCCGAACAAGAAGGCGGGTTACAGCTGGTTTTCTGGGCCGATGACCGCCCACACCGTCTTGCCCGACGAGGTGGGGGTGCTGCCCCACGCGCGCGACAACGCGTCCACGATCGCCAGGCCGGACACGTCGATGCCCTTGTCCGGCGACGGCAGCCGTACGGCCGGGGTGGTGCTGCCGTCGGCGACCGCGATGGTCGCGCTCGCGCCGTCGGTTTCCACCCGCATCATCGGGACGCTGGCGGTGTGTTCCAGCACGTTTTCGATGAACACGTTGACCACCACCAGCGCGACGGGAATCAGTGCCGACTGCGACCACGCGGTGAGCCACTCCCGGACCAGGCGGCGGGACTCCCGCAGGCTGGTGAGATTCGCGGGCAGCTCGGCATCGGCGTGCCGAAGGGTGCGACGGGCGAGCCGATCGAGCGCCTTCATTGCCCCCTTTTCGGTCGCATACACCGGCATGAAGCGCGAGACCTCGCTGTGGCTGATGGCGTCGCGGGTAGCGCGATCGGTGCACACCAGAATGATCGGGACGTGGGGCTGAGTGCCAACCTGCCAGCGCGCCCCGATGAAGGTTGACCAGGCCGATTTGGCGGGCACTTGGAGCGCGGTGACATTGACTATGACGGCGGAGGGCTCTTCGAGGGTGGCCTGCATGATGATGTCGCGCAGCACCGCGGAGTTGCTGTTGTTGAGCTCGCCTTCGACGGTCAGCACGACCATCGATTGATCGGTCCGACTCGCAACCGCCAGCGAGCTCGGCGACTCAGCTAACGAGCTCACCGCAGTCACCCCCTTCTCCGCAGGGCTTTATCCTCGCCGATCGGGAACCGCAAACCAATAGTTTGCGAGTCGGGGTGTCGCAGCCGCAATTCGGGCGCCCGGATGCCCCATGCGGCCGCCAACAGGCGCGACGTCGTATTGCGCGGCACCCGACCCCCTCGGCGTCAAGCCGTCCAAGCCCAGAAGAGAGCGGCATGGGTAACGGGATGTGGTGTTCGGCCGCATCACGTGCACGCACCGGGGTACCCCCTTCGCCTTTTGTGGCCAACCGCCGGTGTGGGGTGAATTCAGACTATTCCGATTACCCGAACGCAGCGCCAGGCAAACGCGAATTGACGCGGCCGGCGCCGTTGGGTCAGCTCAGCGCGTACGGCGGAGCGCCCACTCCGGCGACCGTATGCGTGCCCCACGGGGTTTGTTCGACGATGCGGGCCGGCGCACTGCGCGCGCCGACGGTCAGCGTCGCGGTCCTTGTCTGCTTGAGCGCCTCGTCCGGCACCGAGCTGAAAACCGTTCCCTGCCAATGGTATTGCCCGTCGATCGGGTCCAGGTGGCCCGCGAGCCGGACCCGCACCGAGTGTTCGGCGCCGGCGATCGCCAGTGTCGCGGCGCCGTCGTAGGTGTCATCATCCGCGGGTGCGTTCGAGGAAAGGTCGAAGGTCGACGACGCCCGATGTGGCTGGGCGGGCCGCACGTTGATCCGCTCGTTGAACACCTGATGGGTGCTGCGCCGCACCTCGATGCGGGTGCTGGCGGTGCGCTTCAGGAGGCCTACGCACTCCGCGATGTAGCGTGCTTGCGCGCCGGTGTCGGGCCCGGTGAGGAAGAAGTAGTTGGGGAAGCCGTGGAACGCGACCCCGAAGTAGGGCTCCATGCCGTCGCCCCAGGCCTGCCGGATCGTCAACCCCCCCGCACCGATCAGCGTCCCGTCAGGGGTGTCGTGCGGAATCGCGAACCCGGTGCCGTAGACGATGGCGTCGGCGTCATGCTCGACGCCGTCGGTGGTTCGGATGCTCGACGGGGTGATCGCGGCGATCGCCGATGCCACCAGTGCGGGTCCGTTGTCCGGAGTCGGCCGCAGGCGGCGGCGTAGCCAGCGTCTGGCGCGGGTGGCCGGCAGCGGCAACTCGTCGACGATCCGGCGCGGTGGGTGCGCGAAGACGGTGACCGACGCCGCCGATTGCATCAGGCGCGGCACCCAGTGACCGGCGGCGGCGTCGGTGCCGATGACCGCGACGCGCTTACCGGCCGCTTCGAAATGGCGGTCCCATGCCGCGGCGTGAAATGAATCGCCCAGGAAGTCGTCGCGTCCGGCGATATCGGGCAGCCAGGGCACCTGCACCGGTCGGTCGGCGGCGATGACGACACGAGCCTGCACCACCGCGCCGCCGGCCGTCGTCAGCAGCCAGCTGTCGGTGTCGTCGTCGAACCTGGAACTGAGGACCTCGCGGCCCGATGCGTTGTCGAGCGTCACCACGTCGGAGGCGCCGGTGGCCCGCAGCGCCTCGAGTGCGCTCTGGCCGCCGTCGCCCGCGCCGATGACGACGATCGGCGTTTGGGTCACAGGAACCTGCTGCGCTTCCAGCCGCGGCGAGCGATCGGGCCCATCAGGCCCACCTCGGTCAGAAACGCCGCCAGCGGCGCGAAGCCGGCGACCTGCGTCTCGCGGCGGTGCGGGCTGGTACGGGCGATCTTTCGGGCCCGCTTCGCGTCCAGGCCCGCCCGCGCGTACGGGATCGGATTGCTGAACAAGTAGTTGAAGAAATACCCGCCGAGGCCGTTGATGTTAGCCATGAACCAGCGGTTCAAGCGCGGCATTTCGGCGGCGCGTTTGCGCGCGCCGTCGCGGGCGAACTGGATGTGGCGGGCCTCTTCGGTGACGTGAATCCGCATGAGCCGCTGGATGATCGGCTGCAGCTGCGGGTCGTCCATCATCTGCCGTTGCAGCGAGTCGAAGATCTCTTCCCCGATCAGGGCCGCTACCCACAGCATCGAGCCGCGCTGGAACGCCAGCGGCAAGGCGTTGATGATCCACCGGTGAAACAGCCGCGGGCGCACCGGCTTGGCGCCGATGCGTTCAATGGCCTTGCCGAACATCACCATGTGGCGGGTCTCGTCACCGAGCTCGGTCAGCTTGTAATGCGTCGACCGACTGGTGGGGTCCTCGTGCAGGATCGTGCGCAGCAACGATTGGTTGAGCATGTTCTCGAACCAGATGCCGGCCGACAGCGTGTTGACCAGCTCCTGGCGGGACAGCTCGACCTGCTGCTCGCGGGTCATCTCGTCCCACATCGGGGTGTTGTACAGCGACACGAGCCGCGGCGGGAGATAGAACTTGTCCGGGTCCAGCGGGGCGTCCCAGTCGATGTCGACGACGGGCTCGTAGGACTTCTTGACCGAGCCCTTCAGTAGGCGATCGGAGAACTCTTCACGACTCGGGCCACCTGACTTCACCGCTGTAGTCATGACGCGCTCCTCCTCATCGCTTCGCAATGCATCGTCGCTGCGCGCGTCATGGCTGGCGTCCCTTCGTTGGGTACTTCAGGCGGTACCCATGGTACTGGGTACTTTGGGGTGTCGACTAGGCCCTTCAGGTTTCGATTCGGTTGACTGGCATCGTGGGTCGGCACATTCACGTCATCGGCATCGGCGCCGGGAACCCGGACTACCTGACTATTCAGGCGATCCAGGCGCTCAACGACACCCAGGTGTTCTTCGCCATGGACAAGGGGGAGGCGAAAAGCGCTCTGGTCGCCTTGCGCCGGGAAATCTGCGCGCGGTTCATTCGGGAGCCCGGATATCGCTTCGTCGAGCTGCCCGATCCCAAACGGTCGACCCCCGACAACACGCAAGTCGATTACCGCGGGGCGGTTGCCGACTGGCACGCGGCCCGGGCGCGGGTCTGGGCGCAAGCCATCTCCACCGAGCTGGGTCCCGACGGGGTGGGCGCCTTCCTGGCCTGGGGCGACCCGTCGCTGTACGACAGCACGCTGCGCATCCTCGATGCCATTAAGGTCGATGCCGCCGAACTCGACTTCACCTTCGACGTCATTCCCGGGATCACCGCGGTGCAGGCGCTGACGGCTCGGCACCGCATCCCGCTCAACGAGGTCGGCGAACCGGTGCTGATCACCACGGGCAGGCAGCTGCGCCAGCACGGACTGTCGGGTTCCGCTGTGGTGATGCTCGACGCCGAGTGCTCGTTTCGGGCGTGCCCGCCGGAAACCCGGATCTGGTGGGGGGCCTATCTCGGCACCGCCGACGAGCTGCTGGTGACGGGCGCCGTCGGCGAGGTCGGGCCGCGCGTCGTGGCGGCCCGGGCCGAAGCCCGTGCGCGGCACGGCTGGATCATGGACACGTATTTGCTCAGAGCGGCAGACTGAAGGCGTGCCCGAACTTCCCGAGATCGAAGCGCTGGTCGACCATCTGCGGCGCCATGCCGTCGGTTCGACGATCGGTCGCGTCGACGTCGGCGCCCTCTCAGTCCTGAAAACCTTCGACCCGCCCGTCAGCGCCCTACACGGCCAGGCTGTCACCGGCGCCCAGCGATGGGGCAAGTACCTGGGGCTGGAAGCCGGACCGCTGTTCCTGATCGCCCATCTGTCGCGCGCGGGCTGGTTGCGGTGGTCCGACAAGCTGGCCGCGGCGCCGCTGCGTCCCGGCAAAGGCCCGATCGCGTTGCGGGTGCACCTGGGCACGCCAGGTGAGGCGCCCGGCTTCGACCTCACCGAGGCCGGCACCCAGAAGCGGCTGGCGGTGTGGCTCGTCGACGACCCGAAGCTGGTGCCCGGCATCGGCGCCCTGGGCCCGGATGCGCTGGAGCTGGGCCCCGATGACCTGGCCGGGGTGCTGTCCGGCAACACCGGCAGGATCAAGACCGTCATCACCGACCAGAAGGTGATCGCCGGCATCGGCAACGCCTACAGCGACGAAATCCTGCACGTCGCGAAGATCTCGCCGTTCGCTACCGCCGGCAAGCTGTCCGACGAACAGCTCACCGCCCTGCACGACGCCATGATTTCGGTGCTGACCGACGCCGTGAGCCGCTCGGTCGGTCAGGGCGCGGCCATGCTCAAGGGGGAGAAGCGCTCCGGTTTGCGGGTGCACGCCCGCACCGGGTTGCCGTGCCCGGTGTGCGGGGACTCCGTGCGTGAGGTGTCGTTCGCGGACAAGTCTTTTCAGTACTGTCCGACGTGCCAGACCGGCGGGAAGGTGCTGGCCGACCGGCGCATGTCGCGGCTGCTCAAGTAGTCGCTGGGCCTGGTCGCTATGCTGCCCGGATGACCCGCCAGAAGATCCTCATCACGGGCGCCAGTTCCGGCCTGGGCGCCGGGATGGCGCGTGCCTTCGCCGCCAAGGGTCGCGATCTGGCGCTGTGCGCCCGCCGCACCGACCGGCTCGAGGAGCTCAAAGACGAGCTGTCGCAACGGTATCCGGGCATCAAGATCGCGGTCGCCGCGCTGGACGTCAACGACCACGAGCAGGTGCCCAAGGTGTTCGCCGAATTCGACGACGAGCTTGGCGGCATCGACCGCGTCATCGTCAACGCCGGCATCGGCAAGGGCGCCAAGCTGGGCTCGGGCAAACTCTGGGCGAACAAGGCCACCCTCGAGACCAATCTGGTGGCCGCACTGGTCCAGATCGAGACCGCGCTGGAGATGTTCAACAAACGCGGCTCCGGGCACCTCGTGCTCATCTCGTCGGTGCTCGGCAACAAGGGCATTCCTGGCGTCAAAGCCGCTTATGCCGCAAGCAAAGCCGGGATGCGCTCGCTGGGCGAGTCACTGCGCGCCGAATACGCCAAAGGCCCCGTCAAGGTCTCGGTGATCGAGCCCGGCTACATCGAGTCGGAGATGACGGCCAAGTCGGCGAGCGCAATGTTCATGGTGGACAACGAAACCGGAGTCGCGGCGCTGGTCGGCGCGATCGAACGCGAGCGGGGCCGGGCGGTGGTGCCGCGGTGGCCGTGGGCGCCACTGGTGCAGCTGATGCGGGTGCTGCCACCCCCGCTGACCAAACCGTTCGCCTAGGCGCCTCTGCCGCGAGCGTGCGTGTTTGTGCACGACACGCCGGGCATCCATGTGCAACTGCGCACGCTCGGCGCAAGCACGTCAGCTGGTGCGGCCTCGTTCGGTTCGGTAGCGACGGATCAGCGCATCGGTCGAGCTGTCGGACTGCGGCGCGGGCGAGGCGTCGGCGGTGATGACCGGAAGCAGCGCCTTGGCCTGTGTCTTGCCCAGCTCCACACCCCATTGGTCGAAGGAATCGATGCCCCAGATGACTCCCTCGGTGAAGACCTGATGCTCGTACAGCGCGATCAGTTGGCCCAGCACCGACGGCGTGAGCCGGTCGGCCAGGATCGACGTGGACGGCCGGTTGCCGGGCATCACCTTGTGCGGCACGACGTCGGGCGGCGTGCCCTCGGCCGCGATTTCTTCGGCGGTCTTGCCGAAAGCCAGCACCTGCGTTTGGGCGAAGAAGTTGCTCATCAGCAGGTCGTGCATGCTGCCGGTGCCTTCGACGGTGGCGAGGTCGTCCAGGGGCTGGCTGAAACCGATGAAGTCGGCCGGCACCAGCCGGGTGCCCTGGTGCAGTAACTGGTAGAAGGCGTGCTGGCCGTTGGTTCCCGGTTCGCCCCAATAGATTTCGCCGGTGTCGGTGGTGACCGGTGTGCCGTCGGCGCGCGTCGACTTGCCGTTGGACTCCATGGTCAGCTGCTGCAGATAGGCGGCGAAACGCGCCAGGTCGTTGGAATACGGCAGCACGGCACGCGATTGCGCGCCCATGAAGTTGGAGTACCACAGCCCGATAAGGCCCAGCAGCGCAGGCACATTGGACTCCAGCGGGGCGGTCTTGAAATGGCGGTCGACGATATGGAATCCGGACAGGAAATCCGCGAAGGCTTCCCGGCCGATGGCGGCCATCACCGACAGCCCGATCGCCGAATCGACCGAATACCGCCCGCCGACCCAATCCCAGAACCCGAACATGTTGTCGGTGTTGATGCCGAAGTCGTCGACCAGGCGCTTGTTGGTGGAGACGGCCACGAAATGCTTGGCCACCGCGGAGTCGCCGAGCGCGCCGGTCAGCCAGCGGCGCGCGGCCGTCGCGTTGGTCAGCGTCTCCAGCGTGGAGAAGGTCTTCGAGGCGACGATGAAAAGCGTTGTGGCGGGGTCTAAGTCGGCCAGCTTCGCGATCAGGTCGGCGGGATCGACGTTGGAGACGAAGCGCGCCGAGATTCCGGCGTCCGCGTAGTGGCGCAGCGCCTGGTAGACCATGACGGGGCCCAGGTCCGATCCGCCGATGCCGATGTTGACCACCGTGCTGATCCGTTTGCCGGTGGCCCCGGTCCATTCGCCGCTGCGCAGCCGATCGGTGAAGTCGCCCATGGCGTCGAGGACGGCGTGGACCTCCTCGACCACGTTTTGGCCGTCGACGACAAGTTCGGTGTCCCGGGGCAGCCGCAGTGCGGTGTGCAGCACGGCCCGGTCCTCGGAGGTGTTGATGTGCACCCCGGAGAACATTTGATCCCGGCGCTCCTCGAGGTTAGCGGTGCGCGCCAAATCGACCAGCAACTGCAGCGTCTCTCGGGTGATGCGGTGTTTGCTGTAGTCGATGTAGAGGTCGCCGACCGTGACGGTGAGGTCGCGGCCCCGGTCGGGATCGTCGGCGAAGAACTGCCGCAGATGGGTCTGGCCGATTTGTTCGTGATGCCTGCGCAGGGCGTCCCACGCCGGGGTGGCGGTGATGTCGGGGATGGTTTGCAGGGAGGTCATGGTTCGAGCCTAGTGACGGTCGCGAGCGCGGCGCAGCCGGGCGCTGCGGGCCGTCACCATGGGACTAGTGACGGTCGCGAGCGCGGCACAGCCGGGCGCTGGGCCGTCACCATCGGTTCGAGCGCGGTCCGACGTGACGGAGCCAGGTGTAGCGGATGGCGGAACGGGCCGCGGCAACTCGAAACGTCTGCGGTATCGGCGCGTCTTCAGTGGCCGAGGCGGCCCCGGCCCAACCTCAGCAGCAGCATGGCCAGGTCCTTACCTTCCGGACCGAGCTCGCTGTAGCGTTCGATGACCTTCATCTCTCGGCTGTGGACCAACCGGGTGCCGCCGGAGGCCATGCGGACCTTGCCGATCGCCTGGGACACCTCGGCACGGCGCTTTACCGCGGCGAGGATTTCGGCGTCCAGCCGGTCGATCTCGTGCCGCAACTCGTCGATGTCGGCGGCCGGTTCAGTGTCGATCATTTCGGTGTTCATTTCTGCTAACTCCGCGTTCTCGTTATGTGGGGGTTTTGGTCTCATCCGGTGTAGGGCCTCACAAAAGAGATGAGCCCCGTATCCGGAAGCGGACCACGGGGCTCTGCGATAGCAGCTAAACCACGGGGACCGCTGGCCGGTACCCGTAGAAAAATCGGCTGGGCCACTCGGGGGCCGAGAGCTGCCGATGGGACTGCGCGTTGAGCACCAAACGAGTGTGCCACCAATGCCCACACCAGCGCAAAAACAATGCGCAGACGCCGCGCCGATCTTCGTCAGCGGCTTCGGCGCCTGGCGTCGGTCGGCGGCGGTAAGTTTGGATCGACATGACTGTGCACGTGACCGATGCCAATCCCGAAGTGGATCGACTGCTCGACGACCTCAACCCGCAACAGCGCCAAGCGGTCGTCCACGAGGGCTCGCCGCTGCTGATCGTGGCGGGCGCCGGCTCGGGCAAGACGGCGGTGTTGACCCGGCGCATCGCCTATTTGATCGCGGCCAGGGGCGTGGGGGTCGGCCAGATTCTGGCCATCACCTTCACCAACAAGGCCGCCGCGGAGATGCGCGAACGGGTGGTGCGGCTGGTGGGCCCCCGGGCGCGCGCCATGTGGGTGTCGACGTTTCACTCGACCTGTGTGCGGATCCTGCGCAACCAGGCGTCGCTGATCGACGGCCTCAACTCCAACTTCTCGATTTATGACGCCGACGATTCGCGCCGCCTGCTGCAGATGATCGGCCGCGACATGGGGCTGGACATCAAGCGCTACTCGCCGCGCCTGCTGGCCAACGCCATCTCCAACTTGAAGAACGAGCTGATCGACCCCGACCAGGCCGTGGCGAACCTGTCGGACGCCTCCGATGAGTTGAGCCGCACCGTGGCGTCGGTGTTCGGCGAATACCAGCGGCGGCTGCGGGCGGCCAACGCGCTGGACTTCGACGACCTGATCGGCGAAACCGTCGCGGTGCTGCGGGCCTTTCCGCAGATCGCCCAGTACTACCGGCGCCGCTTCAGGCACGTCCTGGTGGACGAATACCAGGACACCAACCACGCGCAGTACGTGCTGGTGCGCGAGTTGGTCGGCCGCGACGCAGTCGAAGAGGACCAAGGCTCGCCCGACTCGGCTGATCAGGTGCCGCCGGCCGAACTGTGCGTCGTCGGCGACGCGGACCAATCCATCTATGCGTTCCGCGGTGCCACCATTCGCAACATCGAGGACTTCGAGCGCGACTATCCCGACGCGACAACCATTCTGCTGGAACAGAATTACCGCTCGACGCAAAACATTCTGTCGGCGGCCAACTCGGTGATCGCCCGCAACACCGGACGCCGCGACAAACGGCTGTGGACCGACGCCGGCGCCGGCGAGTTGATCGTCGGCTATGTTGCCGACAACGAGCACGACGAGGCCAGGTTCGTCGCCGAGGAGATCGATGCGCTCGCCGAGCGGGGCGAGATCACCTACAACGACGTGGCCGTGTTCTACCGCACCAACAACTCGTCGCGGTCGTTGGAAGAGGTGTTCATCCGCGCCGGCATCCCGTACAAAGTCGTTGGGGGAGTGCGCTTTTACGAGCGCAAGGAAATCCGCGACATCGTCGCCTATCTGCGAGTGCTGGACAACCCCGGTGACGCGGTCAGCATGCGGCGAATCCTCAATACGCCGCGCCGCGGCATCGGTGATCGGGCCGAGGCGTGTGTGGCGGTGTATGCCGAGAACACCGGCGCCAGCTTCGCCGACGCGCTTGTCGCCGCCGCCGAGGGCAAAGTGCCGATGCTGAATACCCGAGCGGAGAAGGCGATCGCCGGTTTCGTCGAGTTGCTTGACGACCTGAGGGGCCACCTCGACGACGATCTCGGCGACCTGGTCGAGCTGGTGCTCGAGCGCACCGGATACCGCAGCGAGCTGGAATCGTCGACCGACCCGCAGGAGCTCGCCCGGCTGGATAACCTCAACGAATTGGTCAGCGTCGCACACGAATTCAGCACCGACCAGGCCAACGCCGCCGCCCTCGACGAGTCGTTGCAGGCCCCCGAGGACGAAGACGTGCCCGACACCGGTGTGCTGGCCGCGTTCCTGGAGCGGGTGTCACTGGTCGCCGACGCGGACGAAATCCCCGAACACGGCGCCGGCGTGGTCACGCTGATGACGCTGCACACCGCGAAAGGCTTGGAGTTTCCCGTGGTGTTCGTCACCGGCTGGGAGGACGGGATGTTCCCGCACATGCGGTCGCTCGACGATCCAACCGAGCTGTCCGAAGAGCGGCGGCTTGCCTACGTCGGCATCACGCGGGCGCGCCAGCGGCTGTATGTGAGCAGGGCGATCGTCCGATCTTCCTGGGGCCAGCCGATGCTCAACCCGGAATCGCGCTTCCTGCGGGAGATCCCGCAGGAGCTCATCGACTGGCGGCGAAGTGCGCCCCCGCCGTCGTTCAGCGCGCCGGTCAGCGGCGCCGGCCGGTTCGGAGCGCCGCGACCGTCACCGACCCGTTCCGGTGCGGGCAAACGCCCCCTGCTGGTGCTGCAGCCCGGCGATCGGGTGACGCACGACAAGTACGGCCTGGGCCGGGTCGAGGAAGTCTCCGGCGTCGGCGAATCGGCGATGTCGCTGATCGACTTCGGTAGCTCGGGACGGGTGAAGCTGATGCATAACCACGCCCCGGTCAGCAAGCTCTAATTTGGTTGCATCGAGCGTGAAAGCAGCGCGAAAAAACTCCGAATTCTTCGCAATCAGTGCACGTTCGGTGTGGCATAGGCCTGCAACCACCGCTTGGTCTGCGGGTGCATCGCAAGTACCACGCTGGCGATCGGCAACAGCGGAAGCGCGTGCACGATCCACGCGACCCGGGCGCCGGCGATGAACACGCCGCCGTAGGTCAGCACCGCGACCACCGCACCGGCCACGATGAGGTAGCGCCCGGCGGGCCGGTGTTGCAGCAACAGGATCACGCCCGACACGGTGGTGATCGCGAATACCAGCGCGAGGAACGCGACCGCGATGCAGAACAGCCGGTCGGTCCTCCACCAGCCGGCGATCAGGTCGGTGGCCACCACCGAGGTGGCCCAACCGCTGACGATGCTGACCGCGCACGTGGCCACGGCCGTCCGGTCGCTCGGCTCATCGGCCGGCAGGGCCGAAACACCGCGCCGAACCGCGCCCTGGTAGGGCGGCGGCTGCGGGGGGATCTGGGTGGTCGGCGACTCCGGCACGACGGGCATCGGCCCGGTGGGTGCCCGCCGGATGATCCGCGTCCGCGATTCCGAGGGGGGCTCGGAAGGCTGCGGCGGGGCGGGAGGGTCGGTCGGCGCTGTCACCTCAGCCAGCGTAGTTGCCGACGTTAAGTCCTCGCTTAGCCAACCATGGGACGGGATCAATTCTTTCGGTGCCACCCTGCAGCACCTCGAAATGCAGGTGGGGACCGGTGGAGTTGCCCCGGTTGCCCATCGTGGCTATCTGGTCGCCGGCCATCACGTGCTCGCCGACGCTTACGAGCGTGGTGTTGACGTGGCCGTAGAGGGTGACGGTTCCGTCGGCGTGGCGCAGCTTGACCAGTGCCCCGTAGCCGGCGGCCGGCCCCGCGTCGATGACCACGCCGTCGGAAACGGCATAGATCGGTGTTCCGATTGAGTTGGCGAGGTCGATGCCGGCGTGCAGCACACCCCAGCGGTAGCCGAAGTTGGACGTGAAGATGCCCTTTGTCGGCATCACGTACAGCGGTTGCTGCAGCCGCGCCTCGCGCTGGGCACGATCGTTGGCGTAGGCCAGGCCCTTGGCGAGTTCCTCGTTGTGCACCGCGGCGTTGGCCGCGGGCTGGACCGCGATCACCTGGGCGCCCCGAACGGTGTTGCTGTCCGACCCGCCGGTGAGCGCCGAGGCGTTGGCGGTGAGCACGGCGCCCTCGGTCTTCGGTGTGTCAGCGTGGCTGGTCGCGGTGTGGGCCGCCGCGGCCGAGGCGCCGGCGGCCATCGCCGAGATGAGCAGGCGTCCCTTGGCCGCGCTGGTCGGTTGCTTCCGATGCTGGCCGCCGCGGCGTATCACGGGGAGGACGTCGGTGATGTCGGAGTGGTTGGAACGACGCGCGTCGCTATTCAGGTTGTCGGGCTGGAACCTCGCCGGAACCGGCACGGCGGTGGGGGTGGCCAGCACTCGCGGGCGCAGGTCGTCTGCTTCGTGAAGGTCGTCTAGCTCGGGAGCGAGCAGTACTCGGACCTCGTTGTCGAAAGTCGAATCGTTGCTGAAATCCAGGTCCTTGAGGTCGCTGAACTCATCGGCGAGGTCGAGGTCTATGAAGTCGAACCCGTCGAGCGGCAGGATCTCGGTGACTTCGTTGCGGTGCGGCTCCGTCCAACGGGCGCCGGCCGCGCGACCTACTCTCACCACGCCTGTTTCGGCAGAAGAATGAGCGAAACGGTGCTGGGACAAGCTGAAATGTCCTCGTATCGTGACCATAACGTTATCTGGACCTAAGGAAGGTAGCCGCTAACCGACGGGCCTGGCAACCCGGGACCAAAGTCCGAGCCCATATTGTGAGTCGCATCACGTTTCAGGCTCGCCGGTATGCCGTGAGCTGTGCCACATCGGTGGACGCGACCGTAGCAGGCGTTCGGCGGGTCGATACAGTGCCAGCGTGCGAGTGCCGATCGCGGCACCGCCTACGTATAGGCCTAGCAGTACGTCGAGCGAAGACAGTGAGCCCATGGACCTTTTCGAGTATCAAGCAAAAGAATTGTTCGCCAAACACAACGTACCGAGTACGCCGGGCCGAGTGACGGACACCGCCGAGGGGGCCCGGGCCATCGCGGAGGAAATCGGTCGCCCGGTGATGGTGAAGGCGCAGGTCAAGGTGGGGGGCCGCGGCAAGGCCGGCGGCGTCAAATACGCGGCGACGCCCGAGGACGCCTACGAGCACGCTAAGAAGATCCTCGGCCTGGACATCAAGGGCCACATCGTGAAGAAGCTGCTGGTCGCCGAGGCCAGCGACATCGCCGAGGAGTACTACATCTCCTTCCTGCTGGACCGCGCCAACCGCACCTACCTGGCGATGTGTTCGGTCGAGGGCGGCATGGAGATCGAAGAGGTGGCCGCCACCAAGCCCGACCGGCTCGCCAAGGTCGCGGTGGACGCCGTCAAGGGCGTCGACGAGGCGACGGCGCGCTCGATCGCCGAGCAGGGCCACCTGCCGGCCGAGGTGCTCGACGCCGCCGCGGTCACCATCTCCAAGCTGTGGGAGCTTTTCGTCGCCGAGGACGCCACCCTGGTCGAGGTCAACCCGCTGGTGCGTGACCCGGACAACCGGATCCTGGCGCTGGACGGCAAGATCACGCTCGACGCCAACGCCGACTTCCGCCACCCCGATCACACCGAGTTCGAGGACCGCGACGCCACCGACCCGCTGGAGCTCAAGGCCAAAGAGAACCACCTCAACTACGTCAAGCTCGACGGCCAGGTCGGCATCATCGGCAACGGCGCGGGCCTGGTGATGTCGACGCTCGACGTCGTCGCCTACGCCGGCGAAAAGCATGGCGGCGTCAAGCCGGCCAACTTCCTCGACATCGGCGGCGGCGCCTCCGCGGAGGTGATGGCCGCCGGCCTGGACGTCGTCCTGGGCGACGAGCAGGTCAAGGCCGTGTTCGTCAACGTCTTCGGCGGCATCACCGCCTGTGACGCGGTCGCCACCGGGATCGTCAAGGCGCTGGAAATCCTCGGCGACGAGGCCAACAAGCCGCTCGTCGTGCGGCTCGACGGCAACAACGTCGAGGAGGGCCGCCGCATCTTGGCCGAGGCCAACCACCCGCTGGTGACGCTGGTGCCGACGATGGACGAGGCCGCCGACAAGGCCGCCGAGCTGGCAAGCGCCTGAAAAGGAGAAATGACCCAATGGCTATATTCCTGACCAAAGACAACAAGGTCATCGTCCAGGGCATCACCGGCAGCGAGGCCACCGTCCACACCGCCCGCATGCTCAAGGCCGGCACCCAGATCGTGGGCGGGGTCAACGCGCGCAAGGCGGGCACCACCGTCACGCACGAGGACAAGGGCGGCCGGATCGTCGAGCTGCCGGTGTTCGGCAGCGTCACCGAGGCGATGGAAAAGACCGGCGCCGACGTGTCGATCATCTTCGTTCCGCCGAAGTTCGCCAAGGACGCGATCATCGAGGCCATCGACGCCGAGATCCCGCTGCTGGTGGTGATCACGGAGGGAATCCCCGTGCAGGACAGCGCATATGCGTGGGCCTACAACCTGGAGAAGGGCGGCAAGACCCGCATCATCGGGCCGAACTGTCCCGGCATCATCACCCCCGGCCAAGCGCTGGTGGGCATCACGCCCGCCAACATCACTGGCAGCGGGCCCGTCGGGCTGGTGTCGAAGTCCGGCACGCTGACCTACCAGATGATGTACGAGCTGCGCGATTTCGGGTTCTCGACGTCCATCGGCATCGGCGGGGACCCCGTGATCGGGACCACCCACATCGACGCCATCGAGGCCTTCGAGAAGGATCCCGACACCAAGGTCATCGTGATGATCGGGGAGATCGGCGGCGACGCCGAGGAGCGCGCCGCCGACTACATCAAGGCGCACGTGTCCAAGCCGGTCGTCGGCTATGTCGCGGGGTTCACCGCGCCGGAAGGCAAGACGATGGGCCACGCCGGCGCGATCGTGTCGGGTTCGTCGGGCACCGCGGCCGCCAAGAAGGAGGCCCTGGAGGCGGCCGGCGTCAAGGTCGGCAAGACCCCGTCTGAGACGGCCGCGTTGGCCCGGGAGATCTTGGCCAGCCTGTAGCCCCGGCTAGCGCCGGCAGACGCAAAAGCCTCGCGACACGCCGTTCTCGCGGGGCTTTTGCGACTCGCGCGGGAGACCGCTCCTATACCGCCGCGGCCAGCTTGCCGGCCAGCCGCTCCACGTAGGCGGCGACCTCGTCGTCGGAGCGGTCCGGCAGGCCGAACAGCACTTCGGTCACCCCGAGTTCGGCCCAGCGCGCCAGCTTCTCGGGCACCGGCTTGAAGTCCAGGGCCACGATCTGGGGTGCGCCGTCACGGCCGGCCGCCGCCCAGGTGTCCTGCAGCAGCTTCACCGGCTCGTCGATGTCGAAGTCGCGCGGGGTGGTGATCCAGCCGTCGGCGCTGCGGGCGATCCACTTGAAGTTCTTCTCATTGCCGGCCGCGCCCACCAACACCGGAATGTGTGGCTGGACGGGCTTGGGCCACGCCCAGCTGGGCCCGAACTTGACGAACTCGCCGTCGTAGGCCGCTTCTTCCTGCGTCCACAACGCGCGCATTGCCTCGATGTACTCGCGCAACATGGTGCGGCGCCGCCCGGGCGGCACGCCGTGGTCGGCGAGTTCGTCGGTGTTCCAGCCGAACCCGACGCCCAGGCTGACCCGGCCGCCGGACAGGTGGTCCAGGGTCGCGATGCTTTTGGCCAGTGTGATCGGGTCATGCTCTACGGGCAGCGCCACCGCGGTGGACAGGCGCACCCGCGACGTCACGGCGCACGCGGCGCCCAGGCTCACCCATGGGTCTAGCGTGCGCATGTAGCGGTCGTCCGGAAGCGACGCGTCACCGGTGGTCGGATGGGCCGCCTCGCGCTTGACCGGGATATGGGTGTGTTCCGGCACGTAGAACGTCTTAAAGCCGTGGTCGTCGGCAAGCTTGGCGGCTGTCGCCGGGGAGATGCCGCGATCGCTGGTGAAAAGCACAAGGCCGTAATCCATGCACAGGATTAGAACGTGTTCTACCTCTGCCGGGCAAGCGGCGACGCCAGACATCGATCCGCGACGGTGATCGGCGCTGGTCGCGCCAAGGGGCCGGTCGCAGCGGCACGGCCACCCGAACGTGCGCTAGCGTGGTTGATCGATCGCGTCGCACGCAAGATCCCCGGGGGTGTTTCGACCGCGGCGCGCCCGAGAGCACAGCGTCGCACCGCGATGTGGTGCCGCTAAGGCCTTCGAGGCACAGAAAGCAACAGGAGGAGTAATGACCTACTCGCCCGGAAGTCCCGGATATCAACCCGCGCAACCCGGCGGCTCCTATGCAGGCGCCACACCGTCTTTCGCCAAGACCGACGACGGCGAAAGCAAGCTTCCGCTGATCTTGAACGTCGCCGTGCTGGTGCTCGGCCTCGCGGTGTATCTGCTGAACTTCGGACCCACCTTCACCATCAGCGCCGACCTCGGCCCGGGTGGCGGGCGCGCCGGCGATGCCGGCACCGCGGTCATCGTCGCGGTGCTGGCCGCGCTGCTCGCCGGCCTGAGCTTGCTGCCCAAGGCAAAGAGCTACGTGGGGATCGTCGCGGTCATCGCGGTGTTGGGCACGCTGCTGGCCATCACGGAGGTCGTCAATACGCCCGCCGGCTTCTCCATCGGCTGGGCGATGTGGCCCTTGGTGGGCTGCAGCGTCTTCCAGTCGATCGCGGCGATTTACGCGTTGCTGCTGGACACGGGCGTCGTCACCGCCCCCACGCCGCGCCCCAAGTACGACCCGTACGCGCAGTATGGCCAGTACGGGCAATACGGCCAGTACGGCCAACAGCCGTACTACGGACAACAGCCGGGCGCCCAGCAGCACGCCGGACCCCAGTCGCACACCCCGCAGTCTTCGGGCTACGGCGCCCAGTACGGCGGTTACCCGTCGAGCCAGTCCCCGACCCAGCACGCGATCCCGACCTCTACCGGCGGGTACGGTGCCCAGCCTGGGCCGCAGTCGGGTCCCCAGCCGGCGGCGCAGCAGCAGGGACCGTCCACGCCGCCCACCGGATTCCCCAGCTTCAGCCAGCCGCCGTCGGCCGGCGGCACGGAGTCGCACGTCGGCTCGGCCCCGGGCGACTACTCCGGTCAGGCGGGCAGCCAGCACAACCAGGAGCAGCAGCAGTCGCCGTCTGGGCCGGCGCCGGCCTAACCGTGCGCCCTCGCGCGTAGCCGGGCACGTGCGCCAAGAGTGAAAAGGGTGTCAGAAAGCGCGGACAACCGGGCAACGGGCGCTCGCCAGGCGCGCGATCTCGTCCGGGTGGCGTTCGGTCCGGCCGTGGTGGCCTTGGGCGTGGTCGCCGCGGTCACGTTGCTGCAGCTGTTGATCGCCAACAGCGACATGACCGGGGCGTTGGGCGCCATCGCCAGCATGTGGCTGGCGGTGCACCAGGTGCCGGTGTCGATCGGTGGCCGCGAACTGGGCGTAATGCCGCTGCTGCCGGTGCTTTTGATGGTGTGGGGCACCGCCCGCAGCAGCGCCCGGGCCACCTCCCCGTATTCGTCGTGGCTGGTGGTCCGCTGGGTGATCGCGTCGGCGCTGGGCGGGCCCCTGCTGATGACGGCGATCGCGCTGGCGGTCATCCACGACGCGTCGTCGGTGATCACCGAGCTGCAGACGCCCAGCGCCCTGCGGGCGTTCGTCAGCGTAGTGGTGGTGCACGCCATCGGTGCCGCGATCGGCGTGTGGTCGCGGGTGGGCAGACGTGCGTTGACGGCTTCGCCGCTGCCCGACTGGCTCGGCGATTCCCTGCGCGCGGCCACGGCCGGCGTGTTGGCGTTGCTCGGCCTGTCGGGGCTGGTGACCGCGGGCTCGTTGGTCGTGCACTGGGCGACGATGCAGGAGCTCTACGGGATCACCGATTCGATCTTCGGCCAGTTCAGCCTCACCCTGCTGTCGGTGCTGTACGCACCCAACGTCATCGTGGGCACGTCGGCCATCGCCGTCGGGTCCAGCGCCCATCTGGGCTTCGCGACGTTCAGTTCGTTCACCGTGTTCGGTGGCGACGTCCCGGCGCTGCCGATTCTGGCCGCGGCGCCCACCCCGCCGCTGGGTCCGGTGTGGGTCGCGCTGCTCATCGTGGGCGCAGCGTCCGGTGTGGCGGTCGGCCAGCAATGTGCCCGGCGGGCGCTGACGCTGCTTCCGGCGATGGCCAAACTGCTGGTCGCGTCGGTCGTTGGGGCGCTGGTGATGTCGTTGCTTGCCTACGGCGGCAGCGGCCGGCTGGGCAACTTCGGGGATGTCGGCGTCGACCAGGGGACGTTTGTGGTCGGCGTGTTCTTCTGGTTCGCGGTCGTCGGCTGCGTCACGGTGGTGATGGCCGGTGGGATCCGGCCCGTCGTGCTGAGAAGGCCCAGGCGGCCCAAGCCCGCGCCGACGCCCGCCGCCGAGGAGCCGGCGGACTTCGGGTCGCTGTTCGACGACGCCGATAACGAGCCGGGCGAGGAATTCGCCGAGAAGCACGCCGAGGAGCACGACCGGCCCGCTGAGGCCGCGGCGGACGAAGACGAGTCGCCGCCGGTGTAGATCGAGCCTGCGCTGAGCGCGGCGACACGCGGCGCGAGGTAGCGCTGGACGCAGAGTCGACGCCTCGGCCCGCCGACTAGGCTCGCCGGTGTGTCCGAACCGCTCCACGTGCCCCCCAGCGCTCCGGCGCGGGTGGTGGTGTTGGCGTCGGGCACCGGTTCGCTGCTGGCCTCGCTGATCGACGCCGCCGTCGGCGACTACCCCGCCCAGGTGGTCGCGGTCGGCACCGATCGCGACTGCCGGGCGAACGAGATCGCCGCCGCGGCATCGGTCCCCGCGTTCACCGTCCGCCTGGCCGATCATCCCGACCGCGACGTCTGGGATACGGTCATCACCGACGCCGCCGCCGCGCACTCGCCCGACCTGATCGTGTCCGCAGGGTTCATGAAAATCCTTGGGCCACGGTTTCTTTCGCGGTTCTACGGACGCATCCTCAACACCCACCCCGCGCTCCTGCCCGCGTTCCCGGGTGCGCACGGTGTGGCCGACGCATTGTCCTACGGGGTGAAGGTCACAGGCTGTACGGTGCACCTGGTGGACGCCGGTACGGACACCGGGCCGATCGTGGCGCAGCAATCCGTTCCGGTTCTCGACGGCGACGACGAACAGACCCTGCACGAACGCATCAAAGTCACCGAACGGCAGCTGTTGGTGGACGTGGTGGCGGCGATCGCGACCCGCGGGGTCACCGTGGTCGGACGAAAAGCCACGATCGGACGAAAGGCGACCATACGATGAGCCCCGACGACGCCCTGAGCGCAACCAAACGGCCGATCCGCCGCGCGTTGATCAGCGTGTACGACAAGACCGGTCTGATCGACCTCGCCAAGGGACTGGCCGAGTCGGGGGTCGAGATCATCTCGACCGGTTCGACAGCGAAAACCATTGCTGACAAAGGAATCCCGGTGATTGGGGTGGAGGAACTGACCGGCTTCCCGGAGGTGCTCGACGGCCGGGTCAAGACGCTGCACCCGCGGGTGCACGCCGGCCTGCTGGCCGATCTGCGCAAGCCCGAGCACGCCGCGGCGCTCGAGAAGCTCGGCATCGCGGCGTTCGAGCTCGTCGTGGTCAACCTGTATCCGTTCAGCGAGACGGTCGACTCCGGCGCCGGCATCGACGAGTGCGTCGAGCAGATCGACATCGGCGGCCCGTCGATGGTTCGCGCGGCCGCCAAGAACCACCCCAGCGTCGCGGTGGTCACCGACCCTCTCGGGTATGACGGAGTGCTCGCCGCGGTGCGCAATGGCGGATTTACCCTCGCCGAGCGCAAAAGGCTGGCGTTGCTGGCCTTTCGGCACACCGCCGAGTACGACATCGCCGTCGCCGGCTGGATGGAGTCGACGCTGGCGCCCGAACATCCGCCCACGGCGTTTCCGCCGTGGTTGGCCGGCAGCTGGCGGCGCACGGCGATGCTGCGCTACGGCGAGAACCCGCATCAGCAAGCGGCGCTCTACAGCGACCCCGGCGCCTGGCCGGGCCTGGCGCAGGCCGAGCAGCTGCACGGAAAAGAGATGTCCTACAACAACTTCACCGATGCCGACGCCGCGTGGCGGGCAGCCTTCGACCACGAAGAGATGTGCGTGGCAATCATCAAGCACGCCAACCCTTGTGGGATCGCAATCTCGTCGGTATCGGTCGCCGACGCGCATCGCAAGGCCCACGAATGCGATCCGCTGAGCGCCTACGGCGGAGTGATCGCGGCGAACACCGAAGTCAGCGTCGAGATGGCGGAGTACGTGAGCACCATCTTCACCGAGGTGATCGTGGCGCCCGCCTACGCGTCCGGCGCGGTCGACGCGCTGACGCGCAAGAAGAACATCCGCGTGCTGCTGGCCTCCGAGCCGCTGACCGGCGGCACCGAGCTGCGACCGGTCAGCGGCGGCCTCTTGGTGCAGCAACGCGACCAGCTCGACGCGCACGGCGACAACCCGGCCAACTGGACCCTGGCGACCGGATCACCGGCGGACCCGAAGAGTTTGACCGACCTGGTCTTTGCGTGGCGCGCCTGCCGCGCGGTCAAGTCGAACGCGATCGTGATCGCCGCCGACGGCGCCACCATCGGCGTCGGCATGGGTCAGGTCAACCGGGTCGACGCCGCCCGGCTGGCCGTTGAAAGAGGGAATGCACGCGGTGGCGAACGGGTGCGCGGCGCGGTCGCGGCCTCGGATGCCTTCTTCCCATTCCCTGACGGGCTCGAGACGCTGACCGCCGCCGGGGTGAAGGCCGTCGTGCATCCGGGCGGATCGGTGCGCGACGACGAGGTCACCGCGGCGGCCGCCAAGGCCGGCGTCACCGTCTACCTGACCGGAGCCCGCCACTTCGCGCACTGAACGTTCGGCGGGTGGGGTGTGCAGGCAGCGCGTAGCGTGGAGTGGTGCCATCACCGAGTCACCTGCCCCGAACCGTCGGCGAACTGCGCGCCAGTGGCCATCGCGAACGGGGAGTCAAGCAGGAAATCCGCGAGAATCTCCTGACCGCGCTGGCCGAGGGAGACGAGATCTGGCCGGGCATACTGGGCTTCGACGACACCGTCTTGCCGCAGCTGGAGCGGGCGCTGATCGCGGGGCACGACTTCGTGCTGCTGGGCGAGCGCGGCCAGGGCAAGACCCGGCTGCTGCGGGCGCTGGTCGGGCTGCTTGACGAATGGACACCGGTGATCGACGGGGCCGAACTCGGCGAGCACCCGTACACCCCGATCACGCCGGAGTCGATCCGGCGGGCCGCCACGCTCGGCGACGACCTGCCCGTGGCGTGGAAGCACCGCAGCGAGCGCTACACCGAGAAGCTGGCCACCCCGGACACCAGCGTCGCCGACCTGGTCGGTGACATCGACCCCATCAAGGTCGCCGAAGGCCGCAGCCTGGGTGACCCCGAGACCATCGCCTACGGGCTGATCCCGCGCGCGCACCGCGGCATCGTCGCGGTCAACGAGCTGCCCGACCTGGCCGAGCGCATCCAGGTGTCGATGCTCAACGTCATGGAGGAGCGCGACATCCAGGTCCGCGGTTACACGCTGCGCCTGCCGCTGGACGTGCTGGTGGTGGCCAGCGCCAACCCAGAGGACTACACCAACCGGGGCCGCATCATCACCCCGATCAAGGACCGGTTCGGCGCCGAGATCCGCACCCACTACCCGCTGGAACTGGAGGCGGAGGTGGGCGTGATTGTTCAGGAGGCGCACCTGAGCGCTCAGGTCCCCGACTACCTCATGCAGGTGATCGCGCGATTCGCCCGCTACCTGCGGGAGTCCAGCTCCGTCGATCAGCGGTCCGGGGTGTCGGCGCGGTTCGCGATCGCCGCGGCCGAGACGGTGGCCGCCGCCGCCCGGCATCGCGGGGCGATGCTGGGGGAGACCGACCCGGTGGCCCGGGTGGTCGACCTGGGCACCGTGATCGACGTGCTGCGCGGCAAGCTGGAATTCGAGTCCGGCGAAGAGGGCCGCGAGCAGGCGGTGCTGGAACACCTGCTGCGCCGCGCGACCGCCGACACCGCCGCCAGGGTGCTGGGCGGCATCGACGTCGGTTCGCTGGTGACCGCCGTCGAGGCCGGGTCGGCAGTGACGACGGGGGAGCGAGTGTCGGCCAAGGACGTGCTGGCCGCGGTACCGGGCCTGCCGGTGGTGGATAGGATCGCGACCAAGCTCCATGCCGAGTCCGAAGGCGAGCGCGCCGCGGCATTGGAACTGGCGCTCGAGGCGCTGTATTTGGCCAAGCGCATCGACAAGGTGTCCGGGGAGGGCCAAACCGTCTATGGCTAGAGCGCACTCTTCGCGGTACTCGGCGTACACCGGCGGGCCCGACCCGCTGGCGCCGCCGGTGGATCTGCGTGAGGCGCTTGAACAGATCGGCCAAGATGTCATGGCCGGCACTTCGCCACGGCGTGCGCTTTCCGAGCTGCTGCGCCGCGGCACCCAGAACATGCGCGGGGCCGACCAACTGGCGGCCGAGGCTAACCGGCGCCGACGGGACTTGTTGCGCCGCAACAACTTAGACGGCACCTTGCAGGAGATCAAGAAGCTGCTCGACGAGGCGGTGCTGGCCGAACGCAAGGAGCTGGCCCGCGCCCTGGACGACGACGCGCGCTTCGGCGAGCTGCAGCTGGACGCGCTGCCGGCGTCGCCGGCCAAGGCCGTACAGGAGCTCTCAGACTACAACTGGCGCAGCGCCGAGGCGCGCGAAAAGTACGAGCAGATCAAGGATTTGCTGGGCCGCGAGATGCTCGACCAGCGCTTCGCGGGCATGAAGCAGGCGCTCGAGGGCGCCACCGACGAGGATCGCCAGCGCGTCAACGAGATGCTGGACGACCTCAACCAGCTGCTGGACAAGCACGCCCGCGGCGAGGACACCCAGCAAGACTTCGACGACTTCATGGACAAGCACGGCGAGTTCTTTCCCGAGAACCCCCGCAACGTCGAGGAGCTGTTGGACTCGCTGGCCAAGCGGGCCGCTGCCGCGCAGCGCTTCCGCAACAGCCTGAGCCCCGACCAGCGCGCAGAGCTGGATGCCTTGGCGCAGCAGGCATTTGGCTCCCCGGCGTTGATGCAGGCGCTGAACCGGCTCGACGCGCATCTGCAGGCCGCCCGGCCGGGCGAGGACTGGACCGGCTCCGAGCAGTTCTCCGGCGACAATCCGTTCGGCATGGGCGAGGGCACCCAGGCGCTGTCGGACATCGCCGAGCTCGAGCAGCTGGCCGAGCAGCTGTCGCAAAGCTATCCGGGCGCCACCATGGATGACGTCGATCTGGACGCGCTGGCCCGCCAGCTCGGAGACGAGGCGGCCATCGACGCGCGGACACTGGCCGAATTGGAACGCGCACTGGTCAATCAGGGATTCCTGGATCGCGGTTCCGACGGCCAGTGGCGGTTGTCGCCGAAGGCCATGCGACGGCTCGGCGAGACGGCGTTACGTGATGTGGTGCAACAGCTTTCCGGCCGGCGCGGCGAGCGGGATCATCGGCGCGCGGGGGCCGCCGGCGAGCTGACCGGTGCGACCCGGCCCTGGCAGTTCGGCGACACCGAGCCGTGGAACATCGCGCGCACGCTGACCAACGCAGTGCTGCGGCAGGCGGGAACCGCGACGCTCGACGGCCAGGCGGGCCCGATCCGGATCGCCGTCGACGACGTCGAGGTGTCCGAGACCGAGACGCGCACGCAGGCCGCGGTGGCGCTGTTGGTGGACACCTCGTTTTCGATGGTGATGGAGAATCGCTGGCTGCCGATGAAGCAGACGGCGCTGGCGCTCAACCACCTGGTGTGCACCCGCTTTCGCTCAGATGCCCTGCAGATCATCGCGTTTGGCCGGTATGCCCGCACGGTGACGGCCGCTGAGCTCACCGGTCTGGAGGGCGTCTACGAGCAGGGCACCAACCTGCACCACGCGCTGGCGCTGGCCGGTCGTCACCTGCGGCGCCACCCCAACGCGCAGCCCGTCGTGCTGGTGGTGACCGACGGTGAGCCGACCGCGCACCTGGAGGACTTCGACGGAGAAGGCTCGGCGGTGTTCTTCGATTACCCACCACACCCGCGGACCATCGCCCACACGGTGCGCGGGTTCGACGACATGGCCCGCCTCGGTGCGCAGGTGACGATCTTCCGGCTCGGCAGCGACCCTGGCCTGGCACGGTTCATCGACCAGGTCGCCCGCCGCGTCGAGGGGCGCGTTGTGGTGCCCGACCTGGATGGCCTGGGTGCGGCCGTGGTGGGCGACTACCTGCGGTCCCGGCGCCGCCGTTGACCATGGCGCCCCTACGTTTTCGACGTGATTTCGGGCACGGGTAGCCGCCGTCTTAACGGGGTACCTGGAGCGAGAAGGAGGAAGCCCAATGACCAACGTTCCAACGATCGAACTCAACGACGGCGTCCGCATTCCGCAGCTTGGATTCGGCGTATTCCAGATCAAACCCGACGAAACCGCCGAAGCGGTCAAGCGGGCCCTCGAGATCGGATACCGCCACATCGACACCGCTGAAATGTACGGAAACGAAAAGGAAGTCGGCCAGGGCGTGCGCGACGCCGGCCTCGACCGTGCCGAGGTTTTCATCACCAGCAAGCTGAACAACGGCTTTCACAAGCCCGACGATGCGCGCCGAGCATTCGACAAGACGCTGGACGCCCTCAATTCGGATTACGTCGACCTGTTCCTGATTCACTGGCCGCTGCCCACCCTCTACGGCGGGGACTTCGTGTCCACCTGGAAGGTGCTCGAAGAGTTCGCCAAAGACGGACGCGCGCGCAGCATCGGCGTGTCGAACTTCCAGCCCGCACATCTCGATCGGCTCGCCGACGAAACCGACACGGTCCCTTCGGTCAACCAGATCGAGGTCCATCCCTACTTCGCTAACGAGGCGGTCCGCGCCTACGGACGCGAGCACGGCATTGTCACCGAGGCGTGGTCGCCGATCGCCCAGGGCAAGGTGCTCGACGACCCCGTGATCAACCGCATCGCCGAGGCCCGCGGCAAATCACCGGCGCAGGTGGTGCTGCGCTGGCACATCCAGCGCGGAGACATCGTGTTCCCCAAGTCCGTAACGCCGGAGCGGATCAAAGCCAACTTCGAGCTGTTCGACTTCGAGTTGGACAACTCCGACATGGACGCGATCTCGGGTCTGGACAAAGGCGAGTCGGGCAGGAACGGCCCACATCCGGACCAATTCGACTACGTGCCGAAATAGGCTCGGGCAGAACGCTTCTGCGCTGAGACCTGCCGCTAGGGGCGGTGCCTGCGGGCCTTGCGACGGACGCCCACACCGCCCCACAGCGAGAAGCCGCGAATCTTGACCTTCGGCGCGCCGGGTGTGCCCTGGCCCAGGACACTGTGGTCGAAGCCACCCATCACGCCGCGGCCCTCGATCTCGACGTTGACTTCCGGTGGTAGCAGGATGTTCTGCGCACCCATGATCGAGATCGCGTGGATCTCGACCTCGGTCGAGGTGAAGTCGGCGTAGCGCAGATCCACCACCCCGGTGCCCCAGAACGTGAACGTCGTCAGCTTCTTGGGCACGTTCCACCGGCCGCGCCGCTCGAATCCGCTCATCAGCGCGAGCAGCAACATCGACGGCGCCGGGTTGGGTTTGCCGCCCCTACGCGGGCTTATCGCAGTGCCCGGCAGGTCCGCCCGGAGCTCGTCCAGCTCTTCGTACGTCGTGGCCGCATAGGCCCTGGTAAGGCGGTCTTCGTAGTCCTTCAGCTGCAGGCGGCCCTGCTCTGCCGCGTACGCCAGCAACTGCGCGAGCTGTATGCGATCCGTGTCGGCCGCGCGCGACGATTCGTCACGCGTGTCCTTCGCGTCGCGCTGCGCTGAGTTGCTCATCATCCACGAGCGTACGACGTCCAGGTTTTGCTGCAAGTGTGTTGGCTAAACTGCAACGTTCTTCGAAGGCCGCACTCAATTGGCGCCACCGTCAACGGGCGCCCAGCCGGGCGGGCGCTTCTGCAAAAACGCCAGCATGCCTTCGCGGGCTTCCTCGGACACGAACAGCCGGGCCGACTCCTCGGCGAGCCGTTCGGCATCGCGGTCGAAGCCTTCCAGCACGGCGGCCGTCGTCAGCGCCTTCGACGCCGCAAGGCCCTGCGGCGAACCGCGGCTCACGTCGGCGAGCAGCTTCCGCACCGCGGCTTGCACGTCGTCGGTCGCCAGGGTGATGAGCCCCATCTCGGCGGCTTCCGGCGCACCGAACGTCGCGCCGGTGAGGTAGTAGCGAGCCGCCGCCCGTGCCGACATCTTCGGCAGCAGCGTCAGGGAAATGATCGCGGGGGCGACCCCGATGCGGGCTTCGGTCAGTGCGAAGGTGCTGCGCGGCCCGGCGACCGCGATGTCGCAGGCACCGACCAAGCCGAACCCCCCGGCCCGGACATGCCCGTCGATTGCGGCGATCACGGGCAGCGGTGACTCAACGATGGCGCGCAGCAGCGCCGTCAGTTCCCGGCCGCGGGCCGCGGCCAGGTCAAATGCCGATGGTGGCGACCCGCTTCGCCCGGCTGCGCCGCGCTCGCGATCGCCACGCGGGTCGTCGCCGCTGGCCTCACTCAGGTCGGCGCCGGCGCAGAAGGTGCCGCCGGTGTGCCCGAGGACCACCGCTCGCACGGTCGGGTCCGCCGCCGCGTCGCGCAGGCCCTGATGCAACTGCTCGACGAGCGCGGTCGAGAGGGCGTTGCGATTGTGGGGCGAGTTCAGCGTCAGCCGCGTGTACGGGCCGCCGGCATCGGCTGGCCCGGCGTATTCGACCAGGGTGTCCATCAGTAGGGCTTCAGTAGCTTCGGGGCAGGCCCAGCGACGTCTGCGCAACGAAGTTCAGCACCATCTCGCGGCTGATCGGGGCGATCCGGCCCAGCCGCGCCGAGGTCAGCATCGCGGCGACGCCGTACTCCTTGGTCAACCCGTTGCCGCCCATCGACTGCACCGCCTGGTCGACCGAGCGGGTGGCCGCTTCGGCGGCGGCGTACTTGGCCATGTTGGCGGCCTCGGCCGCGCCCATGTCGTCGCCGCTGTCGTAGAGCGTGGCGGCCTTCTGCATCATCAGCTTGGCCAGTTCGACCTCGATGTGGCACTGCGCCAAGGGATGTGACAGCCCCTGGTGGGCGCCGATCGGCGTGGACCACACCTTGCGGGTCTTGACGTAATCGACGGCCTTTTCGAGGGCGAACCGTCCCATGCCCACCGAGCTGGCCGCGCCCATGATCCGCTCGGGGTTCAAACCGGCGAAAAGCTGTGCGATGGCGGCGTCCTCGGCCCCGACCAGCGCATCGCTTGGCAGCCGGACGTCGTCGAGGAAGACCTGGAATTGACGCTCCGGGCTGATCAGCTCCATTTCGATTGGCGTGTAGGTGAATCCGGGGGCGTCCGTGGGCACCACGAACAGGGCTGGGCGCAATGATTCGGACTTTGCTCCTGTCTCTTTGAAGGTGCGCGCCACCACGAGCACCGCCTGCGCCTGGTCGACGCCGGAGATGAACACCTTCTGGCCCTTGAGGATCCAATCGCTGCCGTCGCGCCGGGCGGTGGTGGTGATCTTGTGGGAGTTGGATCCGGCGTCCGGTTCGGTGATGGCGAACGCCATCGTCAGCGAGCCGTCGGCGATGGCCGGGATCCAGCGCTTCTTCTGTTCTTCGGTGCCGAACTTGCTGATGATGGTGCCGTTGATGGCGGGTGACACCACCATCAGCAGCAGCGCGCTGCCCGCGGCCGCCATTTCTTCCATCACCAGTGACAGCTCGTACATCCCGGCGCCACCACCGCCGTACTCCTCGGGCAGGTTCACCCCGAGAAATCCGAGCTTGCCCGCCTCGGACCACAATTCGGTAGTGTGCTCGTGAACACGGGCTTTCTTGAGGTAATACTCGGCGCCGTAGCCGGACGCCCACTCGGCCACCGCCTTGCGCAGTGCGCGGCGTTCCTCGTTTTCGATGAAGCTGGTGTCGGTCACGGTGAATCTCCTTCTGCTTGCGGCGCTTCCACTCGTGCCAGGACGGCGCCAACTTCGACTTGCTGACCGGTTTTGACGTTGAGTTCGGCGAGCACACCGTCGACCGGCGCGGCGATGGTGTGTTCCATCTTCATCGCCTCGAGCCAGATCAGCGGCTGCCCGGCGGTGACGGTGTCGCCGGCGGCGGCGCCGAGACGGATGACGTTGCCGGGCATGGGTGCCACGAGGGAGCCCTTTTCGAGGGTCGATTCCGGCTCGGGGAACCGTGGGAGTGCGACCAGGTGAACCGGCCCGCGGGCGGAATCGACGTAGACATCCGAAGCGTAGCGGTGCACCGAGAAGCTGTGGTCCACCCCCGCATCGGCCAGCACAACCCGGTCCGGGGCGGACGAGACGAGCCGCACCGACGCATCATCGGGAAGCTCCAAACCGGTTCTGCTGAACCGGTATTCGATCCGGTGCTCAGTGCCCGCACCGTCGCGGTAGCTCTTGACCTGGTGGCCCGACGGCAGGTTTCGCCAGCCGCTGGGGATCGAGCCGAACACCGCGGCGTGGGCTCGGTTGTGCGCGGCGTCGGCGAGGGCGGCGGCGATCGCCGACAACCGGACCGTCGCGGCGTCGGCCAGCGGGGCCGACAGCTCCGCCAGGCCGTGTGTGTCGAAAAATGCGGTGTCGGTGGCGCCTTCGAGGAACGCCGGGTGGCGCAGCACGTTCACCAGCAGCTCGCGGTTGGTGCGCAGGCCGTGCACCCGGGCGCGGGCCAGCGAGTCGGCCAGCACCAGCGCCGCCTGCCGGCGCGTCGGGGCGTACGAGATGACCTTGGCCAGCATCGGGTCGTAATGGATCGACACCACCGAGCCGTCGACGATTCCGGAATCCAGCCGGATCCCGGTCCGGTGGTCCAGCGTGCTGAACTGCGCGCGAACTCCTGGCACGTCGATCGCGTGCACCAACCCGGCTTGGGGCTGCCAGCCGTGCGCCGGGTCCTCGGCGTAGAGCCGGGCCTCGATCGAATAGCCTTCGGAGGCAGGCGGTTCGGCGTCCAGGCGCCCGCCGTCGGCGACCGCAAGCTGCAGTTCGACGAGGTCCAGGCCCGTGGTCTCTTCGGTGACCGGATGCTCGACCTGCAGCCGCGTGTTCATCTCCAGGAAGTAGAACTCCCCGTCCTCATCGGCGAGGAACTCCACCGTGCCAGCCCCGGTGTAGCCGATCGCGCCGGCGGCCAGCCGGGCCGCGTCGAACAGCTTGGCCCGCATGCCCGGCGTGCGTTCGACCAGGGGGGACGGGGCCTCCTCGATGATCTTCTGGTGCCTGCGTTGAATCGAGCATTCGCGTTCCCCGACGGCCCACACCGTGCCGTGGGTGTCCGCCATGACCTGCACCTCGACGTGGTGGCCGGTGGGCAGGTAGCGCTCGCAGAATACCGTCGGGTCGCCGAAGGCCGACTGCGCCTCGCGCCGTGCCGCCGCGACTTCGCCGGGCAGAGCGGACAATTCGCGCACCACCCGCATCCCGCGGCCGCCGCCGCCCGCGGAGGCCTTCACCAGCACCGGCAGCTGGGCTTCGGTCACCGCGTCGGGGTCCAGCTCGTCGAGCACCGGTACCCCGGCGGCGGCCATCAGCTTCTTGGACTCGATCTTGGAGCCCATCGCGCGCACCGCGTCCACCGGTGGCCCGACCCAGGTCAGGCCGGCGGCCTGCACGGCGGTGGCGAATTCGGCGTTCTCCGAAAGGAACCCGTAACCGGGATGCACCGCGTCGGCGCCGGCGGCTCGGGCCGCCCCGATGATGGCCTCGGCGTTGAGATAATCGTTGGCCTGGGCCAGGCGCACGCGGGCGTCGGCCTCGGCGACGTGCGGCGCGGCCGCGTCGGGATCGGTGTAGACGGCGACGGTGCCCAGGCCCACTCGCCGGCAGGTCGCGAACACCCGTCGGGCGATCTCGCCGCGGTTGGCGACCAGCACTCGTGTGATCCCCATGACGCTCACATCCGGAAGACGCCGAAGTTCGACGTCCCCTTGATCGGGCCATTGGCGATGGCGGACAAACACATTCCCAGCACGGTGCGGGTGTCGCGCGGGTCGATCACCCCGTCGTCATAGAGCATCCCGGACAACACCATCGGCAGCGACTCGGCCTCGATCTGGCCCTCTATCGCAGCCCGCATGGAAGCATCGGCCGCGTCGTCATATTCCTGCCCGCGGCCTTCGGCGGCCGCGCGGGCCACGATCGACAGCACGCCCGAGAGCTGCGCGCCGCCCATCACTGCGGCCTTGGCGCTGGGCCAGGCGAACAGAAATCGCGGGTCGTAGGCCCGCCCGCACATCCCGTAATGGCCGGCGCCGTACGACGCACCGATGAGCAGCGAGATGTGCGGGACCGTCGAGTTGGAAACGGCGTTGATCATCATCGACCCGTGCTTGATCATCCCGCCCTCTTCGTAGTCCTTGCCCACCATGTAGCCGGTGGTGTTGTGCAGGAACAACAGTGGCGTGTTGGAGCGGTTGGCGAGCTGAATGAACTGGGTGGCCTTCTGCGACTCCTCGCTGAACAGCACACCGCGCGCGTTGGCCAGGATGCCCAGGGGATAGCCGTGCAGCCGGGCCCAGCCGGTCACCAATGACGAGCCGTACATCGCCTTGAATTCGTCGAATTCGGAGCCGTCGACGATGCGGGCGATCACCTCGCGGGGGTCGAACGGGATGCGCAGGTCCGCGGGCACGATGCCGATCAGCTCCTCGGTGTCGAACAGCGGCTCGGTGACGGGGCCGGGGGCGGGTCCCTGCTTGACCCAATTCAGCCGGGCGACGATGCGGCGTCCGATGCGGATCGCGTCGAGCTCGTCGACGGCGAAGTAATCCCCCAAACCCGATATGCGGGAGTGCATTTCGGCGCCGCCCAGGGATTCGTCGTCGGACTCCTCGCCGGTGGCCATCTTCACCAGCGGGGGACCGGCCAAAAACACCTTCGAGCGTTCCTTGATCATCACCACGTGATCCGACATGCCGGGCACGTACGCGCCGCCCGCGGTGGAGTTGCCGAAGACCAGCGCGATGGTCGGTATGCCGGCCGCCGACAGCCGGGTCAGGTCGCGGAACATCCGTCCGCCCGGGATGAAGATCTCTTTCTGCGTCGGCAGATCTGCGCCGCCGGATTCGACCAGTGAAATGACGGGAAGACGGTTCTCGAAGGCGATTTGGTTGGCCCGCAGTATTTTCTTCAGCGTCCACGGATTGCTGGTCCCGCCTTTGACCGTCGGGTCATTCCCGACGATCATGCATTCCACACCGGACACGGCGCCGATCCCGGTGACCGTACTGGCGCCGACCTTGAACGCGCTGCCATAGGCGGCGAGCGGACTCAGCTCCAAGAAGGGTGAGTCCGGGTCGACGAGCAGCTCGATGCGTTCCCGGGCGGTCAGCTTGCCCCTGGCGTGGTGGCGCTCAACATATTTGGGGCCTCCGCCCGCCAGCGCGTTGGCCAGTTCCGCGTCGATCTCGTCGAGCCGCGACGTCGCCGCCGATGCCGCCTCGGTGAAGGCGGCAGAGCTCGGGTCGAGCGTGGACTGAAGCGTGGTCATATGGCGCCGCTCCTCCTCATCGCTGCGCTCTGCATCGTCGCCGGCGCGGTCACGGTTGATATCCCAACGTCTTTGCGGCCAGTGCGGTCAGTATTTCGGTGGTGCCGCCGCCGATGCCGAGGATCCGCATGTCCCGGTATTGGCGTTCTACTTCGGACTCGGACATATAGCCCATGCCGCCGAACAGCTGGACGGCCTGGTTGGCCACCCATTCCCCGGCCTCGACCGCGGTGTTCTTGGCGAAACACACCTCGCCGATCAGGTTGGTCTCCCCGGCGAGCTTGCGCTCCACCACGTGGCGCGCGTACACCCGCGCCACGTCGGTGCGCCGGGCCATCTCGGCCAGCGTGTTCTGCACCGGCTGGCGAGAGATCAGCGGCCGGCCAAACGTCTCCCGGTCGCGACACCACTGGACCGTAATGTCCAGGCAGCGCTGCGCGCTCGAATAGGCCTGCGCCGCAAGGGCGATGCGCTCCGAGACAAAGGCCTGCGCGATCTGGGCGAACCCGCTGTTCTCGGCGCCGACCAGATTCGCGGCCGGCACCCGCACGTCGGTGAAGGACAGCTCCGCGGTGTCCGACGAACGCCACCCCATCTTGTCCAGCTTGCGGGTGACCTCGAAGCCGGGCGTGCCCTTGTCGATCACCAGCAGCGAAACCCCGCCCGCCCCGGGGCCGCCGGTGCGCACGGCGGTGACGACGTAGTCGGCGCGCACCCCGGAGGTGATGTAAGTCTTGGCGCCGTTGACGACGTAGTGGCCGTCGCCGTCCCCGCGGACAAACTCAGCCGCGGTGCGCAGGTGCCCGACGTCTGAACCACCGCCCGGCTCGGTGATGGCGAGCGCGCCGATCTTGTCGCCGGCCAGCGTCGGGCGGACGAACTCCTCGATCAGCCGCTCGTCGCCCGAGGCGATCATGTGTGGCACCGCGATGCCGCAGGTGAACAGCGACGCGTAGACACCCCCCGGGGCGCCGGCCTGATGCAGCTCCTCGCAGATGATCAGCGGGTCCGCGGCGTCGCCGCCGCCACCGCCGGCCGCTTCGGGAAAGCCCGCGCCCAGCAGCCCGGCCGCCCCGGCGCGCCGGTGCAGCTCGCGCGGCAACTCGCCGGTGCGCTCCCACTCGTCAACATTGGGCAGGATCTCGCGCTCGGTGAACGCGCGGACCGTCTTTCGCAGCTGTTCGCGCTCGGGTGTGGTCCAGATGCTCATAACAGCCTTTCCGGAATGTCGACGTAGCGGCCGCGCAGCCATTCACCCAGCCCCTTGGCCTGGGGATCGAAGCGCGCGTTATAGGCCACGCCCTGGCCCAGGATGCCGTCGATGACGAAGTTCACCGCCCGCAAATTGGGCAGCACGTGTCGGGTGACGGCGAAATCGGCCGCCTCGGGCAGCAGCTCGGTGAGCAGCTCCACGGTCAGCGCGTTCGCCAGCCAGCGCCATTGCTCGTCGGTACGCACCCACACCCCGACGTTGGCCGAACCGCCCTTGTCGCCGCTGCGGGCGCCGGCGATGCGACCCAGCGGCACCCTGCGCACCGGGCCGGCCGGCAACGGCTCCGGCAGTAGCGGGGGATCGGCGGGCGCAAGCTCCAAAGTATCGGTGGCGCAGGGGATCTCGGCGCGGCTGCCGTCGGCGTGCACCGCGATGTGCGGCACCTGCCTTGCGTCGACGTAGCCGGGGGTGAACACGCCGTAGACCTGACCCTCCCCGGGTGGAGCGGTCACGTGAAAGCCCGGATAGCTGGCGAGCGCCAGTTCCACTGCGGCCGAGGAGAATTGCCGTCCGACGTTGGCCGGGTCGGGGTCGCGGACGACGCAGTGCAGCAGCGCGCTGGCGGCTTCCTCGGTGTCGGCGTCGGTGTGGTCGGTGCGGGCCAGGGACCACTCCAACTCGGCGGGCTTGACCGTCAGCGCGGCCTCCAACTGCCGGCGCACCAGGACCGCCTTGGCCTCGATGTCCAGACCGGTCAGCACGAACGTCATGGCGTTGCGGAAGCCGCCGATGCTGTTCAGCGACACCTTCAGCGTGGGCGGCGGCGGTTCGCCGCGCACACCGTTGATGCGCACCCGGTCGGGGCCGTCGGAAGCCAGCTCGATGGTGTCCATCCGGGCGGTCACGTCGGGATTGGCGTAGCGGGCGCCGGTGATCTCGTAGAGCAGTTGCGCGGTGACGGTGTCGACGCTGACCAGGCCGCCGGTGCCGGGGTGCTTGGTGATCACCGACGAGCCGTCGGCGTGGAGCTCGGCCAGCGGGAAACCGGCGTGGGTGAGGTCGGGCACCTCCGTGAAGAACGCATAGTTGCCGCCGGTGGCCTGCACGCCGCATTCGATGACGTGTCCGGCCACCACCGCGCCGGCCAGGGCGTCGTAGTCGGTGCGTTCCCAGCCGAAGTGTGCGGCCGCCGCCCCGACGATCACCGAGGCGTCGGTGACCCGCCCCGTGACGACGACATCGGCGCCGTCGTTGAGGCAATCGACGATGCCCCACGCGCCCAGGTACGCATTCGCCGTCAACGGCGTGCCCAGCCCCAGCTCCGCCGCGCGCGGTTGCAGGTCGTCGCCCTCGACGTGGGCGACCCGGGCTGCGATGCCCAGGCGCTCGGCCATGGCGCGGATGGCGTCGGCCAGCCCGGCGGGGTTGAGGCCGCCGGCGTTGGCGACGATGCGGACGCCTCGGTCGCGGGCCTCGCCGAGGCAGTCCTCGAGCTGGGTCAGGAAGGTCTTGGCGTAGCCACGGTCGGGGTGCTTCATCCGGTCGCGGCCCAGGATCAGCATGGTGAGCTCGGCCAGATAGTCCCCGGTGAGGTAGTCCACTTCACCGCCGGTCAGCATTTCCCGCATCGCCGCCAGCCGGTCGCCGTAGAACCCGGAGCAGTTCGCGATCCGGACAGCGCCAGGAGCTCCGGAGCCACCAGAAGTAGAGGCCATGCGCGTCCTCCATTCGTGGGCATGCCGGTCGGCGCAACCAACCAACCACTCGGTAGGTTAGCGGGTGGCGCCGGTGGCCCGTCAAGGACGTCCGGGTGGGCCCTCGCGCCGAGATCGCCGTAGTGGACGTTCTCGGCCCCAGATCACAACCTTGACGGCAATCTCGGTGCCCCCGGGCGTCGTTTTGGCCGCCAGCAGGTCACCGACTATCCTGATACGCAATCGTCGCACGTTAGGCCCGACCGGCCACGCCCCGCGACATGCCCCCGACACGAGGAGTTAGGCCCGACCATGGCCGTACCCAAGCGCAGGATGTCGCGCGCGAACACCCGAAGCCGTCGCGCGCAGTGGAAGGCCACCCGGACCGAGCTGGTCGGTGTGACGGTGGCCGGCCAGAAGCACAAGGTGCCCCGCCGGCTGCTCAAGGCCGCCCGCCTCGGTCTCATCGACCTCGACCGCCGCTAATCTCGGCAAATACACGGCGCGCCTCTCAGCCGGCTCTCAGGCGCTAGGACGAAACTGGTGGCCGTGCGGATACTTGTCGTCGACGACGATCGCGCGGTGCGCGAGTCGCTGCGCAGGTCGCTTTCCTTCAACGGCTACTCGGTCGAGCTGGCGCACGACGGGGTCGAGGCCCTCGGCATGATCGCCAGTGACCGGCCCGACGCGCTCGTCCTGGATGTGATGATGCCGCGGCTGGATGGCCTCGAGGTGTGCCGTCACCTGCGCAGTACCGGAGACGACCTGCCGATCCTGGTGCTCACCGCCCGCGACTCGGTGTCCGAGCGCGTCGCCGGGCTGGACGCCGGCGCCGACGACTACCTGCCGAAGCCCTTCGCCCTCGAAGAGCTGTTGGCGCGGATGCGTGCACTGCTGCGCCGCACCAAGCCGGACGACGACGCCGAGTCGGTGGCGATGACGTTCTCCGACCTGACCCTGGACCCGGTCACCCGCGAGGTCACTCGGGGACAGCGCCGAATCAGCTTGACCCGCACCGAGTTTTCATTGCTGGAAATGTTGATCGCCAACCCGCGTCGGGTGCTCACCCGCAGCCGCATCCTCGAGGAGGTATGGGGATTCGACTTCCCCACCTCGGGCAACGCGCTGGAGGTCTACGTCGGCTATCTGCGTCGCAAGACCGAAGCCGACGGCGAGCCGCGACTGATCCACACGGTCCGCGGGGTGGGTTACGTCCTTCGGGAGACGCCACCGTGATGGTCCAACCCCAACGATGATCCGATTCCGTCGGCGCCGGCGCACACCGCTGCGGGCCACCAGCTCGCTGTCCCTGCGGTGGCGGGTGATGCTGCTGGCGATGTCGATGGTGGCCATGGTGGTCGTGCTGATGGCATTTGCCGTCTACGCGGTGATTTCGGCTGCGCTGTACAGCGATATCGACAACCAACTGCAGAGCCGCGCGCAGTTGCTGATCGCGAGCGGCTCGCTGGCCGCCGACCCCGGGAAGGCCATCGAGGGCACCGCCTATTCCGACGTCAACGCGATACTGGTGAACCCCGGCCACTCCGTCTACACCGCCAATCAGCCCGGACAGACCCTGCCGGTCGGACCGACCGAGAAGGCCGTGATCCGCGGCGAGCTGTTCATGTCGCGGCGCACCGCGGCGGATCAGCGAATCCTTTCCATCCACCTGCCCAACGGCTGTTCACTTCTGATCTCCAAGAGTCTGAAGCCGACCGAGGCGGTGATGACCAGGCTGCGGTGGGTGCTGCTCATCGTCGGCGGCATTGGTGTCGCGGTCGCCGCGGTGGCCGGGGGCATGGTCACCCGGGCGGGGCTGCGCCCGGTGGCCCGGCTCACCCAGGCCGCCGAGCGGGTGGCCCGCACCGACGACCTGCGGCCCATCCCGGTGTTCGGCAGTGACGAATTGGCCAGGCTCACAGAGGCTTTCAACCTGATGCTGCGGGCCTTGGCCGAGTCCCGGGAGCGGCAGGCGCGGCTGGTCACCGATGCCGGACACGAATTGCGCACCCCGCTGACGTCGCTGCGAACCAACGTCGAGTTGCTGATGGCCTCGATGGAGCCGGGGGCGCCGCGGCTGCCCGAACAGGAGATGGTCGGCCTGCGCGCCGACGTTCTCGGGCAGATCGAGGAATTGTCCACGCTAGTAGGCGATTTGGTGGACCTCACCCGCGACGACGCCGGTCAGGTGGTGCACGAGACGGTCGATATGCCCGACGTGATCGATCGCAGCCTGGAGCGAGTCAGGCGGCGCCGCAACGACATTCACTTCGATGTCGACGTCAGCCCCTGGCAGGTCCACGGTGACGCCGCCGGCCTGTCGCGCGCGGTGCTGAACCTGATGGACAACGCCGCCAAGTGGAGCCCGCCGGGCGGCAGCGTCGGGGTAAAGCTGCGGCAACTCGACCCGTCGCACGCCGAGCTGGTCGTTTCCGACCATGGCCCGGGCATCCCGCCGCACGAGCGGCGGCTGGTGTTCGAGCGGTTCTACCGATCGACGACGGCGCGCGCGTTGCCCGGGTCGGGCCTGGGGCTGGCGATCGTCAAGAAGGTGGTCCTCAACCACGGCGGGTTGCTTCGCATCGAGGACACCGTGCCGGGTGGCCAGCCCCCGGGCACTTCCATTCACGTGCTGCTTCCCGGCCGGCCGATGCCGGATGCGGCATATCCGACGCCTGCGCCCGGCACTAAAATCGACAAGACCGAAGACGAGACCGGCCCCGCCGTGCCAGTGACGGACAAAGCGGCGAACTCTCGGGATTCGGCGAGCGTTATCTCAGTGGACTCTCAGTCCGCGCGGGCAAGGTAGGTCTGCAGTTACTGTTGGACTCGAGCGAAGTCGATCCGACATTGATCCGATATCTCCGATATAGAGGAAGAGCGACGTAGCGACATGACGAATGACCCGAGGTATTCGCCGCCGCCGCAGCAGCCGGGTTACCCCACCGGGCCTAATCAGCCTGTCCACCCTGCCTATGCCCACGGGCAGCAGCCGTACAACCAGCAGTTCGACTGGCGTTACCAGCCGCAGCAGCAGCCGGCGCCGACGGGCCAGTACCGTCGGCCCTACGAGCCGTTCGGCAACACCGGGCCGGGCCGGTTACCGGGCGGCGGGCCCGGTCCCATCCCCGGCGGTACCGGGGCCATTCCCCTTTCCGGGACGACCGGGACCGGTCCGATACCCGGAATGCTGCCGCCGATGCCGCCCCCGCACGGCCCGGTACGCGAAAAGCGTTCCCGCGCAGGCCTACTGGTCGCGAGCGCGCTGGCGATCGCGGTCGTCTCGGCCGGTATCGGCGGCGCCGCGGCAACGGCTGTCGAACTGGGCACGCACTCGGCGGCCGGCAACGGCCGCGGGATAATCCCGGGGGCAGCCCCCAGCGTTCCGGCCGCGAACATGCCGCCGGGCAGCGTCGAACAGGTCGCCTCCAAGGTGGTGCCCAGTGTCGTCATGCTGGAGACCGACATGGGTCGCCAGTCCGAAGAGGGCTCCGGCATCGTGCTGTCGGCCGACGGGCTCATTCTGACCAATAACCATGTAGTGGCGGCCGCGGCCAAGCCGGGCGGTCCCCCCGGGCCCAGCGGGCCCCCCGGGCCCCCCGGGCCCTCCGGTGCGCCCGGTGGTCCGCCGCCGAAAACGACGGTGACCTTCTCTGACGGCCGCACCGCGCCGTTCACGGTCGTCGGCGCCGACCCCACCAGCGACATCGCCGTGATTCGCGTGCAGGGCATCCCCAACCTCACCCCCATCTCGATGGGTTCCTCGACGGATTTGCGGGTCGGCCAGCCGGTGGTGGCGATCGGCTCACCCCTGGGTCTGTCGGGCACGGTGACCACCGGGATCATCAGCGCGCTGAACCGGCCGGTGTCCACGACCGGCGAGGCGGGCAACCAGAACACCGTGCTGGACGCGATTCAGACCGACGCGGCGATCAACCCGGGTAACTCCGGTGGGGCGTTGGTAAACATGAGCGGCCAGCTGGTGGGCGTGAACTCGGCGATCGCCACGCTGGGTGCCGATTCGCCGGACGCCCAGAGCGGCTCGATCGGCTTGGGCTTCGCGATTCCGGTCGACCAGGCCAAGCGCATCGCCGACGAGCTGATCAGCACCGGCAAGGCGACGCACGCCTCGCTGGGCGTGCAGGTGACCAGCGACAAGGCCGCCCCCGGCGCCAAGATCGTCGACGTCGTGCCCAACGGCGCGGCTGCGGGCGCCGGGGTTCCCAAGGGCGTCGTCGTCACCAAGGTGGACGACCGCCCGATCAACAACGCCGATGCGCTGGTTGCCGCCGTGCGGTCCAAGGCGCCGGGCGACAAGGTGACGCTGACCTACCAGGATCCCGGCGGCGCGAGCCGCACCGTGCAGGTCACGCTCGGCAAGGCGGACCAGTAATGAGAGTCGAAGAACCCTTGAACGAGTCACTGTCGGAACTCGGATATACCGTTGCACCCATGGAGACGGGTGCGGAATTGGTGGTCGGCCGGGCGCTGGTCGTGGTGGTCGACGACCGCACCGCCCACGGCGACGAGGAGGACCACAGTGGGCCCCTGGTCACCGAGCTGCTCACCGAGGCGGGCTTCGTGGTCGACGGTGTGGTGGCGGTGGCGGCCGACGAGGTCGAGATCCGCAACGCGCTGAACACCGCGGTGATCGGCGGGGTGGACCTGGTGGTCTCGGTCGGTGGGACCGGAGTCACCCCGCGCGACGTCGCACCCGAGGCCACCCGCGACATCCTGGATCGAGAAATCCTGGGCATCGCCGAAGCTATCCGCGCCTCGGGGCTGTCCGCGGGAATCATCGATGCCGGCTTGTCGCGAGGCCTGGCCGGGGTGTCCGGAAGCACGCTGGTGGTCAACCTCGCCGGCTCCCGTTACGCGGTGCGTGACGGAATGGCGACGCTGAATCCGCTTGCGGCTCAGATCATCGGCCAGTTGTCCAGCCTGGAGATCTAGAAGCGGGCTGTCACTGCGATTCGGCCTCCGCTCGCGGTCCGCGCTCCGGAGGCGGTGTCTTGGCCGCCGCGCCACCGTGCCGGCCCGCCGAGTCCCCGTTGGTCTGGCCGAGCAGGTCGCGGATTTCGGTGAGCAGGACGATCTGGGCGTCGTCCGCCTGCTCCACCTCGCCGCGCTTGCGGAATGTGTTGTAGGGCAACACGACCAGGAAGTACACCACCGCGGCCACAATGACGAAGTTGATCGCGGCCGAAATGACGTTGTTGAGGTCGATGGCCTGACCGCCGCCGATGCTGATCCGCAAGATGCCGTAGTTGGACTGCTGGTTGACGCCTACCCGGTTGACCAACGGCTTGATGATGTTGTCGGTGAACTGCGTGACCAATGCGGTGAAGGCGGTACCGATGACCACCGCGACGGACAGGTCGACGATGTTGCCCCTTGAGAGAAACTCCTTGAACCCCTTGAGCATTCAGATGTCCTTTCTGGGACTGGACACAGTTTGCTGCGGATCACGCGGCGAGCCGCGGCCAGGCACTCAGTGCAGGGTGAGCGTCACCGTTTGACCCAGCACCGCGCCTGCCACCGTGTTCGCCACGCGAGCCGGCAGCGCGACCAACACTACGCGGTCGCTATCGGCAGCCTGAACCTTCTGCTTGGCCGAAACAAGCACGACGACGGCGTCGGTTGCTACCACTTTGGTCACGGGCTGGGTTCCCGCCGGCGAGTCGGTGGTCGGCGCGGCCAGCACGTCGACGACGTCGCCGGCGCGGACCAGGTCGATCAGGGCGCCATCGGCCAGGTGCAGCGGGACGATGCGGGACCCCGGCCCGGCCTTCGATCCGATCGCGGCCTCGGCCAACCGGCTGCCCAGCAACCGGACGTCGGTGAGCACCTCGCCGCGCCTGGTCGGGCCGGCCAGTGTCGAACCGACCACCGCGCCCAGGTCGCCCTGCGACCCATCGGGAATCGTTGCGGCCAAACGCTTTTCGAGCCGGACATCGTCGGGTGTCAACGCGGCACCGGGGCGCAGGTCGCGGACGGCCACCACCACCTGGGCGCTGTCGCCGTCCGGGTTGGACCGTAGCGCCGCGATGGCGGCCAACACGACGAGGCCGGCCGCGGCCACGCGCCGGGCCAGCACCGTGCGGGTCCAGTCCGGGCGCAGCGACGCCGATATCCGGCGCAATAGCGTCGGGTTCAGCGATGGTTCCCGCACGCCGCAACGGTAAGCGCGGCGCGGCCGCGGCGCTGCCGGTCAGAAAGCCGGTTGTGGATAAGCGTTAGGCCTAATGGCGCCGACCCGCGGCGCCCGGCGCCGGCGCCGCGCTTGCGATCGCCGCTAGGTCGAGGCGCCCGCGGTGGACGGGGCTGGGCTGCTGGTCGACTTCTCGCTCGACCCGTTGCTGGAACCGTTCTTTTCGCTCGACCCCGAGCTTGACGCCGCATCGCTGGTCGAGGACGCGTTGGCCGCGGTCTTTGACTTTTTGCTTTCCTCGCGGCTGTCGGTGCGGTAGAAGCCGCTGCCCTTGAACACGATTCCGACGGAGTTGAACAGCTTGCGCAGCCGACCGGAGCACTCCTCGCAGGTGGTCAGGGCGTCGTCGGTGAAGGCCTGCACCATGTCGAAGCGGTTGCCGCACTGGGTGCACTCGTAGCTGTAAGTCGGCACTAGGGAACCTCCGTGAACGTAAAGTCTGTTAGCACTCTACCGTGTCTAGTGCTAGAACCGCTGCGTGAACTTTCTCATTCCCCGCCGCGGCCGCCAGAAAACACCGCGATCAAACCGCGCCGGGGCGTGAGCACATGGGTCATCGGCACGTCGTGCGCCTCCGCGGGCAGCTCGTCGAGGAACTCGTCGTCGCGCACCACGGCGACCAGACGCGCGTGCGGGTCCCGGCCGCCCAGCGAGCGGTCGTAAAACCCGCGCCCCCGACCCAGTCGCACGCCCCGACGGTCGACGGCCAGCGCCGGGACGATCACCAGGCCCGCCTCGACGAGCGCGGACTCCGGCAGCCACGGCTCCGGCGGCTCGAGCAAGCCCCAGCGACCGGGGATGAGCCGGCCCGGCCGGTACTCGCCCCACCGCAGCGGCGACGGCACGCCGTCGGCGTCGGTGCGCGCAACCGGCAGCAGTACCCGTCCCGCCCGGCGCAGCAACGCGTCCAGCATCTCGACCGAACCCGGCTCGGTGCCCACCGGCACGTAGGCGCACACCGTGGTGCCGCTGCTCACCGCGCCCTCTAGGTGGTCGCTGAGCATGCGGGCCTCGGCGGCCCGGACGGCGTCGGCAACGGCGGCGCGGGCCGCCAGCAGCCGGTCCCGCAACCCGGTTTTGCTCGCGGTCGCCATGCGTTAACCATGACAGCATGGGTATTCGGCCTGCCATGCAGCGGCCGCAAACCCTATGAGCGCTATGGTGTGAACGATGTCACGGCCAGATGAAGTCCCGATCCCGTACACGGCGATCGTCCCCGCGGCCGGCCTGGGCACGCGTTTCCTGCCGGCAACCAAGACGGTGCCCAAAGAGCTGCTGCCCGTCGTCGACACCCCCGGCATCGAGCTGGTCGCCGAGGAGGCGGCCGCGGCCGGTGCCGAGCGGTTGGTCATCATCACCTCCGAGGGCAAGGACGGCGTCGTCGCGCACTTCGTCGAAGACCTGGTTCTGGAGGGCACGCTTGAGGCGCGGGGCAAGAAGGCGATGCTCGACAAGGTGCGCCGGGCGCCGCAGCTGATCAAGGTGGAGTCCGTCGTCCAGGCCGAGCCGCTTGGGCTCGGGCACGCCATCAGCTGCGTGGAGCCAACGCTGGCCGCCGACGAGGACGCCGTCATGGTGCTGCTTCCCGACGACTTGGTGCTGCCGACCGGCGTGCTGGAGATCATGTCGAGAGTGCGGGCCCAGCGCGGCGGCACGGTGTTGTGTGCCATCGAGGTGACCCCCGAAGAGATCAGCGCCTATGGGGTTTTCGACGTCGAGCCCGTCGTCGACGATGACAATCCTGACGTGCTCAAGGTCAAAGGCATGGTCGAAAAGCCCAAGGCCTCCGAGGCCCCGTCGATGTATGCCGCGGCGGGCCGCTACGTGCTCGACCGCGCCATCTTCGACGCGCTGGGCCGCATCGACCGAGGGGCCGGGGGCGAGATGCAGCTCACCGATGCGATCGCCCTGCTGATCAAGGAGGGCCACCCGGTGCATGTGGTGGTACATCACGGATCCCGACACGACTTAGGAAATCCCGGCGGCTACCTGAAGGCTGCGGTTGACTTTGCATTGGATCGTGACGACTATGGCCCGGCTTTGCGGCGATGGTTGGTGACGCGATTGGGCCTGACCGAGCAGTAGCCGGGCTTTGACCCGGCCCGGCCGACGCGGCGGGCCCGCCCGAGACGGCTCGACGCCGATGGCAGAGAGGCGCGCTGGTGCGTTCTGTTGAGGAGCAGCAGGCCCGAATAACGGCCGCCGCGGTGGCCCCGCGACCGATACGGGTGGCCATTGCCGAGGCGCAGGGATTGATGTGCGCCGAGGAGGTGGTGACCGAGCGGCCCATGCCCGGCTTCGACCAGGCGGCGATCGACGGCTACGCCGTGCGCAGCGTGGACGTGCTGGGCGTCGGTGAGGTGGGCGCCGAGGCGCTCGGTGAACCACCCGACCAGGCGGCCGGCGACGAAGACCGGCGCGAGGGGCTGGTCCTGCCGGTGATGGGAACCATCGAAGCGGGATCGCGCACACCCAGCCGGCTCCAGCCGCGGCAGGCCGTCCGAGTGCGGACCGGCGCCCCGCTGCCCACGCTGGCCGACGCGGTCCTGCCGCTGCGGTGGACCGATGGCGGGACGTCGCACGTGCGGATTCTGCGCGGGGCGCCGTCGGGCGCCTATGTGCGCCGCGCCGGCGACGACGTCCAGCCCGGCGACGTCGCCGTGCGCGCCGGCAGCATCATCGGCGCGGCACAGGTCGGGCTGCTGGCGGCGGTCGGCCGCGAGCGGGTGCTGGTGCATCCTCGGCCGCGACTGTCGGTGATGGCGGTGGGGGGCGAGCTGGTCGACATCTCGCGCACTCCGGGCAACGGGCAGGTCTACGACGTGAACTCCTACGCGCTGGCCGCGGCCGGCCGGGACGCCGGCGCCGAGGTCAACAGGATCGGCATCGTCAGCGCCGAACCCAACCAGCTCCGTGAGGTCGTGGAAGGGCAGATCAATCGCGCCGAGGTGCTGGTGATCGCCGGCGCGGTCGGGGGAGCCGCCGCCGAGGCGGTGCGCTCGGTGCTGTCCGAGCTGGGCGAGATGGAGGTCGTCCGGGTCGCCATGCATCCCGGATCCGTGCAGGGCTTTGGCCAGCTGGGCCGCGAGGGCGTCCCGACGTTTCTGCTGCCGGCCAATCCGGTCAGCGCGCTGGTGGTCTTCGAGGTCATGGTCCGGCCGCTGATCCGGCTGTCGCTGGGCAAGCGCCAGCCGATGCGCCGGATCGTGCGGGCCCGCGCACTCTCGCCGATCACCTCCGTCGCCGGACGCAAGGGGTATCTTCGCGGTCAGCTGATGCGTGACCAGGAAAGCGGTGAGTACCTGGTGCAGGCACTCGGCGGGGCCCCCGGGGCGTCATCGCACCTGCTGGCGACCCTCGCCGAGGCGAACTGCTTGGTCGTGGTTCCCACCGGCGCCGAGCAGATCCGCACCGGTGAAATCGTCGACGTCGCCTTCCTGGCTCAGCGCGGCTAGACCGAACGACTGCGCTCCCCGTGAAGCTGTTGCGCTCGAACTCTCGCCATCCGGGATGGCCCCTGAATGTGGGGCCGCTGCGGGTGCCGGCGGGCGTCGTGCGGTTGCGCGCGGTGCGGATGCGCGACGGTGCGCAGTGGAGCCGGATCCGGTTGGCCGACCGCGCGCATCTCGAGCCGTGGGAGCCCAGCAGCGACGGCGACTGGACGATCCGGCACACGGTCGCCGCCTGGCCGGCGCTGTGTTCCGGTCTGCGCGCCGAGGCCCGCAAGGGGCGGATGCTGCCCTACGTCATCGAGCTCGACGGGCGGTTCTGCGGTCAGCTGACCATCGGCAACGTCACCCATGGGGCGTTGCGGTCGGCGTGGATCGGCTACTGGGTGCCCCGGTCGGCGACCGGAGGTGGGGTGGCGACCGCGGCGTTGGCGCTCGGGCTCGACCACTGCTTCGGTCCGGTCATGTTGCACCGCGTGGAGGCCACCGTGCGCCCGGAGAACGCCGCGAGCCGGGCCGTACTGGCAAAGGTCGGTTTCCGGGAAGAGGGGCTGCTGCGCCGCTACCTCGAGGTCGACCGGGCCTGGCGCGATCACCTGCTGATGGCCATCACGGTCGAAGAGGTTCAGGGCTCGGTGGCATCGACGCTGGTCCGCGCCGGTCATGCGAGCTGGGCTTAACCCGCAAGGCCCGATGTCGCGGGTTAAAGGCGGGTCCCGTTTGCCGCTGCTGTGACGGACATCTATGCCCCGACCTGTGGCTACCGCGACACGAGTGACACTTGGTGCTTGTGAGAGGCAAATTACAGGTGTGTAATTGTCCTGGTCACTGTGATCCGGTCGCGTCGGCCACCGACGAGCCACGCGGGGATCCGGTCCAGAAGGAGCAGGTCATCATGCCAAGCATCCCGCAGTCGTTGTTGTGGATTTCGCTGGTGGTGCTATGGCTGTTCGTGTTGGTGCCGATGCTCGTCAGCAAACGCGACGCCGTGCGGCGCACCAGCGACGTGGCCCTGGCGACCAGGGTGCTCAACGGCGGCGCCGGTTCGCGGCTGCTCAGGCGCAGTGGCCCGGCGGCGGGACATCGCAGCGACCCGCATTGGAAGCCGGAGGAAGACTCGGCCGAAGACGAGGTTGACGACGCTGACCAGGCCCAACACCCCGCCCATGCCGAGGACGACACCGTCGATCTCGCGGCCGCGCGGCCGGTCGTCATGAAGGTCGCGGACGCCGACCCCGTCGAACCCGCCGGGCCCGACTACCTGGACGTCGACGTCATCGAGGATTCCGGAGCCCTGCCGGCGGGTGCCAGCACTGAGGCGGTCGAACCGACCGCCGAGGACGCCGAGGAAGAGGCCGAGCCCGTCGATCAGTCCGATGAGGACGACGCGGAGGCCGACGACGACCGTTACGAATACGTCGACGACTCTTCGGGTTTGGAGCCCGAAGGGGACCCCGAGGAACCCGAGGACGCCGATCCGCGCAAGTACGTCGCCCCGGGGACCTCGCGACGGCGCCGCTTCGACACGAAAACCGCGGCGGCGGTCAGCGCCCGCAAGTACACCTTCCGCAGGCGCGTGCTGATGGTGATGGCGGTCGTCCTGGTCGGCTCGGCCGCGGCCGCGTTCGAGGTGTCGCCGAGCGCCTGGTGGGTATGCGGCACCGCCACCGCGGTGACCCTGCTGTACCTCATCTACCTGCGCAGGCAGACCCGCATCGAGGAGAGGGTGCGTCGGCGCCGGATCCAGCGGATGGCACGCGCGCGGCTCGGCGTGGAGAACGCCTACGACCGTGAATACGAGGTGGTTCCGTCGCGGCTGCGTCGCCCCGGCGCGGTGGTGCTGGAAATCGACGACGAAGACCCCATCTTCGAGCATCTGGACAACGCGATGCCGATGCCCACGTTCGGTTGGCCCCGGGACCTGCCGCGCGCCGTGGGCGAATAGGGCTGGCAGTTCGGCCGTTCGCGCCGCGGCTGGTAGCCTGCTTAGCGATCAGGGGCTATGGCGCAGTTGGTAGCGCGACTCGTTCGCATCGAGTAGGTCAGGGGTTCGAATCCCCTTAGCTCCACCAGAGAACACCAGCTAAAACAGCGTTTACGCCTTAGCTATATCGGTGTCGTCGGTCGTCCGGTACGCAGTGGGTACGCAGGGGCGCAGCGCGCGCTTCCGACGTAGACAAATCGCAGTCGCGCAATATCCCGCCCGCCTCAGCCACACAGGCGACTGATTCGCGTCAACACGACGGTCGACAGACGCTACTGTCAGCCCCATCGCATTAACGATCAGCCCGCAAGGCAACGTTAGACGGCCCCGCCGAGTGACAGACTCTCGCGCGTCGATGCGAATTGACTGGGGAGGCAAAGGAAATGACCGATATCTTAGACCAGACCAAGACATTTAGACTCCTCGAGCAGCGGATCGCGGAGACGACCAATCCACGGCATCTCATGATGCTCGAAAGGCTGCTGCAGCACGCCAGGGGGGAGGCCAAGCCAGACCTCGATCTCGTGATGTCAACCCTTAGTGCGAACCCTCGTTATATCGCCTGGGGCGCACCCGCAGATCTGAGCCCGGTGGGACGCCAAGCGGTCCAAGGGTTCTACGAAGAAACGATAGTGAAAGGCGGCCAGTTTTTCTTCGAGATGGATATGGACCGCATCGTCGTTGATGACGACACCATAATCACCGAAGGCTATATGCGTTCTCTTTACTATGGTGCGGACGCGGCGCAGAGAGGCCTACCCGCTGATGATCCGACAGGCTTCTATTTGATGACGCTTCGCATGCTAATCGTCTGGCCGTTCGATGCCGAGTGCTTCATTACTGGCGAGGAGACCTACACGGCGGTAACGACGCCCGAGTTCTTCAAGAAGATTGAATCAACTCAGGTACCGCAGAAGTTCCGCGACTTCATCAGCTCCCGCTAGATCGCGCAGCGGCTTTGATCGCCGCGTCCAACTCGACCGCCACCGGGTCCAGGTCCTCGTCGAAAAGGTCCGCGTATACGTCGACCGTCATCGACACTTTCGCGTGCCCCAGCATGCGCTGCACGGCCTTCATGTTGGCGCCCGCCGAGACAGCCAACGAGGCCGCGGTGTGCCGAAGGTCGTGCGGCGTGATCGACGGAAACGACTCGTCGGCCTTCTGGCACTTCTGCACGGCCGGTTCGAACACCCGAGCCCGCCAGTTCGAGTTGCGCAGCACCCCGCCGCGCATGTCGGTGAACACGAGATCGTCGCGGCCCTTGCCGACCATCAGCGCAGCCAGCTCGTCGGCCATCACCGCGGGGAACGGCACCGACCGCCGCTCCCACGTCTTCGGGGTCGACCACACCAGACCGCCCGACTCGGTGACCGACCGGCTGACGTTGACCCGCCGACGCAGCATGTCGAAGTCCTGCACGCGCAGCGCGGCCATCCCGCCCCACCGCAATCCGGTATAGGCCAGGAACCGAACAACCTCGGGCTGACGATCCACCGCGCCGGCTAGCGCGGTCACCTGGCCGTGGGTGAGGTAACCCCGGTCGGCATGCTTGCGCTTCGGTAGCCGTATCCCCCCATAGTCCAAATCCTCGTCATAGGCACGCGTGGCCGTCGACCGTCATCGACACCGTGGCGCGGCCCGAGCATGCGTTGCGCGGCCTTGACACCCTAGTTCGCCGCTGACGGCCTGAACTTGTAGTCCGTAACTGGCATTATTTTCACCTAATGGTATGTAAGTTGTGGTGATGAGTAGATAACCGGTATGGTCACGGGTTAGCGCCGCGGTGTTCGGCGGCCAGGCACCCGCATCGGCCTGTTAGGAGCGATATGAACCTCCGCGATCCCCGCTTTCCGATCTACGGGCATCTCGTGCACGCAGCGCGACAACCGCGACAACGTTGTGGTGCCGTGCTGCATTTCCATACAGCGTCGGCGGTAGTTGGCTAGCAATGAGCAGTAGGCAGAGCAAGCCGACAGCGCCATCCTCATCGGCACGGCTGATCGACGTCAGGGATCTCCCGGTCGGTCTTATCGACGTCGAACTCAGCACGCGGTCAACGGAACTCGTCGATGACAAGACGGTGTTGCTACTGTGTCGCGAGCAGGGACCGCCCACGGCGGTTTTGAAAGTCGCCCGCGGCCGGCTGCCAGCCGCGGGACTGCGCGCGCAGCGCCGAGTGCTCGCCGAACTCGCCCTGCACCAGGGGCTCGACGCAGAATGGCGCGAACTGGTGCCGCGGATCCTGGCCTTCGACGAGCGCACCGATGCGACCGTATCTGTGGAGTCCTATCGACCGGGCATGGACATGGCGGATGTGCTGAGGCTCCATCCGGACCGTGTCGAGGAACTAACCGCGGCGGCCCTGAGCGCCATCGCGCCGCTGCACCGGCAAACTGCCTCGTTCGTCGGCGTGGACAACGTCTGCTCGTTGCGGCGATGGGTCGTCGAACCATTGGCGGGGCTGACGGACATGTGCCGGCGCCTAGATCCCCGCCTGCTTCCGGAGGTGAGTCGGATCAGAAGGCTGCTACGGCGGGCCCTTGCCGGCTCACGTACGGCAGTGAGCTGGACGCACGGTGACTTCACCCCCGACCACGTTCGGGTTGCCGGCCTACACGGCCCGGCCACCGGCATTGTGGACTGGGGCAGTGCCCGACGAGACCGCCCGGCGCTCATCGACGAGTACCTGATGATCCTGGCGGTGGCCTGCCAGGTGGAGCAAGCCGATCTGGGCGCAATCGTCACTGAACGGCTACGGACCGGCGGTCTGTCCGATCCCGAACGTAATGCGCTGCGTGCCGCGCACGAGCGACCCAACGCGGCTATTGGCGACCGCGAGTGCGTCGATGAACGCATTGCCATCCTGCTGACCTGGCTGCATCGCGTCGCCGATTTGTGGCGCAGGCGTGCCATCCAGCCAAACCACCACGCCTGGTGGCTGACCAACGTGGCTCCGGTGCTTGACGCCGTCGCCGCGTCGCACAACTTCGAATTCTCGAGCGCGCGGATCCGCGCAGCCGACGGCACCGCAAGCGCTGCACCGATGACAACGTCTCCGCCCGTCGACGATGCCGCACAGGGCACGGGAGATTAGGCCGAGGGGTGACCGTGCGAAACAGAGAACACGCGCTAACAAAAGTTGGCCTGCCCGGTGGCCTAGCCGCAGTCGGTGCCGATGTCGCGGCGATTCAGCGCGGAACATCGACCGCATTTGGCGGGCGGATATCGGGGCTGGTGGAGGAGTTCGTGGAAGATGCTCCGAGCGCCGCTGGCCGACTTGCCTGGTTCGGCGCCCGGGTCACTATCCGGCCAATCTTGTCCATTGGTAGCCACCTGGCGAACGCACCGTGGCCATGGGGCCTCCTGGACTTCGCCGCCGGAGCTGTGACGCCCGCGGCGGGCAGCGTTCGCGCCACGATTCGGTTGCCGCACTGCAAGGCGCGATTGGTCCGCGCTGCAGGCGTCCTGCCCGCCGACGGCAGCAGGCGCATCGTCTTGTACATGCACGGTGGTGGCTTCCTGGCGTGTGGCGCCAACACCCATGATCGGCTCGTCACCAATCTGTCGAAGTACGCCGATTCGCCGGTGCTGGTGATGAACTACCGGATGCTGCCCAAGCACTCGCTGGGTGAGGCGATCGATGATTGCTACGACGGCTACCGGTGGCTGCGCGCTCAGGGTTACGCGCCCGACCAGATCGTCTTGGGCGGAGATTCCGCTGGAGGCTATTTGTCACTCGCCCTGGCCGAGCGGCTGCTCGACGAAGGTGCGGAACTCGCGGCCATCGTCTGCATGTCACCGCTGATGCAGATCGCCAAGGTACCCAAGCAGGCGCACCGCAACATCCGCAGCGATGCGATGTTCTGCGCCAAGGTGTTTGACGCATTCGATCGCCTGCTTGTTGCGGCGGCCGAGCGCCATATCACGGATGGGCGCCCCGAGAAGATCTACGAGCCGCTCGACCATATCGAGGCCGGCTTGCCCCCCACGTTGATCCATGTGTCCGGTTCCGAAGTCCTCCTCCACGACGCGCGGCTGGCCGCGCAGAGATTGGCCGCGGCCGGGGTAGCGGTCGAGCTGCGCGTGTGGCCCGGTCAGATGCATGCCTTTCAAATCGCCGCGCCTATGGTGCCAGAGGCCGACCGGTCATTGCGCCAGATTGGCAACTACATCCGCGAGGCGACCGACGAGAAAGCCAAATCTTCGGCAATGCAGGGGCACCGGCGCGCGGCGGTGTGTACGGCCCGCGCCCGTGTACCGAGGTCTCGCGACGGCGTCATCGGCGACTTCGCCTCAAATCAATTGCCGGCGTCCACAATTCGCCGTCAAATCTCAGATCGCTGATGATGCGAACCCTCGTCACCGGCGCAGCCGGATTCATCGGCTCCACCCTTGTCGACCGACTGCTGGAAGAAGGGCACCAGGTCACTGGGGTCGACAATCTCAGCGCCGGCTACCCTGCAGCAAACATGGAGTCGGCCCACCGAAAAGGGGCCGGCCGCTTCACCTTCGTCGCGGTCGACGTCCGGCACTCGGAGCTGTGCGACGTCATCGCGCGGTCGAACCCAGACGTGGTGTTCCATTTGGCCGCGCAGATCGATGTGTGCAGGTCCGTTGATGACCCGCAACACGACGCCCGCAACAACGTGCTTGGCACCATCAACCTGCTGGAAGCGAGCCGGCGAGCAGGTGTACCGCGGATCATCTACGCCACCTCGGGTGGCTCCCGCTACGGTGCGCCGACCACCCTGCCTGCCACCGAGGACACCGCCTTGGACCCGCTTTCCCCGTATGCGGCGGCCAATGTCGCCGGCGAGTTCTATATGGGTGCCTACGCCAAGATGTACGGGATAGCGCCCATCTGTCTGGCACTGGCCAATGTCTATGGGCCACGCCAATACGCGCACTTGACCGCGGGCGTGGTCACGCTTTTTGGCAGCGCCATGATCACCGGCCGGCCGACGACCATTTACGGCGATGGCAGTGCCACGCGCGACTACGTTTACGTCGACGATGTCGTGCACGCCTTCCTGTGCGCCGCGGACGCGCCGGTCAGGACGGTCGGCACCTTCAACATCGGTACCGGGGTACAGACGACGGTGACCGAACTGCACCGGCTGGTCGCGGAGGCGGTCGGCGTCTCGCGTCCACCCGATTACGCCGCGGCCCGCACGGGCGAGGTACACGCGAGCGCCCTGGACCCGACCCGGGCGAGCCGGATGCTTGGCTGGAAACCCGATACCGACCTCGTCCAAGGCGTCAAACGCACCGTCGACTGGTTGCGGGCCATCCTCGATCCCCGCCCGGCCGGAGCCCACGCCTGAGGACACCACACGGGGCCCCGCGCGATCCAAGCTGGCGCTGCCCGCGGGCCGCCGGGTTTCATCGATCTCCGGACAACGCCGCAGACCGTGGTTATTGTGACCAGAGGTCATGTGCGACATGAACTCGGCGGGTTCGCGACACGCGGCAAGTTTCGCAATTTTGGTACGTTGATCTCGTTACGTTGCTACTGTGCCGTCCATGGCGAAGGCGCAGTTACGTGGTAACGGCTCAGACGGAAATCCGCACGATAGCGCCGGTATAGACGGCAGCCACCGGGTCGAGCGGCGGCGTAATGGGAGTTCCGGTGATACACCGGCGAACATCCTGACGCGGATGCCCGCGGTGGTGGTGTTGGAGCGAATCCCGGTTCCCACGCTTGCTATGACGCGGGACGGTGTCATCTTGTTCGCGAATACTGCTTTCGCAGAAATGGTGGGTCACTCGCAGGACAGGTTAGCGGGATTGGCGTTTCCCGAGATCTTTCACACTGTGCCGGCCGCGATAGGCGCGTTTACTGGCGTCGATGCACTGGCGAATCTGGTGGTGGAACTGCAGCACTGTGAGGGCTGGACCGTCAGGGCCAGGATGAGCAAGTCGCTGATGCGGCGCGATGATCCGGCCGTGTTAGTGACGTTCGAGAATCTGACCGAGCGGCTCTGGATTGACGATCACTAATACGTGATCGAACCCGTCGCGCGGGGCCTTTCATTGCCGCACGCTCGATGATCTCGCCTAGCCTGGGGCCGCGTATCCGACCTCGCTGAACAGGCCGATCGCGGTACCGAGAATCCTTTGGCGGGGGTTCCAGTGCGGGCTTGAGGCGCCGTTGTCCCTAGACCTGCGGAGTGCCACAGACGCGTGTTAGCGCCGTGGCAATAGGCGCTGACTATGTTGCTGTTCCCGTCTCAACGCGTCGACGGTGGGCTAAGTGTCGGTGTGCGCCGAGGCGGCGGTGGCGTGCAGGTCGAGTGCGGGTGCCTCGCCGGAAACCTTTTTCGCGGCGAGCGCGTGGCGTCGTTTGATGAATTGGGTGAAGTATTCGATTCGGTCGGGTTTGGTGAAGCTCGGCAGAGCGAGCAGCCAGGCTTTTTGGAGATTATCCAGGCAGGTCTCGGGTTGCTCGGGATCGCTGATACGGCGAATACCGATCCACAGCGCAACGAGCATTTTGGCAATGTCTTCGGGGTCGTGGTCCTCGATGATGTCGCCTTCAATTATCGCTTTTTGGACGAGGGTGGTGACGAAATCGATCCATGATTGCCATAGTGCGGTGGGCACGGCGGTTGTGTTTTCCAGGGTCTCAAGTAGTCGGACGCCGGCGCGAGCCACCTCCTGCTGCGTATCTTGAACGGCACGGAGATAGACAAGATCGACCAGCGTTTCCAGTCCCGACATTTTGCGGGCAAGCAACTCGGTGACTGCGGCACCGCTCATCTCCGTAAGGTCGTCGATGATGGCCAACGCCAGCGCTTGCTTGGAAGGGAAGTGAAAATACATCGCGCCTTTAGTGAGCTCGGCCTCCGACAAGATGTCATCGAGGCTGACCATGCTGTAAGGGCGGTGAGCGAACTGGCGTGCAGCGGCGGCGATGAGTCGCTGGCGTGTGTTGCCGACCCGCCGCTCGCTGGCCTCGTTCATGGCCCTCCCTGTTTCGTCGCTGTCACCGCGCAGCAGCGGGACAGTTTCGCGCCAAGGCAATTCCGCCACCGAGTCAGTCCCTTCGATCATAGGGGCCGGTTACCCGCCGAACGTGTTACCCCGCCTGCGGGGGCACCGTGTCCGTCGTAGTCCTCCGTAGGTCCGCAGTTTGTTCGCCGACCAGCATCCCAGGTTAACGTAGGCGATGCGCAGTTACCCAAACACTAACAGTTTGTTAATATCGATCCCTGGCGTCCAAAGGGATGTATTCTCCGGAGCCAGATACATCTTCGGTATCTAACTGCAGGTCCCCAAGGCGCGACGGAAACCCGGCCACCTTCCGGTCGGCCTGCTTCCCCCCGGAGGAGGAGCACATGTCCGTCCCGACCACACAACCGGCGATGTTGGCCCCGAGGCCATCTAGGTCGAACGCGGGGTTGCCTGCGCGGGAATTACACGACCCCGCTCGCGACGGCGGTCACATCAATGGCGGTCGGCGGATTGAGCGGCGGCGTCACCGGAGTGCCGGCGATTCACCGACAGACGTCCTGACGCGGATGCCCGCGGTGGTGCTGCTGGAGCGGATCCCGATTCCCACGCTCGCCATGGCGCGGGACGGCATCATCTGGTTTGCCAATTCGGCTTTTGCGCAGATGGTGGGGTATCCGCATGAAGGGTTAGCCGGGCTGGCGTTTCCTGAGGTCTTTCACACCGTGCCGGCAGCGGTATGCGGGCTTATTGGCGACGGTGCACTTGCGAATTTCGTGGTGGAGCTACGGCACCGCGAGGGTTGGACCGTGCAGGCGAGGATGAGTAAGTCGCTGATGCGCCGCGATGATCCGGCCTTGTTGGTGACATTTGAAGATTTGACGGAGCGGCTCTGGATGGAGGAGCAGTAGCATCACTCCGCTTGAATGTCGTTGGCCGAGATGAACTTAGGCGGTCTTGTCGTCTGAGGGGATCTTTCTCCGCCAGCCCGCCCCATGTCGCTGTCGCCCGCGACCGTTGAATTGTCGTCCGTTCCAATAGCCGACGGCTTAACGTGGTGCGTGGGCATCGGTCGTACAACGCGACGACTCAATGTCGCCCAGAACGATGCGGAAAGAACGTTTTCTTGCCACAACTCAATTGCCTGACGAGCTGCCGAGACGGTTACCGTCCAGGCTGACCGCGGACGTGAGCACCCCAGCGTTTGCCCGAAGGCGCAAATTGCCTAGTTCAGCCGGTCATGGCAGCCGCCACGACCGGGGGATACCTCCGAATCTGGGTGGTGTTTATTCCATCGGCCCGGTAGGCCGCTACCCGGGGTCGTACACAGACCTAAACGGCCGCGCTTTATCAATACTGCGCGCCGATGATGGGGGCGGTGGCCCGCCCGGCGCGGGCGGTGCGTGGTTAGCAGCGCGGTGACCGGTTAGGGCTGCGGGTGGCCACGGCGGCGCGGTCTGTGTACCTGCGTCGTGCTGATGGCCGCGGTTGTTCTGCCAAGTGCGGGACGCGCGCCGATCGCCCCATGCAGGCGTTTTCTCAACCCGAGCCTTCCGTGGGGTCAACAGTCTGCTCAAGACGGCATTCCAGGGCACTGTGGACGCGTTTGTCTGGAAGTAATACCGCAAGTTGGTCATAAGCTATGCAGTGCATCCAGAAGTATGTATTATCGTGCTTCAGATGAATCATTAGTTTCACGGCCGCACGTGGGCGCCGCGGTAGCCGCCCCTCGGGGTCGGCCCGCTTCCGTTGGGAGAGCACATGTCGTTTGTTACAGCGCTGCCGGAGATGCTCGCGTCCGCAGCCGGGGAACTCCAAGGCATCGGGGCTGCAGTGGCGGCCGGCAATGCGGGGGCGGCAGCCCCGACGACCGGGGTGCTTCCTGCCGCTGCCGATGAAGTGTCGGCGCTGACGGCGGGTTACTTCGCCGCGCACGGCGTCCTCTACCAGGAACTGAGCGCCGACGCCACCGCGATTCATGAACTATTTGTCAGCGCCCTGGCCACGAGCGCCGGTTCGTATGCGGTCACCGAGGCCGCCAACGCAGCCGCAGTCCACTGAGCTCGAAGAGGTTTCAGCATGCTCGATTTCGGGGCTTTACCGCCGGAGATCAACTCCTTGCGGATGTATGCCGGCCCGGGCGCGGGGTCAATGATGGCCGCCGCGGCCGCCTGGAACGGGTTGGCCGCGGATCTGCGTTCCGGAGCTTCCGGCTACGAGACGGTGGTCTCGGGGCTCACGGGCGGTCCGTGGCTGGGTCCGTCGTCAATGGCGATGGCCGCGGCGGCCGCACCCTATGTGACGTGGATGAGTGCTACCGCCGGACAAGCTGAGCTGGCTGCCACCCAGGCTCAAGCGGCGGCGGCCGCCTATGCCGAGGCGTTCGCGATGACGGTGCCGCCGCCGTTGATCGCGGCGAATCGCGCTCAACTGATGATGTTGATCGCGACGAACTTCTTGGGTCAGAACACGCCGGCGATCGCGGCCACGGAGGCCGAATACGCCGAAATGTGGGCCCAGGACGCCGCGGCGATGTACGGCTATGCTGCCAATTCGGCGGCGGCCACCGCGTCGGTGACGCCGTTCGGCGCGGCGCCGCCGACCACCAATCTGGCCGGGACGGCCGCGCAGGGGGCCGCGAGTTCCCAGGCCGCCGGATCGTCGGTCGGCACGGGTGTGCAGTCGGCGTTGTCGCAGCTGATCTCCTTGATATCCGGGGCGCTACAGAGCCTCGCGTCGCCCCTATCCTCTGGGGGATCCTCCGGGGGCGGGACGACGATTACAACGCCTTTCGGAGGCCTTTTGTCCGGGTCAGGGCTCTCAGGCGTCGAAACTGGTCTCATGGCCGAATATGGCTATCTACCAGGGCTGCTGGGTATGTCATTGGCAAGCAGCGCGCTCGGGCCCCTTATGAATCCCGATGTCTTCCTGCCCTTCATGAATATGAACGCCGCAGCCGCCGCAGGCGCGGGCGCCCCGGCTGCAATGGGTGCGCTGGGGCCAGGGTTCGCGGGGGGCTTCGGCGGTATCCCAGGCTTGGGCGGGTTTGCGGGCATGGGTCAAGCGGCATCCGTTGGGGGGCTGGCGGTGCCGTCGAATTGGGGCTTTGCGGCAGCAGGCGCTCCAGCGTTGGGCAAGCTGCCGATGATTCCTCCGGCGGCGCTGCCCTTGGCGGGCAACGACGTTGCCGCCGGACTCGGTTTCCCAGTCCCGTTCGGCGGGCTGGGGCGGGCCGCAGCGGCCGGCGCTGGGGTCGGAGCGGGCGCTGCTGCTGTCAAATACGGATCACGCCTCAAATTCGTGACGCGCCCCCCGGCCGCTGGATACCCGGAGGAGGAGCAACTCCCGTCGACCCCACCGGCAGCGGCGAAATACCCTGTGCCCGCTACCTTCCCGACGAACGGAAACGCGCCTCCCGGGTATCAGGCGGCGGTCATATATGTGCCCACCAACGGACATGCGCCGGCCAAGGTATGACCATGCAGGGGACGCATCAAGTACTTGAGGTCTGCGGGCTTGCTCAACACGATGCCAACGACCGACAGAAAACCATCCAATTAGATAAGGAGTAATCATGGCAACACGTTTTATGACTGACCCGCACCAGATGCGGGCGATGGCGGGCCGTTTTGAGGTCCACGCTCAGACTGTTGAGGATGAGGC
>NZ_LZIR01000089.1 GCF_001667035.1 Mycobacterium sp. 852002-51057_SCH5723018
CGGCAATCCATTGTGAGAAACCATCGCAACCTCAAAGGACATCCGCCATGACCGCACCTACGAAGATCCACCCGGTGGTTTTATTCACGGCCTGTGGATCCACTCGAGCGCTTGGCAACCCTGGCTAGAGCTGTTCGGCGCCAACGGATATGCCGCAGCAGCCCCCGGCTGGCCCGGCGATTCGCCCACCGTGGAAGAGACCCGCGCCAATCCCGACGCCATGAACGGCGTCGGGATCGCCGATGTCGTCAACCATTACGCCGGCATCATCGGCAACCCTTCGGTCAAGCCGATCGTCATCGGCCATTCCTTCGGCGGGCTGTTTGCCCAGCAACTACTAGCCAGTGGGTACGCCGCGGCCGCCGTCGCACTTGACCCCGCGGCCATCAAAGGCGCCACGGCGCTACCCTTCGCGCAACTGAAATCCGCGTTCCCGGTGCTCGGCAATCCAGCCAACCGGCATCGCGCCGTCGCGCTCACACCCAAGCAGTTCCACTACGCCTTCGGCAACACGCTGACCGACGAGGAATCCGACGCGCTGCACGACGCCTGGTCCATACCCGGTACGGGACGTCCGCTGTTCGAAGAGGCCAGCGCTAACCTCACGCGGCACTCCGCCGCCGCCGTCGACGTCACCGTCGGCAGCCGCGGGCCGCTGCTCATTACCTCCGGCACCGAGGACCACGTGGTGCCGCTCAAGGTCACCAAGCAGGTTGTCGACCTGTACAGCAAGGGACCCGGCGACACCGACTTCCACGTCTTCGAGGGCCGCGGCCACTCCCTGACCATCGACAACGGGTGGAAGGAGGTCGCCGACGTTGTCCTGGAATGGTTGGCCGGCAAGGGATTCTGACTTCCTCGTCGCGCTTGACCGACTACCAGCCGACGACCGCGCGTCCCGTCACCACACACCCCTTAAGGAGCGCCGTGTCTGCAACAGCCACCCGCACAACGCATCACGTCGTGCGCCTCGACATCGCCACCGCCATCCCCTTTGACGAGTTCCGCGCCGCCTTCGAATCCGCAGCGCCGGTATTCGATCGCCAAGCCGTACACGCGATCGTCGCCGGCGGCGGCACCTGGGATGACGTGCGCGCCACCGTCAGGGCCGCAGCACCCCACGAGCTGATGGTGTTTACTTCCATCGACGCCAGACCGCTCATGTCGACCGCCGGTCACCACACCCCGGCGGTGGAGTACCTGCTGGGCAACCCCGTCGTGGCCGAGCAGATGTTCCGCCGCTCCTCCCTGGCTCTGCT
>NZ_LZIR01000090.1 GCF_001667035.1 Mycobacterium sp. 852002-51057_SCH5723018
GGCAGACCCGGCCGGCAGCGGTTAGGCGGCGGCGCGGGCGGGGCGGGCGGGGGGGGGGCCCCCCCCGGAGGCCCCCGGCCCCCGGCGGGGGGGGGGCCCCCCCCCGGGGGGGGGGGGGGGGCGGGCCGCCGCCCCAACCCTGCTGCCCGCGTCCACACTTGCCGGGTGGTTCCGCACCAGGCAGGCGCGGGCTTTGTTCGGAGGCGTTGCGGCGCACGCCTTTCGGCCGCTGCACTATCCGATGACGTCGGCGATCGGGTTGGGCATTCTCACCGCAGGGCATCGGCACGGGTGGCCCGTCGCGGCCGGTGGTTCGCAATCGATCACCAACGCGCTGGCAGCGCTGCTGACGGATCTGGGCGGCAAGATCGAAACGGGTGTGCGCATCGACGTCGCGAGCCAGCTGCCGCCCGCCGAGGTGAAGATGTTCGACCTCGCGCCAGAGGCGGTCGCCGACATACTCGGCGACCGGCTGCCGCAACGAGTCGCACGCGAGTACCGGCGTTTTCGCCGGGGGCCCGGCGCGTTCAAGGTCGACTTCGCCGTTCAGGGCGGTGTCCCGTGGACGAACCCGGCCGCACGCCGCGCCGGAACGGTACACGTGGCGGGCACATACGCCGAACTGGCCGCCACCGAGCGCGACGTACACGCTGGTCGCATGCCCGAGCGTCCGTTCGTCCTTGTCGGACAACAGTATCTGGCCGATTCCCAACGCTCGGTCGGCAACATCCACCCAGTGTGGGCCTACGCCCACGTGCCCAACGGCTATACCGGCGACGCCACCGCGGCGATCATTGCTCAGATCGAGCGATTTGCCCCGGGATTCCGCGACTGCGTTGTCGGTCAAGTCACCACCAGCACAAGGCGATTCGCCGCCTCCAATCATAACTTTGTCGGCGGCGACATCATGACGGGCGCCAAGGACATTCGCCAGCTGGTATTCGGCCCGCGAATCACGTGGTCGCCGTATAATATTGGCGTACCAGGCATGTACATCTGCTCGGCCGCCACCCCACCCGGTCCTGGAGCGCACGGCATGTGCGGCAACCATGCCGCGCGTGTCGCGCTTAGAGACCTCGACAGGGGAGAGGCCAGCCCATAATCGGTGCGGCCATCGCAGGGTCGTCTTCGCCGAATCGATCCGAGGTGTCGTTCTCGATGCGGCGAAACTGGACTCCATCAGCTCATCGAGGTCAGGTGGAATAGCCGGTTCAGGCGCCCGTTCGGAGCCCCGCAAAGAAGGATTCGACCGCCTCGCGGTATACCTGCGGCGCTTCGTCGTGAACCAGGTGGCCGGCCTGCGGGACGCGCAAATACGTCGTAGCAAAACTTTTTTTGATCATCGTGCGCATCTGGCCCGGCGGGGTGACGGAGTTGCCCGCCTCGATGAGCAGCGCCGGCGCGCGGACGGCCTGCCACTGCGCCCAATAGTCGCGGATGCCCCACTCGGCGGCGATCTCGATCCACCGCGAGGTGTGGCCGTGCAACCGCCAACCGGTTTCGGTGCGGTCGAAAGCGTCCAGGAAGTACCGCCCGGCGACGGGGCCGAACTCGGCGAAGACCTGTTCGGCGGAGGCGAATTCGACCGGCAATGCGTGCAGCCAGGGCTCCCACGGACCGGTGGTGCGGCCGCGGAAGTCGGGCGCCATGTCCTCGATCACCAGCGCCGAAACCAGCTCCGGGCGCTCGGCGGCCAGGCACCACGAGTGCAAGGCCCCCATCGAGTGGCCGACCAGCCTGGCCGACGCCCCCAACGCGCCCACCGCGTCGGCCAGGTCGGCCACGAAGCGTTCGGTGCTGATCGGGTGCGGATCGTCGACGTCGCGGCCCCGGTGCCACGGGGCGTCGTAGGTATACACAGTGCCCAACCGGGTCAGCCACGGTAGCTGCCGCGACCAGGTGCTGCCCCTGCCCATCAGGCCATGCACCAGCACCAATGGCTCACCTTGTCCGCCGTGGCAGGTCAGCAGATCCCTGGACATATCTCCATCTTGCGTGGGCTGCCCTGGCTTCGAACAAGTGGAGGCGCGCGGTAGCCTAACGGAATGCCAGTGGTGAAGATCAACGCAATCGAGGTGCCCGCAGAAGCTGGTCCCGAACTGGAGAAGCGGTTCGCCCACCGCGCGCACGCCGTCGAGAACCAACCCGGATTCCTCGGCTTCCAGCTGCTGCGCCCCATCAAGGGCGAGGACCGCTACTTCGTGGTGACGCAGTGGGAGTCCGATGAAGCGTTCCAGGCGTGGGCGAACGGCCCCGCCATCGAGGCCCATGCTGGACACCGAGCCAATCCGGTGGCGACTGGCGCATCGCTGCTGGAATTTGAGGTCGTGCTGGACGTTGCCGGGAACGACCAGACTGGCTAGCGGTCGGCCGGCGCGGCGCCGCGTCGCGGCGTTGAGCGCCGCCGCGGCACTGGTGGTGACCCTGGCGCCGGGTTGCGCACCCTCCCCCTCCCCGCACGCAAACGCCGCGAATCCGGGCCGGCAGATCGACACCCGGACGCCCCCCGGGATCCGGGCCCAGCAGACCCTGGACATGCTCAACTCGGACTGGCCCATCGGCCCGGTGGGGGTCGGCACCCTCGCCGCGCCCGACCAGGTCGACTCGGTCGAAACCACCATGGAAGGGCTCTGGTGGGACCGTCCCTTCACCCTCGACGGCGTCGACATCGGCGCCAGCGTGGCCACGCTGCACCTGATCTCCTCGTACGGCGCCCGGCAAAACATCCGGATACATACCGACGACGACGGGCGCGTCGACCGGTTCGACGTCGAAACCCAGGCACCGAAGGTCAGCTCATGGCACGACGTCGACGCCGTGCTGAGCAAGACCGGCGCCCGCTATTCCTACCAGGCCGCCAAGGTCGACAACGGTCACTGCGACCCGGTCGCGGGCGCCAACACCGGCGAACCTTTGCCGCTGGCATCGATTTTCAAGCTGTATGTGCTGCACGCCCTGGCGGGTGCGGTCAAGAACGGGACCGTGTCGTGGGACGATCAGTTGACCGTCACCGACAAAAGCAGGGCGGTCGGCTCGTCTGGCTTGGAACTGCCTGCCGGGGCCCATGTTTCGGTCCGCACGGCCGCCGAGAAGATGATCGCCACCAGCGACAACATGGCCACCGACCTGCTGATCGGGCGGATGGGCACGCACGCGATAGAGGAGGCGCTGGTCACCGCCGGCCACCACGATCCGGCCAGCATGACGCCGTTCCCCACGATGTACGAGCTGTTCTCCGTCGGGTGGGGTGAACCGGATCTGCGCGACCAATGGAAGCAGGGATCTCCGCAAGTCCGCGCCCAGCTGCTGGAGCAGGCGAATTCCACTGCGTACAACCCGGATCCGACCCGCGCCCACACCCCGGCCTCGAGCTTTGGCGCGGAGTGGTACGGCAACGCCGAGGACATCTGCCGCGTCCACGCGGCGCTGCAGGCCGACGCGGTCGGCGCCGCCGCGCCGGTCAGGCAGATCCTTTCGGCGGTGTCGGGTATCCAGCTGGACCGCAACGTTTGGCCGTACATCGGCGCCAAAGCCGGTGGCCTGCCGGGTGATTTGACGTTCAGCTGGTACGCCGTCGACAAGACCGGGCAGCCGTGGGTGGTCAGCTTCCAGCTCAACTGGCCCCGCGATCACGGACCAAGGGTCACCGGCTGGATGTTGCAGGTCGCCAAGCAGGCCTTCGCGCTGATCGCGCCGCGATAAGTTACCAGCGCAGCGTCCAGTGGCCGTTGCGGAAATGCAGCACCGTGCGGCTGACCGGGGCAACGTCTATGCGCCAGAAGGCTTTCGGGGGCGAGTCGAGGCTGTGCAAGATGGCGGCCCGGATCACCGCCGGATGGGTCACCGCCACGGTGGGCGAGGTGCTCTCGGTGAGCGACTCCAGCCAGCCGGCCACCCGCTTGATCAGGTCGACGATAGACTCGCCGCCGTGCGGCGCGCAGGCCGGGTCGGTCAGCCACGTCTCGAGGTCTTGGGGGCTCAGCTCCCCGAGCGCGTGCCCACGCCACCGCCCGCAATCGAGGTCGGCCAACCGCGGGTCCGTGACGGCGCGCAGGCCCAGCAGTTGCGCGGTTTGCCGGGCACGCCGCTCGGGTGCGGTGAGGTGACGGCTGTCCCCTTTGGTGTCAAGGCTTTTCACCCGACGCCCACCGATGTCGTTCAGCGGTTCGTCGGCGGGAAAACGCCCGACCGCCATGGCATCGGTCATCGCGTGCGAGACCATCGTCAGCCGGACGACGTCGCTCACGCCGGGACTCGTTCCTCCAGCGGCCGTCGGGCAAGCGTCGCGAACACCAAGCCGATGCTGGCCCACAGCACCAGCTGCGTGGCCAGCGACACCACCCTGAATTCGTACAGCACGTCGGCGGGAAAGCCGGGATAGACGATCGCACCGGAAGGCTCGCGCAATGGTTCGGGCGTCTCGTCGGTGGTCGGCAGCAGCATCCCCACCGCGACGATCGCTACCAGGTAAGCCCCCGCCGCGAGCAGCGTTCCGTTCCACGCGCCGAGCCGGGCGGCGAGCCGCCGCGCCAGCCACACGGCGGCGATCGCGAGCACCACCGACGCCAGCATCATCACCAGATACCAGCCGGTGCGGGCCCCGATCGTGTCCGCCTGGCCGACCGCCGGCGGGTTGGGCGGGTATTTCACGAACGGCACGAGGTATACCGCGACGAACGCGCCCGCCGCCAGGAGCAGCGAAAGCTGGCGCGGCGCAATGCCTCTCGCGCGGGCCGCGATGACACAGAACGCCACCGCGAACAGGGCGCCCATCGCCACGCCGAAAATCAGCACGCCGAAACCCAATCCGGCGTTGGCCTGCACCCCGCGGGTGAACAGCTCCGCGCCGTGCTCGTGCACACCGTGCGCGTTCTCTGCATCGGCGCGGCCGTCCTCAAAGGCGATCGCGCGACCAATCACCGGCTCGGCGCAGATGCGGGCGAATAGGAACGCCAGCACCGCGCCGATCGCGCCGGCCAGCAGGCCGCGTGCGATCAGACGCTTCTCCACGCTGCCAGGTCAGTGGCAGGGGAAGCCGAGCAGATGGCGAGCGTCGTGGACGAATTCGTGGACGTGGGAGTCGGTGCCGAACAGCGACACCGCGCCCTGGTCGATGCCCACGAAGTAGAGCGCCAGCAGCGCCAGGAAGGCGGTCGCTGCCAACCACAGCGCCGCGCTGGCCGCCGACAGGTCAACCGACCGGGTACGGGTGGACGTCGTGGGGAGATTAGCCATGCTGGGCTCCTTCCGGGGATACCGCGTCCCGCTTGGTGGATGTCGACGGGCTCCGGGTCTGACTTTGCACAGTGGCGCGACCGCTCTGGAATTTCACCAGATTCCGTTACCCATCAATTTGCAGTGTGGTCAGTGTAGACCGCACGTCACTGCTGCGGGGGCGCGGCGCCGTAACCGAGCTGGCCCGCGGTGTATCTGGCGCCGTCGGTGACCGGGACCGCCTGCACCGCCGTGCCGTAGGCGCAGATCTCGGTCCACACGTCGCCGATTTCGGTGGTGTCGAACCGCATCGCGACGATCGCGTTGCCGCCGCGGTCGCGCGCCTCGGCGATGAGCCGTCCCATCGCCTCGTTGCGACTGTCGGCGAGATTCTTGGTCATGCCGGCCAGCTCGCCTCCGAACATCGCCTTGAAGCCCGCGCCCATCTGGGAGAACGCATTTCGCGAGCGGACGGTCAGGCCGAACACTTCGCCGCACACGCGCTGGATCTCCCAGCCCGGAAGGTCATTGGTGGTCACGATCAGCACAGGCGGGCCCTTCTTCTTCCAGCGCAGCAAAAACGGGCGGCAGCCCCGTGAGAGACTAGTCCCGACCGCGGCGACCCGCTTCGCCCGGCTACGCCGCGCTCGCGATCGCCGCGCCGCCCGTTTCCGCTAACCGCTACTGCGTCTCGGGTGCGCTGTGTGCCCCGGCCTTGGCCAGGTCCGGCTCGGTCGGCGGCTTGCGGGTCCCGGTGAACGTGAAGACCGCGTCCTCGCCGGAGCCCTCACCGTCCCAGTTGTCGACGTCGACGGTGACGACCTGTCCGGGTCCGACCTCCTCGAAGAGGATCTTCTCGGAGAGCTGGTCCTCGATCTCGCGCTGGATGGTGCGCCGCAGCGGACGGGCACCGAGCACGGGGTCGAAGCCGCGCTTGGCCAGCAACGCCTTGGCCTTGTCGGTCAGCTCCATCGCCATGTCCTTGCTCTTGAGCTGCTTGCCGACGCGCTCGATCATCAGATCGACCATCTTGATGATCTCGTCGCGGGTCAGCTGGTGGAAGACGATGATGTCGTCGATGCGGTTGAGGAACTCCGGGCGGAAGTGCTTCTTCAGCTCGTCGTTGACCTTCTGCTTCATCCGCTCGTAGTTGTTGTCACCGCCGCCTTGGGTGAAGCCCAGGCCCACCGGCTTCGAGATGTCGGAGGTGCCGAGGTTCGACGTGAAGATCAGCACGGTGTTTTTGAAGTCCACCGTGCGACCCTGCCCGTCGGTGAGCCGGCCGTCTTCGAGGACCTGCAACAGGCTGTTGTAGATCTCCTGGTGCGCCTTCTCGATCTCGTCGAACAACACCACGCTGAACGGCTTGCGCCGCACCTTCTCGGTGAGCTGACCGCCCTCCTCGTAGCCGACGTATCCCGGCGGGGCGCCGAACAGCCGCGACGCGGTGAACCGGTCGTGGAACTCGCCCATGTCGATCTGGATGAGCGCGTCGTCGTCGCCGAACAGGAAGTTGGCCAGCGCCTTGGACAGCTCGGTCTTACCGACACCCGACGGGCCGGCGAAGATGAACGAACCCGACGGGCGCTTGGGGTCCTTCAATCCCGCGCGGGTGCGGCGGATCGCCTTGGAGACCGCCTTGACGGCGTCCTCCTGGCCGATGATCCGCTTGTGCAGCTCGTCCTCCATGCGCAGCAGGCGGGTCGTTTCGGCCTCGGTGAGCTTGAACACCGGGATGCCGGTCCAGTTGCCCAGCACCTCGGCGATCTCGTTGTCGTCCACCTCGGCGACCACGTCGAGATCGCCCGAACGCCACTGCTTTTCGCGCTCGGCCCGCTGGGCCACCAGCTGCTTCTCGCGATCGCGCAGGCTGGCCGCCTTCTCGAAGTCCTGGGCGTCGATGGCAGATTCCTTCTCGCGGCGCGCCTCCGCGATCTTCTCGTCGAACTCGCGCAGGTCTGGCGGCGCGGTCATCCGGCGGATCCGCATCCGGGCACCCGCCTCATCGATCAGGTCGATCGCCTTGTCCGGCAGGAACCGGTCGTTGATGTAGCGGTCGGCCAGGGTGGCCGCGGCCACCATCGCCGAGTCGGTGATCGACACCCGGTGGTGCGCCTCGTAGCGGTCGCGCAGGCCCTTGAGGATCTCGATGGTGTGCTCCACCGTCGGCTCCCCCACCTGCACCGGCTGGAAGCGGCGCTCCAGCGCGGCGTCCTTCTCGATGTACTTGCGGTACTCGTCGAGCGTGGTGGCGCCGATCGTCTGCAGCTCGCCGCGGGCCAGCTTCGGCTTGAGGATCGACGCGGCGTCGATCGCGCCCTCGGCGGCACCCGCACCGACCAGCGTGTGCAGCTCGTCGATGAACAGGATGATGTCGCCGCGGGTGTTGATCTCCTTCAGCACCTTCTTCAGGCGTTCCTCGAAGTCACCGCGGTACCGCGAACCGGCCACCAGCGACCCCAGGTCGAGGGTGTACAGCTGCTTGTCCTTCAGCGTCTCCGGGACCTGGCCGTGCACGATGGCCTGCGCCAGGCCCTCGACCACGGCGGTCTTGCCGACGCCGGGCTCGCCGATCAGCACCGGGTTGTTCTTGGTGCGCCGGCTCAACACCTGCATCACCCGCTCGATTTCCTTCTCGCGGCCGATGACGGGGTCCAGCTTGCCCTCCATCGCGGCGGCCGTCAGGTTGCGCCCGAACTGGTCGAGCACCAGCGATGTGGACGGGCTGCCCGATTCGCCGCCGCGGCCACCAGTGCCGGCCTCCGCGGCCTCCTTGCCCTGGTAGCCGCTCAGCAGCTGAATCACCTGCTGGCGCACCCGGGTCAGCTCGGCGCCCAGCTTGACCAGCACCTGCGCGGCCACGCCCTCACCCTCACGGATCAGGCCCAGCAATATGTGCTCGGTGCCGATGTAGTTGTGGCCGAGCTGCAGCGCCTCGCGCAGGCTCAGTTCCAGAACCTTCTTGGCGCGCGGGGTGAACGGGATGTGCCCCGACGGCGCCTGCTGGCCCTGGCCGATGATCTCCTCGACCTGGCTGCGGACGCCCTCGAGCGAGATCCCCAGCGATTCCAGCGACTTCGCCGCAACGCCTTCGCCCTCGTGGATCAAGCCCAACAAGATGTGCTCGGTGCCGATGTAGTTGTGGTTGAGCATCCGGGCCTCTTCTTGCGCCAGGACGACCACCCTGCGGGCACGGTCGGTAAATCTTTCGAACATCGGTGGTTACCTGCTCTCCCTGCCATCGGTACAGCTTTCGGCATCGCGTACCTGCCATCCACTGTAATGGTCGGCCCGCCAGGGTTCCTAACGTTGGTGCCTGGCGGTCCAGGCCACATCTCCCCTGTTGAGCAAAGCCGCAACAGTTAAACGGAGAAAAGCACCAAAGCGTTTCCGCGTCGGCCGACGAGCTTTTCGCCGGCAGCGAAATGACAAACAACCGGCGCCCCGGCCTTTACGCCCGGGCGCCGGTTGACGGTTGGTCAGGTCGCCGCGTGGAATGCGTCGATCACGTCGGCCGGGATGCGGCCGCGCGTGGACACGTTGTGCCCGTTGCGACGCGCCCATTCGCGGATCGCGGCGCTCTGCTCCCGGTCGATCGCGCCACGCCCGCGGCCGGAGCCCGACCGCCCGCGCCGGTGGCCGCCGACGCGACGGCCCGCTGCCACCCATTGCTTCAAATCGTTGCGCAGTTTCGCGGCATTCTTGGACGAAAGATCAATCTCGTAGGTCACCCCGTCAAGCCCAAATTCAACCGTTTCGTCGGCTGCGCCCGCACCGTCGAAATCATCGACCAACGTAACGGTCACTTTTTTCGCCATTAGCTTACCCTCGCGTTTCGTCCTGAACAGTTGCTGGGCAGTTGGGACTGACCTCCCCGGTCACCAATCTGCCATATCAACGCAGCATACTCAATCCGGCGGCAACGCGTACAGTTGGGCTTTCAACTGGTGTGCGGCCGAACAATCGGGAACAAAACTGTCTCTCTAATTGACAGCCCGGTCAAAGACATCAGCAACCGATCGATACCCATTCCGGTGCCTGTGGACGGTGGCATCCCATACTCAAGCGCGGCGAGAAAATCTTCGTCGAGCGCCATCGCCTCGTCGTCGCCGGCGGCCGCGGCCCGTGCCTGTGCGGCGAACCTCTCGCGCTGCACGACCGGGTCGTTCAATTCGGAGTACCCGGTGGCCAGTTCGACCCCGCGGAGGTAGAGGTCCCATTTCTCGGTGACACCCGGGATGCTTCGGTGCTGGCGTGTCAAAGGTGTTGTCTCGACAGGGAAATCCTTGACGAATGTGGGCGCGCTCAGCTCGTTGCCCACCGTGTGCTCCCACAGTTCCTCGACCAGTTTGCCGTGCCCGTAGCCGCGGTCGCGGGGAATATCTAGACCAGTTCCGGGACCCAGCCTGTCCGCGATGGACCACAGCCGCTCGACCGTCGTCTCGGGTGTGATCTCCTCGCCGAGCGCCACCGACAGCGACGGATACATTTGGATCGACGCCCATTCTCCGTCTATGTCGTAGACACTGCCGTCTGGCAACGGCAGTTGTCGGGTTCCGATCGCCTCGTCGGCAACCTCTTGAATAAGCTCCCGGGTGACCACTGCTGAATCGTCATAGGTACCGTAGGTCTGGTAGGTCTCCAGCATGGAGAATTCCGGAGAATGGGTGGAATCGGCTCCTTCGTTTCGGAACACTCGATTTAGCTCGAAGACCTTGTCGAATCCACCGACGATGCAGCGCTTGAGGAACAGTTCCGGCGCGATGCGCAGGTAGAGATCGATGTCCAGCGCATTGGAATGGGTGACGAACGGCCGCGCCGCCGCGCCGCCGGCCAGCGTCTGCAACATAGGGGTTTCGACTTCGAGAAACCCGCGCCGTTCCAGCGCGCTGCGGATCGCGCGGATAACGGCGATGCGCTGCCGCGCCACCGTGCGCGCCTGGGGGCGGACGATCAGGTCGACGTAGCGCTGTCGGACCCGTGACTCTTCGCTCATCTCCTTGTGCGCGACGGGCAGCGGACGCAGCGCCTTGGCCGCCATCCGCCAGGAGTCGGCCAGCACCGACAATTCGCCGCGCCGCGAGCTGATCACGTTGCCGTGCACATAGACGAGGTCGCCGAGGTCGACGTCGGCCTTCCACGCGTCGAGCGCCTGCTGGCCGACCTTGTCGAGGCTGAGCATCACCTGCAGAGTGGTGCCGTCGCCGTCCTGGAGTGTCGCAAAGCACAATTTTCCGGAGTTGCGCGCGAAGATGACCCGGCCAGCGACGCCGACGATGTCGTCGGTCGCGGTGTCGATCGGCAGGTCGGGGTGGGCGGCGCGAACCTCCGCCAGGGTGTGGGTGCGCTCGATGGCGACGGGATAGGGGTCGACGCCTTCTTCCAAGAGGCGGGCGCGCTTGTCCCGGCGGATCCGGAACTGCTCCGGAAGGTCGGGCTCGCCCCCCGGCTCGTCAGCACTCACGACGTGCCAGCTTAAAGGACTCCCCACGGCGGTCGTTCGTCGAGATTGCGGCCATGGTCGTTGCCCCGGTCGCAATCACGACCGCCACGGCAATCTCGGTGAAACCGCGTCAGCGCGCGGTCTTCAGCCGGCCGCGCTGGGCGTCCCGGTTGCGTTCGAACACCAGCCGCAGTCCGTGCAGGGTCAGGTGGGGGTCGTGGTGGTTGACGGTGTGCAGTTCGGGCAGCAGCAGCGGCGCGGTGTGTCCGGTCGCCACCACCACGACTTGATCCCCCAAGTCGCTGGAGAACCCGTCCACGTCGTCGCGGATGCGCTGCACCAAACCGTCGACCAGGCCGGCGAAGCCGAACACCGCGCCGGCCTGCATGCATTCGACGGTGTTCTTGCCGACCACCGAACGGGGACGGGCCAATTCGACCCGGCGCAGCGCCGCAGACCGGGCCGCGGCGGCATCCGAGGAGACCTGCACGCCGGGCGCGATGGCGCCGCCGAGGAACTCCCCTTTGGCCGACACCACGTCGACGCAGATGGAGGATCCGAAGTCCACGACGATGGCCGCCTTGCCGAACTTGTGAAATGCAGCAAGGCAGTTGACGATTCGGTCGGCGCCCACTTCTTTGGGGTTGTCGACCAGCAGCGGGATGCCGGTGCGAACGCCGGGCTCGATGAGCACATGCGGCACTGACGGCCAGTACTGGTCGAGCATGATCCGCACCTCGTGCAGCACCGACGGGACGGTGGACAGCGCGGCGGCGCCGGTCAGCCGCTCGGAATCGTCCCCGATGAGGCCGTCGATGGTCAGCGCCAATTCGTCCGCGGTGATCTCGGATTCGGTGCGGATCCGCCACTGCTGCACGACCTTTGCGTGCTCCTTGGACCCGGATATCAGTCCGACGACGGTGTGCGTGTTGCGGACGTCGATGGCCAGCAGCACGGCTACCGCGCACCGATCCGCGGGTCGAGTAGCTCGGACGCCCCCTCTATCTGGAAGGCGGGCACGAACGCCGGGTCATGGCCCAGGTCGACGGGCTTGTTGTCGGCGTCGACGAACACGATCCGCGGCCGGTAGGCACGTGCCTCTGCGTCCTCCATGGTCCCGTAGGCGATCAGGATCACCAGATCGCCCGGGTGCACCAGATGTGCTGCGGCGCCATTGATTCCAATCACGCCGCTGCCGCGCTCGCCGGTGATGGCGTAGGTGACCAGGCGGGCGCCGTTGTCGATGTCGACGATGGTCACCTGTTCGCCCTCGAGCAGGTCCGCGGCGTCCATCAGGTCGGCGTCGATTGTCACCGAGCCGACGTAGTGCAGGTCGGCTTGCGTGACGGTGGCGCGGTGGATCTTCGACTTGAGCATCGTCCGTAACATCAGTTCCTCCAAGGTGATTGGGCTTGTCCGTCCGGCCCCACGGGTGCCGGCGAGTTTCCGATCTGAATTGAGACGTTGTCGAGCAGCCTGGTGCTGCCGATCCTGGCCGCAACCAGCAGCCGACCGGAGCCGCCAAACCCGTTGTCGTGCACCGGGCCGAGCTCGGGGTCGCGCAGCTCCAGGTAATCGAGCACAAGTCCGGGCGTGGCGTCGAGCACCGCGCGGGCGGCGTCCAGCGCAGCCTGGGCGCCGTCGGTCGCGGCGTGCGCTCCGGCTGTCAGCGCCGCCGACAGCGCGACGGCCAGTTCCCGCTGCACCGGATCCAGGTACCGGTTGCGCGACGACATCGCCAGCCCGTCGGATTCTCGCACCGTCGGCACGCCGACCACCGCGACGTCGATGTTGAGGTCGGTGACCATCTGCCGGATCAGGACCAGCTGCTGATAGTCCTTCTCGCCGAAGAAGATCCGGTCCGGACGCACGATCTGCAGCAGCTTGGCCACCACGGTCAGCACCCCGGCGAAGTGGGTCGGTCGGGCGCCGCCCTCGAGCTCGGCGGCCAGCGGGCCGGGCTGCACGGTGGTGCGCAGGCCGTTGGGATACATCGCCGCGGCCGTTGGGGCGAACACGATCTCGACGCCTTCGCGGCGCAGCAGGGCCAGGTCGTCGTCGAGGGTCCGGGGGTAGGCGTCGAGATCTTCCCCGGCGCCGAACTGCAGCGGGTTGACGAAGATCGACACCACCACCACCGAACCGGGGACCCGCTTGGCCGCGCGCACGAGGGCCAGGTGCCCGTCGTGGAGGGCGCCCATGGTGGGCACCAGCATCACCCGGCGGCCGGTGTGGCGCAGCGCGCGGCTGACGTCGGTGACGTCGCGTGGCGACGAGTAGACGTTGAATTCGCCCGGATTGAAAGCGGGCTTGCGTGGGGCCGTCATGGCGCCAGGACCTCGACGACGTCGTCGGGGGCGTGCGCGCGTTGGGCGGTCCGCAGGGCGTTGACGCGGTAGGCCTGGGCCAGCTCGGGATCGACGCCACCCAGGGCGGCCAGGTGCTCGGCGACGGCGGCGGCGTCACCGCGGGCGACCGGCCCGGTGAGCGCCGCCTGGCCCCGTAACAGCGTGTTCTCCAGCGCCGCACGGGCCAGCGGCCCGACGATCCGTTCGGCGAGGCCACCGGGCTGGTCGTCGACGGTTTGTTGGCCGAGCAGTTCACTGCCGCGCAGCGCGGTCCGCAGCGCCTCGAGCGCGTCGGCGAGGACCGTCACGATGTGGTTGCCCGCGTGCGCCAGCGCGGCGTGATAGAGGACACGGGCGTCCTCGCCGACGCAGAACGGCTCCCCGCCCATCTCCAGGACCAGCGACTGCCCGATCGCGTACCCGACCTCGTCGGCCGCGGTGATGCCGAAGCAGGTGTCGGGCAGCCGGCTGACGTCCTCGTCGGATCCGGTGAACGTCATCGCCGGGTGGATTGCCAGCGGCGTGCAGCCGGCAGTGGTCAGCGGCGCCAGGATGCCGACGCCGTTGGCGCCGGAGGTGTGCGCGACGATCGTGCCGGGGCGCACTGCCGAGGTGGCGGCTAGCCCGGACACCAGGGCGGTGAGCTCGCTGTCGGGAACGGCCAACAGCAGCAGCTCGGCGCTGGCGGCCACGTCCTGCGGCGACACCACGGGCGTGTCGGGCAACCGGCGCTGCGCCCGCTGCCGCGACGCGTGGGAGACGGCGCTGCACGCCACCACGACATGGTCGGCGCGCTCCAGCGCGACACCGAGTGCGGATCCCACCCGACCGGCCGAGATGATTCCCACCTTGAGCCTGGCTGGGCGCAAACCGTCGAACTGCCCCATCGCAGACGACCTCACAGCTTTCTTTGTTCGTTCCAGTCCCGTGTCAGGGGTACCGGACGGTCAGTAAGACTTTAGTCGATTCTCAGGTGCCGCCCAATGTGAGGAAGCTCCCAGCTCACTCGTCACGGCCATCACGTCTGCGGCGCCGGCCGCCACCCGATGGCTGGACCTGCAGCCGGGCGAGCAGGTCGGCGACCGACTGGCCGCCGGTCGGCGGGCCATCGGCTGAGCCGTCCACGTCCTGAGCGAGGGGATCGGCGCCGCGATGCCGGGGTGCGGGCTCGGCGTGCGGCGGCGGGGCCATCTGCGGCGGCGGCGCGGGGGCGGGGGGTGCCGGCGGCGGGGGGGGCGGAGGCGGCGGCGGCTGGTTCGTCCCCGCGAAGTTGCGCACGCCGTAGTCGCGGTACTCGGCCGAGTGCCGCGACCGGGCGCGGCGGCCGGCATCGCCGTATGGCGGCGGCGTGGGGTCAATGGGCGCGCCGTCCATGGATTGGTCGGGGGTGTAATGCCGGGCGCGTCGCCCTCCGTCCGACTCGCCTGCCGGGCCGGCGCCGGCCCAGTTGCTTCCCGGCGCTGCGGGCGAGGCCCATTGTCCGGCTGCGGCGGCCGGCTGCCAGTCCTGCGGCTGGGGCTGCGGTTCCGGTTCCGGTTGCGGCGGCGTGACCTGACGGCCGCGGTGGTCGGCGCTGCGGTCGTCGGCTATCTGCTGGTCATCAGCCTGTACCGCTGGTATCCGCCGATCACGGTGTGGAC
>NZ_LZIR01000091.1 GCF_001667035.1 Mycobacterium sp. 852002-51057_SCH5723018
GCCCCACCCATTGCCCCGGCGGTGGCACCGGCACCCCCGGCCGCCCCGCCACTGCCGCCGGCACCCGCGGTTCCTCCGGTGTTACCGCCGTTGCCACCCATGCCGCCATCGGGGTGCGCAGCAGTACCCGCGGCACCGGCGCCGCCGTCGCCGGGTGTTCCGACAGCGCCACCGGTACCGCCGTCACCGCCACTACCGTTGCCGCCGGCCTGTCCCATAGCCGAGCCTTTACCGCCGACGCCGCCCGCGCCGCCGGTGCCGCCGGTGCCGCCGTCACCGCCGGTGCCACCGTCGCCGCCCAGCCCGTTGTTGACGCCGGCGATCCCGGTGGCGCCAGTAACGCCGGTGCCGCCCGTGCCGCCGACCCCGCCGATACCGCCGTGCCCGCCGGAGCCGCCGTTTCCGTAGATCAGGCCGGCGTTGCCGCCGGCCCCGCCGACGCCACCAATGCCGCCACTGCCGCCGGTGGCACCCACCAGCCCGGTGCCACCCGTGGTGCCGGTGCCGCCGGCCCCGCCGAGGCCGCCGTTGCCGAACAGGAAGGCGTCACCGCCTTTACCGCCGGCCTGTCCCGGCGCACCGGACGCGCCGTTGCCGCCATTACCGAACAGCCAGCCACCCCCACCGCCGGCCTGACCGGTACCGGGCGCACCATTGGCGCCATTGCCGAACAACGGGCGTCCGGTCAGATCCAGGACCGGCGTGAAGGGACTGGCGGCCAGGGCCTGCAGGCCGTCTTGCACCGACGCCAACGGCGACGCATTGGCGGCCTCGGCAGCGGCATACGAAAAACCCGCGCCACTCAGTGCCTGCGCGAACTGGTCGTGAAACGCCGAAGCCCGCGCGCTGAGCGCCTGATACGCCTGGCCGTACTCGCCGAACAGCGCGGATATCGCCGTCGACACCTCATCGGAAGCCGCGGGCACGATTCCCGTCGTCGACCACGACGCTGCCGCGGTCGCTTGCCTGATCGCGTCGCTGATGCCGCCCAAGTCCGCTGACGCAGTGGCCAAAGCTTCCGGTGCGACGACCACAAAAGACGACATCCAGGGCTCCATACATCGCTCGCGCGGTGGCGTCGTTTGCCGCCACTACCTCACGGTGATGATCAGGCAGCCAAGCGTCGGTTCGATCCGGGACCGACTACTGCAATTTCCGCGCGTATCAGCGAAGGACTACTGCAAAAGTCAAAATCAGCCGCCCGCGGCGCGCATCATCTCGGCGAGCCCGGAACGCCCGCTGACCCCGGCCTTGGTGCTCGCGCGGTAGATGTGGCTTTCGACGGTCCGCACGGACAGCGACACCGCCTCGGCGATCTCGCGATTCGACAGGCCCTGCGCCACCAGCACCGCGATCTCGCGCTCGCGGTTGGAAAACGGCGGCGCGAAGGAGGCCGCCTTGATCGCCGGGCTGGTCGCGCCGCCACACGCGGTCGCTAACCGATAAGCGCGCGCCGCCGCGGTCAGCGCGCTCCCGGCCCGGCCCGCCCGCCGATGTGACGTCGCGGCTTGGCCGGCGGCGTCGGCCGCGGCCAGCATATCGCCCATGACCTCGAATTCGGCTGAGGCCCAGTCGAGTTCGCCGGCGTCATCGGCGCTGACCGCCGCGGCGTAGCGGGCCGCCGCCGCGGCGCGCGGCCCTTCCACGCGCTCAGCCAGCTCCGCCAGCCGAGCGGCCGCATCCGCGTCGTCGAATTGCACCGCGGTTTGCAAGCACCACACCTCGCGGGCGAGTTGATCGTGATCGCGCGCGAAGTCCGCCGCCTGGCGGGCCAGCCGGCGCGCCTCGGTGGGCCGCGAGCGGGCCGCCGCCAGCCACGCCTCGGTCAGCAGTTCGGTGGACGTGACCCACACGTAGGCCGGATGTCGATGTGCCCGGGCGGTGTCCAGCGCACGACCGGCCGCATCGGAATCGCCGGACCGGGCCAGCGCCTGCGCACGCAGCAGGTGGAACCGGTGGAAGCTGTTCACCACGTGGAAACTGCTCGCCATCTCGGCATCGACTTCATGCGGCAGATGCCGCAGCGCCGCGGCGAGGTCACCGGCGGCCAACATCACCATGCCGAGGATCTCCCTTGCCACCGCCCGTACGTCCGCCGGCTCTTCGTGGTGCGCGCGGCGGTGTTGTTCGGCCACCTCGACGGCTTCGGCGACGCGTCCCGCCGCCGCCAGGGCGAACGTGTGAAACTCGGTCAACGTCTGACGCAGGAATTTGCCCTGCTCGCTCTGCGTGAGCGCCTGGTCGGCCTCGATGGCCTTTGCCACGGCCTGATCGGGTTGACCGAGTTCGCCATAGGCCATGCTCTCGGCGCTATACGCCATTGTCGCGCCGTACTGGTCGAGGTCCTGATAATCGACATCGGCCATGGTCGCGAGGACCTCAACCGGCCGCGCCGCGAGCGCGTGCTGATTGGCGCGGAACACCAGCAGCTGTTGCCGCCGCGGCCCGTGCGAGGCCTTGAGCGCATCGTCGATGAGCCGCCAGGACCGCTCCGGTGATCGCATCCCCCACAACAGATTTGACGCACGCATCACCACGTCGTTGATGAATGCGGATTCGGTCGCTTCGTCGACCTCCACGCCGTCGAGGACTTCTAAAGCGAGTTCACCCTTTTCCATCATGAACAGTGAGTAGGCCAGGGGTATGCGCGCCTGCGCGCCGATACCGGTGGCCGCGGCTGCGGTGAAAAGCCGCTCCGCCGTTTCGAAGTCGAGCAGCGAGCTCGCGGCCGTGGCGGCCGACAACAGCACGTCCGGCTCGGGGGGAAGGTCGGACTCCAACCACAGCAGTCCCCGCTTGACGACCTTTGAGGGACGTCCGCCGTCCTTCATCGTGGTGGCGATTTGGCCGCGGAGGCGGCGCAACCGCGAAGAGCCGCAACGATTCAGGCGGACCTCGGCATACAACGGGTGACCGACGTACACCTCGTCGCCGGACGTCCGGATCAGTTCGCGCTGTTCGGCAGCTTCGATGGCGTCCTGGTCGGCGATCAGTCTCAGGCAGTGCCAGTCGATGGGCTCGGAAACGGCCACCAGATCCACCACGTCACGCACGTCGCCGGGGATGGCGCCGATCTGCGCGTCCACCAGTTCGGCAAGGGATCCCGAGATCGCGGTGTTCCCGAGCCAGCGCACGGCGCCCTGCTGGCTCACCATCCGTCCCCTTCGGTATTCCTGTTCGACGAGCTGGCGGAGGAACAACACGTTTCCGCGAGTGAGGTGCCAGAGTTTGCCCGCGCACTGCTGATCCGGGGCCGCCCCGAAGGCCGCAGCCAACAGGTCGTCGATTTCGTTGCGGGTCAACGGTTCTACTTCGCGCCGGCGCAGCAGGCCGTCCTTCCACAGCGCCGTCACCGCGGCCGGGGCCGCCTCGCCGGTACGGATCGTGAGGATCACCGCCGCGGCCCGCGAGTGCACCAGTTGGTGCAGGACGAGCGCGGACAGGTCATCAAGAAGATGGGCATCGTCGACGAACACCACCAGGCGGTCCGGTCCCGTGCCGTCGGTCAATGCCTCAATGACTCTGCGCGCCAACGCAGAAGGCTCGCTCTGTACATCATCGGTCCACCGCGAGAAGGCGCCGAGCGGAATCGGGCGGCTCGTCGCGGTAGCGGCGATGCTTCGCACGGTCCACCCGGCCGCCGCGGCCGCCGCCACGGCCTCGCGAGCCAACCGCGACTTACCGATTCCAGCTTTGCCCGCAAGCGCAACGCCCCGCACCGCATCATCGGCGATCGAGCGCACTATCTCGCTGATCTCCTGATCGCGGCCGATCATCGGCCAGTGGTCGAGCACAGGAGAATGTTAGCCAGGCATAGTGGTTTGCGTCTCGACATTCGACTCCGCGATCGCGCCCATCCAGTTCAGTCGGTTACCCCCGCCTCCTCCGATCGGCTGGAGCGCGTGGCGGGCGCATGGATGGCGATCCACGCCCGCAGCTCGTCGGGCGGCAGCGGCGGGCTGTGCACGAAGCCCTGGGTGATGGTGCAGCCGTAGCGGCGCAGCGCGCTCAACGTGACCTCGTCTTCGACGCCCTCGCCGACGAGGTCGGCGCCGAGGCTGTGCGCCAGCGCGACCGTTGAGCGCACGATGGCAACCGATCGCGGGTCGTGGGCCAGGCGTGCCACGAAGATGCGGTCGAGTTTCAGCTCGTCGACAGAGACGTCCTGCAGGCGGGCCAGCGACGACCACCCGGTGCCGTAGTCGTCGAGCGAGATGCGAACGCCCAGGTGCTGCAGAGCGGCGACGGTATTGCGGGAGCGCGCCGAGTCGACGAGGGCGCTCTCGGTGATTTCGACGATCAGCGCGTCGGGCGGCAGGTCGTGGGTGCGCAGCAGCCGTTCGATCGTGCTCACCAGGTCCAGGTCGAGCAGGTTGGTCGTCGAGAGGTTCACCGCGACGGTCAGCGGCATGCCCTCGTCGCGCCAGGACCGGATCTGCTGCAGCGCGAGGCTGATGGTGCGGTTGGCCACCTTGCGCATCAGCCCGGCGCGTTCGGCCGCGGACAGGAATTCCTCCGGCAGCAGCAACCCGCGGCTGGGGTGTTGCCAGCGCAGCAGCGCCTCGACGCTGTGGACGCTGCCGTCGCCGGCGTTGATCTTGGGCTGGTAATGCACCGTCAGCTGGTTCTCGTCGAGCAGTGCGGCGCGCAGCTCGTCGACGAGGTTGGGGTCGTTGTCGCGGTACATCTCGTACGCGGAGTCGTACACCCCGATCTTGCTGATGGCGGATTTGGCGTGCGGCAGGGCCGTCTCGGCGCGGTTCAGCAACTCCTGCGGATGGTCACAGTGGTCGGGACACAGCGCGATCGCGATGCGGGCGTCGACTTGCACCGTCATCGGATCGAGCCGAAACGGCTCGCTGAGGGCTTCAAGCAAACGACCCGCCTGGGCCCGCGCGGCGATCAGGTCCGAGCCTTCGGCCAGCAGGATGGCGAATTCGTCGTCGTTCACGCGCGCAAGCAGATCCTCGCGGCGCACGCTGGCTGCAAGCCGTTTGGCGATGTGGGACAACAGCTCATCGCCGAAGTGGCGACCGACCGAGTCGTTGAACTCCTGGAATTCATAGAGGTGCAACAGCAGCAGTGCCCGCCGTGACGATGCCGCCGTCACCGGCATTGGCCGGCCGACCGTGTCGGGGCCGGACAGCGCGGTCAGTGCCGTCGCCAGCGAGCGCCGGTTCGGCAGCCTGGTCAGCTGGTCGGTCATCGCCTGCTTGTGGTTCTCGGCCAACATGCTGACGTCGCGGAAGGTCACCGAGAACCGGGCGGCGACGGCGACCAGGCTCAGCGCCGCCAGGGTCGTCGCGACCCGCGAGTCGTGGCTCAGGACAGCGACTCCCAGCGCCGCGACCGTGCACGCCACCGGCACGGTGTAGGAGCCGAGCGCGCGTCGGGGTGCCGGCGCCGTCATCGTCCAAGGCGCCCAGCTGGCCATCGCCACCAGCAACGACGACGCCGGCCAGATGGCATCCAGCGTGGTGCCCACCCGGTATGTCCCGTCCGCGGTCTCGAACAGATAAACCGCGTCGGCGACCGCGAACCCGATAAACCCCATGGCAAGAAGGCCCCAGCGGATTCCATTGCGCCAGCCAAGGATTGGCATTATGCCGGCGACCAGCGCCAACAGGACCACATCCCCCCACGGATAGACCAGGCCCACCAGCACGGTCGTCGGTGCGCGGGTGGCCGCCGCGTGCATGGGTCCCGCCCTCAGTGCGGCGGCCACCGCGGCCGCGGCCAGCGCGCACACCAGGGAATCGAGCCGGATCGGAATCGGCACTTGCTTGAGTCGCGACCGCATGAGCAGCAGCAGTCCGGCATAGACGAGGGGATAAAACGCCAGGTATTCCGGATCGGCCACCGATGGCGATTTCGGGACCGGTACCCAGATGGCGTAGACGACGTCACCCATAGCCGACAACGTCATGCCGGCCGAGATCAGGCTCCACGCCCAACGGTCGGCCTCGACGCGGTAAGCGCGGACCGCAATGAGTGCAGCCGCAGACAGATTCAGCACGGTGTACAGGTTTTTCGCGAAGAACACGCTCTGACTGGCGGCGGGGTCGAGCACACTCGTCACGGCGAACGTGACGACGCCAATCGCCAACGCCGCCATGGCAATCCGGATCGGCACCGGTGGCCACCGAATGCCATCGTGGTCTTCGTGCGTCCGCTCTCGCGACGCCGTCGCGGCATCGGCGAGAGGCTTGAGCGACCGTGCCAGCGTGGTGTCGTTGCCAAAGGCCCGGCCCCAGGGCACCGCGGGCGCCCGCTGCGCCCGTCGGTCCGCCGAGGCCGGGACGTCGGAATCGGCGAATTGCGAGAAGGTATAGGGGAAGGGCAGGTCGGGCATGAAACCACGGATGCATTGGCCGCCTTCGCGTTTGGCGGTATACATGGCCAGGTCGGCGTGTCGGAGGAGCTGATCGACGGTGCTGTTCGAGTCGGCGGCGGCCACGGTGAAGCCGATGCTCGGCCGGACCGCGATGGGAACGCCGTCGATCACGATCACCGGACCGAACGCTTCGAGAACCCGTTGCGCGGCCGCTTGCGATTCTTCGACGGAAGCCTCGATGAGCACCGCGAATTCGTCGCCGCCAAGGCGCGCAACGATGCCCATCTCGCCGAGCGCGGCGGTCAGCCGCCCGGCCACCCGGACCAGGAGCTCGTCGCCGGCCGGGTGGCCCAACGCGTCGTTGACCGATTTGAAGTTGTCGAGGTCGAGGCACAACACCGCGAGGGGTGCTCCGTCGCGGCGTTGGCGGGCGACGGCTTCCTCCAATCGATGCAGGAATTGGGCCCGATTGGCCAGGCCGGTCAAGCTGTCGCGAAACGCTTCCCGCGCGACTTCGGACAATAGGCCCTGGTTTTCGACGAGCACGATGAACTGCCGGGCCAGCACCGCGGCGACGAGGATCCCGAGCGCGGCGAGCAGCGGCCCGTGCGGCATCAGGCCCACCGCCTGGCCCAGCCCGACGGCGGCGGCCAGCAGCAGCGGGAGATAGGGCAGCCATAGCAGGGCGGGGGACAGGATCTCATTGCTCGACGCCGCCGTGGGCGATTCGTAAACGCTGGTCAGGCCGGCCAGCGCCATCAGCCCCAATCCGGCCACCCGGGCCACGTCGGCCAGATCACCCAGGTGATAGCTGCCCACCCCGGTCTGGAAAACGATCGCGATGTCGCAGAGGGAGATCGTCCCGATTCCTGCGGCCAGCACGCCGCGGCTGGGCAGGTCGTTGGAACGGATCCGCGACAGTATGAGGATCGCCGTCGTCAGGAGGACGACATCGGCGAACACCTCGGTGAGCGTCGCGAGCCGCGAGCCGCTGTCCTCGCGCAACTGCTTGTCGAGGACGAACACCCACGAGGTGACGAAAAGCGACGTCGCCACGATCAGGCCGTCCAGCACCAAGCGCCGGGGACTGTGCCGGCTCAGGTGGGACAGCAGCACCAGCGAGGCCATGGCGCCGATCGGGTACAGCAGGAACGCGGCCTCGGCCGCGGCCGGGTGGAGGGCGTGCTCCACTTCCGGGCGTACCTCATAGACCGCCCAGATGAGCTCGCCCACCGCCCAGCCCAGGAGGGCCACCATCAGCGCCAGCCATCCGAATCTGCGGCGCCCGGCGCCGTGCCGGGCCGCGTAGCCGGCACAGGCCGCCGCGAACACGACGCACAGCTCCGAGGCGGCCTCGTCGACCGGACGGGTCGTGTAGGCGCCCCTCCATCCCACGACCGACGACGCCACCACGACCACAGCCGCGACACCATAGCCCCCGGCGACGAGCCAGCCGAGACCCGCGGGCAGCCCGAACCGCCGCCACGGATTTCCCCTCCAGCGTGTCATTGCCGCTCCAGCCGATCCCACGCTTTGCGGTGAACGGATGGAACGCTTCACCGCGCGTTACAGCAGAGTAAACCGCCGCGCGGCTCCCGGGGTCTATTACCTGGCAATATCAATGCGGCGTCAGCGCGAAGACCGAGATGGGTCGCGACGTCCGGCTCTGGTAGCCGCTATAGCGGTTGGCGTTGTTTTTGTTCACCAGCTCCCACAGCCGGGGATAGTCGGCATCGTCGGGGCCAACTTGCCGGGCGGTCACCGCGATTCGCTTCGGGCCGACGTTGATTTCCACGTCAGGCCGCTTGCGCAGGTTGTGGTACCAGCCGGGGTGGCGCTCGTCGCCGCCCTTGGAGGCGACCACCACGTACGAGTCGCCGTCCTTCGCGTAGGTCAGCGTCGTGGTGCGCGGCTGGCCGGTCTTCGCGCCGGTCGTGTGCAACAGCAGGCTGGGCGGCATCCCCGGTATCTGGTGTCCGATCCGGCCGTCGGTCTTGCGGTAGATGGTGTCGTGCAAGCGCAGGAACGGCACGAGCACGAATTGTTCTAGCGGACTCAGGTTGCTCATGAGCCCAGTCTTACTGACTCGCGTCGATGCGGGCGACCGCCTCCCGCAGGATCTGCGCGGTCGCGTCCCGATCGGGGTCGCGGCGCAGCAGCAGCCCCTTGGCGAACGAAAGCTTGTCGCCGTTGCGCCGCGGCAGCACGTGCAGGTGGATGTGACCGACGCTTTGGAAGGCGGCGCGGCCGTCGTTGATGGCAATGTTGGTCGCGTCGGCCAGCTCGGTCGCGCGGGCGGCGCGTGCGATCCGCTGCCCGATGGTGACCATGTCGGCCAGCGTCTCCGGCGGGGTGTCGGTCAGATCGACGGTGTGGCGTTTGGGGACCACCAGCGTGTGACCGCGGGTGAACGGCCGGATGTCGAGGATCGCCAGGTACCCGTCGTCTTCGTAGATTCGCAGGGCCGGGGCTTCCTCGGCGACGATCGCACAGAACACGCAGGACATGTCGCCCACGGTACTGGCCGGCTCAATCGGGCGATACGCTGCCGCAGTGGACGCTCGCGAGGTGGCCCGCGAGGTGGCCTTTGCCGGCGCCGCCGAACAGGCGAGGATGCTGGCCGACGGCGAACTGACCGCACCCGAGCTGCTCGAAATCTACCTGGAACGGATCGCGCGCCTCGACACCGAGCTGCGTTGTTACCGGGCGGTGCTGGCCGACACGGCGCGTTACGAAGCCGCCGTGGCACAGGACCGCCTCGACGCGGGGGAGCGGCTGCCGCTGCTCGGGGTGCCGATCGCGATCAAGGACGACGTCGACGTCGCCGGCGAGGTGACGACGTACGGCAGCGGCGGACACCGCCCGGCCGTGACCTCCGACGCCGAGGTGGTTCGACGGCTGCGCGCCGCGGGCGCGGTGATCATGGGCAAGACGAATGTGCCCGAGCTGATGATGTTTCCCTATACCGAGTCGCTGACGTTCGGGTCCACCCGCAACCCGTGGAACCTCAAGCGCACCCCGGGCGGCAGCAGCGGCGGGAGCGCCGCCGCGGTGGCGGCCGGGCTGGCCCCGCTGGCGCTGGGGTCCGACGGCGGCGGGTCGATTCGCATCCCGGCGATCTGGTGCGGCCTGTTCGGCCTGAAGCCGCAACGCGATCGGGTCTCCTTGGAACCCCACGACGAGGCTTGGTACGGGCTGAGCGTCAACGGCCCGCTCGCCCGTTCGGTGCTGGACGCGGCGCTGTTCTTGGATGCGACGGCCACGGTTTCCGAAGTGTCCGGCCCGAGTGGCGAGTTCGCGGCCGCGGCGGCGCGTCCTCCCGGCCGATTGCGAATCGCGTTGAGCACCAAGGTCCCAACGCCGCTGCCGGTGCGGATCGGCAAGGAGGAGCTGGCGGCGGTCGACCAGGCCGGCGCGTTGCTGCGCGATCTCGGACACGAGGTCATCACCCGAGATCCCGACTATCCGGCCTCGGCGACCATGACCAATTACCTGCCCCGCTACCTGCGCGGCATCTGCGACGACGCCGATGCGCAGGCCCATCCGGAACGTCTGGAGGCCCGCACCCGCAACCTGGCGCGCGCGGGTGGCTTGTTCTCCGACCGGCGGATGGCGGCCATCCGCGAGGCGGAGCCGGCGCTGAACGCGCGGATCCAGTCGATCTTCGACGACGTCGACGTCGTCGTCACGCCCGGCAACGCGACGGGACCCTCCCGCATCGGCGCCTACCAGCGCCGCGGGGCCGTGTGGACGCTGCTGGCGGTCGCGCAACGGGTGCCCTACCAGCAGATCTGGAATCTAACCGGGCAGCCCGCCGCGGCCGTCCCGTGGGACTTCGACGGGGACGGCCTGCCGATCGCCGTGCAGCTCGTCGGCCGGCCGTACGACGAAGCGACGCTGCTGTCGCTGTCCGCCCAGATCGAAGCCGCCAGGCCCTGGGCCCACCGCCGTCCGCCGGTGTCTTGAGAGCGAGATCGCCCGCCAGGCCGCCGGTTTCACCCCTGCCGGCACAACATGAGCCGGGCTCATAGAAGGCAACCGCCGGTACTCCCTCATCAGTCACATCAATACCCGCCCGCGTTGTACGTTGACGACGTGGACGACGGTCACAGCGGGGCCGAGAAGAACATCGACGATCTGCTCGAGGGGCTCGAGGGCATCGCACGCACCGAGCGGGCCGAACTCGTCGGTTGGCTGCTCGAGCAGGGCATCACCGCCGACGAGATCCGCGCGACCAGCCCGCCCCTGCTGCTGGCCACCCGCCACCTGATCGGCGACGACGGCACCTACGTGTCGACCCGCGAGATCAGCGAGACCTTCGGCGTCGACCTGACGCTGCTGCAGCGGGTCCAGCGGGCCATCGGCCTTGCCCGGGTCGACGACCCCGACGCGGTCGTCCACATGCGCGCCGACGGTGAAGCCGCCGCGTACGCCCAGCGGTTCGTGGCGCTTGGCCTGGATCCCGATCAAGTGGTGCTCGTGGTTCGGGTGCTCGCCGAAGGCCTTTCGCGCGCCGCCGAAGTCATGCGTTACACGGCGCTGTCGGCGATCATGCGACCCGGCGCCACCGAGCTGGAAATCGCCAAGGCATCCAAGGCGCTGGTGAGCCAGATCGCGCCGGTACTCGGGCCGATGATCCAGGACATGCTCTTCATGCAGCTGCGGCACATGATGGAGACCGAGGCCGTCAACGCCGGGGAGCGGGCCGCGGGCAAACCACTGCCGGGAGCGCGCCAGATCACTGTCGCCTTCGCCGACCTCGTCGGCTTCACCCGGCTCGGCGAAGCGGTGACGCCCGAGGAGCTCGGCCATCTCGCCAACCGGCTGGCCGACCTGGCCCGCGATATGACCATCCCGCCGGTGCGGTTCGTCAAGACGATCGGCGACGCGGTGATGTTCGTCTGCCCCGATCCGGAGCCGCTGCTCGACGTCGTCCTCAAGCTCGTCGACGCCGTCGACACCGACAACGACTTCCCCCGGTTGCGCGCGGGAGTGGCCTGCGGCATGGCGGTCAGCCGGGCCGGCGACTGGTTCGGCAGCCCGGTGAACATCGCAAGCCGCGTCACCGGGGTGGCACGGCCGGGTACCGTGCTGGCGGCGGACTCGGTCTGGGAGGCCCTTGACGAGATGCGCGAAACCGCCGGCTTCCAGGGATCATTCGCCGGTGCGCGCCGGCTCAAGGGCATCGGAAACGAAGTGAAGCTTTTTCGGATCCGCCGCGGCAACGGCTCTGCCGACGGCGACTGACCCCCACACGCATGGGCAGGCCCGGGCGACACTAGGGGGCGTTCACTCCGTCTTGCGCGGGTGATACGCGGCCGGCTTCCTACCCCTTCTCCGGCGCTTTGAATCGGTCGCTTCCGGGCCTGCTTCGCTACCAAAAATACAACTCCGAACAGCGCATATCAACGGTTTTGGCATGGCCGGTGCGGGTGGGCGGAGGCAATTCGACGTTCGCCGCCGGTGAACGCCATTCCCTTACACGTGTAACGGTGTAATCATGTAATCATGAGAACGCACCACACACACGGGCGGCGCTACGGCCGCCCCGGCGGCTGGCAGCAAGCCCAGCAGCCCGACGCGACCGGCGCCGCCGAATGGTTCGCCGGACGCCTACCCGAAGCCTGGTTCGACGGCGACCCCACGGTTATCGTCGACCGCGAAGAGATCACGGTCATCGGCAAACTGCCCGAGCCCGACGGCTCCGGACAAGGGGAGAGCGAGGCCCGCGCCGAAGGTCGCGTCTCGCGGTTCCGCGAAGAGACCCGTTCCGAGCGCATGCGCATCGCCGACGAAGCCCAGGATCGCTACGGGCGCAAGGTTTCCTGGGGCGTGGAAGTCGGAGGCGAGCGAATCCTGTTCACCCACATCGCCGTCCCCGTGATGACGCGGCTGAAGCAACCGGAACGTCAGGTGCTCGACACCTTGGTCGACGCCGGCGTCGCGCGGTCCCGCGCCGACGCGCTCGCCTGGTCGGTCAAGCTGGTCGGTGAACACACCGAGGAATGGCTGGCCAAGCTGCGCGACGCCATGTCGGCGGTCGACGATCTGCGCGCAGAAGGGCCCGACCTTCAGTCGTAAGCGCTAGTGCCCCTTGGGGCATTCGCGGCCTGCTATTGGTTGTCGATCTTAGCGACGATCTTGTCGACGATCTGCCCGCCCTGATCGGTGATGTGGTAGCCGCACGCGTTGACGTCGGCGATCACGTTGTTGGCCAGGCCCATCGCGCGCTGGCACTCCCAGCCGTCGGCGCCCTCCTGGGTGTCGATCACCGTGATTCTGGGTGGGCTGCCGATGATTTGGGCGAACGTCCACCGATAGGTCTTGCCCTTGTTGGTGACGGTCACCGTCTTGCCGGCGCAGGCCTTCCACTTGTCGGCCGAGGCCTGCAGGAACGCCTTGGCCTTGTCGGGGGACGGGAACGCCACCACGGCTTGGTTGACCCAATGGTCGTAGTTGTCGCCCGGTTCCGAGGACACCAGCCCGTTCACCCCGGTGTAGCCGGTGCCCGCGTACACCGGATCCTGGCTGGTGTAGAGCGCTCCCTGGCAGTTCGGCAACGACAGCGTCGCCGACGAAGTGTCCATCGACGTGATCGGCTTGCCGGGCGTCATGCTCGAGGAGCCCATGACGGAGTTGACATCCGAGGGGTCCAGCAGGAGCGAGCTGAGGTGATCGGCCGATATGGGCTCGGTGGGCGGCGGCCCCGGTTTGGGCCGGGTAAGGAGCCAAACGCCCACGCCCCCAACGATGAGGACGATGACGACGGCGACGGCGGCGACGATGGGCCAGGGGTTGCGTTTCGGTTTTGACGGTGGCTGGTTCCAGGGCGTCGCACCGCTGAATTGTTGCGGTGGGCCGGCCCAATTACCGCCTCCGCCTTGGTAATACTGCGGATTGGATTGGCTGGCGGCTTGAATTGGGCCGCTGTCGGGCGCCCAGGGCCGCCCCGTTGGGGCGGCTTGTGGCATCGGGCCCGAACCGGGTCCCGACGCGGCGGGGTAGGGCACCGGTCCGCGCGGATCGGACGTGGGCGGTGGCGTGTTCGCCGGCGGCTGGGCCGGGGCCGCGGGGGTGGCCGCCATCGTGGGCCCGGGGTCGGCGATGGTGCCGGGTTCGGTGGCGGGCAGGGTGGCCTCTTGGCTGCGGCGCACGATGTGGTTGGCGTGGTCCTGATCGGGGTCGGACAGCGCCTCGTGGGCGGCCAGGGCTAGGTCGCCGGCGCTGGCGTAGCGGTCCTCCGGTTTCTTGGCCATGCCGCGCGCGATCACGGCGTCGAAGGCCTTGGGGACGCCCGGGCGCACCTCGCTGGGCTTCGGGATGGGGTTCAACAGGTGGGCGGTGACCAGGGTGCCGGCGCTGTCGGCGCGATAGGGCGGGGATCCGGTCAAGCCCTCGTGCAGCACGCACGCCAGCGCGTAGATGTCGGCGCGGTAGGTGACCTCGTCGTTCGAAAAGCGTTCGGGCGCCATGTATTTCCAGGTGCCCACCGCGGTGCCCAGCTGGGTCAGCTTTTCGTCGGTGGTCGCGCTGGCGATGCCGAAGTCGACCAGGTAGGCGAAGTCGTCGCGGGTGACCAGAATGTTGGGTGGCTTGACGTCGCGGTGCATCACCCCCGCGGCGTGTGCGGCGTCCAGCGCCGAGGCGATCTGGGTGATGATGGCCACCGCCCGCGGCGGGGTCAGCGGGCCGAACCGTTTGAGCACGTTGTCCAGGTCGATGCCCTCGATGAGGCGCATCTCCATGAACATCTGGCCGTCGATTTCGCCGTAGTCGTGGATGGGCACCACATGGGGTTCCTGCAAACGGCCGGCGATGCGGGCCTCGCGCTTCATCCGCTCGCGGAACACGGGGTCCTTGCTGAAGGTGTCCGACATCAGCTTGACCGCCACCGTCCACTCTTTGACGGTGTGCTCGGCCTCGTAGACCTCGCCCATCCCACCGCGGCCGAGCAGCCGTTTCAGGTGATACGGACCGAACATCGAGCCGACCCGTGAGGCCTGCGCGTCACTCATCTATGACCCTCCAAACCAACCCCAGACCCGCCGACCCTATCAACTATCTGCAGCGCGAACGGCCGGCCCGAAGCCCCGACTCAGCAATCATGACGGTAAAGGCCCCGCAGTGCCGCCGCAGGATAACGACGACATTAGGCGGGCGCCTCGAGCGGCCGCCGCCATAGCAGCAGGTAACGCCAAAACAGCAGCCGGCGCACCTGCGCGCCGGGCAGCGTCGCGGCCGCGATCTCCCGCGCCCGACGGGTCGTCAGGGGCGGGTCGAGAACCTTCGGCATCGCGTCACGGGTCGGCTCCAGGCGATACCAGCTGCCCGCCCCCGCCATCCTGAGCGCCACGAACGCGGCGCCGAAGGCCCGATTGGCCACCGCGGCAACCACTTCGACGGGCGCCTCCCGGGGCAGCTCGGCCCGAGGCAGGACCACCGCGGCCAGCACTCCGCCCGGTCGAAGGGCCGGCGCCAGGTGCCGCAGGGCGTCGCCGAGCGGCAGATGATGCAGCGCGGTGATCGACACGATGGCGTCGTAGTGTCCTTCGGGCAACGACAGCTTCATCACGTCGGCGTGGACGCAGTTGACGTTGGCCGGGGCCCGCCGCCGGGCCGCCTCGATCATCGCCGCCGACTCATCGACCGCGTCAACGCGCTCGGCGCGGCCGGCCAAGCGGGCGGCGAACGCTCCGGCGCCGCAACCGACATCGAGGACCCGCCCGCATGACGTGGGTAGCTGCTTGCACAGCAGCCGCTGGTAATACGCGTTGTGGTCCCAGTTCAGCGTCATCAGCGCCTACGAATGCGAAGTCCACCACGTGTAGAGCTGATCCAGGTTCGGACCCTGCGGCCTCCCGTTGACGACCGCGAACACCATCGTTTGCTGATTGGTCCACATGACCTGCGGCTCGTCGCCCTTGTACATCCCACAGCCGATTTGGCCGATGACGGTATTGGGATCCTTGTTGTGCCACCAGGTGCCTGGTGAGGCCTTGCCCCCCGGACACTTGACGACCGTGTCGCTGCTCATGAAGCCGCTGAACGCGTCCTGCAGCGCTTTGAGGTCCGAGAACAACCCGTACTCCGCGACGGTGGGCCCGCTGGGATCGGTGTTTTGCCCGCACATGACCGAGACGATCCCGCCCGGGATCGGTTGGCCCTCGGACTTGCAGGCGCCGGGCGGGTAACCGGCCGGCAGCAGCGACAGCAACCGGTTTTGGGCCTCGGGCGGCGGGGTGGAGGCCGGGACGTACGGCGTCGTCGTGGTGGTGAGAGTCCTCGCGGTGGTCGCGGTCGTGGTGGTGGTCCGGTCCGCGTTGGGGGTCTCTTGGTCGTCGCCTCCCAGCATCGCGATGCCGACGGCGACCAGGACGAGGACGACCACGACGGCCGCCGCCCCGGCGACGAGGGGCCAGGGATTACGTTTGCGCGGCGGTGGCGGCGGGTTCCCGGGGCTCCAGGGCGCCGGGCCGGCGAATTGTTGGGGCGCGCTCGGCGGCGGGCCGCCCCAACCGGCCTGGTAGTACGGGGGGTTGGACGAGGATTGGTCCGCGCGGCGAACCGGCGCGCTGTCGGCGGCGCGGCCCGGGCTCCCGGCCGGCGGAGGCTGCGGGATCCCCGCGAAACGCGCCGGGTCGGCCGGGTTGCGCGGGGACGGTGCGGCGGGGATGGCGCCTTTCAGGTGCGGCAGGGTCGATTCCTCGCTGCGGCGCAGGATGTTGACGGCCTGCGTCTGCTCGGGGTTGGTGAGTGCCTCGTGGGCGGCGCGCGCCAGGTCACCCGCGCTGGCGTAGCGGTCAGGTGGGCTTTTGGCCATGCCGCGGGAGATCACCTCGTCGAACGCCCGGGGGACGCCCACGCGTTTGGCGCTGGGCTGCGGGATCGGCTCCATCAGGTGGGCGGTGACCAGCGCGCCGGCGCTGTCGGATGCGTACGGCGGGGACCCGGTCAGGCACTCGTACAGCACACACGCCAGCGAGTAGATGTCGGCGCGGTAGTCCACCGGGTCGTTGGAAAACCGTTCGGGCGCCATGTATTTCCAGGTGCCGACGGCGGTGCCGATTTGGGTGAGCTTCTCGTCGGTGGTCGCGCTGGCGATGCCGAAGTCGACGAGGTAGGCGAAGTCGTCGCGGGTGACCAGGATGTTCGGTGGTTTGACGTCGCGGTGGGTCACGCCGGCGGCGTGGGCGGCGTCCAGCGCGGAGGCGATCTGGGTGAGGACGGCCACCGCACGCGGCGGGCTCAGCGAGCCGAAGCGCTTGAGCAAGGTGTCCAGGTCGGTGCCCTCGATGAGGCGCATCTCCAAAAACATCTGCCCATCGATTTCGCCGTAGTCGTGGATGGGCACCACGTGGGGTTCCTGCAAACGACCGGTGATCCGCGCTTCGCGCCTCATCCGCTCGCGGAACACCGGGTCGCTGCTGACGGATTCCGACATCAGCTTGAGCGCCACGGTCCAGCCCTTGACGGTGTGTTCGGCCTCGTAGACCTCGCCCATGCCGCCGCGGCCGAGCGTCCGTTTGAGCTGATAGGGCCCGAACATCGACCCCACCCGCGAGCCCGGCGCCCCGCTCATTGATCCTCCAAACCAACCCCAGCCTCGCCGACCATATCAACACCGCCCGACGCGGCCACCGACTGACCTGGCCGGGGAGGGGATAAAGAATTGCGGCACAAGCCGGTTCAGCTCCGGGTGGTGGCCGCTGTCCCCGCGGTGCCCTCAGTGCCCTCGCCGCGCGCGATCTCGAAAGTGAACTCGTGCTCGCAGATGCGGATGTGGTCACCGTCGTGCAGCGCGGCGGCCGAGCGGACGCGTTCCCCCTGTACCTGCACGCCGTTCGACGACCGCAAATCGTTGATGACGTAGCTGGTGCCGGTGTCGACGATGACGGCATGGTGGCGGCTGACTTTGGGGGTGTCGAGGACGATGTCGTTGTCGCTGAGACGGCCGATCCGGGTGGCCGCCTCCAGCAGTGGGAAGCGCCGGCCCGAGGCTTCGCGCAGATAGGCGACGGCCTTCTCGCCGGACACCATCGTGCGCTGATCAAGCACGGTGAGTGTGACGGCGGCGGTGGTCATGGCGTTCTTCTTGACATCCATCGGTTCCTGGCGCAGGACGCGGTCGTTGAGGGCGCGCAGATTCTGGCCGGGGTCGATCCCGAGGTCGTCGGCGAGCGTTTGTTTCACGCGGCGGTAGGCGGCCAGCGCGTCGGATTGGCGGTCGGTGAGGTAGTACGCCGTGATCAACTGCGCCCACAGCGGCTCGCGGTAGGGGTATTCCGAGGTCAGCGCTTCCAGCTCGGTGACCACGGCAAAGGCGCGTCCGCAAGCGATTTCGGCCTCCGTCTTCGCGGTGTGGACCTGAAGCTTCTCCTCGATGAGGGAGGTGGCAAAGGTGTCGACGAACTGGAAGTCGAGCAGGTCCTCGAGCACCCGCCCGCGCCATTCCGCCAACGCTGCCGACAGGTGGCGGCTGGCCTCTTCGAAGCGGCTGGCGGCGGCCGCCTGCACGCCGGCGGTCTTCTCGGCGATGAACCGCCCTAGGTCGCAAGCGTTTTCGGCGATGGTCAGCCGATACCCCGGCGGGGCCGCGGCCAGCACCGCCCGCGGGTCGACACCGGCGCCGCTGAGCAGCTTGCGCAGGTTGGAGATGTAGGAGTGAATGCTCGCCCGCGCCCCCGACGGCGGCCAGTCTTCCCAGAGGGCGGTGGTGAGCCTGTCGACGCCGACCGGGCTGTTGCGGTTCATCAGCAGCATGGCCAGTACGGCCCGCTGCTTGGGGGTGCCCAACGGCACCGGGGTGCCGTCAACGCTCATCTCCAGCGGTCCGAGCAGACCGAATTCGAGACGTTTGTCCACCATGGCGCTCAACGGCCCTCCTCGTTTTCCGCGTCGTCTTGTGATTGTGATACCAACCGGTCGGGTTCGGTGGGAACTTCGAGTCGCCGGCCGAAATGTTCTTTCCGCCAACGTGATCTTGGACGGCTTGCCCGAATCAGATTAGGGTTCATCGCAACACGCATGCGGCGGCGGCCTAGATCCGGTTGCCGGCTTGCCTGGTGACCACCATCAGGTCGTTGCTGGTGTCCCACGCTCGAACGAAGAGCCCCATGGGAATCTGCTCGTCGCGGCCCTCGGACGTGCCGCTGTCGTTGAGGTGAACGATGTGGTTTGCGGTGTCGACACCGGTCACCACCACCGCGTGGTCGGACACCGGATTGCCGTTCTGATCCTTCGCTTCCACCGGCTGCTGCCAAATGAGTTCGCCGTTGACGCTGACGATCACCTTGTGGCCGCCGCCCAGCGCCCGCTCGAGTCCCGCCATGCCCGCGGTCATGCCCTTCGCCGAGGCGTCGTCGTTGTCGATGAGCACGGCGCTGACCTCGTACCGGGCCAGCAGCGTCGGAACGTCCTCCATGCTGGTGCCGCCCGAATTCGGGTCCTCGTGGCCGGTCGGCTTGGTGTAGATCGGGCCCGGGTGGGCCACGCTGGGCGTCGTGTGGGCCTTCGCGATGACGGCCTCCTCAGAGGGCAATTCACCGGTGAGCTGACCGACGACGTCGGCGCTGGCCATGAGGACGCAGTCGTCGTACTGCTGCGGCTGCCATGTCTGGGCGGCGGCAACCGGGTCGCCGTACATGGTGACCGACGTTGCGTTGGCCGGGCCCGCCACACCCAGGGCCACGGCCCCTAGAGCGCCCGCGACCACCGCGAGGGCTGCGCTCTTGGCGACTGTGGCTACGTTGATGGTCTTCATCGTTTGTCCTCTTCTCGTTCCGTTGAGAAAAGGTTCCGATGCCGGCCTTGGCGTTATCTCCACGAATCCTTGGAGTGATCCACAAGCCCAAATCCCTTGCCTGGCATGGCGGATGGGGGACCAAGATACGGGATCCCCCATCGCAGTGGATGGTTGACTAGGTGAGCTGGCCGGAGAGCTGCGGGCAGTAGGCCTTGGTCGCGTCGACGACGAAGTAGGCCGCCTGCTTGGTGGTCAGGTCGGTCTGGCTCAGCACCTCGCTTGCGACATCGGTGCCGCTCTTGCCGCCCTTCAGCTCTATGCACACCTGGTGGCCTTCCTTGACGGCCTCTTGTGGCGAGCTGAAGGAGATGCCGAGGCCCCTCATCTCGGTGATGAAGGCGTCGTCGGTGGTGCTCGCCGCCGCGGCGGCGCCGGTGGCGACGGCGAGCCCGACGGCGGCGGCGCCGATGGCGGTGGTGACGGCTGCGGTGATACGAGGTGAGAACATTGCTGCGATCCTTTGCTGGTGGGTTCGGCCCCGGGACTCGCTTAGCGTCGGGCCGGACCCTTGGCGGATTCTCAACAACTTCTTGGAGCCCAAACAAGGATGGGGAATCCGGGTGATCGGGATCCCCCACCGCGATGGGGTGCTGACTACGGAAGCCGGACGGAGAACTGGGGGCAGTAGGCCTGGGCCGCGGCGCCCACGAAGTAGCCCGCCTGCCTGGGATTCAGGTGTGCCCGGTCCATCGTCTCGATCGTGATCGCGGCCGCGTTCTTGCCGGCGGCCAGCTCCGTGCACACCTGGTGGCCCTGGTTGACGGCCTGGTCGGGTGAGCTGAAGGCGATGCCGTGGCTCTTCATCTGCGCGACGAAGGCATCGTCGACGGTGCCGGCGGCCGCGGCGCCGGCGACGGCGAGCCCGACGGCGGCGGCGCCGATGGCGGTGGCGACGGCTGCGGTGATGCGGGGTGAGAACATTGTCGTGATCCTTTGCTGGTTGGTTCGGCATTGAACGCGTTCAGCTTCGGATCGGCCCCTTGGTGAATTCTCAACGACTTTCCGGCGCCCCCGGCCCATGCGGGGTGCGGTCAGGCCCGGGTCATCGCGTAATAGGCGCCCTGCCGGGCCAGCAGCTCGGCGTGGTTGCCCTGTTCGACGATGCGGCCGGCCTCCACCACCACAATGAGGTCGGCGTCTCGGATCGTCGAAAGGCGGTGCGCGATAATGAAACTCGTCCTACCCTGGCGCAGTTGGCGCATGGCGTGCTGAACGAGGGCCTCGGTGCGGCTGTCCACCGAGCTGGTCGCCTCGTCCAGGATCAACAGCTGTGGGCGGGCGAGAAACGCGCGGGCGATCGTGATGAGTTGCTTTTCTCCCGCACTGATGTTGGCGCCGTCCCCGGTGACCCGCGTCTGGTAGCCGGCCGGCAGGGTGTGCACGAAGCGGTCGACGTAGGCCGCCGTGGCGGCCTCGACCACGTCGGCTTCAGTGGCACCCGGCCGGCCGTAGGCGATGTTCTCCGCGATCGTTCCGTCGAACAGCCAGGTGTCCTGCAGCACCATGCCGATTCGCGATCGCAGCGACTGCCTGCTGACGGTGGTGATGTCGACCCCGTCGATCAGTATCCGGCCGGAGTCGACGTCGTAGAACCGCATCAGCAGGTTCACCATCGTGGTCTTGCCGGCTCCGGTCGGTCCGACGATCGCCACCGTGCTGCCCGGTTCGGCCACCAGCGACAGGTCGCGGATGACCGGGGTCCCAGGGCGGTAGGAAAAGTTGACGTGATCGAACTCGACACGCCCGCCGGCGCGTGGGGCTTGCCCGTTGGGCTGCGGCGGGCTCTGTTCCGGATCGGGTGGTTCCTCGGGCTCGTCGAGCAGGTCGAACACCCGCTCGGCGCTGGCCACGCCGGATTGCAGGGCGTTGTACATCCCGGCCACCTGGCTCAGCGGCGCGTTGAACTGCCGGACGTATTGGATGAACGCCTGAATGCTGCCGAGCGTGATCTGCCCGGTGGCCACCTGCAGGCCGCCGATCACCGCGACGGCGACGTAGCCGAGGTTGCCGATGAACGTCGTCGCCGGTCCGACCAGTCCGGAGAAGAACTGGGCGCCGAAACTGGCCCGGTACACGTCGTCGTTGAAGCGGCGGAACTGCTCGCGCGCCGCGGCCTGGTGGCCGAAGGTCTTGACCACCGTGAATCCGCTGTAGGTCTCCTCGATGTGGGCGTTGAGGCGTCCCGTGCTGGTCCACTGGGCCACGAACAGGCGCTGCGAGCGCCGCGCGATCGCCCGGGTCGCCAGCAGCGAGATCGGCACGGTCAGCACGGTGATCAGGGCCAGCAGCGGCGAGATGGACACCATCATCGCCAGCACCGCCACCACCGTCAGGACCGACGTCAGCAGTTGGCTGATCGTCATCGACACCGACGACTGGATGTTGTCGACGTCGTTGGTGACGCGGCTCAGCAGCTCACCGCGCTGGCGCCCGTCGAAGTACGACAGCGGCAGCCGGTGAACCTTGTCTTCGACGTCGGAACGCAGCGCGACCATGGTGCGCTGAACGGTCAGGTTGAGCAGTCGGGCCTGCGCCCAAATCAACAGCGAGGCAATAAGATAGAGAGCAAGCGCCAACATCAGCGTCCTCGCCACCGCGCCAAAGTCCACGCCTCGTCCCGGCACCACGTTCATCCCGGACAGCAGGTCGGCGAAGGTGTTGTCGCCCCGGGCGCGGGCCGCGGCGACAGCCTGCGCCTTGCTGATGCCCGCCGGCAGCTGGCGCCCCATGACGCCGTTGAACAGCAGATCGGTGGCATGCCCGAGGATCCGCGGCACGACCACCCCGATCACCGTGCCGGCAATCCCCAGCGTCATCACTGTGACGGTCAGGCTTCGTTGCGGCGCAAGCCGTTTCATCAGCCGCGCTCCGGAACCCCAGAAGTCGCGGGAGCGTCCGGCCGGGGCCGGCGGGATGCCGCGGGTGACCGCCGTGCTCATGGGGCGCCCCCCGCTTGACCCGATTGCACGGCCCCCGCCGACTGCGAGTCGGCGAACTCCGCATAGGTGGGGCAGTCGGCCAGCAGCGATTCGTGCGTGCCCGAGCCCACCAGTTTCCCGTTGTCGACGACGATCACCTGGTCGGCCGTCGACGCGGTCGAAATCCGTTGCGTCACAACGATGATGGTGGAGTCCCCGGATACCTGGCCGAGCGACGCGCGCACCCGCGCATCGGTGTGCACGTCGAGCGCGGCGAACGCGTCGTCGAAGAGGTAGATGGCCGGGCGGCGGATGACCGCCCGCGCGATCGCCAGCCGCTGCCGCTGGCCGCCGGAGAAGTTGATTCCGCCCTGGGCCACACGCATTTTCAGCCCGTCATCGTGTGCCCGCACGAATCCGTCGGCGTCGGCGACCCGCAAGGCTTCCCACATCTCCTCGTCGGTCAGCACCTGTCCGGGGGCCGCGCCATACCCCAGGTTGTCCGCGACCGTGCCGGAGAACAGATGGCCGCGCTGCGGGACCAGCCCGATCGCCGCCCAGAGCCGCTCGGTGTGGTAGTCGCGGACGTCGATCTCGTCGACCAGGACGGCGCCGGCGGTCACGTCGTAGAGCCGGCAGATCAGCGACACCAGCGTCGATTTGCCCGAACCGGTGCTGCCGACGATCGCGGTGGTGGTGCCGGGCAGCGCGGTCAGCGAGATATCTTGCAGCACCGGACGATCGGCGCCGGGGTAGGTGAAGGTGGCGCCCTCCAGGCGCACCACCCCGGTGATTCCACCCGGCTGGAACTTGGGGTTCGCCGGGTTCTCGACCGCGGCGCGGGTGGAGAGCACATCGGTGATCCGTTCGGCGCACACCGACGCGCGCGGCAGCACCACCAGCGTCATCGTCGCCATCAGCACCGCCATCAGGATCTGGGTGAAGTAAGCCAGAAACGCGGTCAGCGAGCCCACCTGCATCTGGCCGCGGTCGATGCGCAGGCCGCCGAACCAGATCAGCGCGACGCTGGACACGTTCACGGTCAGGGTGGTCACCGGCAGCATCAGCGCTTGCCAATTCCCGGCGCTCAGCGCGGTATTCGACAGCGCGGAGTTGGCGCGGGCGAACCGGTCGCGCTCGAAGTTCTCCCGCGCAAACGCCCGGACCACCCGGACGCCGGACAGCTGGTCGCGCATCACCCGGTTGATGCCGTCGATCAGGGCCTGCATGCCGCGGAAGAGCGGCAGCATGCGCGACATGATCCAGTAGTTGGCCACGCCCATGATCGGAACGCTGATCAGCAGCAGCCAGGTCAATGCGGCCTCCTGGTGGATGGCCATCAGGATTCCGCCGGCGCACATGATCGGCGCGGTCACCAGAACGGTGCCCGAAATCTGAACCAGGTACTGGATCTGCCGGACGTCGTTGGTGCTGCGCGTCAGCAGGGTCGGCGCCCCGAACCGGGCGGTCTCGCGCTCGGAAAAGGTGGTGATGTGTTCGAAGATCGCTTGGCGCAGGTCGCGGCCGAAGCCCATGCCGGTGCGCGAGCCGAAGTAGGTGGCCCCGACCGCGCACAGTATTTGTAGTGCGGTGACCGAGAGCATCACCATGCCCAGCCTGACGATGGTGGCGGTGTTGCCCTTGGCGACGCCCTCGTCGATGATCGCGGCGTTGACCGTCGGGAGGTACAGCGACGCGAGCGTGCTGATCAGCTGCAGCACCATCAGCACGGCTACCAGCCGGCGGTACGGCCGGATGTACTGGCGCAGCAGTGCCAGGAGCATTTGGTAACTGTCGCACATGGCAGGCTTCCCGGTACCCAGCACCGGGCCGAAATGCCTGCTCAGGCGCGGCGTCGGTGGTTGACCCCGTGGGCTGCCGCTACAGTGCATCGTGTGACCAGTAGGCGAGGTAGCGGTGCGGCGTGACCTGAGGGCGCTCGCTATTGCGGCGTCGGCCTTGGCGGTTCTGATCCCGACGATTGCGGGGTGTTCGGGGTCCGGCGACAACAAACCGGGAGCGACGGGGTCGTCGACGCCGGGGAGCGGCGAGGGCCACCACGGGCCGATGTTCCCGCAATGCGGGGGCATCACCGATCAGACGGTGTCGGAGCTGACCAAGGTCACCGGGCTGGTCAACACGGCCCGAAATTCCGTCGGCTGCCAATGGCTGGCGGGCGGCGGCATTCTTGGCCCGCACTTTTCTTTTTCCTGGTATCGCGGCAGTCCGATCGGCCGTGAACGCAAGACCGAGGAGCTCTCGCGCTCCAGCGTCGAGGACATCAACATCAACGGACACGGCGGTTTCATCGCCGTCGGCAACGAGCCCAACCTGGGTGACTCGCTGTGCGAGGTGGGGATCCAGTTCCAGGACGACTTCATCGAATGGTCGGTCAGCTTCAGCCAAAAGCCGTTCCCGCCGCCGTGCGACATAGCCAAGGAATTGGCCCGTCAATCGATTGCGAACTCAAAATGAGCCGAAGAACCCTCCGCGCCGGCACGGCCGTGCTGCTCGCCACGCTGTTGGTGCTGACCGGCTGCTCGCGGTCGATCGGCGGCAACGCCGTCAAGGCCGGTGGGAACGTTCCGCGCAACAACAACTCCCAACAGCAATATCCGAACCTGCTCAAGGAATGTGAGGTGCTGACCAGCGACATCCTCGCCAAGACCGTTGGCGCCGATCCGCTGGACATTCAGAGCACGTTCGTCGGCGCGATTTGCCGTTGGCAGGCGGCCAACCCGGCCGGTCTCATCGACATCACCCGCTTCTGGTTCGAGCAGGGCAGCCTGGGCAACGAGCGCAAGGTGGCCGACTTCCTGAAGTACAAGGTCGAGAACCGTTCGATCGCGGGCATCGAGTCGATCGTGATGCGCCCGGACGATCCCAACGGCGCGTGCGGCGTGGCCAGCAATGCGGCGGGAGTCGTCGGCTGGTGGGTCAATCCTCAAGCGCCCGGCATCGATGCCTGCGGGCAGGCCCTCAAGCTGATGGAGCTCACGCTGGCCACGAATTCGTAGGTCAACGCGGGATTTCGAAGCCGGTCAGCGCGGCGCGGCGCGGTTCCAGGTCTTTCCAGTCGCACGGTACCGTCAGCACCGCGATCGCCGATGTCGGGAATTTCGCCGTAATGCGTTCCACCAGAGCGGGATCCGTGTCGCCGTCGGCCAGGATGAGCGCCAACGAAGACGTCGTCGGTTCGTGCCCGACGACGAGCAGCGTGCCAATGTCGTCGGCCGTCTTGTTGATCTCCTCGAGCGTGGAGCCTGGCGTGGCGCCGTAGAGCCGCTCGCTATACCGCACGGGCGCATCGACACCCGTTTTCTCCAAGGTCTGCCGGGCGCGCGTCGCGGTGGAGCACAGCACGGCGTCGATCATGGGCACGTTGGCGCGCAGCCAGTCACCGGCCAGCCCGGCTTCCCTGACGCCGCGGGGCGCCAACGGCCGGTCATGGTCGGCGACGCCGTCTGGGTAGTCGGATTTCGCGTGCCGCATCAGCAGCAACGTGCGCCGGTCAGTCACGAACTCACGCTAATCAATGAGGCGTCAACACGGCTACCACTCGTCGTCGTCCTCTTCGAATTCCGAAGCGGGGATTGGACGGACCGAATTTGTCGTAGCCGGCTGCGATGATGAGGTTATGTCTTCGACCGCATCTGCTGGCGCTGTGGTGGTGAGTCCTCGCGAGCGTCTTGAGGTGTTGTTTGAGGAGTTGGCGGAGTTGTGTGGTCAGCGCAATGCGATTGATGGGCGC
>NZ_LZIR01000092.1 GCF_001667035.1 Mycobacterium sp. 852002-51057_SCH5723018
TTCATCACCCAGTTGGGTCGTAACTTCCAGGTGATCTACGAGCAGGCCAACTCCCACGGCCAGAAGGTGCAAAGCGCTGGCAGCAACATGGCCAGCACCGACAGCGCCGTCGGCTCCAGCTGGGCGTAGCACGATCGGTTAGCGGCGGCGCGCCGGCATCCATCCGGCGCGCCCCTAACCAAAAAGTACGGACAACCATCCCCCGGGCTTTTAGCCCGGGGGATGGTTGTGTCTAGGCCTCAGAATCGACCGCCACCGCCCATCAAGCCGTCGTCGGATGAGCCTCCGGACCAGCCCGACGAGCCGAACGACGTCGGGCTCCAGCCGCCGAAACCGCCGCGCATCCCCCCGCTGAGCAGGTCGCCGATGATGATGCCACCGATCATCGCGCTGGCGTCACTGCCGCCGCGGCGGCTATAGAACCGCTGAGCCTGTTGCACGTCGGCGTTGGCCAGTGCCTGCGCCTGGGCGGCCAGCGTCGATGCCGCATTGGCGTGGGCAATCGCGTCCGCCAGGTTGGTCGATCGCTTGGCCTGGGCGGCTTCGAGGTGGCGTTTGGCCTCCGCTAGCCGCGTCCGGGCCTCGGCTCCGATGCTGCCCCGGCGGGTGTCGATGTATTCGGAGACGCCGCGTACCCGTGCCTGGGCCGTGAACAGGGCCTGCTCGAACGAGCGGTTGAGCCGCTCGGCGTTCGCCAGTTCTTGAGCGACGGTACCCAGGACCCGGTTGAGGTCGGCGTCGGCCTTGGTCAGCCGGGCGAACGCGCCGAGCGGATCGGCGGAGCCGCCGGCGCGGGTGGCATCGACGGCTTCCGCCGCCGCGTCGCGCGCAGCGGTCAACTCGGCGGTGTGGACGGATTTCGGCGTCCGGCGCAGCTGCTCGTCGGCGCGTTTGACGCCCGCCTGGGCGTCGCCGATGAGCGGGGGCAGTGCGGCGACGGCGCGCTTGATGTCGCGGGCCGCGTTGTCGATCGCGTCCAGCAGGGTTCGCGCTTGTCCGAGCGCCGACTCGGCGGCGCGGGCCGCATCCACGAGCGCGGCCTGCTTTCCGCCCTCGGCGGCCGCCAGATCGCGGGCCGAGCCGATGTTGCGGTCGGCGAACGCCAGCCTCTCCTTGGCGCTGACAATGTTGCCGGACACCGACGCCAGCGCCGCGGCGCCGAATTCGTTGTGCAGCTCGGCCAGCCGTAGCTCGGCCGGGTCGATGCGGGCGGTGAGTTCGACATACTGTTCGGTCAGCGCGTCCAACCGCGAGGAGGCGTTGACCGCCAAGTCCCGCAGCTTGTCGAACGCCGCGGTCTGCGACTCGAGTTCGCGGTCGGCGCGCGCCGCCGCCACGATGGCCCGGGTCAGCATCTCGCGCCGCTGCGCCGGTGTCTCGGGGACGCTGTCGTCGAGTTGATGGCGGACGATGAAGGCTTGCGCCAAAGCGGCTTTGGCTTTGGTGACCGCGTCGGTAAAGGGCTGGGTCCGGTCCTCGCCGAACTCGTCGATCGCCAGCGTGAGTTCGTTGGAACTGGTGCGCACCGCGTTGTCGACGTCCACCACCACTTCGCGGGACAGGTCGTCGAGGGTCTCCAGCGGCACGGCGGCCAACCCGTTCGCGTCGGTGGGATCGACTCGCCGCGCCGCGGCCAAGGCGGCGGCCCGGCGTCGCCCGCGGCGATAGCGCATCACCACCAGCAGGGCGGCCATCGCGACGGAGACGACGCCCAACCCGACCAGAAGTATCACCCGCGCCGACGAATGGGGTGTCGTGTCAAGCCCGTTGGCCGCGGCGATTGCCGCACCGCTCCAGTCACCGTCGTGCAGCGCCGGCTCGATCTTGTCGCGGCGCAGATCGTCGACCTGACTCGCGTTGATGCTCTTGATCGCCGACGGCACCAGGAACGCGTATGCGCGGCCGGTGGTGGCCACGGCGAGCAGCGCGTCGTAGTCGCCCAAGTCGCTGGTGCTTCTCGTGCGCTTGGCCCAGTCCTCCGCGGTCTGCCCGGAGAAGTTGTCCACGTAGACCACCCACAGCCGAATGTGGTGGTCGACGTAGAGCTTGTCGAGGGCCGACGTGACCGCGCTGCGTCCGGAATCCGATAGGGCGTTCACGTTGTCGGTGAGGTAATCCGACAGCCGAAGCGGCGATTGCGCGCCGGCCACCGGCGCCAGCAGCAGTCCCGCGGTGACGACCGTCAGAAGAACGCCGGTCAGGCGGCCAGTGCGCATAGGTCAATTTAGCTCGGACCAGTTCCGCCGAACCCTGGCAGACTGTGCTGCGGTGATGAAGAAGTGACCACGAACCAACACGACCCCTACGACGACTTCGACCGTCAGCGGCGGATACCCGAAGCGCCGAAGACTGCGGGTCTGCCCGGTACGGAAGGCCAGCACCGCACCGACTTCGCCCGCGACCGGGCCCGGGTGTTGCACAGCGCGGCGCTGCGCCGGCTGGCCGACAAGACGCAGGTGGTCGGGCCCCGCGAGGGTGACACCCCGCGCACCCGGTTGACCCACTCGCTGGAAGTGGCGCAGATCGGGCGCGGAATGGCGGTCGGGTTGGGGTGCGACCTCGACCTGGTGGAGCTGGCCGGTCTGGCCCACGACATCGGGCACCCGCCCTACGGCCACAACGGCGAGCGCGCGCTCGATGAGTTCGCGGCCGCGCACGGCGGCTTCGAGGGCAACGCGCAGAACTTCCGTATCCTGACCAGCCTGGAACCCAAAGTCCTTGACGCACAAGGCAACAGCGCGGGGCTAAACCTCACTCGGGCATCGCTGGACGCGGTCACCAAATACCCGTGGACGCGTGGTGGGGGGCCTGGAAACGGAAGAAGCAAAGGCATCAGCAAGTTCGGCTTCTACCAGGAGGACCGCGAGCCGGCGGCGTGGGTGCGGCAGGGCGCGCCGGTGGACCGGACGTGCCTGGAAGCGCAGGTGATGGACTGGGCCGACGACGTTGCGTATTCGGTGCACGACGTCGAGGACGGCGTCGTTTCCCAGCGCATCGACCTGCGCGTGCTCGCCGACGACGACGAGGCGGCCGCGCTGGCCAAACTGGGCGAAAGCGAGTTCCCGCGGGTAAGCGCCGACGACCTCATGGCGGCCGCGCGCCGGCTGTCGGGTCTGCCGGTGGTCGCCGCGGTGGGCAAGTACGACGCCACCCTGGCGGCGTCGGTCGCGCTCAAGCGCTTGACCAGTGAATTGGTGGGCAGGTTCGTCTCGGCCGCCATCGCGACCACGCGTGCGGCCGCCGGTTCGGAGCCGCTGGTCCGCTACCGCGCGGACTTGCAGGTTCCCGACCTGGTGCGCGCCGAGGTCGCCCTGCTGAAAATCCTGGCGCTGCAGTTCATCATGTCCGACCCGCGGCATCTGGAAACCCAAGCGCGGCAGCGCGAACGGATCCACCGGGTGGCGGTCTGGCTGCACGCGGGGGCCCCGCGCACGCTCGATCCCGTGTTCGCCGCGGCGTTCAACACCGCGGCCGACGACCGCGCCCGGCTGCGGGTCATCGTCGATCAGATCGCGTGCTACACCGAGGGCCGGCTGGAGCGGATCGACGTCCGCCAGGCGAACGGTTAGCGTTACGCTCCCGGCATGACCAAACTCACCGGCGTTGCCACCCTGTTGCTGTCGCTTCCCGTCGTAGCCGTGAGCGCATGCAGCTCGCCCCAGCACGCGAGCAGCCAGCCGGGCACCACGCCCCCGGTCCAAAGCGGTTCCCCCGGCTCGTCGGCGACGCCGAGCGGCCCGGTGCCCGGTCCCGGAGCGCTGTCGGCGCAACTGAAAACGGCTGACGGCCGGGAAGTCGCCACGGCCACCTTCGATTTCGCCAACGGCTACGCCACCATCACCGTCAAGACGGTGGCCGCCGGGATCCTCACGCCCGGTCTGCACTCCATGCACGTCCACGCGATCGGCAAATGCGAGCCCAACTCGGTGGCCCCCAACGGAGGACCGCCGGGCAACTTCCTGTCCGCCGGCGGCCATTTCCAGGCGCCCGGACATACCGGGATGCCCGAAAGCGGCGACCTGACGTCGCTCGAGGTGCGCCAGGACGGTTCCGGGTACCTGGTGACCACGTCCGACGCGTTCACCAGGGACCAGCTGCTGGCCGGTGACAAGACCGCGTTGATGATTCACGGCGCCGAGAACACCGACGGCGCGAACGACCGGATCGCGTGTGGCGTGATCGGGCCCGGATAACCGGGTCGCCTGTGCCCAAGCCGGCGGGGCCGCCGGCGGCGGCACTTTAGACTGGGCCGATGGCTGGCCGGATCTCCGATCGTGACGTCGCGGCGATCCGAGAACGGGTGCGCATCGAGGAAGTCGTCGGCGACTACGTCCAATTGCGGCGCGCCGGCGCCGATTCGCTGAAGGGCCTGTGCCCATTCCACAACGAGAAGTCGCCGTCGTTCCACGTCCGCCCCAACCACGGCCACTTCCACTGCTTCGGCTGCGGCGAGGGCGGCGACCTGTACGCGTTCGTCCAGAAGATCGAACACGTCAGCTTCGTCGAGGCGGTGGAACTGCTCGCCGACCGGATCGGCTACACGATCACCTACACCGGCGCCGCGGCCACCAACGTGCAGCGCGACCGCGGCAGCCGCAGCAGGCTGATCGCGGCCAACGCGGCCGCGGCCGAGTTCTACGCGGCGGCGCTCGAGTCCAACGAGGCGGCAGTGGCCCGCCAATACCTGACGGAGCGGAACTTCGACGCCGAGGCGGCCCGTCGTTTCGGCTGCGGATTCGCCCCATCCGGCTGGGACTCACTGACAAAACACCTGCAGCGCAAGGGCTTTGAATACAAAGAACTGGAAGCCGCCGGCCTGTCGCGGGAGGGGCGGCGCGGCCCGATGGACCGCTTTCACCGGCGCCTGCTGTGGCCGATCCGCTCGGCGGCGGGTGAAGTGATCGGATTCGGGGCGCGGCGGCTCTTCGACGACGACCCGATGGAGGCCAAGTACCTCAACACGCCCGAGACGCTGCTGTACAAGAAGTCGTCGGTGATGTTCGGCATCGACCTGGCCAAACGCGACATCGCCAAGGGACACCAGGCCGTCGTCGTCGAGGGCTACACCGACGTGATGGCGATGCATCTGGCCGGGGTCACCACCGCCGTCGCCTCCTGCGGCACCGCGTTCGGCGACGAGCACCTGGCCATGCTGCGCCGGCTCATGATGGACGACAGCTTCTTTCGCGGCGAACTGATTTACGTCTTCGACGGCGACGCCGCCGGCCGTGCCGCGGCGATCAAGGCCTTCGACGGCGAACAGAACCTGGCCGGGCAGTCGTTCGTCGCCGTCGCCCCGGACGGCATGGACCCCTGCGACCTGCGGCTCAAGGCCGGCGACGGGGCGCTGCGCGACCTGGTGGCCCGGCGCACCCCGCTATTCGAGTTCGCCATTCGCACCACGCTGGCCGAGATCGATCTGGAAAGCGCCGAGGGCAGGGTGAGCGCGCTGCGCCGCTGCGTGCCCATGGTGAGCCAGATCAAGGACTCGACGCTGCGCGACGAGTACGCCCGCCAGCTGGCCGGCTGGGTCGGTTGGGACGACGTCGCACAGGTCATCGACCGGGTGCGGACCGAGGCCAAGAAATCCAAGTCCCCGGGGCGGGGCAGCCAGGGAACGCAGGCCGCTCGCCGGGTCGAGCGGCAACCCGCAGCGAGGCGTTCCGGGCCCACAGAATCGCGCGCCGTCCGCCCCGACCCGCGCGACCCGACCCTCTGGCCCCAGCGCGAGGCGCTCAAGTCGGCGTTGCAATACCCGGCGCTGACCGGCCCGGTGTTCGACACGCTGACCGTCGAGAGTTTCACCCACCCCGGCTACGGGGCGGTCCGCGCGGCCATCGAGGCGGCCGGCGGCACCTCGAGCGGCCTGACCGGCGGGGAGTGGATCGAGGCGGTGCGCCAGCAGACCAAGTCGGCCCTGACCGCGGGCCTGATCAGCGAGCTAGGGGTCGAGGCCGTCGCCGTCGACGACGAGAAGCTGCCGCGCTACATCCGGGGAGTGCTGGCCCGCCTGCAGGAAGTCTGGATGGGGCGCCAGATCGCCGAGGTCAAGTCCAAACTGCAGCGGATGTCGCCCATCGAGCAGGGCGACGACTATCACGCGCTGTTCGGTGACCTGCTCGCCATGGAGGCGTATCGGCGCAGCCTGCTGGAGCAGGCTAGCGGCGACGATCTGACGCTGTGAGGGCCGCATCGGCCGGTTGCTCGACCGGGGCCTGCACGCCACGATCCATCACGGCCGTCCCGTCGTCGATCGCCGCCACGGTCACAAACCCGGCGTCCGGCGAGATCCGGTTCGCGATCTTGCGGCGCCCGCCTTCGATCACCGACTTGGCCAGCGGACTGCTGGTCAGCGCGCGATAGGTGCCGACGAGCTGTTCGTATCGGCGCCGCCCGGCCTTCGCGCCCAGCACGTAACCCAGTCCAAGCACCACCACATACCGGATCAAAGCGTTCCTCCCGACGATCGATGGCTCCATCCTGCCTCACCCGGCCGGGTGGCGGCGCGTCTGATGGCCCTAGCTGGGCGGAAGGTGCTGGTCCCTACTTGGGTTCGGGTATGCCGGTACGCTAGAGTCGTCCCGCGATCGGGTTGATCCCCTGTAGCTCAATTGGCAGAGCGTTCGGCTGTTAACCGATAGGTTCCTGGTTCGAGTCCAGGCGGGGGAGCAAAGACCGTCCAATGTCCCTGCCTGGAACTTTTGCGCAGCGTGCCTGCCCACGCCGGACCGGCTCGTCGATGGCAGGGGCACCCCACCGCATCGTGACTTCGCCTCGACCACAAGCGTTTCGGAGGGGCCATGGAGTTCCTGGTCACCATGATCACGCACGTTCCCGATGGAACCCCGACGCAGACCGTCGAGGACGCCCGCGCTCGCGAGGCCGCGCATTCCCGCGAGCTGGCCAAGCAGGGGCACCTGCTGCGGTTGTGGCGCCCGCCGCTGCGCCTAGTCGTATACCGGCCGCCACATGGCGTCGACGACGGCCTGCCGGGGGTCATCGTGCGTTTTGGTGGCCACGCCATCCTCGACTGCGGCGCCATAGACCGCCTCGGCGACGGCCGCCGAGATCTCGCGCAAGTTCTGCACATCCGGCAACAGCGAATCTCCCGGATTCGTCGGACTGGCTTGGTGCACAACGGCTCTCGCCGCCGCTTGCAGCATGCCCTGGGTGACCAGCCGTGCTCGCGCAACGATGACGCCCAGCCCGATTCCGGGAAACACCAGCACGTTGTTGGCCTGGCCGATTGTGTAGGTGGTGCCGTCGTATTCGACAGGGGCGACAGGGGTTCCGGTCGTGACCAGCGCCTTGCCGCCGGACCACTGCAGCACGTCGGCCGGCATGGCCTCCATGCGCGAGGTCGGGTTGGACAGCGGGAAGATCATCGGCCTTTCGCACGACACGGTCATCGCCTCGATGACCTCTTGGTTGAACGCGCCGAACACGGTCGAGGAGCCCAGCAGGATGGTGGGTGACGCCAGCTTGATCGCGTCCACCAATCCCAGCCGATCCCCGGCTGACACGCCAAGCTCGCGGCGGTTCTTCGCGTAGGGCACCTGGAAATCGCGCAGGTCGTCCATGTCGTCGAAGAGCAAGCCCTGCTTGTCGATCGGCCAGATCTGTGACCTGGCCTGTTCGGGGGCGGCCCCGTCGGCGACCATCGCGTCCCGGATCTGATCCGCTACACCGATCCCGGCGGTCCCGGCCCCGAAGACGATCGCCTTCTGGTCGCGCAGCGGGACACCTGTGAGGTGGCACCCGCCGTACACGGCGGCCACCACCACCGCTCCAGTGCCCTGGATGTCGTCGTTGAACACGCAGTAGTGGTCGCCGTAGGTCTGCAGGATCTTCCGCGCGTTGAGCGGCCCAAAGTCCTCGAAATGCAGGATCGCGTGCGGAAACATCTGATGGGCGGTCTCGATGTAGCGCTTGATGAACGCGTCGTACTCCTCGCCGCGGCGCCGGGCGTGGCGATTGCCCAAATAGAACGGGTCCTGCAGCAGCTGCTCGTTGTCCGTACCGACATCGAGTGACACCGCGATGCAACGGCGGGGATCGATGCCGCCACCGGCGGTGTAGAGCGCCAATTTGCCTACGGCGATTTGGATTCCGCCCACACCCCAGTCGCCGATACCCAAAATGGCTTCGGCGTCGGTGCACACGATCAGGTCGACGTCGTCGGGTTGCAAGCCGAAAGTTCGAAAGGCGTCGCCGATCTCCTCCGGCTCATCGATGCTGAGGAAAAGCCCACGCTGCCCGCGATATTCGTCGGAGAAGCGTTGGATGGCCTCCCCGACGGTGGGCGTGTACACGACCGGCATCAGCTCCGTCAGGTGGTCTTGGAGCACCTTAAAGTACAGCAGCTCGTGGCGGTAGTGCAGCTGCTCGAGAAGCAGATTACGGCCTAAATCTGTTGCGAGGCTTTGCAATTGGTGCCACACGCGGTCGGCTTGTTGATCGAGGGTCAGCACCGCCGAGGGGAGCCGGCCGGTCAGCCCCAACCGTCGCCGCTGTTCGTGGGTGAAGCCGACCCCACGATTCAGACTCGGCGCGGCCAACGCGGCCGGTATTCCCGGCGTGCAAGGATCGCTCATTACAACCTCCGTCATTTGGCGCGTTACGCCACCGTAGCGCCGATCGCGGTTAACGCATCTTGAAGAGCGCCTGAAGGCCGTCCGCCGCGGACGTCAGATCGAGAAGTCCTCGCCGTGCCACACCCCGGCCTCGGGCGGCCGGATCACGCGGCCGGTCTGCTGACCGTCGTTGGAGGCCTCCAGCCTGGCCACCCTGGTGAGCAGCGACTGCAGGCTGACACCCACCAGGTCGGGCATCATCGAGTCGTCGGGGCTACCCCGTCCAGCGCGGCTGATGACCTGCCCGGGAACGCCGACGACCACGGAACTCGGCGGGACCGGCTTGACCACCACGGCGTTGGCGCCGATCCGGCTGTCGTCGCCGATCTTGATCGCGCCGAGGACCTTCGCGCCGGCGCCGATGGTCACCCGGTCTCCGACGGTGGGGTGGCGCTTTCCGGTGTCGGTGCCGCTGCCGCCGAGAGTGACGCCGTGATACAGGGTGACGTCCTCGCCCACCTCGGCCGTCTCGCCGATCACCACGCCGGTCGCGTGGTCGATGAACAGGCCGGGACCGAGCACGGCGCCGGGGTGGATGTCAACGCCGGTGGAAATCCGGGTGATCTCGGACAACGTCCGTGCGGCTAGCCTGGCGCCGCGATTCCACAGCCAATGGCTGACACGGTGGCCCCAGATGGCGTGCACGCCCGGGTAGGCGAAGACGACCTGCAGCGTGGTCGGCTTGGCGGGATCGCGCTCCCTGGCCGCCCGGATGTCTTGCCGCAAGGCCGCGAGCACGGCTACTCCGCCACGTCGGCAAAAAGCGGTGTGCTCAGGTACCGCTCGCCAAAGTCGGGCAGCACGACGACGACGAGCTTGCCGGCGTTCTCGGGCCGGCGGGCCACCTGCAGCGCGGCCACCGCAGCCGCGCCCGAGGAGATGCCCACCAGCAGGCCCTCTTCCGCCGCCAGGCGCCGGGCCAGGTTGAGCGAATCCTCGTTGCCGACGGTGATGACCTCGTCGACCAGGTCCATGTCGAGCACCGGCGGGACGAACCCGGCGCCGATGCCCTGGATGGGGTGGGGTCCCTTCTGGCCGCCGGACAGCACCGGCGAGCCGGCCGGCTCCACGGCGATGAACTGCGTCGACGGCTTGCGTTCCTTGATCACCTGCGCGACGCCGGTGATGGTGCCGCCGGTGCCCACGCCGGACACGAAGATGTCGACCTTCCCGTCGGTGTCGCGCCACACCTCCTCGGCGGTAGTCGCGCGGTGGATCGCCGGGTTGGCCGGGTTCTCGAACTGCTGGGGCACGAAATACCGTTGGTCGGTCTTGGCCAGTTCCTCGGCCTTGGCGATGGCACCCGGCATGCCCTCCGCGCCGGGGGTCAGCACGAGTTCCGCCCCGTAGGCGCGCAGCAGCATCCGCCGCTCGATGCTCATGGTGTCGGGCATGGTCAGCACGCATCGATAGCCGCGTGCCGCGCACACCATCGCCAGCGCTATGCCGGTGTTTCCGCTCGTCGGCTCGAGGATGATCGTGTCCGGCTTGATCAGGCCCGCTTGCTCGGCCGCGTCCAGCATGGCGACCCCGATGCGGTCCTTCACGCTGTTCGCCGGGTTGAACGATTCCAGCTTGGCGACCACGTCGGCGACGGCGCCCTCGGTGACGCGATGCAGCCGGACCAGCGGCGTGTTTCCGATTAGCTGTGTCACGTCCTCGGCGATGCTCATGAAAGTTCCTTAGGCGGTATGCGTTCAGGTCGGTTCCGTGCTCGTCGGCCTGCCGGCTGATTTCGATTGTTGGCCGTGTCCCGGGAAGGCGCGCTTGTCTTGAGCGTCGGAAGGCTCAGGCACTTAACAACAACAAGGACAACAAGAATGCACGGCGGGGCGGCGCATAACGACGAGGCGCGGCTGTGTGGCCTGTTGCATAGCCCCACTATAGGACATCCGCATGTGGCGTTGGACTGCTCACTCGCGCGCGGCGGGATCGCCGTTGGGCGGGTTACGACTGGAACTAGTCCTTCGCCGTATCCGGTTCGAGAATCCCGTCGTCGGCCGCGACTTCGCAGACACACAGCTGTGCGGGGGCGCGCAACCATCGGGACAGTTGGCTTCCCTGCTTGCGCTTCACGTGCTGCACGTAGACCTTGTCGCGTTTTTCGCGGGAGAACGCCAGGTCCAGGTTGACGCGTAGCCCCGCCCACTCGATCTGCGTGGACGCGGCGCGGTCGCCGTCATACCGCCGCCGGCACTGCAGTGGGCATGCCCTCTTCATGACCCGATCGGGCCCAGCACACTCCTGGGTCACTCGTACGTCACTCCTTCAGGCGCGCGACCTTATGAGTGAATGGTGCGACGGGGATGTTTCGACTGCGGGTGTGCGACGTTTCCGTCGTATTACAGGGGTCGAGACGGGGTTTTAGTAGACGTCGCGGTGGTAGCGCTTGTCGGTGCTCAACGACTGGACGTAGGCCCTCGCCGCGTCCGGGTCGAGGCTGCCGTGCTCGGCCGCGATATCGGAGAGCGCGCGGTCGACGTCCTTGGCCATGGGGTTGGCGCTGCCGCAGACGTACAGCTGCGCGCCGTCCTGCAGCCAGCGCCACAGCTCGGCCCCCCGTTTGCGCATCAGGTGCTGCACGTAGACCTTCTCGCGCTGGTCGCGGGAGAACGCCAGGTCCAGCTCGGTGAGGAACCCGTCGTCGCGCATCTGCTCGAGCTCGTCGCGGTAGTAGTAGTCGGTTTCGGCGTGCTGCTCACCGAAGAAGAGCCAGTTGGGGCCGGTGTGCCCAAGCGCGCGGCGCTCCTGCAGGAACCCCCGGAAGGGCGCGATCCCAGTGCCCGGGCCGACCATGATCATCGGCGTGCGCGGATCGCTGGGGGGCCGGAAGTTGCTCGACGACTGCAGAAAGACGGCCACGCGATCGCCGGGCGATCGGTCGGCAAGGTAGGTCGAACACACCCCGCGGCGTGGGACGCCCTGAAAGTTGTAGCGCACCGGCGAGACCGTCAAGTGAACTTCCCCCGGGCACACCTTGGGGCTCGACGAGATGGAGTACAGCCGCGGCTGAAGGCGTTTGAGGACCCTCAGCCACTCGTGGGCGGACGCGGAGACCGGCAGCTGCGCCAGCAGGTCGATGGACTGCCGGCCCCACGTCCAATCGCTAAGCGCCGCTCTGTTTTCCGGCTTCAGCAGCTCGGCGAGTGTCGGATCGCCGGTGCGCTCCTGCACGAACCGCACCAGGTCCCGGCTGATGTGGGCGATCTCGATTCGCTCGGTGAGCGCGGACCGCAACGACATCAGGCCGTGCTCGCCGACCTCGACCGGGGTCTGCCCGTCCAGGCCCGTGACGGACAGCCATTCGTCGACCAGCCGGTCGCTGTTGCGCGGCCACACCCCGAGCGCGTCACCGGCCTCGTAGCTGATCGTGTCTTCGGGCAGTTGAAATACCAATTGCCGCACGTCTTTTGTAGAACTCGGCCCGTTCAGCTTGATGTTGTGGGCCATGCCGGTGATCAGGGGATGCTTCTTGGTGTACCCGACCCCTCCGGACCCGCTGCCCCGCCGAGTTGGCGTGGCGACCGCGAAAGGGGCCGCCGGCGCCTGAACGCCGCCGTCACGGCCAACCGGCGCGGACATGCGGACCAGCGCCTGGATGACCCCGCTCAACCATGTGGCCGCAGCGTCCTCATAGTCGGGTTCGCAGTCGACGCGGTCGACGATGCGGGTCGCCCCCAGCTCGGCGAGGCGTTCGTCGAGCTTGCGTCCGTGACCGCAGAAGTCGTCGTAGTTGGAGTCACCCAGCGCCAGAACGGCGTAGCGGGTGTCGCCGAAACGTGGTGCGCCGTCGGATGTCAGCGCCCGCCAGAGCCCGGTGCCGTTATCGGGCGGCTCGCCGTCCCCGGTGGTGCTGGTGATCAGCAGCACTTCCCGCGTGGTCGTCAGCTCCGCCAGCGGGAAGTCGTCCATGGCGTGCAGCGCGACGGGCAACCCGTTCTCGCCCAACCGCGCGGCGACGTCGGAGGCCAGCTCTTCGGCGTTGCCGGTCTGCGACGCCCACAGCACCACGACCGGTGCCCGCTCGGGCGCCCGCCCAACCTCGGGTGTCTCGATGGCGGGCCCCTCGACGGCCGGCGCCGGTGCCGGCGGGGCCGCGTCGGTGCGCGCGAACAACCCCGCGAGCAGCCCGTCGACCCACAGCCGGGTGGCGGTATCGAACGGAGCGCTCTGGGGCACGGTGGGCACGCCGGTCGTGCCTCGGCCGGCCTCCGAACGCAGCCCGGTTATCAACCCGGCGAGGTACGAGCGGCCGAGAGGACCGAAATCGGGCGCCGGCTCGTTTGCGACGCCGACGAGTTGGGCGAAGGCGTCGACGCGCGCGAGGTCGGTTGCCTCGACTTCCCGGCCTCGATCGGGCTCCGGCACCTCGGGCGCCGAATCCGGTTTGCGCACAGCGACCTTCGTCAGGGTGACCGCGCACGCCTTGAATTCCACTTGATACGAGACCGGATCGACGGCATCGTTGGTCACCGCGTTGATCGACAGGTATTCGCCGAAGACGTCGTTCCAGTGGAACGGCGCAAAGCAGTTACCGGGGCGCACCCGGTCGGTGACCACCGCCGGCAGCACCGCGCGGCCACGGCGGGACGCGATCTCCACCGGATCGTCGTCGGAGATCTGCAGCCGGGCGGCGTCGTCGGGGTGGATTTCGACGAAGGGCCCCGGATTGAGCTTGTTGAGCTTGGCCACCTTGCCCGTCTTGGTCATCGTGTGCCATTGGTGCGGCACGCGGCCAGTGTTGAGCAGGAACGGGTAGTCGTCGTCGGGCATTTCCTCGGGCAGCAGGTGCGGGCGAGCGAAGAACACCGCACGGCCGCTCGGCGTCGGGAAGGCCAACCGCGGCACGCTGCCGTCCTCGCGGATCAACCGCCTCTGGCTGACGCCGTCGTTCAGGTACCGAATCGGGCGACGGTCGTCGCCGCTTTCGGGTGGGCACGGCCACTGCAGCGGAGTCCTGCGCAGCCGGTCGTAGCTGGCCCCGCGGAGGTCGTAGCCGGTGGCGGGGTTCCAGAACCGTTTGATCTCCTCGAAGACTTCCTCGGCGGAGTCGTAGCTAAACTCGTCCGAATAGCCCATCGCGCAGGCGATCCGGGCGATGATCTGCCAGTCGGGCAGCGCCTGGCCGGGCGCCTCGACGGCGGGCTGGAACAGGGTCAGGTTGCGTTCGGAGTTGACCATCACCCCTTCGGACTCGGTCCACAGGGCGGCGGGCAGCAGCACGTCGGCGTATTCGTTGGTCTCGGTCTCCAAGAATGCGTCCTGGCTGATGACCAGCTCGGCGGTTTCCAGGCCGGCCAGCACGGTCTTCCGATTGGCCACCGTGGCAATGGGATTGGTGCAGATGATCCAGCACGCTTTGATCTGTCCGTCGGCCATGCGGGAGAACATGTCGATGGTGCCGGTCCCCACCTCGGTGCGCAGCGACCCGTGGGCAATGCCCCACTGGTCCTCCACGAACAAGCGGTCGGCGGCCGATGTCAGCGAGCGCTGACCCGGCAAACCCGGTCCCATGTAACCCATTTCGCGACCGCCCATCGCGTTGGGCTGTCCGGTCAGTGAGAAGGGACCGCTGCCGGGCTTGCAGATGGCGCCGGTCGCCAGGTGCAGGTTGCAGATCGCGTTGGTGTTCCAGGTGCCGTGGGTGCTCTGGTTGAGCCCCATCGTCCAGCAGCTCATCCAGTTCGCGGCTTCGCCGATCCAGCGGGCCGCGGTGCGGATGTCTTCGACCGGGATGCCGGTGATTTCGCTGACTTTGTCGGGGGTGAACTGCTGCAGGAAGCTGGGCATCACCTCCCATCCTTCGGTGAATTCGGCGATGAATTCGTCGTCGGTGTGCCCGTTCTCGACGATCAGGTGCAGCAAACCGTTGAGCAATGCCAGATCCGTGCCGGGGGCGATCTGCAGAAACAGGTCCGCCTTCTCCGCGGTCGCGGTGCGCCGCGGGTCGACCACGATGAGCTTGGCGCCCTCCTTGACGCGATCCATCATGCGCAGATGAAGGATTGGGTGACAGTCGGCCATGTTGGCGCCGACCACGAAGAACGCGTCAGCGCGGTCGAAGTCCTGGTACGAGCCGGGCGGTCCGTCGGCACCCAGGGAGAGTTTGTAGCCGAAACCCGCGCTGGCCATGCACAGTCGCGAGTTCGCCTCGATCTGGTTGGTTCCGATGAACCCCTTGGTCAGCTTGTTCGCCAGATACTGTGCCTCGAGCGACATCTGACCGGACACGTACATCGCGAACGCATCCGGGCCGTGTTCGTCGATGATGGCCCGTAATTGCTGCGCACTCCGGGCGATGGCGTCGTCCATGTCGATCGGCTCGGGCTCCTCGCCACGATCGGCACGCAGATATGCCGACTCCATCCGGCCGGGCGCGGACAACAGGTCCGCGGTGGTCGCCCCCTTGGTGCACAGCCGGCCGAAGTTGGCCGGATGGCTTTTGTCTCCAACAGTTTTCGTGACGTGACCACGGTCGCTTTCCGGAGCGGTTGTGATCTGCAACACCATGCCGCAGCCGACGCCGCAGTAGGCGCACAGGCTGTTCACGGTGCCCTCACGGGCACCATGAGGCGTTTTGGCCACGCCTACTTCCCTCCCTACTAGCGCATGGGCTACGGCACTAAATGGTGCGACAAGGATGTTTCGGCACCGGGCGTCCGATGTTTCCGCCGCTTTACGGCTTGCTCTCACCGGATCCGAAGCGCTGTGTGAGTGTCCGGAGGGCCGCAAACCAAACGGATAACCGCAGGTCAGCGCCGATCTGCGACTTCGCCCACGTTACCCGCAGATGCTTGGGAATCGCCCCTCAGAAGGGGGTTCCGATGAAACAAATGGGACATTCACAGTTTTCGTTAAGCTCACAATGTGCGTCGCTTGTTTGTGATTGTGCTGCTTTTGTTGGTCTCGGCTTGCGGCGGCAAATCGACGACACCGCCGGCCTCGCAAACCGATACCTGCAAGCAGTCGGACGGGCCGACGGCCGACACGGTGCGGCAGGCCATCTCCTCGGTTCCGGTGGAGGTTCCGGGATCGAGCTGGGTCGAGATCGCCCGCGGGCACACCAAGAACTGCCGCTTGTACTGGGTGCAGATCATCCCGACCATCGCCAGCGAGTCGACCCCTCAGCAGCTGCTGTTCTTCGACCACGACAGGCCCCTCGGTCCGGCCACACCAAACCCGAAGCCGTACATCACCGTGCTGCCCGCCGGCGACGACACCATCACCGTCCAGTATCAATGGCAGGTCGGCAAGGAAGAGCCGTGTTGTCCCAAGGGCATCGGAACGGTGAAGTTCCACATCGGCTCAGATGGCACGCTGCAACCGCTCGGCAAGATCCCTCACCAATAGGCTTGCGGCACAGCCCCTCGCGACGCTGACGCTCAGGCCGACAGGTTCTCGGGGTGCAGCATCTCGGCGTAGCGCAGCGGCTCGGGGATCCCGAACCCGTCGACCAGCGTCTCGGCATGCGGGCGCAGCGCCCGGCAGCGATCGTTGATGCCACGAGTGACGGCCTTGGCCCGCTCGGTGGACAGGTAGCGGTGCTCGATGTACCAGGCCTTGTCATCCTCGATCACCGACAACGCATACAAGTCGCAGACGATGCACAACAACTCGCGGGCCTTCTCATCCTCGCAGGCGTCGATCCCGGCGACGAAGGCTTCCAACACGATTCGGTCGATGTGCGCGTTCGCGGCGTGCAACACATGGTCTTGCACCGCGTTGAACGCGTCGAATTGCGACATGTCCTTGGATTTGGCCTGCAGCCGTCGCGCCACCGACGCCAGTAGATATTCTTCGCGGTCCTCGAACATCTTGATCTGGGTGCCTCGGTTGAACAGGCTGCCTTCTTCCTCGCTGTCCTGCCGGGTGTCCACGATCGTTTGGATGATCGTCTCCGCCGCAGTGCGTTTCAGAACACGCTCGCCAACGGTGTTGGCCGCGAAGCGCACCCATTCGACCGGGCTCATGCTGCGGATGTCGTCGGCGTACGCCGTCAGCAGCTCCTTGGCCACTAATTGAGTCAGCACGTGGTTGTCGCCCTCGAATGTGGTGAACACGTCGGTGTCGCCGCGCAGCCCGATCAGCCGGTTCTCGGCCATGTAACCCGCGCCCCCGCACGCCTCGCGGGCTTCCTGAATGGCTCGGGTCGCGTGCCAGGTGTTCGCCGCCTTCAGCCCCGCGGCCCGGGCCTCCAGCTCGCGCTGCTCGTCGGCGTCGGGGGCGTCGGCGGTCTGAATGTCGTGGCACTTGCTCACCAGCTCGTTCTGGGCGAACTGCAGCGCGTATGAGCGTGCGATCAACGGAAACAGCCGGCGCTGGTGCACCAGGTAGTCCATGATCAGCACCTCGGTGTCCTCATCAGGTGCGCTGAATTGCCTGCGCTGCAACGCATATCGGGTAGCGATGTCCAGCGCGACGCGGGCGGCGGCGCCCGCGCTACCGCCGACGGTGATCCGGCCGCGGATCAGGGTCCCCAGCATGGTGAAGAACCTGCGGTTGGGGTTCTCGATCGGCGAGCTGTAGGTGCCGTCGGGTGCGACGTCGCCGTACTTGTTCAGCAGATTCACCCGCGGGACGCGGACGTGGTCGAACACGATGCGGCCATTGTCGACGCCGGGCAGTCCGCCCTTGTATTCGCAGTCCGACGTGGTGATCCCGGGCAGGTCGCTGCCGTCGGCGTCGCGGATCGGGACCAGCACGCAGTGCACGCCGTGGTTGACCGGCTCGCCATTCTCGGTGGTGATAAGCTGCGCGAAAACCGCTGCAGTGGTTGCGGTTTCGGCCGCGCCGCCGATGTAATCCTTGCGGGCGGTCGGGGTGGGGGAGTCGATGACGAACTCCTGCGTCTCGGGATCGTACGTCGCGGTGGTTTCCACCGATTGAACGTCGCTGCCGTGTCCGGTCTCGGTCATCGCAAAGCAACCGCGCATCTCGAGGCTGATGATCTTCTTCACGTAGGCCTCGTGGTGACGCTCGGTGCCGAGGTTCTCGACGGCGCCGCCGAACAGCCCCCACTGCACCCCGGCCTTCACCATCAGCGACAGGTCCGACATTGCCAGCATCTCGATCATCGTGATCGCCGCACCCACGTCGCCGGTGCCGCCGTGCTCTTTGCGGAAGTTGTCGGCGGCGACACCGAACGCGGCCATGATCCTCATTTGCTCGGCCACCTTGGTGCGGGCGATCACGGTGTTAGGCGTGTAGTGGGGGCGGAACAACTCCTCGGTCATGGTGGCCCGCATCCGGTTCTTCACGTCGCGCCAACGCCCGTCGAGCGCGTTGCGCAGATGTTCGGCAGTGGTTTTCGTGTCTGGCGCCATAGTGTGCACGGTAACCCGCTGGTCGGGCGCTTGAAACGCGTTCGCCTGCCCAACGTGCATTCACCGCGAGTCCGCGGCCAGATTCTCGCGCTGACTGCACGCTCGGCGATTCCGGGCGGCTGTCGTGATCACGCGGTCAGCTCACCAAGCTCCTGCTGTTCGCGCTGCAGTGGCGCCCGGCTGGGTCCGCGGCTGGGCGCCCGCAGCCGATACAGGGTGAACCCGGCCGCCACCGCGCCGAAGGCGAGCAGCATCGCCATGTCGAACACCCACCAGCCCGAATAGTGGGTCCACATTTCGGCATTGGCGGCCAGCGCGTCGACCCTGCGTAGATCGACCGTCGATGCCGTAGCCGCAAATCCCCACTGGGCCGGGACGAACCAGGAGATCTGCTGGAAGCCCCACTTGCCGACCAGTTGGACCAGGCTGCCGTTGAACAGCAGCGAGACCAGGATCACCGGCACCAGCAGCGGCAGGACCTCCCGCATCCGGTTGCCGAGCGCGGACAGCGCGAGGCCGATGACCGCCGAGACCATCGCCGTGACGGCCACGCTCACGTAGAGCTCGGCCGTGGCGTTGTGCAACAAGACGGCGCCGTGCACCGGGCCGCCCTTGACGGCGATGACGATGCCGAATACGACGGCCGAGAGGGCGGCCGCGGCAAAACCGAAGACGACGACCTTGGCGACCAGGTAGGCCGGCGCCGACAGCCCGATGGCCTGCTCGCGGCGGAAGACGCGACGCTCGTCGACCAGCGTGCGGATGGTCAGCACGAGGCCAACGATCACCGCGGCGATGTTGAGCGCGGCCAGGATCTCGATGGCTTCATGCGGGTTGGAGCTGCTCGGGTTGGGCCGCTCTAGGCCCGAGTCGCCGGGTATCAGCAGGGTCAGCGCCGCCAGCACGAAGGGCAGGACCAGCAAGAACAAGAGGTACAGGCGCTCGCCGAGGAGCAGGCGAAGCTGGCGACGAGCCACGAGCCAGATTTGCCGCTTGAGCGGCAGCTCTGCCGGCGGCGGCCACGGCGCGGCGACCTCGGGCGGCGTGGCCGGCACCCCTGCCGGCTGGCGTGTCAGGAATGCGCGGTGGGCACCGTCGGGGTCCGTGCGCACCTGCTCGACGACACGTGCCCAGTCGGTGCTGCCCAGCGTGGACTCGACCTGCAGGGGCGTGCCCAGGAACGCCACGGCGCCGGTCGATGTCAGCACCAAAACCTGATCGCACATGTTGAGGTGCCGCAGCGATTCCTGCGAGGACATGGCCACCACCACGACGCAGCCGACATCGGCCTGGCGCCGCAGCATCGCCATCACGTGCTCCTGTTGCGCCGCGTCCAGCCCGGCGGTCGGTTCGTCGACCACCAGCAGCGTCGGTCTGGTGAGGAGCTCGACCGCCATCGACACGCAGCGGCGCGCCTCGGGTGGGAGCTTGCTGATTCGGGTCGCGCGGTGCGGCGTCAGATCGAGCTCTTCGAGAAGCTGGTCCACCACCCGCTGGCGGTGCTCGGGCGCGGTGTCCGGCGGCAGGCGCAGTTCGGCGGCGAACCGCATTTCCCGCTCGACGGTCAGCCGCGGGTGAACCCGCTCGTCGCGCTGCACGATCCCGATGTGGCTGCGCATGGACTCGGGCTCGGCGTGCACGTCGTGCCCATCCACGGTGGTGTGGCCGGAGCTGGTTTCCCTGGTGCCGGCGAGGAGCTGGAGCAGCGCGGAGTTGCGTGCCGGCGACGGCCCGGTGATCGCGGTCAATGTCCCGGGCCGCGCCATGAACGAGATATCGGTGAGCATCTCGTGCCCGTCGACGGCCAGCCCCAGCTGGTATGCGGCCACCCCGAGGGTGCGCGCGTCGGGTCGAAGCGGCAGTCGATAGGTGGCGCTCGGCTCCTCGGTGCGGAACGACGGGCGCGAAGCGGGCAGCTTGCGGGTGGTCATCTGCTCGATCAGATCCTGGCCCCGGGGTGCTTCGTCGTCCGCGACGGGCGGCGGCGGGACGGGTGGCGCCGCGGGTGGCGATGGCGGGACGACGGGTGGCGCCGCAGGTTCTGACGCCTCAGGTGGGCTGGGGCGCTCGGCCTCGGGCGGACTGGGCCGCTCGGCCGCAGGCGGTTGCGGTGGCGCGATCCGTATTCGCTGGGTGGCCCGCTCCGAGGGGGCCTGCAAGTTGGGATCGTCGCGGCGTGGGGGCTGCGCCGCCACAGGCGGAGGCGCAGGACGCGCCGCCACGGGCGGCGGCGGTGGAGGTGTTGGCGGCGGGGAGGGGCGGAATTGCGGCGGCCGCGGGTGCGGCGGCCCTTGCGGCGGACCGGCCGGGCGCAGGGGCGGTCCCGCCGGCGGACCGATCTGGAACACCAACCGCGGACCTCGCTGCGGATCGCCGATGGTGATCGCCTGCCCGGAGTGGATGTCGACCGCGGACACGCGGCTGCCGTTCACGAACATGCCGTGGGGGCTGCTGCTGATGGCCACCCAGTGGCTACCGGTGAACCGCAGGACCACGTCCGGGCCGGCCGCCGGCGGCGGTGGGGCCGCGTTTCCCGGGCGCCCCAAGGGAATGTCGACCCCGTGGCCGTAGCCCACCAGCACGTCGCGGCCCGGGCCAAAGACGTACCGCGTCGGACCGAACCACACGGTCAAAGGGGAGGCCGGAATGGCGGAAGCCTCGGTCCGCATCACCGCTACCTTTCGTCACCGATCAGACCACCGATTAGACATCGCCCCGGCCTTCGGACGTTGCTTCAAGTGTCTACCCGTTGGCTTTGGTCTCTCCACGGTCTCTCCACCGAGCGCCTGTCCGCCGAGGCGGACGCCGATCACAGGGTATTGCGTCGCCCAGACGCGGCGGCATTCTCGAGCAGCCGGCGCAGCACCCCGACCGCGTCCTTGAGCACCTGGCGGTCCGTTGGTTCCAACAGTGCCAATTGCGGCTCGATCGCGGCGGCGCGGTCCGCGCGGACCGCGTTGAGCGTGCGGATGCCGTCGTCCGTGATGCGGATGCGCACCGCCCGGGCGTCCCCGGGATCGACGGTTCGGGTGACCAGGCCGGCCTCCTCGAGGCGGCGCACCTGGGTGGTCATCGTCGGTTGCGAGCAGTGATCGACGGCGGCCAGGTCACCGATGCGGGCCTCGCCGTGGGCTTCGATGGTGGCCAGCAGCCTGGCCTGCGCGGCGGGCAGCGGCATCTGGATGCGCTGGGTCGCCAGCCGGTTGAGCCGCGCGACGACGGCGAGCAGGTCTGCTCCCAGCCCGGGCTGCGGCTCGGTGTTTGCGGCGTCAACGACATCGTTGTTGTTGGCGGCGGATGCATTCATACCTCCATGGTTGCATAGGTTTGCTAAGCGAGACGTCCGCCACGCGTCCGGACCGCAAAACCCAGGGCCACTGGCGCGCTGCGGGGACTTGCCGCCGCGGCCTGGCACAATCGGTAAAGTGACCGCCCCCAGCCCATCCCGTGCACGCCGTCGGGGCGGACCGCTGCGACCGGTCGAATTGGCGCAGGCCTCGGTGATGGGGGCGCTGTGCGCGGTGATCGCGATCATTTCCGTGGTCGTCCCGTTCGCGGCGGGGCTGGCCTTGCTGGGTACCGTGCCCACCGGGCTGCTGGCCTACCGTTACCGGCTACGGGTGCTGGCGGCCGCGACCGTTGCTGCCGGGGTGATCGCATTTCTGATCGCCGGGCTGGGCGGACTGATGACCGTCGTCCACTGCGTCTACATCGGCGGTCTGACCGGATTCATCAAGCGCAAGGGCCGCGGCACACCCACGGTGATCGTCTGTTCGCTGGTGGCGGGGCTCGTGTTCGGCGCCGCGAACGTCGGCGCGCTGATGGTGATGACCCGGCTGCGGCACCTGATTTTCGACGTGATGACCGCCGACGTGGACGGGCTCGCGGCGTTCATGAGCCGGGTCCACCTGCAGGGCGGCGCGGATGCCTTGAAACGGTGTTTCGCCTTCGGAGTCCACTACTGGCCGTGGTTGGTCCTGGCCTATTACGTGGTCGGGATCACCATCGTGTCGCTGATCGGCTGGTGGGCGCTGTCCCGCCTGTTGGAGCGCATGCGCGGCATCCCCGACGTCCACAAGCTGGACGCCTGGGACGGCAGCAAGGGTGAGGAGGGCCACATCGGCCCCGTCCCCGTGCGGCTCGACAAGGTGCGGTTCCGGTATCCCGGTGCCCGCCAAGACGCCCTGCGCGAGGTCAGCCTGAATCTGCGGGTGGGCGAACACGTCGCGGTGACCGGGCCTAACGGTTCCGGCAAGACCACGCTGATGCTGATCCTGGCCGGCCGGGAACCGACCTCGGGCACCATCGACCGCCCGGGCGCTGTCGGCTTGGGCAAGCTCGGCGGCACGGCCGTGGTGCTCCAGCACCCCGAAAGCCAGGTCCTGGGCACCCGGGTAGGCGACGACGTGGTCTGGGGTTTGCCGCCGGGCACCCACATCGACGTGAACCGGCTGCTGACCGAGGTCGGCCTCGAGGGGCTCGCCGAACGCGACACCGGAAGCCTGTCGGGAGGTGAGCTGCAGCGCCTCGCGCTCGCGGCGGCGCTGGCCCGGGAGCCGGCGTTGCTCATCGCCGACGAGGTCACCACCATGGTCGATCAGCAAGGCCGCGATGCCTTGCTGGGCGTGCTGTCCGGTCTCACCAAGCGGCACCGCACGGCGCTGATGCATATCACGCACTACAACAACGAGGCCGATTGCGCCGATCGCACAATCGATCTCAGCGATTCGCCGGACAACACGCGCATGGTCGAGACCGCGGCCGCGCCCACCCGAACTGTCGCCGACGATCACGGCTCGCACGCGCCGGTCATGGAACTTCTCGGAGTCGGCCACGAATACGGCAGCGGTACCCCCTGGGCCAAGACCGCGCTGCACGACGTCACCTTCACCGTCGGGCAAGGCGATGGGGTGCTGATCCACGGCGGCAACGGCTCGGGTAAGTCGACGCTGGCGTGGATCATGGCCGGCTTGACGGTCCCCACCAGCGGTAGCTGTCTGCTGAATGGCCGCCCGACCCACGAGCAGGTCGGCGCGGTGGCGTTGTCGTTCCAGGCGGCGCGGCTGCAGTTGATGCGCAGCCGCGTGGACCTGGAAGTGGCCTCCGCAGCGGGCTTTTCGCACCGCGAGGAGGATCGCGTCGCCGCCGCGCTCGCCGTTGTCGGACTCGATCCCACGCTGGCAAAGCGGCGGATCGAGCAGCTCAGCGGCGGCCAGATGCGCCGCGTGGTGCTGGCCGGGCTCTTGGCCCGCTCGCCACGCGCCTTGATTCTCGACGAGCCGCTCGCGGGTTTGGACGCCGCCAGCCAGCGCGGCCTGCTGCGGCTGCTCGAGGACCTGCGCCGCGAGCGGGGCCTGACGGTGGTGGTCATCTCGCACGACTTCGTCGGGCTGGAGGACGTGTGCCCGCGCACCCTGCACTTGCGCAACGGCACCCTGGAACAGGTGTCGGCGGCGGCGGGGGGTATGGCATGACCGCCACCTCCGCCCCTAAGCAGTCATCGACCCGGCGCACCCAGCGCCCGGTGGTGCTGCTCGTCCCGGTACCCGGAACCTCGACCATCCACGAACTGTGGGCGGGTACCAAACTGCTGGTCGTCCTTGGCGTTTCGGTGCTGCTGACGTTCTACCCGGGCTGGTGGACGATCGGGTTCGTCGCCGCCCTGGTGCTGGCGGCGGCCAAGATCGCACGCATTCCGCGCGGCGTACTGCCGTCGGTGCCGCGGTGGCTGTGGGTGCTCATCGCCCTGGGCGGCATCACGGCCGCGCTGGCCGGCGGTCGCCCGAAGGTCTCGATAGCCGGGCTCGAGATCGGGCTCGGCGGCGGGTTGAACTTCCTGCGGATCACCGCGCTGTCGATCGTGTTGCTCGCGCTCGGGGCAATGGTGTCCTGGACGACCAATGTCGCCGAAATAGGGCCGGCCGTAGCGACATTGGGCCGGCCGCTGCGCCTATTGCGGATCCCGGTCGACGAATGGGCGGTGGCTTTGGCGCTCGCGCTGCGGGCCTTCCCGATGTTGCTCGACGAATTCCAGGTGCTGTACGCGGCCCGGCGGCTGCGGCCCAAACGGATCCCGCTGAGCCGCAAGGCCCGTCGCCGGCGGCACGCCCTGGAGCTGATCGACATGCTGGCCGCCGCCATCACCGTCACGCTGCGGCGCGCCGACGAGATGGGCGACGCGATCACCGCCCGCGGCGGCACGGGTCAGCTCGCGGCCAACCCGGCGCGCCCGAAACTGGCCGACTGGGTGACGATCGCGGTCACCGTCGCGATCAGCGCGGCAGCGGTGGCGCTCGAGACGTTATTGCCGATCTTGCACACCACCCCGTAGGCCCGAAAATGCGGTAGGGCCGCTTGCTTTTCGCGTAGCTTGAGCAAGTGGCCGACATCGGCGCCTGGTTCGCCGGGCGCTGGGGCCGCGGGCCTCAGGTGCGCATCCGGTCGATGAGGTTCGACAGCACCACTATGCTTTCGCTGCGTTCGATGTCCGCGCTCGACCGGATGCGCTCGAGGGCCGCCTCGAGGTGGCGCATGTCGCGGGCCAGCACGTGCAGGATGGCATCCGACGTGCCGGTGACGGTCGCCGCGCTGACCACCTCGGGCATGTCCGCCCAGGCCGCCCGCAGCCGATCGGGTGCGATCGTGCCGTGACAGAACACCTGCACGTAGGCCTCGGTGTTCCAGCCGAGCGCATTGCGGTCGACGACCGTGGTGAAGCCCTTGATCACCCCGTGGTCGACCATCCGGTCGACGCGACGCTTGACCGCCGGCGCCGAGAGATTCACCGTCTGGCCGATTTCGGCGAACGTGGCCCGCGCGTGCTGAGTCAGCTCGGCGAGGATGCGCTCGTCGGTCTCATCAAGGCGGTCCATCGCCACTCCCTCGCGCAACAAATCGTCGTGCTAGCGACTGTAGCGCAATAAACAGGCTACAGACACGCAATAATCGTCGTTTGCTTGTCCTAGGCCCTGCAAATACCGTTGATTTATGACGGATTCTTACGTCGCAGCACCCGCGCCTCCCAAGCCCCGCGTGCCCCGGACCTGCCGCTACGCAATGACGCCGCCGGCCTTCTTCGCGGTCGAGTACGCAATCAATCCCTGGATGGACGTGACCGCACCCGTCGACGTTCGCCTCGCGCAGGAGCAGTGGGAGGCGTTGCGCCGGACGTACCTCGGGCTGGGTCACCACGTGGACGTGGTCGAGCCCGTGCCCGGCCTTCCCGACATGGTGTACGCCGCCAACGGCGGGTTCATCGCACGAGACATCGCGATCGTCGCCCGGTTCCGCTTCGCCGAACGGTACGGCGAGTCGGCCGCCTATGCCGACTGGATGTCCTCGCTGGGCTACCGGCCGGTGTTCACCCGCCACGTCAACGAGGGGCAGGGCGACTTGCTCATGGCCGGCGACATGGTGTTGGCGGGCTACGGCTTTCGCACCGACCAGCGCGCGCACCCGGAAATCGGCGCGGCGCTGGGCGTTCCCGTCGTCTCGCTGGAACTGGTGGACCCGCGGTTTTATCACCTCGACACCGCGCTGGCCGTTCTCGACGAGCACACGATCGCGTTCTATCCGCCCGCGTTCAGCACCTCCGCGCAGGACCAGCTCCACGCACTGTTTCCCGACGCCATCGTGGTAGGAAGCGCGGACGCCTACGTGTTCGGTCTGAACGCCGTTTCCGACGGCCTGAACGTGGTGCTGCCCGGTGCCGCAACGGGATTCGCGGCCCAACTGCGCGGCGCCGGCTTCGAGCCCGTCGGGGTTGATCTGTCCGAGCTGCTCAAGGGCGGCGGTTCCGTCAAGTGCTGCACGTTGGAGGTATTCCCATGACGATCCTCGACGCCCGGACTTCGACGGAGATCGCGATCTCCTTGGTCGAACGGCATGCGGCGCATAACTATTCGCCGTTGCCGGTGGTCGCGGCCAGCGCCGACGGTGCCTGGATCACCGACGTCGACGGCCGGCGCTACCTGGATTGCCTCGCCGCCTACTCGGCGGTCAACTTCGGTCATCGCAACCCCGAGATCACCGCGGCGGCCCACGCGCAGCTGGACACCGTCACGCTGGTGAGCCGGGCGTTCCATTCCGACAAGCTCGGACCGTTTTGCGCCGCCCTTGCCCGGTTGTGCGGCAAGGACATGGTGCTGCCGATGAACTCGGGCGCCGAAGCCGTGGAGAGCGGCCTCAAGGTCGCCCGCAAGTGGGGCACCGACGTCAAGGGTGTTCCGGCGGGCCGGGCCAACATCGTCGTGGCCGACAACAACTTTCATGGCCGCACGATCAGCATCGTCAGCTTCTCCTCGGATCCGGCCGCACGCGACGGCTTCGGGCCGTTCACCCCGGGCTTCCGTTCCGTGCCCTTCGGCGACGCGTCGGCGCTGGCCCGGGCGATCGACGACGACACCGTCGCCGTGCTGCTGGAGCCGATCCAGGGCGAGGCCGGCATCGTCGTCCCGCCCGACGACTACCTGCCGGTCGCCCGCGGGCTGTGCAGCGAGCGCAACGTGCTGCTGATCGCCGACGAGATCCAGTCGGGGCTGGCCCGCACCGGTTACACCTTCGCCTGCGACCGGTGGGGCGTCGTACCCGACGTCTACCTGCTCGGCAAGGCGCTGGGCGGCGGCGTGGTCCCGCTGTCGGCGGTGGTCGCCAACCGCGACGTCCTGGGCGTGCTGCATCCCGGCGAGCACGGCTCGACCTTCGGCGGCAACCCGTTGGCCGCCGCGGTCGGCACCACGGTGGTCGCCATGCTGGCGCGCGGCGAGTTTCAGGCCCGCGCGGCCGAATTGGGCGCGCACCTGCATCGCCGCCTGCGGGGGCTGATCGGTGACGGCGTGCTGGCCGTGCGCGGCCTCGGGTTGTGGGCGGGCGTCGACGTCGAGCCGGCGCTGGGCACCGGCAAGGAAATCAGCCTGCGGCTGGCCCACCGCGGGGTGCTGGTCAAGGACACCCATGGTTCGACGTTGCGGTTCGCGCCGCCGCTGGTGGTCACCGTGCCGGAGATCGACTGGGCGATCGACCAGTTCGCGCTGGTCTTGCGGGAGGCCGCATAATCAGCTGATCCAACCAAGGGGGCGCCATTTGCCAACCACCTCGATCGGCCTGATGGACCAGATGCTGCGGCGTCGCCCTGTCGTCGGCGCACCGGTCGCGCACGGGGCCGCCGGTCAACTGAAACGCAGCATCGGTGTCTTCGAGCTGACGATGTTCGGGGTCGGTTCGACGATCGGCACCGGCATCTTCTTCGTGCTGTCGCAGGCGGTGCCGGAAGCCGGCCCGGGGGTGATCGTCTCGTTCGTCATCGCCGGCATCGCGGCCGGCCTGGCGGCCCTCTGCTACGCCGAATTGACCTCGGCCGTGCCGATTTCGGGTTCGTCCTACTCGTATGCGTACACCACGCTGGGTGAGGCCGTCGCCGTCTGCGTGGCGGCCTGCCTGCTGCTGGAGTACGGGGTGGCCACCGCCGCGGTCGCGGTGGGATGGAGCGGTTATGTCAACAAGTTGCTGAGCAACCTGTTCGGATTCCAGCTGCCGCACGCTTTGTCGGCGGCCCCATGGGACTCGCAGCCGGGCTATGTGAACCTGCCTGCCGTCGTCCTGATCGCGATGTGCGCGGTATTGCTGATCCGCGGCGCCAGTGAATCGGCGAGGGTCAACGCGGCCATGGTGTTGCTCAAGCTTTGCGTGCTGACCATGTTCGTAATCATCGCGTTCACCGCCTTCGATACGGGCCACTTCAAGGACTTCGCCCCGCTAGGCGTGGCGGGCATCGGCTCGGCGGCCGGCACCGTCTTCTTCTCGTTCATCGGCCTGGACGCGGTGTCGACGGCCGGAGACGAGGTCAAGGACCCGCAGAAGACGATGCCGCGCGCGCTGGTCGCGGCGCTGGTGATCGTCACCGGGGTCTACGTGCTCGTCGCGCTGTCCGCGCTGGGCACCCAGCCATGGCAGGACTTCGCCGGGCAGCAGGAGGCGGGGCTGGCCACGATCCTCGACCACGTCACGCGTGGCAGCTGGGCCGGCACCATCTTGTGTGCGGGCGCGGTGATTTCGATCTTCACCGTCACGCTGATCACCATGTACGGCCAAACCCGCATCCTGTTCGCCATGGGCCGCGACGGGCTGATGCCGTCGCGCTTCGCTGCGGTAAATGCGCGCACGATGACCCCGGTGACCAACACCGTGATCGTCGCGGTCGTCGTCGGGACGCTGGCCGCCTTGATACCGCTCGACAAGCTGGCGGACATGGTGTCCATCGGCACGCTGACCGCGTTCATCGTCGTGTCGGTCGGCGTGATCATCCTGCGGGTGCGCCAGCCCGACCTGCCTCGGGCGTTCAAGGTCCCGGGTTACCCTGTTACGCCGGTGCTTTCGGTGCTGGCCTGCGGGTACATCCTGGTGAGCCTGCACTGGTACACCTGGATCGCGTTCAGCGGGTGGATCGTGCTGGCGCTGGTCTTCTACTTCGTGTGGGGTCGCCACCACAGCGCGCTCAACACAGCAGAGGAGCCGGAAGCCGTTTGATCAGCGCCGCGCGGCGGCGTTGGCCGCCGCCTGTGCTTGCTTCAGCAGCGTCGCGACGTCGCCGCGGCCCAGGAACATCTCGTCGAAATAGCTTTGCAGGGCGGTGTTCCCGGCGGCGAAGCCGGCGCCGCCCGGCGCCGGGATCCGCGGGCCGTGCAACACCGAGAAAAAGGGTGTGACGTCGACGCCCTTGGCGGCCCAGTGGTCGAAGTAGACCCGCTGAGCCGACAGCACCGCGGGGATGGCCGCCCCGTCACGGCCCAGGTATTCATTGCCCTCGCGGCTGCCCATCCAGGCCAGCACCTGTCGAACCGCATTCGGGTGCTTGGTCGCCGAATTACCAGCCGCCGCAATGCCGTTGGTGACGCTGACCCTGCCCACGGGGCCTGCGGGCATCATCGCCACACCCCAGTGGAAGCGCGCGTCGCGGTCGACCGGCGCCAGGTTGTAGGTGCCGGACTGGAATAGCGCCATCCTGCCGGCCAGGAACTGGTTGCGGGAGAAGTCGCCGTTGTCGTTGGTGTCGGAGGCCGGCGGTGCGACGTGATCGTCGTTGATCAGACCGACCAGATAGCGGAACGCCTGCACCGCGGCGGGATTGGCGAACGCGAACTCGTCGCCTCGCTGGAACACCCCGCCCGCCGAGCCGATGTAGTTCAGGTAGATGCCCTGCGGATCGTTGGCCGCATTGTATCCCCATTGCCGGACCCGTCCGGCGTCGAAACCCGCTGTGCCCGCGGCCTTTCCGTCGGCGTCGAGGGTAAGCCGGGCCAGCAGGGGTCGCAAGGTGTCGCCGCCGTCGGGGCTCCACCGCAGGCCGTTGAGCTGCGCGGGATCGACTCCGGCGGCCCCGAGCAGGTCGGCGTTGTAGTAGAGCGCGATCCCCGCGTCGGTTAGCTGCGGCACCCCCCACAGCGTGCCGCCACGGGTGAACTGGTCGACCACCGCCGGCTCCCAATCGGCGGCGGCCTCTCGGCCCAGCGCCTTGCCGATGTCCAGCAACCGGCCACTGTCGGCGTAGGCGGCAAGGTAGGCGTTGGACACCCAGAAGATGTCATCGGCGCTGTCGCCGGCGACGTCGGTGCGCAGCGTGTCGAAGTACGTCGAGTACGCCACCAGGTTCAGGCGCACCTCGATGTTGGGATGGGCGCGGCCGAACGCCTCGAACGACTCCCGATACGCCGCGGCGATCTGGTCGGACCACAGCCGCACCCGCACGACGATCTTGCCGCCGTGGGGTTCACCGGAGTAGTCCAGCAGCACCGCCATGACGGCCAGCAGCGTCGCGACGATCACCAGCGACACCGCCATCAGCGTCGACGAGCGAGGCGGGGGCACGCTCACTTGAGCCCCGACACCACGATCGACGCGACGATGTGGCGTTGGAAGCCCACGAAGACCGTGATCAGCGGAACGATCGCGAGCGTCGTCGCCGCCATCACCAGCGTCCACTGGGAGTTGAACCGCGACTGCAGATCCGCCGTCGCCACCGTGAGCACCCGCCACTTGTGCCCGCTGGTGATCACCAACGGCCACATGAAGTTGTTCCATTGCGAGACCACGGTGATCAGCGTCAGGGCGGCCAGCACCGGGCGGCTGGACGGGATCACCACGTGCACGATCACGTCCAGGGTGTTGGCGCCGTCCAGGCGCGCGGCGTTGATCAAATCGTTGGGGATGAGGCGAAAGTGCTCGCGCAGCAGGAAGATCGCGTAGGGGGAGCCGAACACGAACGGCAGCACCAGCGCCCAGAACGTGTTGCGCAGGCCCAGCTGCGCCATCATCAGATACATCGGCACCACCGTGACCGTCGCCGGCACCATCAGCGTCGCGATGTAGACCCAAAACAGGGCATCGCGTCCCGGAAACCGCAAGCGCGCGAACGCGTATGCGGCCAGCACCGAAAAGGTGAGCTGACCCACCAGGATCACCGCCGTCATCAACGCGGTCACCGCCGCCGCGCGCCCGAACCCGGCCCCGCCCAGGTCGGTGTAGTTGGCCAGGGTTGGCGGCCGCGGCAACTGCAGCGGCGTTCCGGTGGCGAATTGGTGCGCCGACGTGAACGAGGTCAACAAACCAAGTGCAAAGGGGGCCAACGTGATCAGCGCGCCGACCGCCAGCCCGGCATAGACGACGGCATTGAAGACCCGGCTAGACGAGGTCATAGCTGATCCGCCGCCGGAAGTACACATGCTGGACGAAGGTGACGCCGATCAGGATGACGAACAGCACCACCGCCATGACCGACGCCCGTCCGATCGCCGCCGATCCGAACGCCTCGGCGTAGATGCGGTGGGCAACCAGGTCGGTGCTGCCGGCTGGGCCGCCGCCCGTCAGCGCGTAGACCATGTCGAAAACCTGTGCCGCGCTCACGATCCCGGTCACCAGCACGAAAAACATCGTCGGCCGCAGCATCGGCAGCGTGATGCGCCAGAACCGCTGCCACCCAGTGGCGCCATCGGTGCGCGCGGCGGCATGAATGTCCTCGGGGATGGCCAGCAGCCCCGCCAAGAAGGACAGCGAGACGTAGCCGACGTTGGTCCACACGACGACCGCCGAAACCAGCGGCAGCGCAAAGCTCGGGTCGGACAGCCACCCAATCGAATGCCCCAGAACCGTGCTCACCGCGCCGTCGGTGGGAGCCAGGATCCAGCGCCACAGCACCGCGATCGCCAGCGGCGCGCAGATCCACGGCAGCACGAAGACCGTGCGAAACAGGCCGGTGCCGGGCAGCCGGCGAACCAGCATCGACGCGGCGAGCAGCCCCAGCATCGTCTGCGCCGGGACCACGATCGCCACGAACGCGGCCGTCACGAGCAGCGAGTTGCCAAAGCCCCGGTCGGTGAGCACCGACCGCCAGTTCGCCAGGCCCACATAGCGCAGCGGGCCCAGCAAGTCCCACCGGTACAGGCTCAGCCAGACCACGACCAGGATGGGCAGCAACAGGAAGGCGACCACACCGAACAGGCTGGGCGCCAGCAAGGCGTAGCCCAGCGCGGTAGACCGAGGTCGTGTTCTCCCTGCGGCGCTCGCCATGGAGGTATTAAAGCGGGCCGTAACAAGCGGTCGTTACGGTGGAGCCGTGACACCGAACCGGGGGATCGATGCCGACTTCCTGGACCTGCCGCGCCACGAGCTTGCCGAAGCCGCGTTGTCGGCGGCCAGGGCGGCCGGGGCCAGCCACGCCGACCTGCGCCTTCACCGCATCAGCACCGAGATCATCCAGCTGCGCGACGGCGAGCTGGAGACCTCCGTCGTCAGCCGCGAGGTCGGCCTGGCGGTGCGGGTGATCGTCAACGGCACCTGGGGGTTCGCCTCGCACGCCGAGCTGGCGCCCGCCGTGGCGGCCGAGACCGCGCGCCGCGCGGTGCACGTGGCCACCACGCTGGCGGTTCTCAACAGCGAGCGCATCGAACTGGCGCCCGAGCCGGTGTATACCGACGCCACCTGGGTGTCGAACTACCGGATCGATCCCTTCGGCGTGTCCGCGGCCGACAAGATCGCCGTGCTGGAGGAGTACTCCGGGCGGCTGCTGGGCGCCGACGGCGTCGACCGTGACGGCCTCCAGCGACGGCTGCACCCGCACCCGCTGCTGAGTGATGGACGATCCGAAGGTGTCG
>NZ_LZIR01000093.1 GCF_001667035.1 Mycobacterium sp. 852002-51057_SCH5723018
CCCCGGTGTGCTCGCCGTGAACTCGACCATCCCCGCGGGCGCCGGCGGCACCGGCGGCATCGGCGGCGTTGGCGGCAACGGCGGGACGGTTGGCACCGGCGGCCTCGGCGGTGCCGGCGGCACCGGCGGCAAGGGTGGCATCGGCAACTACACGCCCGTAACCACTACCGAGAATGGGGGCGTGGGCGGCTCCGGCGGCTCGGGCGGCGCCGGCGGGCACGGCGTCACGGGTGGCGATGGCGGCACCGGCGGCGACGGCGGCGGCGGTGGCAATGGCGTTGGCGTGGGCGCCTTCGGCGGCACCGGCGGCCCCGGCGGCTCCGGCGGCTCCGGTGGCACCGGCCAGGGCGGGGCCGGCCAGGGGGGCAGCGCCGGCGTCACCGGCATGCGGACCTTGAACTCCAGCGGCGGCTTCGGCGGTGCCGGCGGCGCCGGCGGTGCCGGCGGGCCCAGCTAGGACGGATTGGTACCGCGCAGTTCACCCGTTCGGGGCCTTCCGGACACGCGGGAAGGCCTTTTTGGACCAATCCGGGCCGTTTTGGCGTAGTAAGTGCGCGAAAGCGCCGCTCAAATCCCCAATTCAGGGCCTTTTGCCCTTACCCTGACACGCGTGACCAGTCAATCGAATGACGCACATTGGCGCCGCCCTGGCGAATCCTCGGACCCGATCCCCGGGCGCCCGGCTTCGGCGCGCCTGGTCGACCCCGAAGATGACCTGACGCCGGTCGGGTACCCGGGCGACTTCGGAACCACCACCGTCATCCCGTACAGCGACCCCGCTGCCTCGGGTGGCCCCGCGGCCGCGGGATACAACCTGCTCGAGCACCAGGAGCCCCTGCCGTATGTGCAGCCGCAGTCGGTGCCGCAGGCGGCCCCGATCTCGGCCACCGAACCGGCCCGCATCGACTCGGACACCGACGACGACCCGCAACGCGCCGCCGGCCGCCGCGGAACCCAGCATTTGGGTTTGCTGATCTTGCGGGTCGGGCTGGGAGTGGTGCTCGGCGCCCACGGCCTGCAGAAGCTGTTCGGCTGGTGGGGCGGCGGCGGGCTGACCGGTCTGAAGAACTCACTGTCCGACATCGGCTATCACCACGCCGACATCCTGGCGTACGTCAGCGCCGGCGGCGAGATCGTGGCCGCTGTGCTGCTCATCCTGGGATTGTTCACGCCGGTAGCCGCGGCGGGCGCGCTGGCGTTCCTGATCAACGAGCTGCTGGCCACCGTCTCCGCGAAGCCGCACTCGCATTCCTTCTCGTACTTCCTGCCGCAGGGGCACGAATACCAGATCACCCTGATCGTGCTGGCCGCCGCGGTGATCCTGTGCGGACCGGGCCGCTACGGCCTCGACGCCGGCCGCGGATGGGCCCATCGCCCGTTCATCGGGTCTTTCGTGGCGCTGCTCTGTGGCATCGCCGGCGGCATCGGGGTGTGGGTGCTGCTCAACGGGGTCAACCCGATCGCCTAACCCTTATCGGTAGGGATTGGGCACCCGCCCTGCGCTGGCCTCGGTCAACTGCGGCAGCGTGGCGAACGTGACCGCGGGCAATCGCAGCTCCCCGCCACTGTTAAGGCGGGCCCGCGCCCAAGAACCTCGGTGGAAGCGCAGGCCGTCAATGTCGTCCCAGGCCACCGTGCGGCTGCCCAGCAGTGTGCGAACGGTCACCCCGTGGTCGTCGGCGACGGTGCGCAGCCGGACGATCAAGGCCGACAACAGCACCGGGATGGCCAGCAGCGGCGCCGACAGCGGCCACGCCAGCACCGGTATCAGCAAGCCCAGGGTCAAGAATCCGACGGCCAGGTGCGCGATGGGCGACACCTTGATGACGACGGGGGAATCGGTAACCACCCTCGCATCATCGCACCGCAGCGCGTCGCCCGGTGCGAGGCCGACGCACCCGGTCGACAGCGTCGGATTTGACTGTTGAGCTGTGCGAAGGCTACCGTCGGACGCTATGGAATCCGCCGGAAAGCCCGGAATGCTCGTAGTAATTAGTCGGCGCGTTGGTGCCTGACTGAGCCCTTCAGCATTTGAAGCGATCCAGCACCAACGCGCAACCCTCGTTCAGCCGATGAGCTGACGGGGGTTTTTTCTTGCGCGACAACGAGACTGCATAGTGAAGAGGACGAAACGACAGTGAGCGCTCCCACCAGGCCGCCCGCGCAGCAGCCGCAGCGTGCGACCGACATCGCCACCGACGCGGTGCAACCCGCCGCCAAACCCCAACCGAAACGCGTTGCGCCCGAACAACTTACCGGCGCCCAGGCGGTGATCCGGTCGTTGGAGGAACTCGACGTTGAGGTGATCTTCGGGATCCCCGGCGGCGCGGTGTTGCCGGTGTACGACCCGCTGTTCGACTCGAAAAAGCTTCGCCACGTGCTGGTTCGCCACGAACAGGGCGCCGGTCACGCCGCCAGCGGGTACGCGCACGCCACCGGCAAGGTCGGGGTCTGCATGGCAACTTCGGGTCCTGGCGCCACCAACTTGGTGACACCGCTGGCCGACGCGCAGATGGACTCGATTCCCGTCGTCGCCGTCACCGGGCAGGTCGGGCGCGGGCTGATCGGCACCGACGCCTTCCAGGAGGCCGACATCTCGGGCATCACGATGCCGATCACCAAGCACAACTTCCTGGTTCGCTCCGGCGACGACATTCCGCGGGTGCTGGCCGAGGCCTTCCACATCGCCTCGTCGGGACGTCCGGGCGCGGTACTCGTCGACATCCCCAAGGACGTGCTGCAGGGCCAGTGCACGTTCAGCTGGCCGCCCCGGATGGACCTGCCCGGCTACAAGCCCAACACCAAGCCGCACAACCGCCAGGTGCGTGAGGCCGCCAAGCTGATCGCGGCCGCGCGCAAGCCGGTGCTCTACGTCGGCGGCGGGGTCATCCGCGGCGAGGCGACCGAGCAGCTGCGGGAGCTGGCCGACCGGACCGGCATCCCGGTGGTCACCACGCTGATGGCGCGCGGCGCATTCCCGGACAGCCACCCGCAGAACCTGGGCATGCCCGGCATGCACGGCACGGTGGCCGCGGTGGCGGCGCTGCAGCGCAGCGACCTGCTGATCGCGCTGGGCACCCGCTTCGACGACCGGGTGACCGGGAAGCTGGAGTCCTTCGCACCCGAGGCCAAGGTCATCCACGCCGACATCGACCCGGCCGAGATCGGCAAGAACCGGCACGCCGACGTGCCGATCGTCGGCGACGTCAAGGCCGTCATCACCGACCTGATCGCGATGCTGCAACACCACGATGTTCCCGGCCAGATCGAGATGACCGACTGGTGGGCATACCTGCACAGCGTCCAGTCCACCTACCCGCTGAGCTACGATCCGCAGAGCGACGGCAGCCTGGGCCCGGAATACGTCATCGAGAAGCTGGGCGAGATCGCCGGCCCGGACGCCGTTTATGTCGCCGGGGTCGGCCAGCACCAGATGTGGGCGGCGCAGTTCATCTCCTACGAGAAGCCGCGGACCTGGCTCAACTCCGGCGGGCTGGGCACCATGGGGTTCGCCATTCCGGCGGCCATGGGCGCCAAGATCGCTCGCCCGGAGGCGGAGGTCTGGGCGATCGACGGGGACGGCTGCTTCCAGATGACCAACCAGGAGCTGGCCACCTGCGCGATCGAGGGCGCGCCGATCAAGGTGGCGCTGATCAACAACGGCAACCTGGGCATGGTGCGGCAGTGGCAGAGCCTGTTCTACGAGGAGCGCTACTCGCAGACCGACCTGGCGACACACTCACGCCGCATCCCGGACTTCGTGAAGCTGGCCGAAGCGCTGGGTTGCGTCGGATTGCGTTGCGAGCGTGAAGAAGACGTCGTCGACGTGATCAACCAGGCGCGCGCGATCAACGACCGCCCGGTGGTGATCGACTTCATCGTCGGCGCCGACGCGCAGGTGTGGCCGATGGTGGCCGCCGGAACCGGCAACGACGAGATCCAGGCCGCCCGCGGCATCCGCCCGTTGTTCGACGACGAAAGCGAAGGGCACGCCTGATGAATCCGACCACGCACACGCTATCGGTGTTGGTGGAGGACAAGCCCGGCGTGCTCGCCCGGGTGGCGGCGTTGTTCTCCCGGCGCGGTTTCAACATCGAGTCGCTGGCCGTCGGTGCCACCGAGCAGAAGGACATGTCGCGGATGACCATCGTCGTCTCCGCCGAGGACACCCCGCTCGAGCAGGTCACCAAGCAGCTCAACAAGCTGATCAACGTCATCAAGATCGTCGAGCTGGACGAGGACAACTCGATGTCCCGCGAGCTGGCGCTGATCAAGGTGCGCGCCGACGCCGGCAGCCGCAGCCAGGTGATCGAGGCGGTGAACCTGTTCCGCGCCAAAGTGATTGACGTATCGCCGGAAGCGCTGACCATCGAGGCGACCGGTAACCGCGGCAAGATCGAGGCGCTGCTGCGCGTGTTGGAGCCCTTCGGCATCCGCGAGATCGTTCAGTCTGGGCTGGTTTCGCTGTCCCGCGGTGGGCGCGGAATGAGCTCCGCCAAATAGTTTTTCAGCTAATCGATACAAAGGAGATAGGGAAGTGCCAGCCGAGGCATTGGAAATGTTCTACGACGACGACGCGGATCTGACCATCATTCAGGGCCGCAAGGTCGGCGTCATCGGATACGGCAGTCAGGGGCACGCGCACTCGCTGAGCCTGCGCGACTCCGGCGTGCAGGTGCGCGTGGGGCTGAAGGAGGGTTCGAAGTCGCGGCCCAAGGTGGAGGAGCAGGGACTGGACGTCGACACCCCCGCCGAGGTCGCCAAGTGGGCCGACGTCATCATGCTGCTGGCCCCCGACACCGCCCAGGCCGACATCTTCAAGAACGAGATCGAGCCCAACCTGAACGACGGGGACGCTTTGTTTTTCGGTCACGGGCTCAACATCCACTTCGACCTGATCAAGCCTCCGGCCGAGGTCACCGTCGCAATGGTGGCCCCGAAGGGGCCGGGCCACCTGGTGCGCCGCCAGTTCGTGGACGGCAAGGGCGTGCCGTGCTTGATCGCCGTCGACCAGGACCCGACCGGCAAGGGCGAAGCGCTGGCGCTGTCCTACGCCAAGGCCATCGGCGGTACCCGGGCGGGCGTCATCAAGACCACCTTCAAGGACGAGACCGAAACCGACCTGTTCGGTGAGCAGGCCGTGTTGTGCGGCGGCACAGAGGAACTGGTGAAGGCCGGTTTCGACGTGATGGTCGAGGCGGGCTACCCGCCGGAGATGGCCTACTTCGAGGTGCTGCACGAGCTCAAGCTGATCGTCGACCTGATGTACGAGGGCGGCATCGCGCGAATGAACTACTCGGTGTCCGACACCGCGGAGTTCGGCGGATACCTCTCGGGTCCGCGCATCATCGACGCGGACACCAAGGAGCGGATGCGCACCATCCTGCGCGAGATCCAGGACGGCACCTTCACCAGGAAGCTGGTCGCCAACGTCGAGGGCGGCAACAAGGAGCTGGAGCGGTTGCGCAAGGAGAACGCCGAACACCCGATCGAGGTCGTCGGCAAGAGGCTGCGCGACCTGATGAGCTGGGTGGACCGCCCGATCACCGAGACGGCCTAGCCCTTCCGCCGAGCGTGAAGCTGTTGCGAATTTTCCGCCCGATTCTCGCAACAGTTTCACTCTCGGCGCGGGGCGCCGCTTAAGTACCCAGGCGTTCGGCGGTCGCCACCACCCGGCGGGCCAGGTGCTCGAGGGCCTTCTCCGTCGCTCGGTCGGCTTCAGAGTCGAATTCGTGGATGTTGTCATGGGTGGACACCAGGCTCACCCCGTACGGGTTGCCGTCGACGAACTTGCACGGGTCGGTGTATCCGGGCGGGACGATGATGCCGCCGAAGTGCATCACCGTGATGTACAGAGACAGCAGTGTGGTCTCCTGGCCGCCGTGCAGCGTGTTGGACGACGTGAACGCCGCGTACACCTTGTCCGCAAGCTTGCCCTGGGCCCACAGCCCCCCGAGCGAGTCGAGGAAGGTGCGCAATTGCGCTGCCGGCGTGCCGAACCGGGTCGGCGACCCGAAGATCACGGCGTCGGCCCAGACGACGTCGTCGCCGGTAGCCGCCGGAAGGTCCTTGGTCGCTTCGTAGTTGGCGGTCCACGCCGGGTTGTGGGCGAACGTTTCCGGGTCGTGGGTCTCGGCAACGTGTCGCAGCCGGACCTCGGCGCCCGCGGACTTCGCCGCCGCGGCGACGCGCTGTGCCATCGTGGTGCCGTGACCGGTGGCCGAGTAGTAGATGATCGCGAGTTTGGTCACCTGGCTAGCTTAGGTCCCAGGGCGGGCATATCGGTGATGCCGAATTCGCGGCGCAGCAGCGTGCGCGCGGCGTAATAGCCGGCCATGCCGTGCACGCCGCCGCCGGGCGGGGTGGCCGCCGAGCACAGGTACACCTTGGGAAGCGGTGTGCGCCAGGGGTTCAGGCGCGACTTAGTTCCTGGAGGGCCCGCGATCGCGCGCCAGGCAGAATTGCCGCCCATCCCGATGTCGCCGCCGACGTAGTTGGCGTTGTGATCGGCCATCCGTGCGGCGGGCACGGCGCGCGCCGCCACCACGACGTCGCGGAAGCCCGGCGCGAACCGCTCGAGGACCCCGGTCACGACCTCGGTCGCGTTCAGCGTGGAACCCGACGGCACGTGCGCGTAGGTCCAGAATGGGCGGCGGCCGACGATGTCGATGCGACCCGGGTCCACGATGTGCGGCGAGGCGGCCAGCACCATCGGCGATTGGGCATGGCGCCCGGCGGCGATGTCGGCCTCGGCCCGCGCCATCTGTGCGCGGGTTCCGCCCAGGTGCAGCGTCGGCGCCCGCCGCAGGCGCGGGTCCGACCACGGGATCTCGTCGCTGAGCACGAAGTCGACCTTCGCCACTCCCGGGCCAAAGGTGTAGCGGCGCAACGCCTTTACGTAGCGCGACGGTAGCGCGTCGCCGTAGATCCGCAACAGCGCGGTCGGTGCCGTATCGAAGGCGACGACGCCCGGCGGCGGCTCGGTGACTTCGGTGCCGGCCGTGAGTTCACCGCCGTGCGCGCGCAGGTCGGCGATCAGCGCGTCGGTGATCACCCGGGTGCCGCCCACCGGGATCGGCCAGCCGGCCGAATGGGCCAGCGTGGCCAGCAGCAGGCCGGCGCCGGCCGCCGTCAACGACGGCATCCGCGAAATGACATGGGCCGCAACGCCGGTGAACAGCACCCGCGCGTCCTGGCCAACCAGCGAACCCCACGCCGGCGTTCCCTGGGCCAGCATCCGAAGCCCGAGCTGCAGCGCGGACGGCAGCGAGCCGGGCAACGAACGCTTGTCGCCGAGCAGCACTTCGACCACGTCGCGCGAATTCGTCACCAGCGGGCCCAGCAGCCGCCGCCACGACGCACCGTGTTCCAGTTCCGCGCAGGTGCGCTCGAGATCCCGGTAGGCGATCGCAGCCGGCCGGCCCGGCAGCGGGTTGGCATAGGAGACCTCCGGCACCGCCAGTTGCACGCCCCGCGCGGGCAGGTCGAACTCGGCGAAGAACGGTGACGCCAGCGCCAACGGGTGAACCGCCGAGCACACGTCGTGCGCGACTCCGAGAGAATCTGGGTCGGGCTCGGTGCGGGCGCCGCCGCCAAAGGTCGGTTGCGCCTCGACGACCTGGACTTTCAGGCCGGCGCGGGCGCAGACGACGGCCATGGCGAGCCCGTTGGGCCCGCTGCCGACTATCGTCACGTCCAAGGTGACGTCCACCGGTCAATTACAGCCGATAGGCTGGCCGGGTGAATCTGCCAGTTGTACTTATCGCCGACAAACTCGCCGAATCAACCGTGGCCGCCCTGGGGGATCAGGTCGAGGTGCGCTGGGTAGACGGGCCCGACCGGGAGAAGCTGCTGGCCGCCGTCCCCGAGGCCGACGCGCTGCTGGTGCGGTCGGCCACCACCGTCGACGCCGAGGTGCTCTCGGCCGCCCCCAAGCTCAAGATCGTCGCCCGCGCCGGGGTCGGGCTGGACAACGTGGACGTGGACGCCGCCACCGAGCGCGGGGTGCTGGTGGTCAACGCGCCGACGTCGAACATCCACAGCGCGGCCGAGCACGCGTTGGCGCTGCTGCTGTCCGCGGCCCGCCAGATCGCTGCCGCCGACGCCTCGCTGCGCGCGCACACCTGGAAGCGGTCGTCGTTCTCGGGGACCGAAATCTTCGGCAAGACGGTCGGTGTCGTCGGGCTGGGCCGCATCGGCCAGTTGTTCGCCCAGCGGATAGCGGCCTTCGGCACCAACGTCGTCGCGTACGACCCGTACGTCGCGCCGACCCGGGCCGCGCAGCTCGGCATCGAGCTGCTGCCGCTGGACGATCTGCTGGGCCGCGCCGACTTCATCTCGGTGCATCTGCCGAAGACCCCCGAGACGGCGGGCCTGATCGACAAGGAGGCGCTGGCCAAGACCAGGCCGGGCGTCATCATCGTCAACGCCGCGCGCGGCGGCCTGGTGGACGAGGCGGCGCTCGCCGATGCCGTCAGCAGCGGCCACGTCCGCGCCGCCGGCATCGACGTGTTCGCCACCGAACCGTGCACCGACAGCCCGCTTTTCGAGCTGCCGCAGGTGGTGGTCACGCCCCATTTGGGGGCGTCCACCGCCGAGGCGCAGGACCGGGCCGGCACCGACGTGGCCGAGAGCGTGCGGCTGGCGCTGGCCGGGGAATTCGTTCCGGACGCCGTCAACGTCGGCGGCGGAGTGGTCAGCGAAGAGGTGGCGCCGTGGCTGGACCTGGCGCGCAAGCTCGGAGTGCTGGCCGCCGCCCTGTCCGACGGTCTCCCGGCGTCGCTGCAGGTGCAGGTGCGCGGCGAGCTGGCCTCCGAAGACGTTGAGGTGCTGAAGCTTTCGGCGCTGCGAGGATTGTTCTCGGCGGTGATCGAGGATCAGGTCACCTTCGTCAACGCGCCGGCGCTGGCGTCCGAACGCGGCGTAACCGCCGAAATCAGCACAGCCTCCGAAAGCCCCAACCACCGCAGCGTCGTCGACGTGCGGGCGCTCGCCCACGACGGTTCGTGCGTCAACGTCGCGGGCGCGCTCTCGGGGCCGCAGTTGGTCGAGAAGATCGTGCAGATCAACGGTCGCAACTTCGACCTGCGCGCCCAGGGCACCAACCTGGTGATCAACTACGTCGATCAGCCCGGAGCGCTGGGCAAGATCGGCACCTTGCTCGGTGCGGCCGGGGTGAACATCCAAGCGGCGCAACTGTCCGAGGACGCCGAGGGCCCCAGCGCGACGATCCTGCTGCGGCTGGATCAGGACGTTCCCCCCGATGTCCGGTCGGCGATCGCGGCCGCGGTGGGGGCCAACAAGCTCGAAGTGGTTGACCTCTCGTGAAACGCGCCGGCGACGATGCAGAGCGGAGCGATGAGCAGGAGCGGCGCCGATGAAACTCGCGGTGATCGGCGGCGACGGGATCGGCCCCGAGGTGGTGGCCGAGGCGGTCAAAGTCCTGGACGCGGTGGTGCCGGGCGTGCAGAAGACCAGCTACGACCTGGGCGCCCGCCGGTTTCACGCCACCGGAGAGCTGCTGCCGGATTCGGTGCTGGCCGAATTGCGCGAGCACGACGCGATTCTGCTCGGGGCCGTCGGTGACCCGTCGGTCCCCAGCGGCGTGCTGGAGCGAGGTTTGTTGCTGCGCCTGCGCTTTGAGCTTGACCACCACGTCAACCTGCGGCCGGGCCGGCTCTACGAAGGCGTGAGCAGCCCGCTCGCCGGCGACCCGGACATCGATTTCGTGGTGGTGCGCGAGGGAACCGAGGGCCCCTACACCGGAAACGGCGGCGCGCTTCGCGCCGGGACGCCCAACGAGGTGGCCACCGAGGTCAGCGTCAACACCGCGTTCGGTGTGCGCCGAGTGGTGCAGTACGCGTTCGAGCGCGCCATGCTGCGCCGCAAACACCTGACGCTGGTGCACAAGAACAACGTGCTGACGTTCGCGGGGAAGCTGTGGACGCGAATCGTGGCCGAGGTCGGCGAGGAATACCCTGACGTCGAGGTGGCGTATCAACACGTCGATGCCGCAACCATCTTCATGGTCACCGATCCCGGTCGGTTCGACGTGATCGTCACCGACAACCTGTTCGGCGACATCATCACCGACCTTTCCGCGGCGGTGTGCGGCGGAATCGGGTTGGCGGCCAGCGGAAACATCGACGCCACCCGGACCAATCCCTCGATGTTCGAGCCGGTGCACGGCAGCGCACCCGACATCGCCGGCCAGGGCATCGCGGATCCGACCGCGGCGATCATGTCGGTGGCGCTGCTGCTTTCCCACCTCGGTGAGGACGATGCGGCTGCCCGGGTGGACCGGGCCGTCGAGGCCTATCTGGCAACTCGTGGGAACGAACGGCGCGCCACCAGCGAAGTCGGCGAACGGATTGCAGCCGCGCTCTAGTTTCCAAACCGGGCGGCAGCAACCGCGTCGGGACCAACGGTATTGCCACCAAAGGGAATAGCCCGCACAGCGCCCAGGCGGGCGGATACTTCGCGGCGGTGATCAAGACGCCGAACAGCGGGGATCCGGCCGCCGCCATCACCCGTTGGGTGGTGTTCTGGATGCCCAGGGCGCGTCCGCTCCAGAACGGCCCGGCGAATTCGGTGATCGCGGTCGCCTCCAAGCCGTTGTCGAGCACCGCGATCACCGAGATGGCGATCATGAGTGGCACCTCGTAGCGCGAATTCAGGTGATCGGCGATGGCCAGCAGGAAGAGGGCCGAAGCGGCGGCGACGGCGATGATGCGGACCGGTCGCATGCGCGAACCGACCCGGTCGGACCAGCGGCCGACCGCGATGCGGCCCAGCGCGCCGAGCAGCTGCGAGAGCGTGACCAAACCGCCGGCGGCCGCGATCGACCAACGGTGGTCGTTCATCAGCCAGACCAGCATGAAGGTCACCGTCACCGTCTGCGGCATCATCAGCAGGCCGCCCACCGCGTGGATGCGCCACAACACCGACGACCCGCGGTACGGGCTGGCCAGCTCCTGCGCGGTGGCGGTCCCGCGGGGTTTGCGCGGCGAGTCGACGATGCCGACCGCGCTTGTCAATGCCGCCGCGGCGCACACCAGCGCGGGAAACATCAGGCCCGCGTGCGGGCCGCGCTCGGCCAGCTCGGGCATGATCAGCGCGCCCAACGCGATTCCCAGCGGCTGCGCCGTCTGTCGGATGCCCATCGCCAGGCCGCGCTGCTGTGGCGGAAACCACGCGGACACCAGCCGGCCGCCGGCGGTGTTGCAACTCGCGGCGGCCATGCCCCCGAGGAAGAGGTAGACACCCACCCACACCATCGAGTGCACCGACGCCGAGGCATAGGCCGCGGCGGCGGTGAGCCCCGAGCCCAGCGTCAACACCAGCCGCTCGCCGACGCGGTCGAGCACGTAGCCCCAAAGAATCAGCGTGGCGACCATGCCCCAGCTGGGCATCGACGCCAACAAACTGGCTTCCGCCAACGGGGTTCCGCGGTTGGCTTCCAGCGACGGGATCAGGAAGGCAATGCCGTTGATGAACAGGAAAGAACTGGTCGTGACGAACAGCGAGATGATCATCATCGACCACCGCTTGCCGGTGCCTAGCGCGGCAGCGTGGCCCGTGGCCATCAGCCCATATTTGCACAGGGTTAGGCCGCCCGGCCGCCGGAGCCGCCGCCGGCGCGAACTAGGCTCAATCAAATGCGCCTTGGTCGAATCGCCAGCCCGGACGGTGTCGCGTTCGTCAGCATCGAGGGCGAACTCGACGATCCTGCGGCGATGATCGCCCGGGAGATCGCCGAACACCCTTTCGGCACGCCGACGTTCACCGGCCGATCGTGGCCGCTGGCCGACGTCCGGCTGCTGGCGCCGATGCTGGCGGGCAAGGTGGTCTGCATAGGCAAGAACTACGCCGACCACATCGCCGAAATGAGCACCTTCGCAACCGGACCGGCCGCGGCGGACCCGATCATCTTCCTCAAGCCCAACACCGCGATCATCGGCCCGAATGCACCGATTCGGTTGCCGGCCAACGCATCACCCGTGCACTACGAGGGTGAGTTGGCCGCGGTGATCGGCCGGCCCTGCAAGGACGTGACCGCCGCCCAGGCCGCCGACAACATCCTCGGCTACACCATCGGAAACGACGTGTCGGCACGTGACCAACAAAAGGCCGACGGTCAATGGACGCGCGCCAAGGGCCATGACACCTTCTGCCCGGTCGGTCCGTGGATCGTCACCGATGTCGACCCGGCGGATCTCGAACTGCGCACCGAAGTCAACGGCGAATTGAAGCAACGCAGCCGCACCTCGTTGATGATCCACGACGTCGGCGCCATCGTGGAGTGGATCTCGGCCGTGATGACCCTGCTGCCCGGCGACCTCATCCTCACCGGGACACCGGCGGGCGTGGGCCCGATCGAGGACGGCGACACCGTGTCCATCACCATCGAGGGCATCGGCACCCTCGCCAATCCCGTAGTCCGCAAGGCAAAGTCGTGACCGCCCCAGCCGCCGCCGCAGGCAAAGTACGCGTCCGATTCTGCCCGTCGCCCACCGGCACGCCCCACGTCGGGATGGTCCGCACCGCGCTGTTCAACTGGGCCTACGCCCGACACACCGGCGGCACCTTCGTCTTTCGCATCGAGGACACCGACGCCCAGCGCGACACCGAGGAAAGCTACCTGGCGCTGCTCGACGCGCTGCGCTGGCTCGGCCTGAACTGGGATGAGGGACCCGAGGTTGGCGGACCGTACGGCCCGTACCGGCAGTCGCAGCGCAGCGAGATCTACCGCGACGTGGTGGCCAAGCTGCTCGAGGCGGGGGAGGCCTACTACGCCTTCTCCACCGCCGAGGAGGTCGAGGCGCGCCACATCGCGGCGGGCCGCAACCCCAAGCTGGGTTACGACAACTTCGACCGGCAGCTGACCGATTCGCAGCGCGCGGCCTTTCTCGCCGAAGGCCGGCAGCCGGTGGTGCGGCTGCGGATGCCCGACGAAGACATCGGTTGGGACGACCTGGTGCGCGGAACCACCACGTTCGCGGCGGGCACCGTCCCCGATTTCGCGCTGACCCGCGCCAACGGAGATCCGTTGTACACCTTGGTCAACCCGGTCGACGACGCGCTGATGAAGATCACCCACGTGCTGCGCGGCGAGGACCTGCTGCCGTCGACCCCGCGCCAGCTCGCCCTGTATCAGGCGCTGATCCGGATCGGGGTCGCCGAACAGACTCCGCAATTCGCCCATCTGCCAACGGTATTGGGGGAGGGGACCAAGAAACTTTCCAAGCGCGATCCGCAGTCGAACCTGTTCGCCCATCGCGACCGGGGCTTCATCCCCGAGGGGCTGCTGAACTACCTTGCGCTGCTCGGCTGGGCGATCGCCGACGATCGCGACCTGTTTACCCTCGACGAGATGGTGGCCGCGTTCGACGTCGTCGACGTCAACGCCAACCCGGCCCGGTTCGACCAGAAGAAGGCCGACGCGCTGAACGCCGAGCACATCCGGATGCTGGACGCGGACGAATTCACCGCCCGGCTGCGCGACTACCTCGACGGGCACGGCCAGCACGTCGATCTCGATGACGCCGGATTCGCCGTCGCCGCCGAACTGGTGCAGACCCGCATCGTCGTCCTGGGCGACGCCTGGGACCTGCTGAAGTTCCTCAACGACGACGAATATGCGATCGACCCCAAGGCCGCCGCCAAGGAGCTGGGCCCGGACGGGCTCGCGGTGCTCGACGCGGCGCTGGCCGCGCTGGACGGCGTGACGGACTGGACCGCGCACAACATCGAGGCCGCCCTCAAGGCCGCGCTCATCGAGGGCCTGGCGCTCAAACCCCGCAAGGCGTTCGGTCCGATCAGGGTCGCCGCCACGGGAACAACCATCAGCCCGCCGCTGTTCGAATCACTCGAGCTGCTCGGCCGTGACCGCAGCCTGCTGCGGCTGAGGACCACGCGCGATGACGCAGCCTAAATCTTTGGTAGTCTGCACTGCGGTTTACAAAGGCCTAGAACGGTCGGCAGCGGCGGTCTCGGGGGTTGGCAATAGCCCGCAGAACTCGCTCTGACCAGCGGTTTTAGGCAGCCAATGGGGTATGGTGTAATTGGCAACACAGCTGATTCTGGTTCAGCCATTCTAGGTTCGAGTCCTGGTACCCCAGCAAAGCCGCACCAGCGCAAGCGATTAGGTGCGCCTACGGCTGTGAGCTATGCTGGCAGCTCGGATCGGTTCTGGCCCCGTCGTCTAGCGGCCTAGGACGCCGCCCTCTCACGGCGGTAGCGTGGGTTCGAATCCCATCGGGGCTACAAAATCCGTCCGCATGCGGCTACTGGCCGTTCCCCGCGACCGCCGGTGCGGTCGTCCCGCCCACCGGCATCGGCGGCAGGCCGAGCTTGCGGTGATCCCATGAGCGGGCGCGACGCGCCACGATGCGCACGCAGACCCGCTTGTTCATCATCTGCTCAACGAAGGGCTTCATCTCGTCGGTGTACGGGCCGGTGTAACGCTCGAACACGCTGACGCCCACCCGGTGCGAGACGTCGGGATCGTCGACGATCTCGGCGACGCCTTCGAAGGACACCCCACGCAGCGTGTCGTAGGTGTCGCCGCCCTCGATCAAAAAGCTCACCCGCGGGTCCCGTTTGACGTTGACCGCCTTCTGCGACTTCGCCTTGGTCTCGAGCCAGACTTCACCGTCGACCACCGCGTACCACATCGCGGTCAGGTGCGGCTGGCCGTCGGGGCCGACGGTGGCCAGCGTGCCGGTGCGGCTCTTGGTGACAAAATCGGCGATCTCGTCGTCGGACATGACGATGCTCGCGCGCTGATTGGTTCCCATGGCGTCAGTCTGTCAGGCCGTTTGCTTAGGCCGTGCATTGGTGGCGTGGAGTGTGTGCTGAGGGTGGCGGTTGTGCGCTGCTGGCGCCCTGAGAACACACGCGAAGGCCTGAACGCACACGCGATGCCGGGGGAGTATCCATTTCGTCGCCGGTGCCGTGATGGCGTCGAGTGTGCAGTGACGGCTTTGAGTGTGCGTCAAGGGCGGCGATTGTGCGGTCCTGGCGCCCTGAGAACACACGCGAAGGCCTGAACGCACACGCGATGCCGTGGCTACCCATGCGAAGCCCTAGGCGACCTAGACCCGACGGGTGAGGGCCTCCGCGGCAGCCAGAAGGTCTGCGGCCCAGCGGGCCCCCGGCCGCCGCCCGATCCGGTCGATGGGCCCCGACACCGAAATCGCCGCGATCACGTCACCGCGGCCGTCACGCACCGGCGCCGACACGCTCGCGACGCCCGGCTCGCGCTCGGCGACGCTCTGTGCCCAACCGCGCCGGCGCACCTCGACCAGCGCCCGGTCGGTGAATTTCGCGGTCGGCAGCACGGCTTTCTGTGTCGCGGCGTCGCTGTAGGCGAGCAAGACTTTGGCGCCCGAGCCCGCGGTCATCGGCAACCGCGCGCCGACCGGGACCGTATCGCGAAGACCCGCAGCCGGTTCCACGGCGGCCACGCAGACCCGGGAAGTGCCCTCGCGGCGATACAGCTGCACACTTTCGCCGGTCGTCTCGCGCAACGCGGGCAGCACCGCCGCGCTCGCCGCCAGCAGGGGATCGTCGACACGGGCCGCGAGTTCGGTGACCGCGGGACCCAGACCCCAACGCCCTTCGCCGTCGCGCGCCACCAGCCGATGGACCTCCAGGGCGGCCGCCAGCCGGTAGGCGGTGGCCCTGGGCAACGCGGTTCGCTCGCACAGTTCGGCCAACCCGCACGGGGATTCCGCGATCGTCTGCAGCACGCCCACCGCTTTGTCGAGGACGCCGATGCCGCTATGCTGTCTCACATAGAGATAGTAGCGTCTCGCATGCTGAGATGCAGCCCCGAAGCACCGAACAGAGGCGAAATGGCACACGACACCAAGGCGGACGGTCCAGGCACGCCGCGCACCATGGCCGAAAAGGTATGGGCCGACCACGTTGTGGTTCCCGGCTCGTCGGGTGACGGGACCGGTGCGCCCGACTTGATCTATATCGATCTGCATTTGGTGCACGAGGTCACCAGCCCGCAGGCATTCGACGGCCTGCGCCTGGCCGGCCGGCCCGTGCGGCGGCCCGACCTGACGCTTGCCACCGAGGACCACAACGTGCCCACCGTGGACATCGACAAGCCGATCGCCGACCCGGTGTCGCGCACCCAGGTAGAGACGTTGCGGCGAAACTGCGCTGAATTCGGCGTCCGGCTATACCCGATGGGCGACATCGACCAGGGCATCGTGCATGTCGTCGGGCCCCAATTGGGCCTGACCCAACCGGGAATGACGATCGTCTGTGGGGACAGTCACACTTCCACCCATGGCGCGTTCGGGGCGCTGGCGATGGGGATCGGCACCTCGGAGGTTGAACACGTGCTGGCCACCCAGACGTTGCCGCTGCGGCCCTTCAAGACGATGGCGGTCAATGTCGACGGTCAGCTGCCCGCCGGTGTCACCGCCAAGGACATCATCCTGGTGTTGATCGCCAAGATCAGCACCGGCGGCGGCCAGGGCCACGTCATCGAATACCGCGGCAGCGCCATCGAATCGCTGTCGATGGAGGGCCGGATGACGGTCTGCAACATGAGCATCGAAGCCGGCGCCCGGGCCGGCATGGTCGCGCCGGACGAGACCACTTACGAGTTCTTGCGCGGCCGCCCGCACGCGCCGACCGGGGCGCAGTGGGATGCCGCGCTTCGGTACTGGCGGCAGCTGCGCACCGACCCGGGCGCCGTCTTCGACACCGAGGTCTATCTCGACGCGGCCTCGTTGAGCCCGTTCGTCACGTGGGGAACGAACCCCGGCCAGGGGGTGCCCCTGTCCGCGGCCGTGCCGGATCCCGAACAGATGCCCGACGAAGGCGAACGGCAGGCCGCCGAGAAAGCCTTGGCGTACATGGACCTTCGGCCGGGCACGGCGATGCGTGATATCGGTGTCGACGCCGTGTTCGTCGGCTCTTGTACCAACGGTCGTATCGAAGACCTGCGCGCGGTGGCCGACGTGTTGCGTGGCCGCAAGGTGGCCGACGGGGTCCGGATGCTCGTCGTCCCGGGCTCCATGCGGGTGCGCGCGCAGGCCGAAGCCGAAGGGCTGGGTGAGGTTTTCACCGCCGCGGGCGCCGAGTGGCGGCAGGCGGGGTGCTCGATGTGCCTGGGAATGAACCCCGATCAGCTCGCGCCGGGGGAGCGGTGCGCCGCGACGTCCAACCGCAATTTCGAAGGGCGGCAGGGTAAAGGCGGACGCACGCATCTGGTGTCGCCGGCCGTCGCCGCCGCGACGGCGGTAACGGGCAGGCTGTCCGCGCCGGCCGACCTGAACTAAGAACACTGAATCGAGGACGAGGATGGAAGCCTTTCGCACCCACACCGGTATTGGCGTGCCGCTGCGGCGGTCCAATGTCGATACCGACCAGATCATTCCCGCGGTGTATTTGAAGCGCGTAACCCGAACCGGTTTCGAGGACGGCTTGTTCGCTTCGTGGCGGTCGGATCCGTCATTCGTGCTAAACCTCAGCCCCTTTGATCGCGGCTCGGTTCTGGTGGCCGGACCCGATTTCGGCACCGGCTCGTCGCGTGAGCACGCGGTGTGGGCGCTGATGGACTACGGGTTCCGGGTCGTCATCTCGTCTCGATTCGGTGACATTTTTCGGGGCAACGCCGGCAAGGCGGGACTGCTGGCGGCCGAAGTTTCCCAAGACGGCGTGGAACTTCTTTGGAAGCTGATCGAGCAGAGCCCTGGCTTGGAAATCACTGCCAATCTTCAAGATCGGAATATCACCGCCGGAACGGCGGTGCTGCCGTTCAAGATTGACGACCACACCGCTTTCAGACTGCTCGAAGGTCTTGACGATATAGCCGTTACGCTGCGGAAACTCGACGAAATCGAGGCATTCGAGGCGGCGCGCCCGGAGTGGAAACCGCGCACTCTACCCACCTCCTGAGGGGCCGACCGGGACGGTTTTTCTTCTCGGTCGGCTAAGTAAACCGGCCCGATTCCGCGGTCCGCCACCGGTCAAGGGAGGCAACCGGATTCCGAAAACATCGGTCGTTCGGTCCTGAAATTGCGCGTGGCTCTTGGAAATTTGCTGGGTGAGGGTTTACCGTGTCCACTAGTCGGTTCGCAAAACGAGGACCACTAGCTTCGGAGGGTTTTGGATGAACAAAGCAGAGCTCATTGACGTGCTCACGCAGAAATTGGGCTCGGACCGTCGGCAAGCGACCGCTGCCGTCGAGAATGTCGTCGACACCATTGTGCGTGCGGTGCACAAGGGTGACAGCGTCACAATTACCGGGTTCGGTGTGTTCGAGCAGCGCCGGCGCGCGGCGCGGGTCGCCCGCAATCCGCGTACCGGCGAGACGGTGAAGGTGAAGCCGACGTCGGTCCCGGCGTTCCGGCCCGGTGCTCAATTCAAAGCGGTTGTCTCTGGCGCACAGCGCCTCCCGGCGGAAGGACCGGCCGTGAAACGTGGTGTGGTAGCAAGCGGTGGCGCGGCCAAGAAGGCTGCCAAGAAGGCGCCGGCGAAGAAGGCGGCGAGCAAGACCACGGCCAAGAAGGCCGCGACCAAGGCCCCGGCCAAGAAGGCGGCGACCAAGGCCCCGGCCAAGAAGGCGGCGACCAAGGCCCCGGCCAAGAAGGCGGCCACCAAGGCCCCCGCCAAGAAGGCGGCGACCAAGGCGACTTCGGCGGCCAAGAAGGCTCCGGCCAAGAAGGCCGCCACCAAGGCTCCGGCCAAGAAGGCAGCCTCAAAGAGACCGGCCAGCAAGGCTCCTGCCAAGAAGACCACCTCGCGGCGCGGCCGCAAGTAGGAAGTTCCACACGCGAATACCCTTCGGGGTGGCAGCGACGCCACCCGGAGGGTATTCGCGTGTCAGGCCCGCACGTTGGCGGCCAGGGCGCCGCCGATGTGGTCGGCGGCGACCAGCCGGCCGCCTGACAGCGACAGCACCCACGTACTGCCCTTGTGGTTGCGGGACTTATCGGGCTTCACGCCGTCGCGATCGCACCACCACTCGATCAGGTCCGGAATCACCTTGCCCTGGGTACAGATCACCGGGGTGCCTTCCTCCGCCGCGATCTGCAGCATCCGGTGGCGCCCGCGTTTAGGGCTCTTGGAGTAGGACTCCTCGGTCAGCATGGGCTCGTTCTGCACGGTCACCCCGAGTTCTTCGGCGAGCGGTTCGACGGTCTGCTGGCAGCGGAGCCGGTCGGCCGCGTGCACGCCGGTGGCGCCGAAGGCCAGCAGCTGCGGAACCAGTGCCTCGGCCTGCGCGAGTCCGCGCTTGTCCAGCGGTCGCTTGGTGTCGTCGCCCTTGAAACGTGACTTCCGCCCGGCGGTGGCGTGCCGGACCACCAGGACGCTATGCGTGTCGGCGGGGTGTTTAGCGAAGCGGCGCAACATCTTTCGATCGTGGCTGTAGGTGAGTTTGTCTTTCGCGTCGGCGACCGGCAGCCACACCAACTCATCGACCTCGCTGCCCGGTGCGAACTCGCCGCCGGTGCTGCGCGCCGCCCAGTAGTAGACCTTTTTGACGCCTTGGTCGATCGGGTAGCTCACCATGTCGAGCCGCCTGCCGAGCACGGCGCCGTGACCCGTTTCCTCCAATATCTCCCGGACCGCGGCGACGGGCGCCGTCTCACCCGGGTCCACTTTGCCCTTGGGCAGCGACCAGTCGTCGTAGCGGGGGCGATGGATCACGGCGATCTCGAGGTCCGGTTCGGCGGAATCGGCGTGGCCCGGTCGCCACAACACCGCGCCTGCGGCGTACACGATCTTGCTCCCCGAGCGCCGAGCGGCGGACGAGTTCTGGGTCGGCAAGTCAACTCCTGCAGGTCAATTCGGCTAGGGTCGCTCCGGCCGTGGGCGTGAACCTGGAAAGCTACCACATAGGCTCAAGTGCCGCGGTGCAGCTCCATCAGTGACTCCTGATGATCGCGCACGCTATGACCATCTTGTGGCGATGCCGTCCACTGCCCGTCGGGCCCGAGCTCCCAGCACCGAGTGGACGGGTCCAGAGCGGACTCGAACAAGTCGTCCAGATATGCGGTGAGCCTTGGGTCCTTGACCTGAACCAGCACCTCGACTCGCCGGTCGAGGTTGCGGTGCATCATGTCCGCACTGCCGATCCAGAACTCGTTGATGCGATCGAAATGGACGATCCGCGAGTGCTCCAGGAATCGGCCGAGGATCGAGCGGACGGAAATGTTCTCCGAAAAGCCTTCCGCGCCGGGGCGCAGCGCGCAGATGCCGCGCACCACTATCTCGACGCGCACGCCGGCCTGGGACGCGCGATAAAGCGCGTCGATGACCTGCTCGTCGACAAGGGCGTTCATCTTGAGCCGGATGCGCCCCCCGCCGCTTTCGCGGTGAGCCTCGACCTCGCGCTCGACGCGCGCGATGATGCCGGCGCGAATGCTGTGCGGCGCCACCAAGAGGTTGCGGTAGGACACCTTGCGCGAGTAGCCGGTGAGCGAATTGAACAGGTCGGTCAGGTCTGCCCCGATGTCGGGGGCGGCCGTGAGGAGACCGACGTCCTCATACAGCCGCGCCGTCTTGCCGTTGTAGTTGCCGGTCCCCACATGGCAGTAGCGCCGGATCGTTGAACCTTCGCGGCGCACCACCAGGCAGGTCTTGCAGTGTGTCTTGAGCCCGACGAACCCGTAGACCACATGGACGCCCGCCTGCTCCAGCGTGCGGGCCCAGCGAATGTTGGCCTGTTCGTCGAAGCGCGCCTTGATCTCCACCATTGCCACCACTTGCTTTCCGGCCTCGGCGGCGGCGATGAGCGCCCGGACGATCGGCGAATCACCGGACGTGCGGTACAGGGTCTGTTTGATCGCCAGCACGTTGGGATCGGCCGCCGACTGCTCGATGAAACGCTGCACGCTGGTGGAGAATGAGTCGTACGGGTGGTGCACCAGCACATCGCCTTCGCGCAGCGTCGCGAAGATGCTCTTGGGTGTTTCGCGATCGACGAAGGCGGGGTGGGTGTCCGGAATGAACGGCCGGTCCTTGAGCGCCGGACGGTCCAGCCCGTAGATCTGCCACAACGACGAAAGGTCCAGAAGGCCGGGCACTTCGATGACGTCATCGGGATTCACTTCGAGTTCCCGCAGCAGCAATTCCAGCATGCCTTCGGTCATGTCGTCGGCGATCTCGAGCCGCACCGGTGGGCCGAACCGCCTGCGCGCCAACTCCCGCTCCAGCGCCTGGAGCAGGTCTTCGTCGCGGTCCTCTTCCACCTCGAAGTCGGCGTTGCGGGTAATGCGGAACGCGTGATGCTCGACGATTTCCATGCCCGAGAACAGCAGCGGAAGGAACGCCGCGATCAGTTCTTCCATTGGCAGGTACCGGATTATGGTCTGCCCCTCGGCCCCGTCGAGCCCCTCGCGGCCGTCGAGTTCGACGAAGCGATCGACGTTGTTGGGCACCTTGACCCGGGCGAAGTGCGTGCCGCCGTCCTCGGGGTGGCGGACCGTGACCGCCAGATTCAGGCTCAGCCCGCTGACGAACGGGAACGGGTGAGCGGGGTCGACGGCCAGTGGTGTCAGGACCGGGAAGACCTGCTCGTTGAAATACGTCGACAGTTGGTCGCGCTCAGCCTGATCCAGATCGGCCCACGTGACAATATGAATGCCTTCCTCGGCCAGCGCCGGTCGTACCGAATCCAGAAACACCCGGGCGTGCCGGGTAGCGATTCGCTGGGTCTGTTCGCCGATGCGCGCCAGCTGTTCGCGCGGGCTCAGGCCGTCGGCCGAGCGGACCGACAGCCCCATCTCGTCGCGGCGCTTGAGGCCCGCGACCCGAACCATGTAGAACTCGTCGAGATTGGAAGCGAAGATCGCCAAGAACTTGGCGCGCTCCAGCAGCGGCAGGGAGTTGTCGTCCGCGAGCGCCAGCACGCGCGCATTGAAGTCCAGCCAGCTCAGTTCGCGGTTGAGGTAGCGGTCCTCCGGCAGCGCGTCCTGGATGGCGGCGGGTGTCGCCGCAGGCGGCGCCGCCACGGCCGAGTCGTCGGTCCGCCATTCAGTTTCTTCCAGGCGCGTTTCGGCTTCGATTTCAGTCACCATGGAATCATTGCTCATCGCCCGCTGTGCTGCCAGCGTCCGAGGTCCATCGATTCGCCGTTGGTGTGCCGTTCATCGCCTGGACAGGTTTGCTGCTGTGCCGGCGGGCTAATGCTGCGAGAGGGCCCGGGCGGTCGCCGATCCCACCCCGAGGCGTCGCGCGGCGGCCAGGTCGGCGGGCGTGTCGACGTCGCACCGCAGGCCGGGCCACGCACCCGTCAGCTCGATCGCGCCCGAACGGCGGTGCCGCGCGCAGGAATCCGGCCCAAAGTGCGGATCGAGCGCAGCTCCGAACGCGCAGAGCGCGGCGGTTCCCGTTGCCAACCGGTCGGCAACGAAGCTGCGCCGGTGCTGGCGGGCGGCGGCGATCGCCTCGGCCAGTTCCTGAGTCTGCAAGGCGGGCAAATCTCCTTGCAGCACAACGATATTCGAGAATGTCAGGACTAGGGCCCGCTCCGCCGAGGCGATCGCGTTGTTCAGTGGATCGCTGTGGCCCTCGGGCGTCGGATCGGCCAGCACGTCCACTCCGAGTTCGATCGCCGTGGCCGCCGCGGCTTCGTCGGGCGTGACGACGGTGATCGAGCCCAGCGCCGCGACGCCCGCCGCGGCGGACAGGGTGTCGACCAACATGGCCAGCACCACAGCCTCCCGGGTGCGCGCCGAGAACACCGGGGCCAGCCTGGTCTTCGCGGCGGTCAACCGCTTGACGGCGATGATGAGCGCCACATCACCAACGTTGTCGCCCCCGCCGCCGGCGCGTGTGCCGCTCATGGCGCCATCCTGCCAGCGGCGCTGCCCGCATCGCTGTGAGGCTGGAGCGCGTGACGCCGGACCGCCGCTGGATCTAAGGTGTAGCGGCTGCAGATGCCGCGCGACGACAGAAGGGGGTGGTGAATGGCCAGCACAATGCCCAGGTCGGAAGGCGCCGTTGCGGTGATGGGCGCCGGCGCGTGGGGCACGGCGCTGGCCAAGGTGCTTGTCGACGCCGGCGGACCCGAGACGGAGGTCGTCCTGTGGGCCCGAAGATCCAACGTCGCAGACGAGATCAACGCCACTCGAGTCAACGCCGCCTACCTGCCCGGCACCTTGCTACCGCCGGGCGTCCGCGCCACCACCGACGCCGACGAAGCGCTGCGCGGTGCGTCGACGGTCCTGCTGGGAGTGCCGGCCCAGACGATGCGGGCCAACCTCGAGGCGTGGGCGCCATCGGTGGCTGCCGGCGCGACCCTGGTCAGCCTTGCCAAGGGGATCGAGCTCGGCACGCTGATGCGGATGAGCCAGGTGATCCTTTCTGTGACGGGCGTGGATCCCGCACAGGTCGCGGTCATTTCGGGGCCCAACCTGGCCAGTGAGATCGCCCAATGTCAGCCCGCCGCCACGGTCGTCGCGTGCAGCGACTCCGGCCGCGCGGTTGCCGTGCAGCGCATGCTGAACAGCGGATACTTCCGCCCTTATACCAACAGCGACGTGGTCGGCACCGAGATCGGCGGGGCCTGCAAAAACGTCATCGCCCTGGCGTGCGGGATGGCGGCCGGCGTCGGGCTCGGCGAAAACACCGCGGCGGCCATCATCACCCGGGGCCTGGCGGAGATCATGCGGCTGGGAATGGCGCTCGGTGCCAAGGGCGCGACGCTGGCCGGCTTGGCGGGCGTGGGCGACCTGGTGGCCACCTGTACGTCTCCGTATTCCCGCAACCGGTCCTTCGGCGAATGCCTGGGCCGCGGCGGGACCATGGAGTCGGCGATGCAGGCGAGGGACGGGCACGTCGCCGAGGGGGTGACGTCGTGCGAGGCGGTGCTGGCGCTGGCATCCAGTTACGACGTGGAGATGCCGCTGACGGACGCCGTGCACCAGGTGTGCCACAAGGGGCTGTCGGTGGACGAGGCGATGGCGTTGCTGCTGGGCCGCAGGACCAAGCCGGAGTGAACCCGGCGCGACGGAAACCCCAGCTGGCAGCCCGACGCCCGACCCGAGGGCCGCTCAACCGGTAGCCTCTTTAGGTTGTGAGTGCCAGCGACAGCCGTGTGCGCGTCGCCGTCGTGTTCGGCGGGCGCAGCAACGAGCACGCCATCTCGTGCGTGTCGGCGGGCAGCATCCTGCGCAATCTCGACCCGCAGCGGTTCGATGTGACCGCGGTCGGCATCACCCCGGAAGGTTCGTGGGTGCTGACCGACGGCGACCCCGAGGCGCTGGTGATCACCGACCGCCACCTGCCCGAGGTGACCGCGGACTCCGGGACCGAGCTCGCCCTGCCGGCGGACCCGCGGCGAAGCGGCCAGCTGGTGTCGCTTTCGCCCGGCGCCAGTGAGGTTCTGGCGTCCGTCGACGTGGTGTTCCCGGTGCTGCACGGCCCGTATGGCGAGGACGGCACGATCCAGGGGCTGCTCGAGCTCGCCGGGGTGCCCTACGTCGGTGCCGGCGTGCTCGCCAGCGCCGCAGGCATGGACAAGGAGTTCACCAAGAAACTGCTTGCCGCCGAGGGACTTCCGATCGGTCCGCATGCGGTGCTGCGCCCGTCCCGGTCGGCGCTGCGTCTCGACGAGTGCCAGCGGCTCGGATTGCCCGCGTTCGTCAAACCCGCCCGGGGCGGCTCTTCGATCGGCGTCAGCCGGATCTCTGGTTGGGACGAGCTGGCCGCGGCGGTCGCGCATGCGCGCCGGCACGATCCCAAGGTGATCGTCGAGGCGGCGGTCAACGGTCGCGAGCTGGAGTGCGGCGTGCTCGAAATGCCCGACGGCACAGTGCAAGCCAGCACCGTCGGCGAGATCCGGGTGGCCGGGGTGCGGGGCCGCGAGGACTCCTTCTACGACTTCGCGACGAAATACCTCGACGACGCAGCCGAATTGGACGTGCCGGCGAAGGTCGACGACGATGTCGCCGACGCGGTGCGCCAACTGGCGATCCGGGCATTCAAAGCCATCGACTGCCAGGGGCTGGCCCGGGTGGACTTCTTCCTCACCGAGGACGGGCCCCTGATCAACGAGATCAACACGATGCCGGGGTTCACCACGATCTCGATGTACCCGAGGATGTGGGCTGCCAGCGGCGTCGACTATCCCACCCTTCTCGCGACCATGGTCGAGACGGCGTTGGCCCGGGGCGTGGGTCTGCGCTAACGCGCCATCAACGAGCCGGAGCGGGATCGATGGGCACCGCCGCCATGGCGTGGTCGATCACCTCGGAGACCTCCTGGATCGGCGTCGGGCCCGACCCCGACGGCAGCGTCAGCGCCACATACACCGGCCGGTCCACCGTGTACCAGGTGGATCGGCCGGCGTCACCGCCGGATTGCGGTCCGGCGGAGACCTCAAACCACTGCACTCGATCGACGACCTGGATGGGGGACCCGACCACGAAGTCGGCGGGGCGGTCGAGCCCGCAGCGCAAGACCACCGGCTGGTCGTCGGGCCCGGCCCGCCACGCCGTCGCGCCCGGGGGAGCCGGCTGCGCCAATTGCGCTCGCTGGTAGTCCCCGAGCCGCTGCGGCAGTGCGTCGGCCAGCGCCCGGCACGCGGCGCTGGTCGCCTGCGGCGCCGGGAAGCCTGGTACCGCAACGGGTTGCGGCGGGGCCTGGCGTGTTGCCGCGATGGCCAGGACTACGCCGATCGCCACGACGGCCACCGCGACGGCGGCGATCATCACGGCGCGCGGTGGTCCCGTGTCGGCGGCGGAACGGGCATCGGGGTCGGTCTTCACCGCCCGCGGACCTCCTTCTCATACACTGGCGCCGTCCGCTCACGCGGGCAGGAACCCAACTTACCGCAGGTCGGACGACGTACGGCGGCCCGCATGGCCGGAGGAGGTGGCGTGCGCGACGAGCCATCGGGGGAGTCCCCCACGCTGCAACAGCTCGGCGAGTTCGCGGTCATCGATCGGGCGGTGCGGGGCCGCCGGCAGCCCGCCGCGGTGCTGCTGGGGCCCGGCGACGACGCGGCGGTGGTTTCGCTCCGCGACGGTCGTGCCGTGGTTTCCACCGATGTGCTGGTGCAGGATCGGCACTTTCGGCTGGACTGGTCGACACCGCACGACGTGGGCCGCAAGGCGATCGCCCAAAACGCCGCCGACATCGAGGCGATGGGCGCGCGGCCCACGGCCTTCGTGGTCGGCTTCGGGGCGCCCGGTGACACGCCTTCGGGGCAGGTCGACGCCCTGGTCGACGGGATGTGGGACGAGGCGGAGCGGGTCGGCGCCGGCCGCGCCGGCGGCGACCTGGTCAGCTGCCCGCAGTGGGTGCTGTCGGTGACGGTGCTGGGCGACCTCGACGGTCACGCGCCGGTGTTGCGGTCCGGAGCCAAGGCCGGTTCGGTGCTCGCGGTCGCGGGGGAGCTGGGCCGCTCTGCCGCTGGATACGCGTTGTGGCAGAACGATATTCACGATTTCCAGGAATTGCGGCGTCGCCACCTGGTGCCGGAGCCGCCGTACGGCCAGGGCGCGGCGGCCGCGGCCGCGGGGGCGCAGGCGATGATCGATGTCTCCGACGGGCTGATCGCCGACCTGCGGCACGTCGCGGAGGCGTCGGGGGTGGCGATCGATTTGTCCACCGCGGCCCTGCGCACGGACCACGACGCCCTGGCCGCGGCGGCCCTCGCCATGGGCGACGATCCGTGGCCGTGGGTGCTCGCCGGGGGCGAAGACCACGCCCTGGTGGCCTGTTTCGCCGGTCCGGTGCCGGCCGGGTGGCGCGAGATCGGGCGGGTGCTCGACGGGCCGGCCCGGGTGCTCGTCGACGGGCGGGAGTGGAGCGGTTATGCGGGCTGGTCCTCTTTCGGCCGGTGACGATGCGGGCCGCGTGCCGCCCGAGGAGGAGGCGGCCAATTGAGCGCGGTTAGGGTGGCTTGTGATGTCAACGTGACCGTCTATGCGATCGCCCAGCTGAAATTCACCGACGGGGCAGCCTACGACCGGTACCAGGCACGGTTCATGGGTGTCTTCCGCCGTCACGCGGGCACGCTGCTGGCCGCCGACGAGTCGCCCGAGGTCATCGAGGGCTCCTGGGACCGCGAGAAGCTGGTGCTGATGTCGTTTCCGGACGAGGCCGCGTTCCGAGGCTGGGCGCAATCGCCCGAATACCAAGAGATCTCGAAGGACCGTCGTGCGGGCGCCGACACGGTGGTGCTCCTGGTGAAGGGGCTGCGATGACGGCGCGCCCGTTGAACGAACTCGTCGAGCCGGGCTGGGCGACCGCGCTCAAGCCGGTCACCGACCAGGTCGCCCAGATGGGCCAGTTCCTGCGTGCCGAGATCGCGGCCGGCCGCAGGTACCTGCCCGCGGGCCCGAACGTGTTGCGCGCCTTCACCTATCCGTTCGACAACGTCAGGGTCTTGATCGTCGGGCAGGACCCCTACCCGACGCCCGGGCACGCGGTGGGCCTGAGCTTCTCGGTGGCACCCGAGGTGCGCCCGCTGCCGCGCAGCCTGGCCAACATCTTCGACGAGTACACCGCCGACCTGGGCCATCCGCATCCCGCCTGCGGCGATTTGACGCCCTGGGCGCAGCGCGGCGTGCTGCTGTTGAACAGGGTCCTTACGGTGCGCCCCAACAACCCCGCGTCGCATCGCGGCAAAGGCTGGGAGGCGGTGACGGAGTGCGCGATCCGCGCGCTGGCCGACCGGTCGCAGCCGCTGGTGGCCATCCTGTGGGGCCGCGACGCGTCAACTCTCAAACCCATTCTGGCCGAAGGCAATTACGTGGCGATCGAATCGCCGCACCCGTCGCCGCTGTCGGCCTCGCGCGGTTTTTTCGGCTCGCGCCCGTTCAGCCGCGCCAACGAGCTGCTGACGGGAATGGGCGCCGACCCGATCGATTGGAGCCTGCCGTGACCGAGATGACCGCGCTGCGAGCACACCGCCCCGGCGGCCCCGAGGTGCTCGTCGTCGAGCGCGCGCCGGTGCCGGTACCAGCGGCCGGCGAGGTCCTGGTGTCGGTGCGCGCCGCGGCCATCACATTCGACGAGCTGACGTGGCCCGAGACCTGGACCCGCGACGGCGTCGACCGCACCCCGATCATCCCGTCCCACGAGGTGTCCGGCGTCGTCGCCGAAACCAGCTCCGGGGTAACGGATTTCGCGCCCGGCGACGAGGTGTACGGGTTGATCGATTTCGACCGCGACGGCGCGGCGGCCGAATTCGTCGCCGTCCCTGCCACCGACGTCGCCGCCAAGCCGTCGGCCGTGTCGCACGCTGTCGCCGCCGCGTTGCCGCTGGCGGGGCTCACCGCCCTGCAGGCTCTCGTCGACCAAGCCGCGGTCCGGCCCGGAGAGGCGGTGCTGGTGCTCGGCGGGGCGGGCGGCGTCGGCGCCTTGACCGTTCAGCTGGCGGCCATCCTCGGCGCCCACGTCACCGCGACCGTGCGCAGCGACGCCCGCGAGCTCCTCGGCGGATTCGGCGCGCAACGGGTGATCGACGTGCGCACCGAGGCGTTCGACGAAAGCGGCCCCTACGACGTCGTCATCGACACCGTCGGCGGCGAGGCGTTAGACCAATCCTTCGCCGTGTTGCGCCGTGGCGGACGACTGGTCACCCTGTCGGCGCCCCCTCCGGAGGGCAAGGCCGATGAGTACGGCATTACCGCAACGTTTTTCATCGTCACCCCGAATAGGGGTCAGCTCGACGAGCTCGCCGCGCTCGTGGACGGCGGCCGGCTGCGCGTGGAAATCGCCGCGACGTTCCCGCTCGACGAGGGCAGGGAGGCGTTCGAGAGCGGCCGCCGCCCGGGCCGGCGCGCGGGCAAGACGGTGATCGTCGTCCGGGAGTGAACGCTGCGTTGTCCCGCCGGACGCTGCCGGCGGGACAAGCCGCGCTGTGTTATTGATCGGCGGGGAAGAGGATGGTCTTGCCGGGCAGCCGGCCGGAGTCAGACGCGTCGTGCACTGCGGCGGCCTCGGTCAGCGGGCGGCGGTCGGCGACGTCGATGCGCAGTTGGCCGGCGTCGACGCGGCTGACGAGGCCGGTCAACTGCGCGGCGTCGCTGCGGACGAAGACGCGCTGAGCACGGACTCCCCGCGCGGAATCCTCCGTCCCAGCCGTCATGGTGCCGACATGGAAACCGCCGTCGGCGACGACGCCAACCAGCGCCTGGGTCTCCTCCGGTGAGGTGCTCACCAAGTTGAGGACCACGTCGAACGGCTGTCCGGCAACGGCGATCGGTGGCGCCGCATAGTCGATGTAGCCGACGATCCGGTCGGCTCCGTAGCCGCGCAGACGGTCCACGCTGCGCGCCGATGCGGTTGCGGTGACGGTGGCGCCGGCTTCCTTGGCGAGCTGCACCGCGTAGCCGCCGACAGCTCCGCCCGCACCGTTGATCAGGATCGTGTGCCCGGCCTTCAATCCGGCGACTTCGAACAAAGCCTGCCACGCGGTCAAGCCGGCGGTCGGCAACGCAGCCGCATCGGCCAGTGCCACCGACCGCGGCGCGGCGGTCAACACCTCCGCCGGAGCCAGCACGTACTCGGCGGCAGCACCGTCGGCATCCATCGGGAGCAACGCCACGACCGCGTCGCCGACGTTCCAGCCCGTCACCCCCTCGCCGAGTTCGGCGATCGTCCCCGCCACGTCGATACCCGGTACGTGCGGAAAGGTGATCGCGTACACCTCGGACAGGTAGCCGCCGCGCATGCCCGCATCGACCGGGTTGAACGAAGTCCCGGCCACCTTCACCAGCACCTGTCCAGCTCGCGGGGCCGGCCGCTGGACCTCTGCGTACTCGAGCACGTCGCTGCTGCCGTAACGGTGGTAAAGCAGTGCCTTCATGGTTTCCTCCACTTCCTATTTGCTTCGACGCCGAAGCAGTTGCACACACGGAACAACTTGCTTCGAGGTTGAAGCAATTCCAGGGGAGGCTGTGATCGTCGTCTCATTGCTTCGATGTCGAAGCAGTACGATTGCGGCATGGTCGAAGCCCTCAAGCCGGAGCAACTGAGCACGTACTTCGCCCTCACCGAGGCATTCAGCCTGCTCCAACACGCCGTGCGACAGCAGCTCAAGGCCGAAGGCGATCTGAGTTACGTGCAGTTCGAGATCCTGGCCAAGCTCGCCGACGCCGACGGGCAACTCACCATGACCGACCTAGCCGACGGAGTGGTGTACAGCCGCAGTGGCCTGACCCATCAGGCCGGACTGCTGGAAAAAGCGGGGCTCATCACCCGGGGCGCCAGTCCCCATGACCAGCGAGCCACAATCGTCGACATCACCGAGGCGGGCCGAGCCCTTGTCGCCAAGGTTCTACCCGGTCACATCCAGGTGGTACGCGACCTCTTGTTCGACTCGCTCTCAGACCAAGACGTACACACCCTGGGCGAGGTAATGGCTCGCGCCCGCGACCACATGCGTGCCCTACCGCCCCGCTCAGCCGCGCCGCGTAAGCGCCATGCTTTGAAGGCCTTGACTTAGCCGCGGACGACCTTGCCGGCCTTGATGCAGGACGTGCACACGTTGAGCCGCTGCCTGTTGCCGCCCGGACGGGTGACAACGTGCACGGTCTGGACGTTGGGGTCCCACCGGCGGCTGGTGCGGCGGTGGGAGTGCGACACCGACTTGCCGAAGCCGGGGCCTTTCCCGCAGATATCGCACACAGCGGCCATTGTTCGAGCTCCTCAAATGTTGGGGGTCCGGCACGCGGGATACATCTGGACGGGCCGGGCCAGCCCAGAATACCGACTGTCGTGAGAAACCACCAAAACGATCAACAGCGACAGCGCCGCTCCGGACCGGCGCTGTCGCCGCCTCTGGCTAGGCTCGATGGGCCGGTCCACCGAGGCTAGCGGGTGCTTGCTCGCGGCACGCCGTCGCGCATGTCGTCGCGGGACTACGCTGGCGCCACCGGGAGGCTGGCGCGGGAGGAGGTGGGTCGCCCTGGGCACTCTGGATGCGTCGGAGGACCGTCTGCTGGACGCGGTGACTCTGCGGGATTGGGCGCACACCGCCGTCAGCGACCTGATCACCCACATCGATGAAATCAACCGGCTCAACGTGTTTCCCGTCGCCGATTCGGACACCGGCGCCAACATGCTGTTCACCATGCGCTCGGCCTTGGCGGAGGCGAACGGGGGGGCCGGCGCCGACGGCGGCCAGGGGTGCGTCGCCCGGGTGGCGGCGGCCCTGTCGACCGGGGCGCTGAACGGCGCGCGCGGCAATTCCGGCGTGATCCTCTCGCAGATCCTGCGCGGCATCGCCGACGTCACCGCGGCCGCGGCCGCCGAGTCCGGCGGCGAACTGGCCCACATCGACGCCGCCACCCTGGGGGCCGCGTTGCGCCGCGGCGTCGAGCTGGTGATCGCGTCGATGGGCGGCGACGAGGTCCCGGGGACCATCGTCTCGGTGTTGCGTGCCGCCGCAGAGGCGGTCGCGGAATGCGCCGACGAAGGCCTGGCCGCGGCGATCACCGCGGCCGGCGACGCGGCGGTGGTCGCCCTGGAAAAGACGCCCGAGCAGCTCGATGTGCTCGCCAACGCCGGTGCCGTCGACGCCGGCGGGCGCGGCCTGCTCGTCCTGCTCGACGCCTTGCGCTGCACCGTCGCCGGGCAGGCGCCCGCCCGGACCGTCTACGAGCTGTCGCCGCGCGCGCCGCAGCCCGAAGCCCCCGCCGCCCAACCCACGCCCCAGTTCGAGGTCATGTACCGGCTGGACGACTGCGATGCCGCGGCGGCGGACGCACTGCGGGACCGCCTCGAGGAGCTCGGCGAATCGGTGGCCATCGCCCAAGCAGCCACGCGGGATTCCGACGCGCTCGAGAGCTACTCCGTGCACGTGCACACCGACGACGCCGGGGCCGCGGTCGAAGCCGGGTTGGTGGCCGGGCGGCTCAGCCGGATCGTCATCTCGGCGCTGAGCTCCGGCGCCGCCGGGCTGCCCGCGGGCGGCTGGACGCGCGAGCGGGCCGTGCTGGCCGTCGTCGACGGAGACGGCGCCGCCGAGCTGTTCTCGGGGGAGGGCGCCTGCGTGCTGCAGCCCGATCCGGACGCGGTCATCAGCGCCCACCAGCTGATGCGGGCCGTCGTCGACACCGGTGCCGCGCAGGTGATGGTGCTGCCCAACGGTTATGTGGCCGCCGAGGAGCTGGTCGCCGGGTGCACCGCGGCCATCGGCTGGGGAATCGACGTGGTACCGATACCGACGGGGTCGATGGTGCAGGGACTGGCCGCGCTGGCCGTGCACGAAACCGGCCGGCAGGCGGTCGACGACGGCTACACCATGGCCCGTGCCGCCGGCGCGGCCCGGCACGGATCGGTGCGCATCGCGACCGAAAGCGCGCTGACCTGGGCCGGGCGCTGCCAGCCGGGTGACGGCCTGGGCATCGCGGGCGACGAGGTGCTGATCGTGGCCGCCGACGTGGCCGGCGCGGCGATCGGCCTCGTCGATCTGCTGCTGGCGTCCGGCGGCGACCTGGTGACGGTGCTGGTCGGGGCCGGCATCGCCGAAGCCGAGGCCACCGCGATGAGCGACACCCTGCAACGGCACGTGCATGACAATCACCCGGGGACCGAGCTGGTCAGCTACCGCACCGACCACCGCGGCGACGTTCTGCTGATCGGGGTCGAGTAGCCGTGGCGTCGCTGTCGGACCGACTGCAGTTTCTTGTCGGCGCCAAGGTAGCGGATCTGCTCGACGAAGTGTTCGGCATCCGGACGGTCGACGACCTGCTGCGCCACTACCCGCGCAGCTACACCGAGGGCGCGAGCCGGTGGGGCGCCGACGACGAACGACCGCCGGCCGGTGAGCACATCACCATCGTCGACACCATCGTCGACACCGAGTCGTTTCCCATGAAGAAGAACCGAAACAAGATATGTCACCGCATCACGGTTGGCTCCGGCCGCGGCAGGGTGACCGCCACGTTCTTCAATGCGAACTACATCAAGAAGGACCTCACCAAAGGCACCAAGGTGATGCTGTCGGGTGAGGTCGGCTTCTTCAGGAACGTCATGCAGCTGACGCACCCCGCCTTCCTCATCGTCGACGCGCCGGACGGGAGGAACCGCGGCACCAAGTCGCTCAAGAGCATCGCCGAAACGTCGCAAGCCACCACCGGCGAAGAGCTGGCCGACGCCTTCCAACATCACTTCTTCCCGATCTATCCGGCCAGCGCCAAACTCCAGAGCTGGAACATCTTCGCCAGCGTGCGGCAGGTGCTCGCCGTCCTGGACCCGGTGCCCGATCCGTTGCCCGAATCGCTACGCGCGGAGCACGGGCTCATGTCCGAAGACCAGGCGCTGCGCGCCATTCATCTTGCCGAGAACGAGCACGAGCGTCACCGCGCACGCGAACGATTGACCTTCGACGAGGCCGTGGGACTGCAGTGGGCGCTGGTCGCCCGCCGGCACGGTGAGCAGTCGGAATCCGGGCCGCCGGCGCCGCCGCGGGCCGATGGCCTGGCGGCGGAGTTGTTGCTGCGGTTGCCGTTTCAGCTCACCGCCGGACAGCGGGAAGTGCTCGATGCGCTGTCCGACGGGCTTGCGGCGACGCGCCCGATGAACCGCCTGCTGCAGGGCGAGGTGGGATCCGGCAAGACCATCGTCGCGGTGCTGGCGATGCTGCAGATGGTGGACGCGGGCTACCAGTGCGCGCTGCTGGCGCCCACGGAAGTGCTTGCCGCACAGCATCTTCTGTCGATCACCAACGTGCTCGGGCCGTTGGCGATGGGCAGCCAGCTCGGCGGCGCCGACGAGGCCACCCGGGTGGCGCTGTTGACCGGCTCGATGACCGCCGCGCAGAAGAAACAGATCCGCGCCGAGATCGCCAGCGGCCAGGTCGGCATCGTCATCGGGACGCACGCGCTGCTGCAGGACGCGGTGGAATTCCACAACCTGGGCATGGTGGTCGTCGACGAGCAACATCGCTTCGGGGTCGAGCAGCGAGATCAATTGCGCGCCAAGGCCCGTGCGGGCATCACACCGCACCTGCTGGTGATGACGGCGACGCCGATACCCCGCACCGTGGCCCTGACCGTGTACGGCGACCTGGAGACATTGACGCTGCGCGAACTCCCGCGCGGGCGCCAACCGATCACCACCAACGTCATCTTCGTGGCGGACAAGCCGACGTGGCTCGGGCGCGCCTGGCAGCGCATCGTCGAAGAGGTCGCCAACGGCCGCCAGGCCTACGTCGTGACGCCCCGGATCGACGAAACCGACGAACCCCAGAAGGAGCCCGGCAGGGAAGGCAGCCCGGCGCGGCCCTCGGCGACCGCTGAGGGGCTGTTCGCCCGGTTGTATTCCGGTGAGCTGGCGAACCTGCGGCTGGGCCTCATGCACGGCCGGTTGCCGGCCGAGGAGAAGGACGCCGCGATGGCCGCCTTCCGCGCGGGCGAAATCGATGTGCTGGTGTGTACCACCGTGATCGAGGTGGGCGTCGACGTCCCCAACGCGACGGTCATGCTCGTCATGGACGCCGACCGGTTCGGCATCAGCCAGCTGCACCAGCTGCGCGGCCGCATCGGCCGGGGCGAGCATCCCAGCCTGTGCCTGCTCGCCACCTGGGTCCCCGAGGGTTCACCGGCCGGGCGGCGGCTGCGGGCCGTCGCCGACACCGTGGACGGGTTCGCCCTTGCCGACCTCGACCTCAAGGAGCGCCGCGAGGGAGATGTGCTGGGCCGCAACCAATCCGGCAAGGCGGTGACCCTACGGCTGTTGTCGCTGGCCGAGCATGGCAAGTTCATCGAAGCCGCCCGCGACTTCTGCGTCCAGGCCTATGCCGAGGACCCCTCGAATCCGGAATTGGCTTTGCTGGCAGCGCGATTCACCACCACCGACCGGATTGAGTACCTGGACAAGTCATGAATCGCAGGCTCCTACTGTGGTTGACGGCCGCCGCGGTGCTCGCGGTGCTGGTGGCCTATCAGACGCTGGGATCATCGGCGGCCAGGCACGCCGAAGTCGCCGCACGCGCCGACGTGCCCACGGTGCAACCCGGTGCCGACGTGCTGGCGGGTGTCGCGCAGCTCCCGCAGCGGACCCACCGCTACGACTACCGTCGGGCCGCGTTCGGCGACCCCTGGGACGACGACAACGACGCGCCGCTGGGGCACAACGGTTGTGACACCCGCGACGACATCCTCGACCGCGACCTCGTCGACAAGACCTACGTGTCGATCAAGCGCTGCCCGAACGCGGTGGCCACCGGCACCCTGCACGACCCGTACACCAACACCACCGTGGTCTTCCAGCGCGGCGCGAAGGTCGGCGAAGCGGTGCAGATCGACCACATCGTCCCGCTCGCCTACGCCTGGGACATGGGGGCCTACAACTGGGGGCAGCCCGAGCGGCTGCGTTTCGCCAACGATCCGGCCAACCTGCTCGCGGTCGAGGGCCAGGCCAACCAGGACAAGGGCGATTCGCCGCCGGCCATGTGGATGCCGCCGAACACCGCGTTCGCGTGTCAGTACGCCATCCAGTTCATCGCCGTGCTGCGCGGCTACCAGCTACCGGTGGACCAGGCTTCGGCGGGCGTGCTGCGCCAGGCGGCGTCCACCTGCCCCACGGGCTAGGTGCCCCGAGCCGATTAGGGGCCGGCGTAAGTATTCGGATCCGGGCGCAGCCGGGTGCCGTCGTTGAGGCTGTTGATCACGTCCATGTGTTCGGCGGCCAGTTCGAAATCGAAGATGTCCAGGTTGCTGGCGATGCGCTCGGCCTTGCTCGACCGGAAGATCACCGAATTGCCCAGTTGCACGTTCCACCGCAGCAGCACCTGGGCGGGCGTCTTGCCGTATTCGGCGGCCACCGAGGTCACCGTCGGGTTGTCCACCAGCTTGCCCAGCGCCAGCGGTGTGTAGGACTGCGTCACGACGTTGTGCTGTGCGTTGGCCTTGCGCAGGTCGGCCTGGTTGAGCAGCGGGTGCAGCTCGATCTGGTTCACCGCCGGGGTCACGAACGTCAGGTCGATGACGGTTTCCAGATGGTCCTCGGTGAAGTTGGACACGCCGATCGAGCGGGCATGCTCCTCCCCGCGACACTGGATCAAGCCACCGAAAGCGTCCACGTAGTTACCGAGCGACGGCGCCGGCCAGTGGATGAGGTAGAGGTCGACATAGTCCAGGCCCAGCCTTTCCAAGCTGGCGGTGCAGGCCTCCAGCGCCTTGGAGAAACCCTGGTCGGAGGTGGCCAGCTTGGTGGTGACGAACAGCTCGGCGCGCGGAATCCCCGACGCCGCGATCGCACGGCCGACGGCGGCTTCGTTGCCGTAGGCCGCGGCGGTGTCGATCAGCCGGCAGCCGACCTCCAGCGCGGCCGATACCGCGCGTTCCGTTTCGTCCTCCGATAAATCAGCGACGCCGAGTCCGAGCACCGGAATGGTGTTTTCGTCATTGAGAGCTACCGAGGGTATGGCGGTGCCCGACTCGACAGTCAACGTCATTCACCTACCTGTGAAATTGAAGGTTCGTGGATCCGCACCCAGCCGGGTGCCGTCGTGCAGCGAGGATATCCGAGGATATCGACGCCATTCGAGCAAAGCCCAAGGCACTGAGTTCGAAATCGAACACGTCGAAATTGCTCGCAATCCGTATGGGGTTCACCGACTTGGAGATCACGATATTACCCAGCTGGATATGCCACCTAATCAACACCTGGGCCGGGGTGCGCCCGAGCGCCTCGGCGACGGCGGTGACGGCGGGGTGGGTCAGCAGCGCTCCACGGCCGAGCGGCGACCACGCGTTGTTGAGCGAGGGCATCGGCCAGTGGATGAGGTATAGGTCGAGGTAGTCGAGCCCGAGGCGGTCCATGCTGGCCTGAAACGTGGGGGAACGCCTTCAGCGTGCTGTCGTAACCCTGGTCGGCGTTGGCCAATTTGGTCACCACGTAAAGTTGGTCGCGCGGCACGTCGGAATTGGCAAGGGCGCGTCCGGTCTCTCGTTCGTTTGGTAGGCCGCAGCGGTGTCAATATGCCGGTTACCGGCGCGCGGCGCGGCATGGACCGCCTGCTCGGCGTCCGCCGGCGCGACCTTGAAGACACCGAGGCCGACGACGGGGATCGCGTTGCCATCGTTCAGCGTCAGTAGGGAGCAGTCATGACCAGAAGTCTGCCAGGCGCGCCGGCTCTCGACCTCGGAGCGAAAGGCACATCAATGCGATGGACCAGTCGCCTGCAGGGCGCCGCGACGACTGTGGGTGTCAAGGTAATCCCGTGGGTCCCGACCGCCGTGCGGCGGGCGCTGGTCCGCGGTCGTTCGGTGATCATCGACGGCAACACGCTCGACCCGACGCTGCAGCTGATGCTGTCGGGGCTGCGCGCCGTCGGCATCGACGGCCTGGTGGTCGACGACGACGTGGCGGCCTCCCGTGCCCAGATGCGGGAAACGACCATGAGTTTTCCCGGCCCGCAGATTCACGTCGAGGTGGACGCGATCACGCTGCCCGGACCCGCCGGCGAGATCCGGGCGCGGCACTACCGTCCGCCCACCGGCGCGCCGGCGCCGTTGCTCGTCTACTACCACGGCGGCGGCTGGACGCTCGGCGACCTGGACTACGCCGACGCGTTCTGCCGCTTGACCTGCCGGGACGCCGGCATCCATGTCTTGTCGATCGACTACCGGCTGGCTCCCGAACACCCTGCCCCGGCTGCCATCGAGGACGCCTATGTGGCTTTCAAGTGGGCGTACGAGCACGCCGGTGACCTCGGCGCGACCGTCGGGCAGGTCGCGGTCGGCGGCGACAGCGCGGGCGGCAACCTGTCCGCCGTCGTCTGCCAGCTGGCGCGCGACGAGGGCGGCCCCGCCCCCGTGGTGCAGTGGCTGATCTACCCACGGACCGACTTCACCGCACAGACCCGGTCGATGAGCCTGTTCTCCCGCGGCTTCCTGCTGACCAGGCGCGACATGGACTGGTTCGAGTCGCAATATTTGAGGCGCTCCAGCCTCGATCGGACGGACCCGCGGATATCGCCCTTGTTGGCCGAGTCGCTGTCCGGGTTGGCGCCCGCGCTGATCGCGGTCGGGGGCTTCGACCCGTTGCGCGACGAGGGCGAGAGCTACGCGGCGGCGCTGCGGGCCGCCGGCACCCCGGTGGACCTGCGTTACATGGGCTCGCTGACCCATGGCTTCGTGAACCTGTTTCAGCTGGGCGGCGACAGCGCCGTGGCGACGAGCGAGCTCATCTCCGCGCTGCGCGCCCACCTGAGCCGGATCTGATTTGCTGGGCGCTCGAGCTGAGTGCCCGACTCCTCCTCCGGTCGGTCTCGGCCGGCATCGTCGCCGCGCGTCGGCCGGTACTCTAGAGGCGCCCTGTCCGACCGCCGGACATGCCTGCACGAAGGATCAGCGAACCTGTGGCCGACAAACCCAAACGTCCCCCGCGATTCGATGTGAAGTCCGCCACCGGCAGATCGGGTCGGCTCATCCAGATCGGCGGCACCGCCTTCATCGTGATCTTCGCCGTCGCGCTCGTCTTCTACATCGTGACGTCGCACCACAAGAAGGGCGGCAGCACCGGAGAGGGCGACACGGTGCGGGTGACGTCGAGCAAGGTGGTCAACCAGCCCGGCACCAGCAACCCCAAGGCCGTGGTGACGTTCTACGAGGACTTCCTGTGCCCGGCGTGCGGTAGTTTCGAGCGCTCCTTCGGGCCGACGGTGTCCAAGCTCATCGACATCGGGGCCATTGCCGCCGACTACTCCATGGTGTCGATCCTGGATAACCAGAAGAACCAGAACTATTCGTCTCGGGCGGGTGCGGCGGCGCTGTGCGTCGCCGACGAATCCATCGATGCGTTCCGACGGTTCCACAGCGCGCTCTACAGCACCGACATCCAGCCCGACGAACGCGGCACCAGCTTCCCCGACAACGCGAGGCTGATCGAGCTGGCCCGCGAGGCCGGCGTCGTCGGCAAGGTCCCCGACTGCATCAACAGCGGCAAGTACCTTTCCAAGGTCACCGGCGAGGCCGCCGCCGCAAAGATCAGCGCGACCCCGACCATCAAGATCAACGGCGAGGACTACCAGCCGTCGACACCCGATGCGTTGGTCGCCAAGATCAAACAGATCGTCGGTGACGTGCCCGGCATCGACGGCGCCGTCGCACCCGCCGCCCCATGACGACCCCGGTGTCAGCCCAAACAGCCGACCTGACACCGGATTCGGGCCCCTGGGCGCGCGCACCCGCGGCCAGCGCGTGGTGGGTGCTGATCGCCGGTGTGATCGGTCTGGTTGCCTCGATGACTCTGACGGTGGAAAAGATCGACCTGCTGCTCAACCCCGCGTACGTGCCGTCGTGCAACATCAACCCGATCGTGTCGTGCGGTTCCGTGATGGTCACGCCGCAGGCGTCGTTGCTGGGCTTCCCCAACCCGCTGCTGGGCCTGGTGGGCTTTTCGGTGGTGGTGGTCACCGGTGTGCTGGCAGTGACGAAAGTCCCTCTGCCGCAATGGTATTGGGTTGGGCTCACGGTCGGGGTGCTGATCGGCGCGGCGTTTGTGCACTGGCTGATCTTCCAGAGCCTGTACCGCATCGGTGCGCTGTGCCCGTACTGCATGGTGGTGTGGGTGGTCACCATCTCGCTGCTGGTGGTGGTCGCGTCGATCGCGTTCCGTCCTGCTCTGCAAGGCCGGGAATCCGCTGCGGCACAGTTTCTTTACCAATGGCGGTGGTCGATCGCCGCGCTGTGGTTCACGGCGGTGTTCCTGCTGATCATGGTGCGATTCTGGGACTATTGGTCGACGCTGTTGTGATTGCCGGCCAGTGACCCGGATCATCGGCGGCGTGGCCGGGGGCCGGCGGATCGCCGTGCCGCCGCGGGGGACCAGGCCGACCACCGATCGGGTACGCGAATCGCTGTTCAACATCCTGACCGCGCGCCGTGACCTCACCGGCGTGGCGGTGCTCGACCTCTACGCCGGATCGGGCGCGCTGGGCCTCGAGGCGCTGTCGCGCGGCGCCGCCTCGGCGCTTTTCGTGGAGTCCGATCCGAGGACCGCGGCAATCATCGCGCGCAACTTCGAGGCACTGGGCTTCGGCGGTGCGACGCTGCGCCGGGGTGCGGTGGCGAGCGTCCTGGCCGGTGGGACCGCATCCGCGGTGGATCTCGTGCTGGCCGACCCGCCCTACGACATCGACGTGGCCGAGGTGAACGCCGCGCTGGCGGCGCTGAGCGCCCACGGCTGGGTGCGCGAGGGGACCGTCGCGGCGGTGGAGCGCGCTGCCGCGGGCGCGACGCTCAGTTGGCCGGCGGGCTGGGCCGTGTGGCCCGAACGTGTGTATGGCGACACCCGATTGGAGCTGGCCGAATTTGAGTGAGGAAGGCGTGTACCGTCATTCGTCATGGGCGCCGCTCCTCCCCATCGCTTCGTTGTGCATCGTCGCCGGCGCGAGTCATGAGCGGCGCGGTATGCCCCGGTTCGTTTGACCCAGTCACGTTGGGCCACATCGACGTCTTCGAACGCGCCTCGGCCCAGTTCGACCAGGTGGTGGTGGCGATCCTGACCAACCCCGCCAAGAAGGGCATGTTCGACCTCGACGAGCGGATCGCGATGATCGAGGAGTCCACGGCGCACCTGCGCAACCTGCGGGTGGAGTCCGGACAAGGGCTCGTGGTCGACTTCGTCAGGTCGCGCGGGATGACGGCGATCGTGAAGGGCCTGCGCACCGGAACCGACTTCGAATACGAGCTGCAGATGGCGCAGATGAACAAGCACATCGCCGGCGTCGACACCTTTTTCGTGGCGACCGCGCCGCGGTATTCCTTCGTGTCGTCATCGCTGGCCAAAGAGGTAGCAATGCTGGGCGGCGATGTGTCGGAGCTGCTGCCCGAACCGGTGAATCGCCGCCTGCGCGAGAAGCTTTCACGTCGCCCCTGATCTCGTGGCATGTTCTGTCTAACCGCCTTGACGCAGTATCCGTCATAGCCCGCAATCCTCAGCGGCGCCGTCGAACAAGGCTTGTCGCCGTGATCGATTGCCGTCGGCCGAGGGCCACGTCCCCGCGGAGCGGGGCCTGATCATGGCCCACGCACTACCTAACTCATTCACAGCTTCTGCTGAGATGGTTCTTACCCGCAACCGGGTAGCCAGAATCCATGAGAAATTTCATGCGCATTGCAACGTCATCGCTGGTATTGACCAGTGGTTTGGGACTTGCGGGTCTGGGGGCGGCGGCAGTCGCGGAGGCACAGCCCATCGCTCCGCCGCCTGCTTATCACTGGTGCCCTGGTCAATGGTGGGATCCCGGCTGGGGTGACAACTGGGAAGGGGGCCGTTGCCACGACGACTTTTACCGCGACGGTGAGCCGCACGACCAATGGCACTGGCGCGGCGGCGGCGACCGCGACCACTGGCAGGGCGGCCCCGGTGACCGCGACCACTGGCAGGGCGGCGGCGGCGACCGCGATCACTGGCAGGGCGGCGGCGGCGACCGTGACCACTGGCAGGGCGGCGGCGGCGACCGCGACCACTGGCAGGGCGGCGGCGACCGCGGCGGTCGTTGATCCTCATCGACGGGGGGGCCCCGGGGGCCCCCCGTCGATTCCAACGGTTCCAACGGGGGGGGGGGGGCGGGCCCCCCCCGGGCCCCACCAAAAAAAGGTAGAAGTGGG
>NZ_LZIR01000094.1 GCF_001667035.1 Mycobacterium sp. 852002-51057_SCH5723018
CGGCTTCCTCGGGGCCGTGGTTGCCGGTGTATTGGTGGCGGCGATCGGCGCGCGCCTCAGGAGAGCCCGATGAGATCGCGGCTGACCGGCTTCGGCCCGGCCAGCAATCGGCGCGTCGTCGGGATCTTGGTCATTTTCTTCCTGGCAGTGGCGGGCTGGGCGGTGGGCGGCTTCCTTGGCGCGGCGGTGGCCGTGGTGCTCGGTGTCGCAGTGGTGTTCGTGCGATGGTGGGGGCAGCCGGCGTGGTCCTGGGCGGTGCTGGTGCTGCGCGGCCGGCGTCCGATCACCTGGAGTGACCCAATCACCGTGGCCACCAACCGATCCGGCGGCGGGGTGCGGGTCGAAAACGGCTTGGCGGTGGTGGCCGTGCAATTGCTCGGCAGAGCGCACCGCGCGACCACGGTGACCGGGTCGGTGACCGTCGAGACCGAGAACGTCATTGACGTCACGGAACTGGTGCCGATGCTGCGGCATCCGCTGGGCCTGGAACTCGAATCGATCAGCGTCGTGTCTGTCGGGTCGCGGTGCGGCAACCTCGGTGACTATCCGCGGGTGTATGACGCCGAGATCGGCACACCGCCGTATGCGGGGCGGCGCGAAACCTGGTTGATCGTGCGGCTGCCGGTGATCGACAACACGCATGCGTTGCGATGGCGGACGACCCTGGGGGTCACCGCGATTTCGGCGGCGCAGCGGATCGCCGGCTTGCTGCGCTGTAATGGGTTGCGCGCCAAGGTCGCCACCGCGACCGACCTGATCGAGCTCGATCGGCGGCTCGGTTGGGACGCGGTGTCGGGCAAGGCGCAAAAATGGAAAGCCATCCGCGGGGAAGCCGGATGGATGACGACATATGCCTATCCGGCAGAGGCGATCAACTCCCACGTCCTTGCCCAAGCGTGGACGCTCCGGGCGGACGAGGTCATCCAAAACGTGACGGTGTTCCCCGAAGGAACCTGCACCGCGACGGTCACGGTGCGCACCCCCACCCAGTCGCCCAGCCCGCCCAGCGTCATCCTGCGTCGACTCAACGGCGAGCAAACCGCGGCGGCGGCCGCCAACATGTGCGGCCCGCGTCCATACCTGCGCGGTCTGCGGCGCAGCGCCCTGCCAGGCCAGCTGATGGTCGAAATCGGGCCGTCGGGTGTGTTGGTCGGCAAGCTGAGCAACGGGGACCGGCTCATGATTCCGGTCACCGACGCCGGTGAACTCAGCAGGGTCTTCGTTGCTGCCGACGACGCCATCGCCAAACGGATCGTGATCCGCGCCGCCGGGGCCGGCGAGCGGGTCTGCGTGCACACCCGCGACCAAAAGCGCTGGGCCAGCGTGCGAATGCCCGCGATAAGCGTGGTCGGCACCTCACGGCCCGCGCCACGCACCACCGTCAGCGTCGTCGAATATATTCCTCGCGCCGGCCAAGGCATCGGTGCGCCCGAAGGGGGCGCCGGCGACATCGCGATCTCGCCCGCGCCGCGGCCGGCCACGGTGATCACCGTCGCGCCGCCGGGCACCAGGCTTCCCGACGGGCACGGGCATGCGTTCGAGGTCACTATCGAGCAGGTCAGCGGATCGATGGTGAAAGTTACTGCGGCGGGCCAGCATTGGCTGGCTGACATGGATCTGTTCCGTGCGGAGCACCGGTATGTCAACCTTGAATCAGTCGCGATGTCGTTCGCCAACTAGCGAGCCGATAACGTGGATCTGGGGCGTATGAGCGGCGTGGAGGATGGGGTAGGCAATGGGCGATTTGCTCACGGCGCGTAAGCATTTCGACCGCGCCATGGCGATCAAGGAGCGGCATGGACGTGCGGCCGCGTTGCCCGAGTTCGTCGCCGCCACCGAGGCCGACCCGTCGATGGCCGACGCCTGGCTGGGACGCATCGCAAGCGGCGACAACGACTTGGCATCGCTGAAACGGCTCAACCACCACCGAGAGTGGCTGCACCGTGAGACCACCCGGATCGGCCGGACCCTGGCCGCCGAGATGCAGTTGGGTCCCTACATCGGCATCACGGTGACCGACGCATCGCAAGTGGGCCTCGCGCTGGCGTCGGCGCTGACCATCGCCGGCGAGTACGACGAGGCCGAAAAGGTCCTGGCCAACCGCGAACTGCTGGATTCGTGGGGCAACCATCAGTGGCACCAGCTGGCACGAGCGTTTTTGATGTACACCACGCAGCGCTGGCCGGAGGTGTTGTTGACCGCCGCCGAGGAGCTGCCGCCCCAGGCGATCATCATGTCGGCGGTGACGGCGTCGATCTGTGCGCTGGCGGCCCACTCCGCCGCCCATCTCGGTCAGGGCCGGGTGGCCCTGGACTGGCTGGACCGCGTCGACGTGATCGGCCAGAACACGTCCTCGGCGCGGTTCGGCGCCGAGGTGCTGACCGCATCCATCGGCCCCGCCGACATTCCGCTGCTTGTTGCCGACCTGGCCTATGTGCGGGGCATGGTGCACCGCCAGCTCGGCGAGGAGGATCGCGCCCAAGTCTGGCTATCGAAGGCCACCATCAACGGGGTACTGACCGACCCCGCCAAGGCCGCACTGGCCGACCCGAACCTGCACCTGGTCGTGACCGACGAACAAACCATCGCCAGTCGCACCGACAAGTGGGATGCCTCGACGGCAAAGAGTCGCGAGCAACTCGACGACGCCGACGCGGCGGAGCGGCGCGCCCCCCTGCTGGCCGAGGGCCGCGCGTTGTTGGCGAAACAGGTTGGCCTGGCAGCGGTCAAGCAGGCGGTCTCGGCGCTGGAAGACCAGCTCGAAGTCCGCATGATGCGCCTCGAGCACGGGCTGCCGGTGGAGGGTCAGACCAACCACATGCTGCTGGTGGGGCCACCCGGCACGGGCAAGACGACCACCGCCGAAGCGCTGGGCAAGATCTATGCCGGCATGGGGATCGTGCGCCACCCCGAAATCCGCGAGGTCCGCCGATCGGACTTCTGCGGCCATTACATCGGGGAGTCCGGCCCCAAGACCAACGAGCTGATCGAAAAGTCGCTTGGCCGAATCATTTTCATGGACGAGTTCTACTCGCTGATCGAACGCCACCAGGACGGCACACCGGACATGATCGGCATGGAGGCCGTGAACCAACTCCTGGTCGCATTGGAATCCCACCGGTTCGACTTCTGTTTCATCGGCGCGGGCTATGAGGACCAGGTGGATCAGTTCCTCACGGTGAACCCGGGTTTGGCTGGTCGGTTCAACCGCAAGCTGCGCTTCGAGTCCTACTCGCCGGCCGAGATCGTCGAGATCGGAAACCGCTACGCCGCGCCGCGGGCCAGCCTCCTCGACGACGGTGCGCGGGAGACGTTTCTGGACGCCGCCACGACGATCCGCAACTACACCACCCCAGGTGGTCAGCACGGCATCGACGCCATGCAGAACGGCCGGTTCGCCCGCAACGTCATCGAACGCGCCGAAGGATTCCGCGACACTCGGGTGGTCGCGCAAAAGCGCGCCGGCCAGCCGGTGACGGTCGAGGACCTGCAGATCATCACCGCCGCCGACATCGAAGCCGCCGTGCGCAGCGTGTGTTCGGACAACCGCGACATGGCCGCCATCGTCTGGTAGCGAAGCCCGAGCCAGCGCGTCCTCCACGGCGGGTCACCGGGCGCAAGTCAGCTGACGCTGCGATGACGTTGTCCGCTCAGGAATTTTGACCAGGACACCATCTCGGTGCTGTTTGACGATGGGCCCTGCGGTCACGTGGTCGCCGGCTCGAATCGGAACACGGCGACCCGGCCGGCCAGCGCCTCGAATTCGTCGGCCGTGCCGTCGCGCACCATCCCCGAGCGCTTGGCGAAAGACACACCGACCGGCACCTTGACGGAGAACTCTCGCAGCACCGGCCGTGCCTCCTCGGCGGAAAGTTCGACGATCTTGATCTCCCGCGACCGCCGGCCCCGGCTCAGCGTGCCGCTGCCTGCGGCGCGCGCGTTCGCCGCCCAGTCGGCGCCCGGGTAACCGGCCACCACGTAGAGGCCGCCGCGAAATTCAAACGGCGTCATCGGTGTGCTGCGCAGCTGACCGGACTTGCGTCCGGGCACCGTCAGCACCATGGCGGGGCCGGTCGGGATCCCGAGCCGTTGGACCGCCATCATCACCTTGTTCATGGGCTTGAGATAGCGCGGTGGACGTGGTTCTGACATGGTGTCCTGCCTAGGATTTGGTGAACAGGTCGCGGTGCTGCGACACCCATTGGGCGAACGTGGTCGCCGGGCGGCCGAGAATTTTCTCGACGTCGTGGGTGACAAGGGCGGGCTTGTCGAGCGTCTCGGCGAGCATGGCCATGTAGGCGTCGGCGAATTCGGCGCCGAAGCCGATGCTGATGAACCGTTGGCGCACCAGGTCTTTCGGCGCCTCGCGGTACTGCAGGGGGCGACCCAGGACTTCGCCGATGACCTCGACCAGCTCGGTGTTGCTGAACGCTTGCGGACCGGTCAGCGGAATCCGTTGCCCCACAAGGTCATCGGTGAGCAGCGCCCGCGCGGCCACCGCCGCGATGTCACTCTCGACGATCGGGGCGGAGGAAGCCGCCGCGTAGGGCCCGGCGACCACATCGCCGGCGCGAAGCTGCGCCGACCACATGCCGGCGAAGTTCGTCGCAAACACGCTGGGGCGCACGCTCACCCAGTCCAGGCCCGATTCAACGGCGAGTTGTTCGACCTCCCTGTTGCGGTCCCCGCGAAAGCGTGACGGCTGCCGAGAGAAGTCGTCGTCGGCGTTGATCGCCGACAGCGCAACCAGCTTGCTGACTCCGGCCAGCAGGCATTGCGCGACCACCTCGGGGAGCTGCTCGCCCAGTGCGCGGGAATTGAGGAATACCGCCGAGGCTCCCGGCAGCGCGTCGGCCGGCGAGTCGACCACCTCGACGCTGGATGGAAAGCCGGCGGTGTTCGGGGTGCGGCTGACCGCGCGCACGCGGGCGCCCGCGGCGACAAGTTCGGCTATGAGCGGACGCCCTACATTGCCGGTAGCGCCCGTGACGACGATTGTCATGGTGTGGTTCCTTCCGTGAGTTTTCTGCACTGCTCCAAGGACGGGGGCGAAGGTGGGAAAGTTACAGCCGGAATGCGTAACTTTTTGCCGCGGCGGATCGTCGAAGGTTCATGAACGTGTCGCAGTCACCGGGCGCGCAGGTCGCCGAGGCCTGGCGCCGTCACCGTCCGTATCTGGTCAATCTCGCATATCAGATGCTGGGCGATGTCGGAGAGGCGGAAGACGTTGCGCAAGAGGCGTTTCTGCGGCTATCCCGCGCCGATCTGGATCAGATCGACGACGTCCGCGGCTGGCTGACGGTGGTGGCCAGCCGCCTCTGCCTCGACCAGGTGCGGTCGGCCCGGGCCCGCTACGAGCGCCCGGGCGAGGTCGATGAGGTGGCGACGGCGCGCCTGGATCCGGCCGATCGGGTCACCCTCGACGACGAGGTCCGCGCCGCGCTGCTCGAGGTGCTGCGCAGGCTCAGCCCGGGTGAACGGGTCGCCTTCGTGCTGCACGACGTCTTCGGGGTGCCATTCGACAACATCGCGGAGACCGTCGGTCGCCCCATCGGAACCTGCCGCCAGCTGGCCCGGCGGGCCCGGGCCAAAATCACTGCGACACAACCGAAGTTGACCGAGGTAGCCTCCGCCGAGCACCAGCTCGTCACCGAGAAATTCATCACGGCCTGCGCCAACGGCGACATCGCCGGGTTGACCGCGGTGCTGGATCCCGCGGTCTGGGGCGTGGGCACGGTCCTGGCCGACCCGGCGCCGCCGCCGCAGATCAACCATGGGCCGTACGCGGTGGCCACCAACCTGCTGCGCTACCTGGGGCCGGAGGTGACGCTGGTCAGCGGTCCGGCCGGCCAACCGGCGGTGCTGGCCTTCGCCGATCGCCGGCTCTTCGCCGCCGTCGTGCTGACGATCCGCGACGGCCTCGTGACGAAGATCGAGGCCCTCGCCGACCCCTCAGCCCGGGCCGGGGCTTAGGCCTATTGGCGGCGACCCGCTGCGCCCGGCTTGGCCGCTCTTGCGATCGCCGCCCGGATGCCGGGTCGGCGCTTCGTGCGGCCGCGTGGCGAAGTAGCTCGCGACCGTCGCCGTCACCTGGAGTAACTTTCGCCGTGTCGCCGGGGCCATCTCGCCGGTCACGTCGATGATGCCGCCGGGCCGGAGGTGGGGATCGAACGGCACTTCGACCACCGGCTGCCCGTGATCGACGAACTCGCGAGCCAGCAACTCGCGGGTGCGTTTGTCGGCGTGGCCGTCGGAGTCGTTGAGCACCACGATGGTGTGGTGCAGCAGGCGCGTCATGCCTTTTTCCGACAGCCATTCCATGGTCCGCGCGGCGGCGGAGGCGCCATCCGCCCACGGCGAGGACACCACGATCAGCGCATCGAGGTCGCGTAAGACCTCCTGGGTGACCGGTGAGTCCATCGTCGAGCCGCAGTCGATGACCGAGATGGTGAAATGGCGGTCCAGCCGCAGCGCGGCTTCGCGGTAGATCGCGGGATCGAGCACCCGGCGCGGTCCGGACGCCGGTTCGCCGCCGAGCACGTGCAATCCGGCGGGATTGCGGCCCAGGCGCCCAACCACATCCGCGAACGACCGCAGGTTCTTGTCGGACGTCAGCTCCCAGAACGAGCCGGTCGACCGCGGGTCGATCCGGCTGGCCAGCCGGCCGAACGCGGTATCGGCGTCGATCGCCACGACGTGATCTTGGTGGCGCAGCTCGGCGAAAAGTGATCCGACGCTGGCGGCCACCGACGTTTTCCCGACGCCGCCCTTGCCCAGCACGCCGACCTTGTAGTTGCCATGCAGGACGGTTCGGATGGCCGCTTCGTATTCGGCCTCCTGGCGCTGCGCGGCCGAGGGACCCAGCGTGATGAGGCCAAAGGTGGCCAGCCGCAGCAGCCGTCGCCAGCCGCGGTCGGGAAGTTGGGCCGCGGGCGTGGGCACCGGCTCGGGGGCGGCGGCGGTCCAAGGGGCCTGCGGCGGGCCTGGGCCTGCCGGTGACGTGG
>NZ_LZIR01000095.1 GCF_001667035.1 Mycobacterium sp. 852002-51057_SCH5723018
GATCGGCTGCCAGTTGTCCGGTAGGCGGCCGGAGAACACCTCGACGTTGCGGCGAGCGTGCTCGGCATGGTCGGCGCGCTGTTCGTAGGACACCACCCGCCCCTCGGCCCCGACCGCGCGCAGCAGCGAGCAGGTCAGCGCCCCGGATCCCGCTCCTGCCTCCAGCACTCGCGCGCCCGGAAAGATGTCGCCCTCGTGCACGATCTGCGCGGCGTCCTTGGGGTAGATCACCTGGGGCCCGCGCGGCATCGACATCACGTAATCGACCAGCAGCGGACGCAACACCAAGAACGCGGCGCCGTTGCTGGTCTTGACGACGCTCCCCGATTCCAGCCCGATCACCGCATCGTGGGCGATCGAGCCGCGATGGGTGTGAAACTCGGCCCCAGGAGTGAGCGTCATCGTGTAGTGCCGGCCCTTGGCGTCGGTGAGTTGGACGCGTTCGCCGGCGGCGAACGGACCGGTTGCGGACACGCCGTCTAGCGTGCCAGCCGACTCGCCGCCGGCGGTGCTTGGGGGTTGTCGGCGCCCGGTTCTACGCTGCGAACATGACCGACCAGCCGGAGGGACGCGCACGGCCTGCGCTCTCACCGTCGCGGGCGGCCGATTTCAAGCAGTGCCCGTTGCTGTACCGGTTCCGGGCGATCGATCGGCTGCCCGAGGCGCCGTCGACTGCGCAGCTGCGCGGGTCGCTGGTGCACGCCGCACTGGAGCGCCTCTACGGTCTGCCGGCGGCTTCGCGGGGGCCGGACACCGCGGTATCGCTCGTGGAGCCCGCCTGGGAGCAGGTGATCGCCGCGGAACGCGACCTGGCCGCGGACCTGGACTCCGCGCAGCGAACCGAGCTGCTGGCGGAGGCCCGCGCGTTGCTGTCGGGTTATTACCGCCTGGAAGACCCGACCCGGTTTGATCCGCAAAGCTGCGAGGAGCGGGTGGAGGTCGAACTCGCCGACGGAACGCTGCTGCGTGGCTTCATCGACCGCATCGACGTCGCCGCCACCGGCGAGCTGCGGGTGGTCGACTACAAGACCGGCAAGGCACCGCCGGAAGCGCGAGCGCTGGCCGAGTTCAAGGCGATGTTCCAGATGAAGTTCTACGCGGTGGCGCTGCTGCGTTCCCGCGGTGTGCTGCCCACCCGATTGCGGATCATCTACCTGGCCGACGGCCAGATGTTGGACTACGCGCCGGATCGCGACGAGCTGTTGCGCTTCGAGAAGACGCTGATGGCGATCTGGCGCGCCATCCAATGGGCCGCTCCGACGGGCGATTTCCGGCCCAGCCCGTCGCGGTTGTGCGACTGGTGCCCCCACCAGCAACTCTGCCCTAGCTTCGGCGGGACCCCGCCGCCCTACCCCGGATGGCCGGATCGTCCGGTCGCGCAGGGGGTTTCGACTCCCACCGAACCGGCCGCGTAGCTAGTCGAGCGGCGACATCTCCTGCAATATGGTCGGGATTAGCTCGCTGACGGTCGGGTGAATGTGCATCGTGCGCGATAGCGTGGTGTACGGCGCCTTGGTTGACATGACGTCCAAAATGGCGTGAATCGCCTCGTCACCGCCGACCCCGAGGATGGCAGCCCCCAGGATCTCGTCGGTGTCGGCGTCCACCACCACCTTCATAAAGCCTTGCGTCTCACCCTTTTCCACCGCCCTGCCCACGCGGGTCATCGGCCGCTTGCCGAGCAGCGCCTTGCGCCCCGACGCGCGGACCTGGTCGACGGTCATGCCGGCGCGTCCCAGCGGCGGGTCGATGTAGAGGGCGTAGGTGGTGATGCGGTCGCTCACCCGGCGCGGGTCGTTGTCGAGCAGGTTGCCGGCGACGATCTCGAAATCGTTGTACGAGGTGTGGGTGAACGCGCCCTTGCCGTTGCAGTCGCCCATCGCCCAGATGTGCTCGACGTTGGTCCGCAGCTGGTCGTCGACCACGATGTAGCCGCGGTGATCGGTCCGCACGCCCGCCGCCTCGAGGCCCAGGTCGTCGGTGTTGGGGCGTCGCCCCACCGCCACCAGCAGATGACTGCCGGCGATGGGGGCCGCACCTGCCGCGGGGGTGAGCTCAAACCCGTTGTCGTTCTTGGCGATTTGCACGTCGTCGGCGCCGACGACGATTTCGACCCCTTCGGCCTCCAAGATCTGCCTGACGGTGGCGGAGACGTCCTCGTCTTCGCGGGACGCCAGCCGCGGTCCCCGCTCGACGACGGTCACCCGGGCCCCGAAGCGACGGTACATCTGCGCGAATTCCAGCGCGATATAGCTGCCGCCGAGGACGACGAGATGCGTTGGCACCGTGTCGAGTTCGAGGATCGACACGTTGGTGAGGAAGTCGACATCGGACAGGCCCGGGATGTCCGGCACCACCGCGCGGCCGCCCACGTTGAGGAAGATCCGGTCGGCGTGCAGCAGGTCGCCACCGGGGCCACCGACGCTGACGCTGTGCGGGTCCTGGAAATGGGCATGGCCGCGAATCAGGCTGCAGCCGTCCATGTCCTCCAACCAGCTTTCGACGCCCTTGCGGTCGGCGAGCATGACGTCGTCTTTGCGCGCCTTGACTTTGGCCATGTCCACGCTGACGGGACCTGTCCCGACACCGTATTCGGCGCCGCGGCGGGCCAGCTGGGCGGCGTGCGCGCTGGCCACCAGGGTCTTGGTCGGGATGCATCCGGTGTTGACGCAGGTGCCGCCGACCAGTTTGCGCTCGATGATCGCGACCCGCTGCCCGGCCGCAGTCAGCCGGCCGGCGAGCGGGGGCCCGGCCTGCCCGGCACCGACGATGAGCGCGTCGAAATGCTCGGTCACTTAACGGCCGTCAGCAGGTACTCCGTCAGGACGTGACCCGTCATCGCGACGATGGCGAACGCGCCCAAGATCGCGACCGCGTCCTCGAGCAGTGCGATGGGCAGGTCCCTGCCGGCCGCGGCGGCTAGGCGTTTGCGTGCCTGGTAGCCGCCGAGGGTGCCGAGCACCGCGCCGATGACACCGGCCCCGAGCGCGGTGAAGGTCCAGTGCGGCCATGCGCCCAGCACCGCGCCCGCCAACCCGCCCGTGATGATCCGGGCGGCGAAGATCGGTGGCGCCGTGCGGGAGGGTGTCTTGGGCAGCTTGTCGTTGACCAGTTCGCCGACGGCGAGAACGGTGAACACGATCGCCGTGATGATGTTGGCCATCCAGGACGCCCATGTGCCGTGCAGGTCGATCCAACCAAGGAAGCCGGCCCAGGCCACCACGGCGGGAGCCGTCAGCGACCGCAGTCCGGCGACCACACCGATCAGCAAAGCCAGCAGGACAATAAGCACGTGTGTCACGAAGACCCTCCTGGGGGAAGAACAGCCCGGCATCGATAAGGGAGGACCGCCCATGGGGGTAACACGGGCAAGCAGCCCTAGGCGGACGCTAACACAGCCGCGCCCAGCGCATCCGTTTGGTCAGAACCGGCAGAACCTGATGTCGGATGCCAGAATCGCTTTGGCGCCGATCGCGGCGAGCTCGTCCATGATCTCGTTGACGCCGCGACGGGGCACCAGCGCGCGGACCGCCACCCAATCCGGTTCGGCGAGCGGGGCGATGGTCGGCGACTCGAGCCCCGGCGTGATCGCGGTGGCCTTGTCCAACACCGAGCGCGGGCAGTCGTAGTCCAGCATCAGATATTGCTGGCCGAACACCACGCCCTGAATCCGCGCGACCAGTTGATCGCGCGCCGGCTGGCCGGCTTGGCCGCCTTGGTCGGCGCGCTCAATCAGCACCGCCTCCGAATCGCACAGCGGCTCACCGAAGGCCACCAGATCGTGCAGGCTCAGGGTGCGCCCCGACCCCACCACGTCGGCGATGGCGTCGGCCACTCCCAGCTGCACCC
>NZ_LZIR01000096.1 GCF_001667035.1 Mycobacterium sp. 852002-51057_SCH5723018
GCCGGGGGGGGGGGGGGGCGCGACCGCGGGGGGGGCCCCCCCGGGGGCCGCGGGCGGGGCCGCAAACACCAAAATTCAGCCGTGGCCCCCCCCCCCCCCCCCCCCACCTCGGCGGTGCGGGCTTCGCGCATTCCGGAGGTCGGCAAACTGGGGTGACTTCCCTCCTCGCGGTACGGTACGATCCCTATTGAGTCCGTGTCTAATGACCGGGCCGATTGCTTGCGCCGCCGTGGTCTGGTCGGGAGGTTCGGATGTCGTTCGTTTTCGCGACGCCGGAGTATCTCGCCGCGGCGGCGACGGACTTGTCCAACATCGGTTCGACGATCGGCTCCGCCAATGCGGCGGCGCTGGCGCCGACGTCCAGCGTGCTTGCCCCGGGCGCCGACGAGGTGTCGGCGACCATCGCGGCGCTGTTCGACGCGCACTCGCAGGCCTATCAGGCGCTGAGCGCCCAGGCGGCGCTCTTCCATCAGGAATTTGTGAACCTCATGACCGGCGGCGCGGCGCAGTATGCCCTCGCCGAGGCCGAAAACGCTTCGCCGCTGGAGACCGTCGGGCAGACGGTGGCGACCGCGATCGCCACGCCCACCCAGGCCCTGGCGCAGGGCGCCGCGCCAATCGGCAACGGTGCGGGCGCGGTGCTGGCGACCGGCACCAGCGCCGAGCCCGGCGCGTTCGGCGGCGGCGGTACCGGGGCGGCCGGCCAATTGGTCGGCGCCACCACGAGTACAGCCGGCACCTCCGGCTTGAGCCCCGCCGCATCGTTTGCAGCCGGCGGGGCCGCCGGGAACGGTGGCCTGATCGCGCCGGGCGGTGCGGGGCAGGCGGTGGCCAGTGCCGAGGAGGTCGGCGTCGCCGAAGCCGGTGAGACGTCGCTCGCCACGGTGCCCGCGTCGGGGTTGACGCCCTTGGCGGCAATGCCGGCGGCGGCGCCGGCTTCCTCTGCGGCCGCGGCACGACCGGCCACCCCGGCCTACTCTCCGGCAGCGTCCACAGCGGCCGACTCTGCCGAGGAGTGACGCCCGCGCGCAATTTGTGATCGGTAGTGCGGGGACGCGCATTAATCTGACACGAACTTCCCAGCAAGGTGAGGAGAGACAGGTGTTGGCGCGCTACTTGAAGGCACAGCTACTGGTTTTGCTGTGCGGCGGCCTCGTCGGGCCAATTTTCTTGATCGTCTACTTCACCCTCGGGCTGGACAGCCTGCTGCAGTGGATGCTCTACGTCGGCCTGCTGATCACCGTGGCCGACGTGCTGATCGCGCTGGCGCTGGCCAACTATGGGGCGAAGTCGGCCGTCAAAACGGCCGAGCTCGAGCAGCACGGCGTGCTGGCGCTCGCCCAGATCACCGGCCTCTCGGAGACGGGCACCCGGATCAACGAGCAGCCGCTGGTGAAGGTGGACCTGCACATCTCCGGGCCCGGATTCGTGCCGTTCGACAGCCAGGACCGGGTCATCGCGAGCGTCACCCGGCTGGGCAACCTGACCGCCCGCAAGCTGGTGGTACTGGTCAACCCCACCACCGGCGAATACCGGATCGACTGGGAGCGAAGCGCTTTGGTCAACGGACTGGTGCCCGCGCAGTTCACCCTGGCCGAGGACAACAGGACCTACGATCTCAGCGGGCAAGCCGGCCCGCTGATGGAGATACTGCAGATCCTCAAGGCCAACAACGTTCCGCTCAACCGAATGGTCGACATCCGCTCCAATCCGGTGCTGCGCCAGCAGATCCAGGCCGTGGTGCGGCGGGCCGTCGAACAGCAGGCGCCGGCGGCTCGGCCGGCAGCGGCCGGGCCGGCGCCGGTCGTCACGCCGCCGCAACAATCGATCGCCCAGCGCCTCCAAGAGCTGGAGACGCTGCGCGCCGGCGGCGCGGTGACCGACGACGAATACAACAGCCGGCGGGCCCAGATCATCGCGGAGATCTGATCGCCCGAGCGGGTTAGAACACGTTCCAGTTTCGCTGCTAGCCTGTCACTCGGCGAAAGGGGTGCCATGGCTGCACAGGCTGGCTCACTGCAAGGACGGGTGGCATTTATCACCGGCGCCGCCCGCGCCCAGGGACGGTCGCATGCGGTGCGGCTCGCCCGGGAAGGCGCCGACATCATCGCGCTCGACATCTGCGCGCCGGCGTCGGACAGCCTGACCTACACACCGGCCACGCCGGACGATCTCAACGAGACCGTCCGCCTGGTCGAGGCCGAGGGACGCAAGGTGCTGGCCCGCCAGGCCGACATCCGCGACGACGCCGCGCTGCGCCAACTCGTGGCCGACGGCGTCGAACAATTCGGGCGCCTCGACGTCCTGGTGGCCAACGCCGGAGTGCTGGGCTGGGGCCGGGTCTGGGAGCTCACCGACGAGCAGTGGGACACCGTCATCGGGGTCAACCTGACCGGGACCTGGCGCACCCTGCGCGCCACGATCCCGGCGATGATCGAGGCCGGCAACGGAGGTTCCATCGTGGTCGTCAGCTCGTCGGCGGGCCTGAAGGCCACCCCGGGCAACGGCCACTACGCGGCCAGCAAGCACGGGCTCACCGCCCTGACCAACACGCTGGCGATCGAGCTCGGCGAATACGACATCCGGGTCAACTCCATCCACCCCTACTCGGTCGACACCCCGATGATCGAGCCGGAGGCGATGATGGAGATCTTTGCCAAGCATCCCCGTTACGTGCACAGCTTCCCGCCAATGCCAATGCAGTACAAGGGATTCATGACCGCCGAAGAGGTGTCCGACGTGGTGGTTTGGCTCGCCACCGACGCCTCGGGCACGCTGTCGGGCACGCAGATCCCCGTCGACAAGGGCGCCCTGAAGTATTGACCGGCGTGCGTGGTATGAACACCACGTGACGGAAAAGGGAGTCGTGATCGTCGGCGGCGGTTTGGCGGCCGCGCGCACCGCCGAGCAACTGCGCCGGTCGGAGTACACCGGCCGCATCACGATCGTCAGCGACGAGGTGCACCTGCCCTACGACCGCCCGCCGCTGTCCAAGGAGGTGCTGCGCAAAGAGGTCGATGACGTGTTCCTCAAACCGCGGGAGTGGTACGACGAGAAGGACATCACCCTGCGGCTGGGTTCGGCCGCCACCCGCCTCGACACCGCGGCGCAGACGGTGACCCTCGACGACGGAACCGTGCTCGGCTACGACGAGCTCGTCATCGCGACCGGGCTGGTGCCGCGGCGCATCCCGGCCTTCCCGGACCTCGAGGGCATCCGCGTGCTGCGTTCGTTCGACGAGAGCATGGCCTTGCGCGAGCACGCGTCGGCCTGCCAGCGCGCGGTCGTGATCGGCGCCGGTTTCATCGGCTGCGAGGTCGCCGCCAGCCTGCGCAGCCTGGGGGTGGACGTGGTGCTCGTCGAGCCGCAGCCCACGCCGCTGGCGGCGGTGCTCGGCGAGCGGATCGGCGAGCTGGTGGCGCGGCTGCATCGCGACGAGGGCGTCGACGTCCGCCTGGGCGTCGGTGTGGCGGAGGTGCGCGGCGAGGGGCACGTCGACACCGTGGTGCTGGGCGACGGCACCGAGCTGGCCGCCGACGTCGTCGTAGTCGGCATCGGATCGCATCCGGCGACCGGCTGGCTGCAGGGCAGCGGCGTCGAGGTCGATAACGGCGTCATCTGCGACGAAGCCGGCCGCACCAGTGCGCCCCACGTGTGGGCGCTGGGTGACGTCGCCTCCTGGCGAGACGCGACGGGGCACCAAGCACGCGTGGAACATTGGAGCAACGTCGCCGACCAGGCCCGCGTCGTGGTGCCCGCGATGCTCGGGCAGGACACGCCCGCCGGCGTGGTCGTCCCCTACTTCTGGAGCGACCAATACGACGTCAAGATCCAGTGTCTGGGGGAGCCGGAAGCCACCGATGTCGTCCATCTCGTCGAGGACGACGGCCGCAAGTTCCTGGCTTACTACGAGCGCGACGGGGTGCTGGTCGGCGTGGTCGGCGCCGGGATGCCCGGCAAGGTGATGAAGGTCCGCGGCAAGATCGCCGCCGCCACACCTATTTCCGAAATGCTTGGCTGAGACCCACATGCCCGAGGTGGCGATACTCGACGACTACGCCGGGTTGGCCCTCAGACTGGCGGACTGGTCGCCGGTGCAGACCCGCTGCCAGGTAAGCGTTTTCGACCGACACCTGTCCGAGGAGGAGGCCGCGAAAACATTGCGGCCCTTCGACGTCATCTGCACCCTGCGCGAGCGGATGGCGCTTCCCCGCAGTCTCATCGGGCGGCTGCCGAACCTGAAACTGATCACGATCGTCGGCAGGAGCCTGCCGAACTTGGACATGGCCGCGGCGACCGAACGGGGGGTCTTGGTCGCCCAGTCGGACTTCGCGAACCCGCGATTCGCCTCCGTCCGCGACGCCACCCCGGAATTCGCGTGGGGGCTGCTGATCGCGACGGTGCGCAACCTGGCCGAGGAGCACCGGCGGATGCGCGACGGCGGGTGGCAGGCCACCGCCGGTATGACGCTGTCCGGCAAGACGCTCGGGCTGCTCGGTCTCGGCAGGATCGGCAAGCGGATGGCGCGATACGCCAAAGCCTTTGGCATGGACATCATCTCGTGGAGCCAACACCTCACCGAGGAGGACGCCGCCGCGGCCGGCGCCCGCCGGGTCGAGAAGGCGACGCTGTTCGCCGAATCCGATGTGGTTTCCATTCACGTCGTGCTCTCCGAGCGCACACGAGGCCTGGTCGGCCATACCGAGCTGGCGCTGATGAAGCCGCACGCCTACCTGATCAACACCTCTCGGGGTCCGATCGTCGACGAGGCCGCACTGATCGATGCGCTCGAATCCGGACGGATCGCCGGGGCGGGGCTCGACGTCTATGACGTCGAACCGCTCCCGCCCGGCCATCCGCTGCGATCGATTCCGACCGTGACGTTGTCCCCCCACTTGGGGTACGTCACCCGTGAAATGCTGGCCGCCTTTTACTCCGACACCGTCGAGGCCGTGGTGGCCTGGCTGGAGGGCGCGCCGATCCGGATCGCCAATCCCCAGGCCTACAACTGGCCCAGATAGAAGCGGCCGCCCTGGTCGTCGCGGCATTCGGCGGTGACCCCATAGGGCTGGCGGGCCGGCTCGGCCAGCACGGTGCCGCCGGCTTCGCGGACGCGCGCGACGGCCGCGTCGATGTCCGAGACGGTCCACATCGGCACCGTCGTCGGGTGCGCGCTGCCGCCGGCGGTGCCGGCCATCGGGTGGGACCCCACCACCTGCCACCCGTCGACCACTGATCCGGGCTCGAAGCGCCATCCCAGCACCCGGGCGTAGAAGTCGCGGAAGCCGGCGGAATCCGGCACCAGGTAGGTGACGTATGACAGCTCGCCGGGCCCGGAGCCGTTGAGTTCCGGGCGCTTTCGCCCCGCCGGTGGCTCAAAGACCGCGAACGCCACACCCTGCGCGTCGGTGGCGTCGAGCAGGACGCCGTCATCGGTACGCCGGACCTCACCCGGGACGCCACCCGCCGCCGCGATCGCCGTCCGGGCCGCCTGGACGTCGGCGACGGCGTAGCAGCAGAACAGGGTGGGCGGTCCCGCGCTCGCCCAAATGCCGGTCGGCAGTTCGGTATTGGTGATCCGATGCGATGCCCGATCGTACGTCCAGCCCAAGACGTGGCCGTAGAAGGCGGCCGCGCGATCGGCGTCGAGGGTCCAGACAGACACGTATCCGATGTCGCCGTGCTGGATGACATCAACCGGTACCGTCACGGGGCCGCTGAGCATCCAGCGGTGTCCGAACGGATCGATGATGGTCGCGTTGCGGCTGCCGTAGCCCTCGTAGACCTCGCGCTGGACGGTGGCGCCGCGTTCACGCGCCTTCAGCAGGGCCGCATCGGTGTCGGCGACGTGCAACATCAGGCTGACCGAAACCCCGCCGGGCGCGGGCGCCCTCAGCCCCAGTTCCGGATGCTCGTCGGCCAGATACAGCACCCCGTCGCCGATCGCGATCTCCGCGTGCCCAATTCGGCCGTCCTGCATCACGATCGGCTCGCCGATCGCCACGGCGCCGAACGCATCGGTGTACCACTCGATCGCCGCGCGCGCGTTGGTCACGGCGAGGTACGGCAGCGCGGCCGGGCGAGGGGGACGGGCGGCGGATGGCTCGTTGAGTTCGGAAATGACACTGGCGGTGCCGCTCATGACAACTCCTTCGTAGAACAGTGCGGATTCCAATCGCCGGCGCAGGCGCGCGGCGAATGCCGAATCGGGTTGGACCGGAAGGTCATCGGCGCGCAGCACGCTGAGCGGATCCGAGCGGTCTGGGCGACTCATGACGTGCCTCCTTCCGGATACTGCCGTCTGAAGGCCCGGCGGGCCCGGACCAGAAGCGCTTCGGTGGCGTGCACCGTGCGCCCGATGAGCTCGGCGCACTCGCCGACGGAGCAGCCGTCCATGTAGCGCAGCACCAGCACGGTGCGGTGCGGCTCGGCCAACCGGGCCAGCACCGCCTCGGCGACCAGGCGATCCAGCTCGGCGTCCCAGTCGTCGGCTGTCTCGACTGGCTCCGGCGGCTCGGCGACCGGCACGGCCTGCCGCTGCTCGCCGCGCCGGTAGTGGTCGGCCAGCTTGTGGCGTGCCACGCCGAGCAGCCACGGAATCGAGATCGGCGGCGGCTCGCTCTTGCACGCGGCGTCCATCGCCGCGAGAAACGTCTCCGACGTCAGGTCCTCGGCCGTAGCGCGGTCGCCGCAACGGCGGACGAAATACCCGTACACCACGGGCAACGCCTCGTCGTAGAGGGCGAGCACCGCGCGTCGAGCGTCGGATTGGTGGTCCACTTCGGCGCTCACACCCTTATCGTCGCCGCGGCGGCCAAAACTCCGACGGGTTGCGGCGAAAAATCTCTGCGCCCGTGGCTATAGCCAATTCACCGGCGGCCCGTGCGGGTGACACTCGGCCAGGATCGCCAGCTCGCCACCCGGCCAGCACCGGGCCCGCACCAGAAACTTGATCGGCGCGCCCGGCCCGTCCCGCGCCGGCTCCAGGGTGAGGTGGGCGAACGGCGACCGCGGAGCGGCCTGCGCGCCCAGCGCGTCGATCCCCTCGCGGACCGCCGCCTGTTCGTCGTCGGACAGGTACTGCCAGGTGATCGAGTGCCACAGCACGGTCAACGCGCCGTCGGCCAGGGTCAGCCGGGCCACCGCCGCTGCGGCCGTGCTGCGATGCAACCGCGCCGGAACGTCGCGGGCCACCGCGATCGCGCCGCGCAACCGGTCCAGCCGGGCGGCCTGATCCGGCCAGACGTAGCTCAACACGGTCATCTCGCCGTCGGCGCCGGTGACGTCGATGGGCGCGATGTCATAGCCGTTGCGCTCGACGATGCGCACCGCACCGCCGGGCGGCAGCGCCCCGTGCCAGGCGTCGTCGATGGTCACCGGCGAGTCGACCGGTCCCCACCCGCGATCGCCGTACCGATAGTGGTAGTGGTCGGGCCGCATGTTCAGCCCGGCGCTCGACCCGATCTCGAAAAGCCTTACCGGCAAATCGAATCCGTTGTTGACGCGCAGCAGCCCGCCGATCAGCGCGGCGGATCGGCCGACCTCGTTGGTCTGCGGCGGTTGGTCGAGCGCGGCGCGCAGCGAGCCGGACTGCTGGGCCGCGGTGCGCAGGATTTCGGGCCAGGCGTTCGCCGCGTCCCAGCGGCCCCCGGTGCTGGGATACCAGCGGCGCAACTGCGGTGCCCGGCCGTCGAGCACCAGCCGGTGCAGCCCGCCGAGCAGCCGAAGCGGCACGGCAAGGCGCGAGGGGTCGTCCTCGTGGCCGGCCAAGATGGCCGCGAAGACGCCGCCGGCCTCGACGTCGGTGGCCACCAGTTCGAACAGTTCGCCGTACATCGGTGAGCCGGAGAGCGCGCAGAACCCTCCCTGCGACCGCAGCATGTGCAGCAGGTGTTCGGTGCCCGCGCTCACCGGTCCAGCCGTTCCAGCCCGGCTCCGACCACGTCGAACGCGTTGCCGAGCGCGGTGGGCAACGGGACGGATTCGTCGGAGAGCCAGTGCTCGTAGGCGCTCAGCGCCACCCCGAGCATCGTCCAGGCGACGGTTTGGGGTAGCGGGTCGCTTGTCTTGACGCTCAACCGGTGCGCCACGAAGCCCGCCATCACCTCGCGCCACCCCGCATACATCGTCATCGAATAGGCTTGCAGCTCAGCGGTTTCCAAAATGACCCGCATGCGCCGCCGGTGCCGCACGGTCTCACACTCGTCGAAGGTGTTGAACGCCAACAGCGCACCGCGCAGCGCCTCGCTGATCCGAACCGTCTCATCGACGTTGTCGAGCAGCTCCCGCAGGTGCGACAGGTGGGCGTCGAAATCGCCCCACAGGATGGCGTTCTTGGAGGCGTAATAGCGAAACAGCGTGCGGCGGGCAATGCCGGCCGCCTGCGCGACGTCGTCGACGCTCACGTCGGCGAACCCCCGGGCCGCGAACAACTCGAGGGCGACGTCGGTGATGTGCTCCGGGGTCGTCGAGCGGCGGCGGCCCACCCGCGACTGCGGCATCATCAGACCCCGCCCTTCCGATTCGGCACTCGATGCCATATTCTGACACGACTGATTCAGACCCCATAGTCGTCGAGCCCCGCAGAAAGGTAAATGCACATGGAGCGCGAAACCGACAAAGACACCGAACTCGTCACCGAGACCCTGGTGGAAGAGGTGTCCATCGACGGGATGTGCGGGGTCTACTGACCGTGACCGCGGCGACTTGCTCGACGGCCTTCGATCCCGATCGCGGCTGGCGGTTGCACCCGCAGGTCGCGGTGAGGCCCGAGCCGTTCGGCGCGCTGCTCTACCACTTCGGCACCCGCAAGCTGTCGTTCCTGAAGAACCGCACCATCGTGACGGTGGTGCGCTCGCTGGGCGAGCATCCCGATGTGCGGTCCGCCTGCCGCGCCGCGGGTGTGGACGACTCCGGGCAGCAGCCCTACTTGCACGCGCTGGGCGTATTGGCCGACTCCAACATGCTGGTGCGTCAGGACGGTGGCCAATGACGGTACCTGTCGCGAGGCGCGGCCACGGTCTCATCGAGCAGTTCGAGCGCGGGCTCGACGCGCCCATCTGCCTGACATGGGAGCTGACATACGCGTGCAATCTGGCGTGCGTGCACTGCCTTTCGTCGTCGGGCAAGCGCGATCCGCGAGAGTTGTCCACCCGCCAATGCATGGACGTCATCGACGAGCTGGAACGCATGCAGGTGTTCTACGTCAACATCGGCGGCGGGGAGCCCACGGTGCGCCCGGACTTCTGGGAGCTGGTCGACTACGCCACCGCCCACCACGTCGGCGTGAAGTTCTCCACCAACGGGGTCCGGATCACCCCCGACGTCGCCGCCCGGCTGGCCGCCAGTGACTACGTCGACGTCCAGATTTCGCTGGACGGGGCGACCGCCGAGGTCAACGACGCGGTGCGCGGCGACGGGTCGTTCGCCATGGCGGTGCGCGCGCTGGAAAACCTCGCCGCCGCGGGCTTCTCGCAGAGCGGGGGGCCGAAGATCTCCGTCGTGGTCACCCGCCACAACGTCGACCAGCTCGACGAATTCGCCGCTTTGGCAAGCCGTTACGGTGCCACCCTGCGCATCACCCGGCTGCGGCCCTCGGGGCGGGGCGCGGACGTGTGGGACGATTTGCACCCCACCGCGGCCCAGCAGGTGCAGCTCTACGAGTGGTTGGTCGCCAAGGGGGAGCGGGTGCTCACCGGTGACTCCTTCTTCCATCTGTCGCCGCTCGGCTCGTCGGGCGCCCTGGCCGGCCTGAACATGTGCGGTGCCGGCCGGGTGGTGTGCCTCATCGACCCGGTCGGCGACGTGTACGCCTGCCCGTTCGCCATCCACGACCGCTTCCTGGCCGGAAACATCCTGTCGGACGGCGGGTTTGAAAGCGTTTGGAAGACCGCGCCGCTGTTTCGTGAGCTGCGCGAGCCCCAGTCCCCCGGCGCGTGCGGCAGCTGCGGGCATTACGACAGTTGCCGGGGCGGTTGCATGGCGGCCAAATTCTTCACCGGCCTGCCCCTGGACGGACCGGACCCCGAATGCGTCCAGGGGCACAGCGCGTCCGCGCTGGCGCGTGACCGCCAGGCCCCGCGGCCCCGCGCCGACCACTCCCACGGACGGCGCGAACCGGTGCCGCTGAAACTGACTACGCGACCGCCGTCGCGGCTGTGCAACGAAAGCCCCGTGTAGTCATGGCCGAGGAATGGTTTGAAACGGTCGCCATCGCACAGCAACGCGCCAAGCGACGGTTGCCGAGGTCCGTTTATTCCTCTTTGATTTCGGCGAGCGAAAAAGGAATTACGGTTTCCGACAATGTCGAGGCATTCGGGGAACTCGGTTTCGCCCCGCACGTCATCGGCGCGCAGGAAAAGCGCGAACTGTCGACTACCGTTATGGGGCAAGATATTTCGCTGCCGGTAATCATCTCGCCCACCGGTGTGCAGGCGGTCGACCCGGATGGTGAGGTGGCCGTCGCGCGGGCGGCTGCGGCGCGGGGAACCGCGATGGGGCTGTCCTCTTTCGCCAGTAAGCCGATGGAGGAGGTGATCGCCGCCAACCCCAAGCTCTTCTTCCAGGTGTACTGGCTGGGCGGGCGCGACGCGATCGCCGAGCGGGTGGAACGGGCGCGTGAGGCGGGCGCGGTCGGCCTGATCGTCACGACCGACTGGACGTTCTCCCATGGCCGGGACTGGGGCAGCCCCAAGATTCCGGAGGAGATGAACCTGCGGACCATGCTGCGGCTATCGCCCGAGGCGATCGTCCGGCCGCGGTGGCTGTGGAAGTTCGGCAAGACGCTGCAACCCCCGGAGCTGCGGGTGCCCAACATGGGCCGCCGTGGCGAGCCCGGGCCTCCGTTCTTCGCCGCCTACGGCGAGTGGATGGGCACGCCGCCGCCGACCTGGGAAGACATCGCCTGGCTGCGCGAGCTGTGGGGCGGACCGTTCATGCTCAAGGGCGTGATTCGTGTCGATGATGCGAAAAGGGCTGTCGACGCCGGTGTTTCGGCGATCTCGGTGTCGAATCATGGCGGCAACAACCTGGACGGCACGCCCGCTACCATCCGCGCCCTGCCGGCGCTGGTCGCGGCGGTGGGCGACCAGGTCGAAGTGCTGCTGGACGGCGGCATCCGGCGCGGAAGCGACGTGGTCAAAGCCGTGGCGCTGGGGGCGCGCGCGGTGATGATCGGCCGGGCCTACCTGTGGGGCCTCGCTGCCGCCGGCCAGGCCGGCGTCGAAAACGTCCTCGACATCTTGCGCGGCGGCATCGACTGCGCGCTGATGGGCCTCGGGCACTCCTCGGTTCACGACCTGAGCCCCGACGACGTCGTGGTGCCGCCCGGTTTCACCCGCGCGCTCGGGGTACCGTCCGGTGGGGACGCCTAGCCGATTGCGACGGGCTCCGCTCAATTCTGGCCATGTTGGGGGATTTGGTGAAGATAAAATGCCGTTCTTTTCACTGGTGTCGAAATAGTGGTGCGCGCGAGGTAACCGTGACGGACGAGCCGCCAATTTCGGCCGCTTGGTGAACAGCCGAGAAAAAAATTGAGGTGAAGGGTCAACAATTGGTGCACGCCAGGTGAATACGTCCTACCATCAGCCAGTGCCCGTACTCGGCGAATTAGGAACGGCGACATCGAGCCGGCTATCAAGCGCCTCGCCGTCGATATTGATCCCCTTGGGGTCCACCGAACAACATGGTCCTCACCTGCCGTTGGACACCGACACCCGCATCGCGACCGCGGTCGCCCGAGGGGCTCGGGCGCGCCTCGAGCGCGACTGGTTGGTCGCGCCGGCCATCGCCTATGGGGCCAGCGGTGAGCACCAAGACTTCGCCGGAACGATCTCCATCGGCACCGACGCCCTGGCGTCGCTTCTGGTGGAGTATGGCCGGTCGGCCGGTTGCTGGGCCCAGAGCCTGGTGTTTGTCAACGGCCACGGCGGCAATATCGGTGCGTTGAGAACCGCGGTGCAGCGACTGCGCGCCGAAGGCCGGGACGCCGCATGGTGTCCCTGCGTGGCCGCCGGCGGCGACGCCCACGCTGGCCACACCGAAACGTCGGTGTTGCTGCACATCTCGCCGACCGAAGTGCTGACCGACCGGTGGTTGGCCGGTAACCGGGCGCCGCTGCCCGAGCTGCTCGGATCGTTGCGGCGCGGGGGAGTCGCGGCGGTCAGCCCGGTAGGCGTGTTGGGGGACCCGACCACCGCGACCGCCGCGGAGGGCAGGCGCATCTTCGCGGAGATGGTCGACCAGTGCGTCCGTCGAGTCGCCCGGTGGCTGCCCGGGCCCGACGGGATGCTCACATGAGCCAGCCGAGGCTACCGGACGGGTTCGCTGTCCAGGTCGATCGCCGCGTGCGGGTGCTGGGCGACGGCTCCGCGCTGCTGGGTGGCTCACCCACGCGCCTGCTGAAGCTGGCCCCCGCCGCCCAGAGCATGCTGTCGGGTGGCCGGCTGAAGGTCCGCGACGACGTCAGTGCCCAGCTGGCCCGCACCCTGCTGGATGCCACGGTGGCCCACCCGCGGCCCGCGGGCGGCCCGTCGCACCGCGACGTGACCGTGGTAATCCCGGTGCGCGACAACGTTCCTGGTGTGCGGCGCCTGGTGAGCGCGCTGCGCGGGCTGCGCGTCGTCGTGGTGGACGACGGTTCGTTCCCGCCGATCGAGCCGGAAGACTTCGTCGGCGCACACTGCGATGTCGAGGTGTTGCGCCACTCCTACAACAAGGGCCCCGCGACGGCGCGCAACACGGGGCTGGCCGCCTGCAAGACCGAGTTCGTGGCCTTCCTCGACTCCGATGTCACGCCGCGCCGGGGCTGGCTGGAGGCCCTGCTCGGTCACTTCTGCGATCCCACCGTGGCCCTGGTCGCGCCGCGCATCGTCGGCCTGTCGCACAGCGAGAAGGTGGTGGCGCGCTACGAGGCGGTGCACTCGTCGCTGGACCTCGGTGAGCGAGAGGCCCCGGTGTTGCCCCACAGCACGGTGTCCTACGTTCCCAGCGCGGCGATCATCTGTCGCTGCTCGGCCATCCGCGCGGTCGGCGGCTTCGACGAGACGCTGCAGTCCGGCGAGGACGTCGACCTGTGCTGGCGGCTCATCGAAGCGGGCGCCCGGCTGCGCTACGAGCCGATCGCACAGGTCGCGCACGACCACCGCACCGAATTGCGGGATTGGCTCGCGCGCAAGGCATTTTACGGCGGGTCGGCGGCTCCGCTGTCGGTGCGCCACCCGGACAAGACGGCGCCGGTGGTGATCTCCGGCTGGGCGCTGATGGCCTGGATCCTGATGGCCCTGGGGACCAGCCTGAGTCAGCTGGCTTCGATCGCGGTCGCCGTGCTGACGGGCCGGCGGATCGCCAGGGCGATGCGCAGCGCCGATACGTCGCTCGCCGACGTCCTGGTGATCGCCACCCGCGGTTTGTGGTCGGCGGCGCTGCAGCTGGCCTCGGCGATCTGCCGGCATTATTGGCCGGTGGCGTTGCTCGCCGCCGTCCTCTCGCGGCACTGTAGACGGGTCGTCCTGGTCGCCGCCGTCATGGACGGCGTGGTGGACTGGCTGCGCCGCCGGGACGCCACCGACGACGATTCCGAGCCGATCGGGCTGCTGAGCTACCTGTTGCTCAAGCGCGTCGACGACCTGGCCTACGGGCTGGGGCTGTGGTGGGGTGTCGCGCGCGAACGCAACGCCCGCGCGCTCAAACCGCAGATTCGGACCTAGCCACCGCCTTGACCCCCCCCTTGATAAAGGCCGTCCCGCACAGCGATGTGCTGATCGTCGGCGCGGGCAGTGCTGGATCGGTTGTTGCCGAACGCCTTTCCGCCGACCCGGGCCGCGCGGTCACCATCCTGGAGGCGGGGCCCGCGCTGGCCGACCCGGGGCTGCTGGCTATGACGGCCAACGGGTCGCAGCTGCCGATCGGGGTCGACAGCCCGCTGGCCCGGCGCTATCTGACCCGCCTGACCGACCGGCACGCCCTCAAGCTGCCGATCGTGCGGGGGGCGACGGTCGGCGGTTCGGGGGCGGTCAATGGTGGCTACTTCTGCCGCGCCCTGCCTCGCGATTTCGATGGCCTGGCGCTCCCCGGCTGGGCGTGGTCCGATGTTCTCGAGCACTTCCGTGCGATCGAGACCGACCTGGATTTCGAGGGCCCCGCGCACGGCGACAGCGGTCCCATCCTGGTTCGTCGGACGCGCGAAATGACCGGCACCACCGAACGGTTCATCGCCGCCGCCGAGCGAGCCGGGTTCGAATGGATAGCCGACCTCAACGACCCTGCGGCGCAGCCCGTTTCGGGGATCGGCGCCGTCCCGCTCAACATCGTCGACGGAGTGCGCATCGGATCGGGTGCGGCGTATCTCCTTCCGGCGCTGCCGCGGCCCAACCTGACATTGCTGGAACAGACGCGGGCGGTGCGACTGCGTTTCTCCGGTAAGGCCGCGGTGGGCGTCGACGCGATCGGCTCCGGCGGCCCGATGACGCTGGCTGCTGACCGAATAGTGTTGTGCGCCGGGGCGATCGAATCCGCCCATCTGCTGATGCTGTCCGGCATCGGCGCGGAGGCGATGTTACGGGCCGTCGGCGTGCCCGTGGTCGCACCCCTGCCGGTGGGCGCGTCGTGCAGCGATCACCCCGAGTGGGTGTTGCCGACGAATTGGACCGTGGCCGCCGGCCGGCCCGTGGTCGAGGTCGTGCTCACCACCGCAGACGGCCTCGAGATCCGGCCATACACGGGCGGGTTCGTTGCGATGACCGGTGACGGCACCGCAGGGCACCCCGACTGGCCGCACCTCGGGGTGGCGCTCATGCGGCCACGATCACGCGGGCGCATCACGCTTGTCTCGCCGGAACCGGGCGTGCCGCCGCGCATCGAGCATCGCTACGACAGCGAGCCCGACGATGTCGCGGCGCTACGGATGGGCAGCGAGCTGGCCCGCGAAATGGCCGGCGCCGCAACCTCTGTCGGGCCGCCGGTATGGTCGACGTCGCAACACCTGTGCGGCACAACCCCGATGGGCACCGATGACGATCCGCGCGCGGTGGTCGATTTCCACTGCCGAGTGCGCGGCATCGAAAACCTCTGGGTGATAGACGGTTCCATCCTGCCGGAGATCACCAGCCGCGGCCCGCATGCGACCATCGTGATGATAGGGCACCGCGCCGCCGCGTTCGTTCAGTGAATCACTGGGAGTAGGGCGACATTTCGACCGGCACGCCCGTCGCTACCGGTTGCTCCTGCTGAGATCCGGCCGATGATGCCGTCGCCGGGGAATAGGGCGGCGTGGCCGGGGAATAGTTCGGCGTTGCCGCGCTCGCCGCCGTGACCGGCGTGCCGATCGGCATCGCCTGCGCCGCCGTGGCCGCCGAGAATCCTGGCGTTTCCGCCGCCTCAACGGCCGCCACCGGCGTGGCCGACGGCGCCGCCGCTGCGGCGGGAGCCCCCATCGCCGCCGGCACCGCCGAAGCCGGCGCGCTGGCGGGTGCCAGCGCCGCCGTTGCCGCCGCCGGCGGGACCGCCGCTATCGGCGTACCGGCCGGCGCCAGCGTCATGGGTGCCGCCGAGGCCGGTGCGACCGAGCTCGCCAGCGGTGTCGCCGGTGCGGCCGGCGCCGCACCGCCCGTCAGGCCGGCCCCTGAAGCGCCGGCCGCCGGCGCGCTCGCCGCCATCGAACCGGCCGATGCCGCGGGGCCGATCAGCGGCTGCGCGCCCGCCAGCGCCTGAGCGGGGCTCCCGCTTCCATTCATACTTCCGCCCACCATGTTCTGGACGGTTTGCAGCGGCGTGGCGTTCGTGGCCTCGGCAAGGCCGTATTGCTCCGCGCCGGAGCTCATCAGCTGGACAAACTGGGCGTGGAACGCCTGGGCGGCGGCGCTGAGCGCCTGGTAGACCTGGGCGTGGCCGTCGAACAGCGCCGCGATACCCGCCGACACCTCGTCGGCACCGGCGGGCAATACGCTCGACACCGGCCCCATCGCGGCGGAGTTGGCGTCACCGATCGCGGATCCGATATTCGCCAGATCTGTTGCCGCCGCGGCAACATACTCCGGCGCTGCGATCACATATGACATTCCGCTCCCCCGGCTAGCCTCAACGTCGTGCGCCTCCCCCTGACGAACTCCGCATAGCGGATGTTATCGCCCACCGGGCTCCGCCGAGGCGTTTTCAGGTGAACTTTCCCCCCGAATGCCGTGATCGGCGACGGCAGCGAAAACGCTGTTTTCACAGGCTTTCCGTGACGAGGGCGGGCCGCGCCGCGGCTCCGCATCCGCTGAGGACCGAGCCGGGCGCGCCCCGCCCGGGCGACTGGTCATGCTGTCCACGTAGATGGCCACGACAAGTGGCGGGCGCGCGTATGTCAGGCGCGGTCTATGCGTCGCAATATTCGTGGATGGCACGACGGTGTATTACCGCTTTACTCGCTGTCCGTATCACCTCCCTTCGCTAGCGGCTCGAGGGGCGGTCTGCGCATCACCCCCGCGACGGAGGCGAGCGCTCCCGCGCCAGGCGCGGGAAGCTCACAGGCCATGTGGCCGACCGGCCCGCCCGGCGGCCTGAGGCGCATCCACTCGGCCTCCGCGATCGCCGCCGCCTCTATCACCGCCGGGCACACCGGCTCGGTAGCGATATCCATCAACATCACACGCACCTCAACCCGCGAGATGACCTATACCCGTCGATATATATTTCTGATACCACTACGGGCAGATGTTCGCAAGCCCGAACGCGGGGTTTCCTTCTGTTGCAGCAACATTGGGCCCGACGAGCCCCGCGGCCCGCTCAGTCGCGACGCCCCGGGACCATGCGGCGCACCGGGCTCAGCTGTTGCCCGTCACGCCCGGGAGCCCAAAGCCCGATCACGACCGCGGCGACGGCAACGATGGCGGCCAGAACCGTCGTCGAAGCGTGCATCGACGTCAGGAAGGCGGTCTTGCTCAGCTCGGCCAGTTGGCGTCCCTGCGGCCCCAGCCTGTCGGCCACCTCGACGGCCTTGGCGAGCGAGTCGGTGGCCGGTCCGCGCACCGGCTCGGGAAAGTTCGCCAGTTTCGACCCGAGGTCATCGGAATAGCGCCCAGCCAGGATCGAGCCGGCGATGGCGATGCCCAATGCGCCGCCCATCTCCCGCGAGGCATCGTTCACCGCGGACGCGACGCCCTGCTTTTCGTCGGGCACCGCGGCCATGATCGCCGAGGTCGTCGGCGCCGTGCAGAATCCGATGCCGGCGCTGAGTATCAGGGTCGGCCAAGCCAATTCGAGATAGGACGTATGCAGGCCGAGCACGTGCATGCTGACGAAGCCGACCGCCATCAACGCGGTGCCCACGAAGATCACCAGGCGCAGACCCAGCCTGGGCAAGTACCAGAAGGACAACGCCGAGCAGACGCCCAGCGGCAGCATGAACGGCATGAACGCCACGGCCGTCATCAGCGGCGAGTAGCCCATGATCTGCTGCACATACTGCATGCCGACGTAAAAGAACCCGAACGTCGCGCCGAACAGGACGACGATCGAAGCGACCCCCGCGGTGAAACCCGGGTCGGCGAACAGCCGTACGTCCAGAAGCGGCTGGCGCCGGTGGAATTCGACGACACCGAACGCGACGGCTAGCACGGCCCCCGCGACCAGCCCGCCCCAGACGAGGGGATCGCTCCACCCGCGATCGGGGGCTTCCAGGATCGCGGCGACGCCGATCGCCAGCGCGGCACCGATCAGGATCGCGCCGGGCGCATCGATCCGGGGTGCGGCGTGGTCCCGCGACGACGCCACCGTGCACGCCAGGGCGAAGATCGCCAGGCCGGCGGCGCCCAGCGCCCAGAAGATGGCGTGCCAGTCCCAGAAGTTGAGCAGCACGCCGGATCCGAGCATGCCGAGGACCGCGCCGCAGCCGGCCGTACCGGCCCAGATGCCGACGGCCTTGACCCGTTCGTCTTTCGGATAGGCCACGGTGAGCAGCGACAGCGTCGCGGGCATCACGAACGCGGCACCCACGCCCGCGACGGCCCGGGCGGCGATGATCTGCACCGGGCTGTGCAACAGCGCCGGTGCGGCCGAGCCGAGCGCGAAGATCAGCAGGCCGATGAGCAGTGCACCCCGCCGGCCGTAGCGGTCGCCGATCGCGCCGGCGGGCAACAGCAAACACGCCAGGGCCACCGTGTATCCGTCGACGATCCAGTTCAGCTGCGACTGCGTCGCGGAGGTGGCCACCGCGAGGTCGCCCAGCGCGGTGTTGAGCGCCGACATCGACGCGACGACGAGCCCGACGCCCATGCAAGCGACGGCCAGGGTCCAGGTTCGGGCCCGCGCGCTTGCCCCGACGCCCGTCGCGTCCGCGCGCTGATCGGACCGGACAAGGGTTTCGACCATGTGATGCGCCTCCTTTTCGGTGGCTTCGCGGTGGCTGCTGAGCGGCTTGTGGGGTGGGCCGGCAACTTTTGAGACCAACAGTCTCGTAGGAGATAGCCGATACTCCTGGTCTCAAACGGAGAGGTGGCTCACAATTACCGGAGTGAGTACCGATCCCCGGCCGGCGCGGTCCCGGGCCCGTTTGCTCGAGGCCGCCGCCGCTCTGCTGCGTTCGGGCGGCCCCACCGCGGTGACCGTCGATGCGGTCACCCGTAGCGCCAACGTAGCCAGGGCGACCCTGTATCGCCACTTCCCGAGCGGAAACGACCTGCTGGCAGCGGCATTCAACACCCTGATCCCGCCGTCACCGACACCGCCGGCCGAGGGCTCGCTGCGGGATCGGCTGGTCGCGCTGGTGCTGGCCCAGGCCGAGGCCGTCGCGCAGGCGCCCGCCGTCTTGACGGCCATGTCGTGGCTGGCGCTGGGCCCCGACCTGGAAGGGCTGCCGGAATCCCGGCACCGGCGCGCCGCCGACAGCGCCTCGATCACCACGCTGCGCGAGCGCATCGCCCAGCAGTATGCGGCGCCGTTCGACGCCATATTCGACAGCCCCGAAGCCGCCGCCGAGCTGGGGGAGGTCGATCGGTCGCGGGCCATCGCTCTGCTGATCGGCCCGCTGGTGCTGGGACGCTTGTCGACGTTGCCCGATTTCGACTATCAGGAGTGCGCTCGCGCGGCCGTCGACGGCTTCCTGCATGTTCAGCGCGCACAGCAGCGGGCCAGCGCGGCGAGTACCGAATCGGCGGGTGCCTGAGGCCTCGGCGAGGTTTGCCCGAGATTTGGCCGAAGGGATCATCGTCAGGCATACTGTTCGGGTTGCCTTGAGCCGGGCTTGCGCCTGGCCGGGCATACGACCAGCGCCCAACCGGGCGCGTCCGGTCCCATCCTCGGAACGCGGCCAATTTTGGCCTTCACTAAGCGCGACGAGGCTGCGCAAGGGTGACACACCCGAACGCGGGGGCCGGTGGACCACGACAGGTTAACAGCGGCGCAGTACCCGGCGCGACGCTCGATCGGCCAAAGTTGGCCAGGCCGATCCGCGCGCTGGGAGGCACTGAGACATGGACGTAAGCCCGGGTACCGGGCTTCAAGAGGAGTGAGGGTAGGAGAGCGTGGCGGGACAGAAGATCCGCATCAGGCTTAAGGCCTACGACCATGAGGCCATCGACGCATCGGCGCGCAAGATCGTCGAGACCGTCGTCCGCACCGGTGCCAGCGTCGTAGGTCCGGTGCCGCTGCCGACCGAGAAGAATGTGTATTGCGTCATCCGCTCCCCGCACAAGTACAAGGACTCGCGGGAGCACTTCGAGATGCGCACTCATAAGCGGTTGATCGACATCCTCGATCCCACGCCGAAGACCGTTGACGCGCTGATGCGCATCGATCTTCCGGCCAGTGTCGACGTCAACATCCAGTAGGAGATCCAGAGCTTGTGACTAACAAGGCAAGAAGAGGCATTCTGGGCACCAAGCTGGGCATGACGCAGGTATTCGACGAAAACAACCGAGTCGTGCCGGTGACCGTGGTCAAGGCCGGGCCGAATGTGGTGACGCGCATCCGCACGCCGGAGCGCGACGGGTACAGCGCCGTCCAGCTGGCCTACGGCGAGATCAGCCCGCGCAAGGTGAATAAGCCGGTCACCGGCCAGTACACCGCCGCGGGCGTCAACCCGCGCCGCTACCTGGCCGAGCTCCGCCTGGACAACCCGGACGCGGCGGCCGAATACGAGGTCGGCCAGGAGCTGACGGCCGAGATATTCGCCGACGGCAGCTATGTGGACGTGACCGGCACCTCCAAGGGCAAGGGATTCGCCGGCACCATGAAGCGGCACGGCTTCCGCGGCCAGGGCGCCAGCCACGGCGCCCAGGCGGTGCACCGCCGCCCGGGCTCGATCGGCGGCTGCGCCACTCCCGCGCGGGTCTTCAAGGGCACCCGGATGGCCGGCCGGATGGGTAACGATCGGGTGACCGCGCAGAACCTGTTGGTGCACAAGGTCGATACCGAGAACGGCGTGCTGCTGATCAAGGGTGCGGTCCCCGGCCGCACCGGTGGGTTGGTGATGGTCCGCAGCGCGGTCAAGCGAGGTGAGAACTGATGGCAGCCAACACTCTCAAAATTGAGGTCAAGACGCCGGACGGCAAGGTCGACGGCTCTGTCGAGCTGCCGGCCGAATTGTTCGATGCCCCGGCCAATGTCGCCCTGATGCACCAGGTCGTCACCGCGCAGCGGGCGGCGGCCCGTCAGGGCACCCACTCGACCAAGACGCGTGGCGACGTCAGGGGCGGCGGGCGCAAGCCCTACCGGCAGAAGGGAACCGGACGCGCCCGGCAGGGTTCGACGCGGGCCCCGCAGTTCACCGGTGGCGGCGTCGTGCACGGCCCCAAGCCGCGCGACTACAGTCAGCGCACCCCCAAGAAGATGATCGCCGCGGCGTTACGCGGCGCGCTGTCCGACCGGGCGCGCAACGGGCGCATCCACGCGATCACCGAGTTGGTGGCGGGCCAGACCCCGTCCACCAAGAGCGCCAGGGCTTTCCTGGGCAGCCTGACCGAGCGCAGGCAGGTGCTGGTGGTCATCGGCCGCGCCGACGAGACCGGCGCCAAGAGCGTGCGCAACCTGCCCGGTGTGCATGTTCTGGCGCCCGACCAGCTCAACACCTACGACGTGCTGCGCTCCGACGACGTGGTGTTCAGCGTCGAGGCCCTCAACGCCTACATCGCGGCCAACACGGCGGCCAATACCGAGACAGCCAAGGAGGTTTCGGCCTGATGGCGACCATCGCTGACCCCCGCGACATCATCCTGGCGCCGGTCATCTCCGAGAAGTCCTACGGGCTCCTGGACGAAAACGTGTACACGTTCGTGGTGCACCCCGACTCGAACAAGACGCAGATCAAGATCGCCATCGAGAAGATCTTCTCCGTCAAGGTCGCGTCGGTGAACACCGCGAATCGGCAGGGCAAGCGCAAGCGCACCCGGACCGGATACGGCAAGCGCAAGAACACCAAGCGTGCCATCGTCACGCTGGCGCCGGGCAGCAAGCCGATCGACCTCTTCGGTGCCCCGAGCTAGCGAGCGCGAGAGAAAGACTTGATTAGACATGGCAATTCGTAAGTACAGGCCGACGACCCCGGGTCGTCGCGGCGCCAGCGTGTCCGACTTCGCCGAGATCACGCGTACGGAGCCGGAGAAGTCGCTGGTGCGCCCGCTGCACGGTCATGGCGGGCGCAACGCCCACGGTCGCATCACCACCCGGCACAAGGGCGGTGGGCACAAGCGCGCCTACCGGGTGATCGATTTCCGCCGCAACGACAAAGACGGTGTCAACGCCAAGGTCGCGCACATCGAGTACGACCCGAACCGCACCGCCAACATCGCGCTGCTGCACTACCTCGACGGCGAGAAGCGCTACATCGTTGCGCCGCAAGGACTGTCGCAGGGCGACGTGGTGGAGTCGGGCGCCAATGCCGACATCAAGCCGGGCAACAACCTCCCGCTGCGCAACATCCCCGCCGGTACCTTGGTCCACGCCGTGGAGCTGCGACCCGGCGGCGGCGCCAAACTCGCCCGGTCGGCCGGGTCGAGCATCCAGCTGCTCGGCAAGGAGGGCAGCTACGCGTCGCTGCGGATGCCCAGCGGTGAGATCCGTCGCGTCGACGTGCGCTGCCGCGCCACCGTCGGCGAGGTGGGCAACGCCGAGCAGGCAAACATCAACTGGGGCAAGGCCGGCCGGATGCGGTGGAAGGGCAAGCGCCCGTCGGTCCGCGGCGTCGTCATGAACCCGGTGGATCACCCGCACGGTGGTGGTGAGGGTAAGACCTCCGGTGGTCGGCACCCGGTGAGCCCGTGGGGCAAGCCCGAGGGCCGCACCCGCCATCCCAACAAGGCCAGTAACAAGCTCATCGTCCGGCGCCGGCGCACCGGCAAGAAGCACTCGCGGTAAAGAAGTCTCAGGACCAGGAGTACCCAGCACATGCCACGCAGCCTGAAAAAGGGTCCGTTCGTCGACGACCATCTGCTCAAGAAGGTCGACGTACAGAACGACAAGAACACCAAGCAGGTCATCAAGACCTGGTCGCGCCGGTCGACGATCATTCCGGACTTCATCGGCCACACCTTTGCGGTGCACGACGGCCGCAAGCACGTCCCCGTGTTCGTCACCGAGGCGATGGTGGGCCACAAGCTCGGCGAGTTCGCTCCGACGCGCACCTTCAAGGGACACATCAAGGATGACCGGAAGGCCAAACGGCGATGACCACAACTGAATTCCCGTCGGCTTTCCCATCGGCAACAGCCAAGGCACGGTTTGTGCGGGTGTCGCCGCGAAAGGCGCGCCGGGTGATCGACCTGGTGCGCGGCCGGTCGGTGACCGACGCGCTGGACATTTTGCGCTGGGCGCCGCAGGCCGCCAGCGAGCCGGTGGCCAAGGTGATCGCCAGCGCCGCGGCCAACGCCCAGAACAACAACGGCCTGGACCCGGCCACCCTGGTGGTTGCCACGGTCTACGCGGACGAGGGTCCGACCGCCAAGCGCATCCGACCGCGCGCCCAGGGCCGCGCGTTCCGGATCCGCCGGCGCACCAGCCACATCACGGTGGTGGTGGAAAGCCGGCCGGCCTCCGGCCAACGGTCGGAGAAGTCGACGCGGGCCCGCCGCGCCGAGGCCAGCAAGGCGGCCGCGACCGCCCCGGCCAAGAAGGCGCCGGCCAAGAAGGCCCCGGCCAAGAAGGCCCCGGCCAAGAAGGCTGCGCCGGCAAAGAAGGCACCCGCCAAGAGTTCTGAGACTTCGCAGGCGAAGGGAGGCTCAGACTAGTGGGCCAGAAAATCAATCCGCATGGCTTCCGGCTGGGTATCACCACGGACTGGAAGTCCCGCTGGTACGCCGACAAGCAGTACGCCGAGTACGTCAAGGAAGACGTCGCGATCCGTCGGCTGCTGTCCACCGGCCTGGAGCGCGCCGGCATCGCCGACGTGGAGATCGAGCGCACCCGCGACCGGGTCCGGGTCGACATCCACACCGCGCGCCCCGGCATCGTGATCGGCCGCCGCGGCACCGAGGCCGACCGGATCCGCGCGGACCTGGAGAAGCTGACCGGCAAGCAGGTGCAGCTGAACATCCTCGAGGTCAAAAACCCCGAATCCCAAGCGCAATTGGTGGCGCAGGGCGTCGCCGAGCAGTTGAGCAACCGCGTCGCGTTCCGCCGCGCGATGCGCAAGGCCATCCAGTCGGCGATGCGTCAGCCCAACGTCAAGGGCATCCGGGTGCAGTGCTCCGGCCGCCTCGGCGGCGCGGAGATGAGCCGCTCGGAGTTCTACCGCGAGGGCCGGGTGCCGCTGCACACGCTGCGCGCCGACATCGACTACGGCTTGTACGAGGCCAAGACCACCTTCGGCCGGATCGGCGTGAAGGTGTGGATCTACAAGGGCGACATCGTCGGCGGCAAGCGGGAATTGGCCGCCGCCGCCCCCGCGGGCGCCGACCGTCCGCGCCGCGAGCGGCCCTCGGGCACGCGTCCGCGGCGCAGTGGCGCGTCGGGCACCACGGCGACCAGCACCGAGGCTGGACGGGCCGTGGGCGCCGAAGAAAGCGCGGCGCCGGCCGCCGCCCCGGCTGAAGGGGCTCCCGCCCCCGAACCGCAGAGCACGGAGAGCTGAATCATGTTGATTCCCCGCAAGGTCAAGCACCGCAAGCAGCACCACCCCCGCCAGCGTGGCATCGCCAGTGGCGGCACCGCGGTCAACTTCGGTGACTACGGCATCCAGGCGCTCGAGCACGCCTATGTCACCAACCGGCAGATCGAGTCGGCCCGTATCGCGATCAACCGGCACATCAAGCGTGGCGGCAAGGTGTGGATCAACGTGTTCCCCGACCGCCCGCTGACCAAGAAGCCCGCCGAGACCCGGATGGGTTCCGGTAAGGGCTCCCCCGAGTGGTGGGTGGTCAACGTGAAGCCGGGCCGGGTGCTGTTCGAGCTGAGCTACCCCAACGAGCAGATCGCCCGGGCGGCGCTGACCCGCGCAATCCACAAGCTGCCGATCAAGGCACGCATCATCACCCGGGAGGATCAGTTCTGATGGCAGTGGGAATTTCGCCCGGTGAACTGCGCGAGCTCACCGACGAGGAGCTGGCCGAGCGCCTGCGCGAATCCAAGGAGGAGCTGTTCAACCTGCGCTTCCAGATGGCGACCGGACAGCTCAGCAACAACCGCCGGCTCCGCACGGTGCGTCAGGAGATCGCCCGCGTCTACACCGTGCTGCGCGAACGAGAACTCGGCCTGGCCTCAGGGCCCGATGGTCGCGATGAGAAGGATTCGTGATGGCAGAAGCTAAGAAAGCGGCGCCCGAAGCCGCCACCAAGCAGGCCGCTCCCAAGGAAGCCGCGTCAAAAGCCAAGGGGCCCAAGAACACTCCGGCCACCCCGAAGACCCGCGGCCGGCGCAAGGTGCGCATCGGTTACGTGGTGAGCGACAAGATGCAGAAGACCATCGTGGTCGAGCTCGAAGACCGCATGCGTCACCCGCTGTACGGCAAGATCATCCGTACCACCAAGAAGGTGAAGGCGCACGACGAGGACAGCACCGCCGGCATCGGCGACCGCGTCTCGCTGATGGAGACGCGTCCGATGTCGGCCACCAAACGCTGGCGGCTCGTCGAGATCTTAGAGAAGGCCAAGTAGCGCTCTGCCGGCGGGCGGGCGGTTCCCCGAGCTCATCCCGGATGTTCACACCGTGTTCTCACCTGCCCGGTGTAGTCTCCACGCCACGCGTCTAACGGCGTCCACCAAACGGGAGTGAGGCTGTCCAACCATGACGGGGTCGACCGAGTTCAACGGCAAGATCGAGCTGGATATCCGTGATTCCGAGCCGGATTGGGGCCCGTATGCGGCGCCGACGGCACCGGAGAATGCGCCGAACATCCTCTACCTGGTCTGGGACGACACCGGCATCGCGACCTGGGACTGCTTCGGCGGCCTGGTCGAGATGCCCGCCATGACCCGCATCGCCGAGCGTGGTGTGCGACTGTCGCAATTTCACACCACCGCGCTGTGCTCACCGACGCGGGCGTCGCTGCTGACCGGGCGCAACGCCACCACCGTCGGCATGGCCACCATCGAGGAATTCACCGACGGCTTCCCGAACTGCAATGGACGGATCCCGGCCGACACCGCGCTGATCTCCGAGGCGCTCGCCGAGCGCGGCTACAACACCTATTGCGTCGGCAAGTGGCACCTGACGCCGCTCGAAGAGTCCAATCTGGCGTCGACGAAGCGGCACTGGCCGACCTCGCGCGGCTTCGAGCGGTTCTACGGCTTCATGGGCGGCGAGACCGACCAGTGGTATCCCGACCTGGTATACGACAACCACCCGGTAAACCCGCCGGGCACACCGGAAGACGGCTACCACCTGTCGAAGGACATCGCCGACAAGACCATCGAATTCATCCGCGATGCCAAGGTGATCGCACCGCACAAACCATGGTTCAGCTATGTGTGCCCCGGGGCCGGGCACGCGCCGCACCACGTCTTCACCGAATGGGCGGACAAGTATGCGGGCCGGTTCGATATGGGCTACGAGCGCTACCGCGAGATCGTGCTGGAAAAGCAGAAGTCGCTGGGGATCGTGCCGCCGGACACCGAGCTGTCCCCGGTCAACCCGTATTCGAACGTCAAGGGGCCCAACGGTGAGCCGTGGCCGTTGCAGGACACGGTGCGGCCGTGGGACTCCCTGAACGACGAGGAGAAGAGGCTGTTCTGCCGGATGGCCGAGGTGTTCGCCGGCTTCCTGAGCTACACCGACGCCCAGATCGGCCGCATCCTGGACTATCTCGAGGAGTCCGGCCAGCTGGACAACACCATCATCGTGGTGATCTCGGACAACGGCGCCAGCGGCGAGGGCGGCCCCAACGGATCGGTGAACGAAGGCAAGTTCTTCAACGGCTACATCGACACCGTGGAAGAAAGCATGAAGCTGTTCGACCACCTGGGTGGGCCCGAGACCTACAACCACTACCCGATCGGGTGGGCGATGGCGTTCAACACGCCCTACAAGCTGTACAAGCGCTACGCCTCCCACGAAGGCGGCATCGCCGACTCGGCAATCATCTCGTGGCCCAACGGCATTGCCGCGCACGGCGAGGTCCGCGACAACTACGTCAACGTCTCCGATATCACCCCGACCGTCTACGAGCTGTTGGGCATGACGCCGCCAGAAACGGTCAAGGGCATCGCGCAAAAGCCGCTGGACGGCGTGAGTTTCAAAGCGGCCCTTGCGGATCCAAGCGCCGACACCGGCAAGCGCACCCAGTTCTACACCATGCTGGGCACCCGCGGGATCTGGCACGACGGCTGGTTCGCCAACACCGTCCATGCGGCCACGCCGGCCGGTTGGTCGCATTTCGACGCCGACCGGTGGGAGCTCTTCCACATCGAGGCCGACCGCAGTCAGTGCCACGACCTGGCCGCCGAGCAGCCCGACAAACTCGAGGAGCTCAAGGCGCTGTGGTTCTCCGAGGCCGCCAAGTACAACGGCCTGCCGCTGGCGGACCTGAACATCTTCGAGACGATGTCGCGGTCGCGGCCCTACCTGGTCGGCGAACGGTCAAGCTACGTCTACTATCCCGACTGCGCGGACGTCGGCACTGGCGCCGCCGCCGAGATCCGTGGCCGCTCGTTCGCCGTGCTCGCCGACGTGACCGTGGATACGACCGGCGCCGAGGGCGTGTTGTTCAAGCAGGGCGGCGGCCACGGCGGCCACGTCCTGTTCATCCAGGACGGCCGGCTGCACTACGTCTACAACTTCCTCGGCGAGCGCCAGCAGCTGGTTTCCTCGTCCGGCCCGGTCCCGTTGGGCCGGCACCTACTGGGAGTTCGCTATGCGCGGACAGGAACCGTGGAAAACAGTCACACCCCGCTGGGTGACCTCACGCTGTTCATCGACGACGAGCTGGTCGGCGCCCTGGCCGGTGTGACGACCCATCCCGGGATGTTCGGGCTGGCGGGGGCCGGCATCACCGTCGGACGCAACGGCGGTTCGGGAGTATCGGGCCGCTACAAGGCGCCGTTCACGTTCACCGGCGGCACCATCGCCCGGGTCACCCTCGACTTCTCGGGCCGGCCGTACGAAGACGTGGAAAAGGAACTCGCGCTTGCGTTTTCGCGCGACTAAGCCGGCAATCACACCCGGTTTCGACGCGACGAAATCCACGGCGATGCAGCAATTTGGCGTCATCGTCCCCTGAAAGTGGCCTTTTTCGCCAGTGGCGGCTGTAGCATCTGCCTCCGTGATGCCCCAATGACCGCAGAAGCGCCGCCGACGCCGGCACCGCCCGAATCCCGCGGACCGCGCCTTGCGATCGCGTTCGCGATCGTGGTCGCGCTCATCGTCATCTACGTCCTGTCCCTGATCGCCGTGCACCTGCTGGCCAAGTCGGCGCCACCGCTGCCCGGGGTGGACCTGAGCAAGGTCGAGGCGGAGGACAGCGTCGTACAGGTGCGGCTTGAGAAACTGGATACCGTCGCCAACCGCTTGACGGTGAACGTCCTTGTCTATCCGAAGGATTCGCTGTACGACAAGAACTACGGGGTGCTCACCACCGACGCGGCGGTGCGCCTGTACCCGGAGAACGACCTGGGAGACCTGCAATACCCCGTCGGTAAGGCGCCGGCGCAGGTGAGCACCACCATCGAGGCGCACGGCGATCCCGGCAACTGGCCCTTCGACACCTACAAGACGGAGATCATCGCGGCCGACGTTTTCACGGGCACCGGTCAAAACCGCGACAAGGCCCCCGCCCGCGTCGAAGCGACCGGAAAGCTGGACGGTTGGGACGCAACGGTCACCCGCATCCACGACCCCGCTGACTCCAATCCCGATGTCCTGGACGACGTGACGATCACGTTGCACCGGTCCAAGGGTCCGCTGATCTTCGATGTCGGTATCTGCCTCGTCCTGATCGCCCTGCCGGTGTTGGCGTTGTGGGTGGCCATTCCGGTGGCGTTGGGCAAGACTTCGTTCCTGCCGCCGATGACGACGTGGTACGGGGCGATGCTGTTCGCCATTGTCCCGCTACGCAGCATCCTGCCGGGCAGCCCACCGTACGGTTCGTGGGTCGACCAAGCGATCGTGCTATGGGTGTTGATCGCGCTGGTCGTCGCCCTGGCCCTGTTCCTGGTCGGCTGGTGGCGGCAACGGGATCGAAGACAGCCAAAGAAGGCCTGACGGCCCTCTACTACTCCGAATTCGGCGCTGCGGCAGCGCTGATCGCGTCGACGGCGGTCGAGACCCGTGACTGGAAATTCGGCGACAGCGGGATGTAGCCCATCCGGTTGAGGTCGACTTGGCCGGGTCCGATGGCCGCCTGCAGGAAGGCCTTGACCGCCTTGGCCACCTCGGCGTCCGGGTATTTGGAGCACACGATCTCATAGGTGGCCAACACGATCGGATAGACGTCGGGCTGGGCGGGGTTGTAGAACGACGAAATGTCGAGCACGAGATCGTTGCCGGCGCCGATGATTTTGGCGCCGCTGATGGTCTTGCCGACCGTGTCGGTGCCGATCCGCACCGGGCGCAGTGACCGGCGGCTCGCCGGAGTTTTGATCTCGGCGGCGTACAGACCCTGCTGCAACGCGAAGGACAATTCGTTGTAGCTGATCGCGCCCTCGGTGGATTTCACCAATGCCGCGGTGCCCTTGTTGCCCTCGGCCCCGGTGCCGACGCCGCCCTTGAACGTCTTGCCGGTGCCCTTCCAGGTTCCACCGGACGCGGCCTGCAGGTAGGACTGGAAGTTGTCGGTGGTCCCGGATGCGTCGCTGCGATAGATGACGCGGATGTCCTCCGCCGGCATGGATGCGTTGAGGGCGGTGAGTGCCGGGTCGTCCCAGCGGGTGATGGTGCCGTCGAAGATTTTGGCCAGGGCCGACGCGTCGAGCACCAAAGTGTCGACGGAGCCGAGGTTGTAGGTGATGGCCATCGGGCCGAACACCACCGGCAGGTTCCAGGCATCGGCGCCGCCGCATCGCTGTTTGGCCGCGGCGTATTGGTCGCCGGACAGTGGGGTGTCCGACCCGCCGAAATCGGTCTTGCCGGCGAGGAACTCGCTGATTCCGGCGCCCGAGCCGTTGGCGGTGTAGTTGAGGGTCTGGCTGGAACACGCCTTGTGATACGCGTCGATGAATTTGGTCATCGCGTTCGCTTGCGCGGTCGACCCGCTTGCCGTCAGGGTCTGCTTGCCGCCGCAGTCCACCTTGGCGCCCGCGGCGTACGCCAGCGTCGCGTGGGAGTTGCTGCACGCCGAAATCGCCACGGCAGCGGCGGCCAGCAAGCTCATGGCGGCGGCTGATCGCTTGTGCTTCATGTTGATGCCTCCAGGCGATCGTGGCGCCCGGCGTCGGCGGCGAGCTCGGTGTCGGGATACACGTCGACATTTACAGCTCTCGAATTAACTGGCAAACAAACAGCGGATGAACGGGTCGTCCGCGGGTGGTGGGTTCGGGTTTCGCTGGATGGCGAACGCGTGTTCGGCGGGTTGACCGAAATTGCCTATTGATGAAGGAAATTTCGATGTCGTCGCGCGGACGGCACCGGTTCGCTACCATCGAACCCCGTGTGCTCGTCCTCCCCGAGCGCCCCACATCCACGGAGGTGTTGACCGATGACCCATCACGCTCCACCGGCACCGCCGCCTCCGACACCTCCCACGCCGCCAGAGCAGCCGGTCGCGGCGCCGGCCGAGGCGCCGCCCGAGCGGGGCCGACGGCGCACGCTGATCGTCGTCGGCATCCTGGTGGCCTTTCTCGTCGTTTACGGTCTGTCCCTGTTCGGCGTCCACTTGCTGGCCAAATCGGCGGCACCAATCAAGCCGCCGGACCTGAACGCCACCAACGACACGATTGTCTTGGTGCGCCTGGAAAAGCTGGAGACTGTCGCGAATCGCTTGACGGTGAAGGTCCTTGTGATACCCGAGGATTCGATGTTCGACAAACGCCTCGACGTGCTCAAGACCGACACCGCGGTGCGTATGGACCCTCCCAATGACCTGGGAGACCTCCAATACCCGGCAGGCAAGTCGCCTGCACAGGTGGCCACTACGATCGAGGCCCATGGCGATCCGAACAATTGGCCGTTCGACTCGTACAGCACCGACACCCTCTCGGCCGAGGTGCTCGTCGGCCAAGGCGATGCGCGTCAGTACATACCCGCCCGCATAGAAGTAACCGGGGCGCTGGACGGCTGGGACGTCAGCGTCCGGCGTGTCGGCGAAGCCAGCCAGGAGTCGGACCGGCCCGACAACGTGATCATTACCTTGCACCGGGCCAAGGGGCCGCTGATCTTCGACTTGGGCATCTGCCTCGTCCTGTTCGCACTGCCCACGCTCGCGTTTGCGGTGGCCATCCAAATAGCTTTGGGCAAAAGAAAATTTGTGCCGCCCTTTGTGACATGGTTCGCCGCCATGTTGTTCGCCGTCATCCCCATCCGCAACTTCCTTCCCGGCTCGCCACCACCGGGTGCCTGGATCGACCAGGTCTTGGTGATCTGGGTGCTGATGGCGCTGGTCGCGGCCATGGCTCTGTACATGTTCACGTGGTATCGGCAATCGGAGTAAAGCGCATCACAGTACGAAAGCGTCCTACCCTGAAGGGATGCTGACCGAGCTGGTCGATCTGCCGGGCGGATCCTTCCGGATGGGCTCGACGAGCTTTTACCCCGAAGAGGCGCCGATCCACACCGTGGCGGTGAGCCCCTTCGCGGTGGAACGGCACCCGGTGACCAACGCGCAGTTCGCCGAATTCATTTCCGCCACAGGCTATGTGACGGTCGCCGAGCAGCCCATCGACCCGGCGCTCTATCCGGGAGCGGATCCCAAGGACCTGTGCCCGGGCGCGATGGTCTTCCGGCCGACGTCGGGCCCCGTCGACCTGCGTGACTGGCGGCAGTGGTGGGACTGGGCGCCGGGCGCCGGCTGGCGGCACCCGTTCGGCCCGGACAGCGATCTCGCGGACCGGGCCGACCATCCGGTGGTGCAGGTGGCCTACCCCGACGCCGCGGCGTACGCGCGCTGGGCCGGCCGGCGCCTGCCCACCGAAGCCGAGTGGGAGTACGCGGCGCGCGCTGGAAGCGTGACGATCTATTCCTGGGGGGACGAAGCGAATCCCGATGGTCGGCTGATGGCCAATACCTGGCAGGGCAGGTTTCCCTACCGCAACGACGGCGCGCTCGGTTGGGCGGGGACGTCGCCGGTGGGAACGTTCCCGCCCAACGGATTTGGCCTGCTCGACATGATCGGCAATGTGTGGGAGTGGACCGCCACCGAGTTTTCCCGCCACCACCGGCTCGATCAGCCGCCCAAAGCCTGTTGCGCACCGTCGGGCCCCCCAACGGCGCCCGATCCGAGCGTGAGCCAGACATTGAAAGGCGGCTCGCATCTGTGCGCACCGGAGTACTGCCACCGCTACCGGCCGGCCGCGCGCTCGCCGCAGTCACAAGACACCGCGACGACCCACATCGGGTTTCGCTGCGTGGCCGACGCGGTGTCCGGCTAGGCGTGCCGCCGTCAACCTGACAGCAAATGGGGACCCTTTGGTGCGCAGCACATCAGGGGGCTAAAGCAACCAGTGGGTTACCGCCCGATGGACGGCGGGTGACGGAGCTTCCGTCGTCGCGCACGGTGATCGCGGGTTCGCTAGCATCACCACGTGTCGCCCCTCGACGAGCCGGATGTCATCAGCGAGCCGATGACCAACGAGGCTCCGACGACACAGGCTCCGCCACCGCCCTCGGACACGCCGCCACCCCCGCCGCCGCCGCCGAGAAGGCCACGGTCGAAACCGCGCATCGCGATCGGCGTGGCCGTGCTGATGATGGTCATCGCCACCTATACCCTTTCGCTGTTCGGTGTCCACTGGCTGGAAAAGTCGGCGGGTCCGCTGCCTCCGTTGGACCTGAGTCAGGGCGGGGGAGACGCGACCATTGTGCAGCTACGCCTCGAGGAGCTCAAGCCCGTCGCGAATCGCCTCACGGTGAATGTGCTTGTGTATCCGGGGATTTCAGCGTACGACAATCGTTTCGACGTGCTGGGCACCGACGTCGCCGTGCGCTTGTATCCCACCAGCGATCTAGGGGATCTGCATTACCCGAAGGGAAAGGCGCCGGCGCAACTCAGCACCACCGTCGAGGCCCATGGTGATCCCGGTAACTGGCCGTTCGATTCTTACAAGACCGAGCCGATCTCGGCTGACGCGTTCGTCGGGCCCGGCGACAACCTGAAAAAGGTGCCCGCCCGCGTCGAGGTCACCGGATCGTTGGACGGTTGGGACATCATCGTCGACCGCGTTCACGACCCCAGCGCTCTGCCGACAGCGCGGGCCACTGACAACGGCAACGTGATCATCACCTTGCGGAGGGCGAAGGGCCCGCTCATCTTCGACCTCGGTATCTGCCTGGTCCTGATCAGCCTGCCCACCCTGGCGCTGTTGGTGGCCATCCCGATGGCGCTGGGCAGGAGGAAGTTCTTGCCGCCGTTCGCAACGTGGTACGCGGCGAACCTGTTCGCGATCGTCCCGCTGCGCAACATCCTTCCCGGCGCCCCGCCGCCCGGCGCGTGGATCGACCAAGCCATCGTGCAATGGGTGCTGATCGCGCTCGTGACGGCCATGAGCCTCTATATCTTCGCCTGGGTCCGGCAAGGCGACTGAGTCGTGGCCGCGTAGTTAACGGCGTCGTGTTACGGCAGGTAGCGGGCTTTGTTAAAGTCTGATAGCCCGGCTCATTTGGAGCTGCCAGCAAACAAGGTGGTTGATAACATCTCGCTGCGTGACGGTTCAACGGGAGTTAGACGGGACCCTGGCGGCGCCCACAAATGGCCACGCCGTCGCGCCATCCGCTCCGCAGCCGGCCCCGCCGCCTCCGAAGGGGCGTAAGCCGCGCCGACGACACCTCGTGCTCGATGTTTCCATCATCGCGGGCGTTGTCGTCGTGTATGTCCTGTCGCTGCTCGGATACCACTGGCTGGCCAGCGCGCCCGGCCCGCTGCCCGACCCCGATCTGGGCACCACGGACGGGACCGTAGTTTTGGTGCGCTTGGAGCAGCTGCACCCGGTCGAACATCGCCTGGACGTGAAGGTGCTCGTCATGCCGGACGATTCGATGGTCGACAAGCGGCTCAACGTGTTGAACACGGACACCTCCGTGCGCTTCTTTCCGCACAACGACCTGGGCGACCTGCAGTACCCGGTGGGGAAGTTGCCGGCGCAGGTGGCGACCACGATCGAGGCCCACGGTGAGCCCGGCGACTGGCCGTTCGACTCGTACAAGAGTGACGTCGTCCAGGCGGACGTTCTGGTCGGAGCCGGCGAAAACCGGCAATACAAACCCGGCCGGGTCGAGGTGATCGGATTGGTGGAAGGCTGGGACATCGGCGTCACCCGGGTCGGACGCGACGGCCACGACGAAGGCCGCCCGGACAATGTGATCATCACCCTGCACAGGGCCAAGGGTCCGCTGGTCTTCGATCTCGGAATCTGCCTGGTCCTGATCACCCTGCCGACGCTGGCGCTGTTTGTGGCCATTCAGATGCTCACGGCCCGCAGGCAATTTCTGCCGCCGTTTTCCACGTGGTACGCCGCCATGCTGTTCGCCGTCGTGCCGCTGCGCAACATCCTGCCCGGCACCCCGCCCGCAGGTTCCTGGATCGACCAGGCCGTGGTGATCTGGGTGCTTATCGCGCTGGCCACGGCCCTGGTGCTGTACATCGCGGCTTGGTACCGGCACTCCAGCTAGGGCGGCCTGTCGGAGGGCGGTGGCATACTCGAACGTATGTTCGACGATGTTCGGGCGCGCTTCGACGATATGGTGGAGCGTTGCCATCCCTCAACGACGCCGGAGTCGGCGGTGCTGGTGGAGCGGATTGGTGCGGCGGCGCGGGCCGAGAATCGGGCCGCGGCCGAGCAGTTGGGGGCGATCGCCGAGTTGTTCGCCTACCGGCTGTCGCGGTGTTCGGACACCGAGGACTGGGCGATCGACACGATGGAGGCGGTCGCCGCCGAGGTGGCCGCCGCACTTCGGATCAGTCAGGGGCTGGCGGCCAGCCGGCTACGCTATGCGCGGGCGCTGCGCGAGCGGCTGCCCAAGACGGCCGAAGTCTTCCAGGCCGGCGACATCGACTATCGGATGTTTCAAACCCTGGTGTATCGCACCGATCTGATCGTCGATCCCGAGGTGTTGGCGACGGTCGATGCGACGCTGGCGGTCAATGTGGCGCGCTGGCCGTCGATGACGCAGGGCCGGTTGGGTGCTCAGGTGGACAAGATTGTGGCCAGCGCTGATGTCGATGCGGTGCGTCGGCGCACCAAGACCCAGCATGATCGGGTGATCTGGATCGGTCCGGATCATGACGGCGTGGCCGAGCTCAACGGTCGGCTGCTGGCCCCGGATGCGCATGCGTTGGACGCGCGCTTGGATGCGGTGGCGGGCACGGTGTGTGAGCATGATCCGCGGACCCGCGAGCAGCGCCGCGCCGATGCGCTGGGCGCTTTGGCGGCCGGGGCGGATCGGTTGGGGTGTCGCTGCGGGCGACCCGATTGCGCGGCCGGCAACCGGCCGCCGGCCGGCCCGGTGGTGATTCATGTGATCGCCGAGCAGGCCACCCTCGAGGGCCGCAGCAGCGCGCCAGCCGCCGAGCTGAGCGCCGACGGGCTCATCCCACCCGAACTGGTGGCCGAGCTGGCCCAGTCAGCGAAGCTGGTGCCGCTGACCCCTCCCGGCGATGCCGCACCGGAGAAGGGCTATGTGCCCTCGAAGGCGTTGGCCGATTTCGTGCGCTGCCGGGATCTGACGTGTCGCTGGCCGGGCTGCGACCAACCCGCCATCAATTGCGATGTGGACCATACGATCCCCTACAGCGCCGGTGGGCCCACCCATGCGGCCAACCTCAAGTGTTATTGCCGCACCCATCATTTGGTGAAAACCTTCTTCGGCTGGGCGGAAAAGCAGTTGCCCGACGGGACGCTGATCCTCACCTCCCCGGCCGGGCACACCTACGTCACCACCCCGGGCAGCGCCCTGCTGTTTCCCAGCCTGTGCCACGCGGTCGGCGGCATGCCCTCCCCGGAAGCCGACCCGCCCCAAGATTATTGCGCCGAGCGGACCGCGATGATGCCCCGCCGCCGGCGTACCCGCGCCCAAGACCGCGCACGGCGGGTGGCCAGCGAACGCAAACACAACCGCCAGGCCCGCCTGACCCAACGCGCCGGGCCCGCCCCGCCGGACGCGGACGACGACCCGCCGCCGTTCTAAACGGCGAACAGGCGCCACTCGCCGGGCACGCCCTTGAGCCCATGAGTGCCGCGGTTTTCTGCACCGCATCGCGGATCGCCACGGCGCAGCGGATCGCCCGCTGCGGGCCGTCGAACATTGCCAGGGAACCGTAGCCCGACGTGTTCACCTCACGGCCAACGGCAGCCTCAAGTTTTTTAGGTGAACCGTCTGGCACCACGCGGTGCCGCGTCCAGAGTGTTCTCTGGCCAGTCGCTCCCACACGACGTCTGCGACTTCTCCTTGAAAGCCCTACTATTCGGCTAGCGCAACCAGCGGCAGCGGAGTGCCGTCGTCTTCCAGAGAAAAGGAATCCAACATGAAGACGAGAGTATTGATGGCCAGGGTCGGTGGTGCAGCAGCATTGGCCGCTGGTGTTATGTGGACCGCACCGTCGGCCTCGGCCGATAGCGACTTTTGCAATTCGCTTCCCAATCCCGCGCAAGTTCATGATTGCAACTGCGGCTTCGACAACGCCCCAGGTAGCCAGGAATTTCAGCAGTGCCTGCATGGAATTGCGGCCACGCCCGGACCTGCGAGCTCACCGCCCCTCGCGCCACCCCCCTAATCCCTACCGCGCTTAGCGGGCCTCCACTGCCGGATTGCTGTGCCGTGCGCAGCGCGATGATGCCCAAACAACCACCACCCTTCTACGTGGAGGATCTTCATATGCCCGCGTCACTGCCTCCCCATCTCGCCGACATCAACAGAATCGGCCAGATGGTTCGGCTGACCCGCCCTGTATCGCGAATTTGGCGCTGAGCTGGTCGTCACCTAGACTCTAGGGGTTGCCTTGGGCAGACCTCGGCCGGTGCTTCATCGGCCCTGCGTGCTCTTCGGCGACTAACCGCTTTACAAGACCGCGCATGTCAGGTTTTTTGGTGGGCCTTGCCTGCCTGCTGCCGTGCCGGCGCGACCCAGGTCAGGAGATCGAGTGATTCAGCAAGAATCGCGGCTGAAGGTCGCCGACAACACCGGCGCCAAGGAGATCTTGTGCATCCGGGTGCTCGGCGGTTCGTCGCGACGCTACGCCGGCATCGGTGACGTCATCGTGGCCACGGTCAAGGACGCCATCCCGGGCGGCAACGTCAAGCGCGGGGACGTCGTCAAGGCCGTCGTGGTGCGCACCGTCAAGGAGCGCCGGCGTCCCGACGGCAGCTACATCAAGTTCGACGAGAACGCCGCGGTGATCATCAAGCCCGACAACGACCCTCGCGGCACGCGCATCTTCGGGCCGGTCGGCCGCGAACTGCGCGAGAAGCGATTCATGAAGATCATCTCGCTGGCCCCGGAGGTGTTGTAGATGAAGGTCCACAAGGGCGACACCGTCCTGGTCATCGCCGGCAAGGACAAGGGCGCCAAAGGCAAGGTCCTGCAGGCCTATCCGGAACGTAACCGGGTGCTGGTCGAGGGCGTCAACCGGATCAAGAAGCACACCGCGGTTTCGACCAACCAGCGCGGGGCGCGGTCCGGCGGGATCGTCACCCAGGAAGCCCCGATCCACGTCTCCAACGTGATGGTGGTCGATTCGGACGGCAAGCCCGCGCGGATCGGCTACCGGGTCGACGAGGAGACCGGCAAGCGGGTCCGCATCTCCAAGCGCAACGGCAAGGACATCTAGCATGACCACAACAGAGGCCAATGTGAAGGCTCGGCCGCGCCTCAAAGAGCGCTACCTCAACGAGATCCGGGATGCGCTGCACAAGCAGTTCGGCTACGGCAACGTCATGCAGATCCCGACCGTGACCAAGGTCGTCGTCAACATGGGCGTCGGCGAAGCGGCCCGGGACGCCAAGCTGATCAACGGCGCCGTGAACGACCTCGCGTTGATCACCGGGCAGAAGCCCGAGATCCGCAAGGCCCGGAAGTCCATCGCGCAGTTCAAGTTGCGCGAGGGCATGCCGATCGGCGTCCGGGTGACGTTGCGCGGCGACCGGATGTGGGAGTTCCTCGACCGGCTCACGTCGATCGCGCTGCCGCGTATTCGTGACTTCCGCGGGCTCTCGCCCAAGCAGTTCGACGGTGTCGGCAACTACACCTTCGGGCTGGCCGAGCAGTCGGTTTTCCACGAGATCGATGTGGACAGGATCGACCGGGTCCGCGGCATGGACATCAACGTCGTCACCTCGGCGACGACCGACGACGAGGGACGGGCGCTGTTGCGGGCCCTCGGCTTTCCGTTCAAGGAGAACTGAGCACATGGCTAAGAAGGCATTGGTCAACAAAGCTGCGCGCAAGCCAAAGTTCGCGGTGCGCGGCTACACCCGCTGCAGCAAGTGCGGCCGCCCCCGCGCGGTTTTCCGCAAGTTCGGGCTCTGCCGAATCTGCTTGCGCGAGATGGCGCATGCGGGCGAGCTGCCCGGCGTGCAGAAGAGCAGTTGGTGACAGGACACAGGGACTAAACCATGACGATGACGGACCCGATCGCAGACTTCTTGACGCGTCTGCGCAACGCCAACTCGGCTTACCACGATGAGGTGAGCTTGCCGCACTCCAAGATCAAGGCCAATATCGCCGAGATCCTCAAGAAAGAGGGCTACATCAGCGATTACCGGACCGAAGACGCTCGGGTCGGCAAGGCGCTGATCGTTCAGCTCAAGTACGGGCCGAGCCGGGAGCGCAGCATCGCCGGTCTCCGCCGGGTGTCCAAGCCCGGGTTGCGGGTGTATGCGAAGTCAACCAATCTGCCGCGGGTGCTCGGCGGGCTGGGCGTGGCGATCATCTCGACCTCGTCCGGACTGCTCACCGACCGCCAGGCAGCCAGACAGGGCGTGGGCGGCGAAGTCCTCGCGTTCGTGTGGTAGTGGGAGAGGCAACGGTAAAAGACGATGTCGCGCATTGGTAAGCAGCCGATTCCGGTTCCCGCCGGGGTCGACGTGACGATCGAGGGCCAGAACGTCTCGGTCAAGGGGCCCAAGGGCGCCCTGAATCTGACTGTGGCCGAGCCTATTTCGGTGGTCCGCAACGAGGACGGCGCGATCGTGGTCAGCCGTCCCGACGACGAGCGGCACAACCGCTCGCTGCACGGGCTCTCGCGCACCCTGGTGTCCAATCTGGTCACCGGTGTGACGCAGGGCTACACCACCAAGATGGAGATCTTCGGCGTCGGCTACCGCGTGCAGCTCAAGGGCAACAACCTGGAGTTCGCGCTGGGCTACAGCCATCCCGTGGTGATCGAGGCCCCCGAGGGCATCACGTTCGCGGTGCAGTCGCCGACGAAGTTCACGGTGTCCGGGATCGACAAGCAGAAGGTCGGCCAGATCTCGGCGAACATCCGCCGTCTGCGCCGCCCCGACCCCTACAAGGGCAAGGGCGTGCGCTACGAGGGCGAGCAGATCCGCCGCAAGGTCGGAAAGACAGGTAAGTAGTCATGGCGCAAACACAGGCTGACACCGCGGCGCGAAAGCCGGTGGGGCAGAGCATATCCGCCACGCGGCGGGTCTCTCGGGTGCGTAGGCACGCGCGGCTGCGCAAGAAGATCGCGGGCACCCCGCAGCGGCCACGGCTGGTGGTGCACCGGTCCGCGCGGCACATCCACGTGCAACTGGTCAACGACGAGAACGGGACCACGCTGGCCGCCGCCTCGTCGATCGAGGCCGACGTGCGCGGGCTGGAAGGCGACAAGAAAGCCCACAGTGTGCGGGTCGGCCAATTGATCGCCGAGCGCGCCAAGGCCGCCGGCATCGACACCGTGGTCTTCGACCGTGGCGGATACACCTACGGCGGACGGATCGCGGCGCTGGCCGATGCCGCACGCGAAAACGGATTGAGTTTCTGATGACAACTGGAAGGACCGCATAATGGCGGAACAGTCAGCCGGCGGCCCCGAAAGCCGCGGCGACAACCGCGACGCACGCGGTGACGGTCGCGACGGCCGCGCCCGGCGCGACGGCGGCCGCGGCCGCGACCGCGCCCGCGACGGCGACAAGAGCAACTACCTGGAACGGGTCGTCGCCATCAACCGCGTCTCGAAGGTGGTCAAGGGTGGCCGGCGATTCAGCTTCACCGCCCTGGTCATCGTCGGCGACGGCAACGGCATGGTCGGCGTCGGCTACGGCAAGGCCAAGGAAGTGCCGGCCGCGATCGCCAAGGGCGTAGAAGAGGCCCGCAAGGGCTTCTTCCGGGTCCCGTTGATCGGGGGCACCGTCACGCATCCGGTGCAGGGCGAGGCCGCCGCGGGCGTGGTGCTGTTGCGCCCCGCGAGCCCGGGTACCGGTGTGATCGCTGGCGGCGCGGCACGCGCGGTGCTGGAATGCGCTGGCGTGCACGACATCCTGGCGAAGTCGCTGGGCAGCGACAACGCGATCAACGTGGTGCACGCCACCGTCGCCGCGCTCAAGCTGCTGCAGCGTCCCGAGGAGGTGGCCGCACGCCGCGGGCTGCCCATCGAGGACGTCGCCCCGGCCGGCATGCTGAAGGCGCGCCGGGAAAGTGACGCACTCGCCAGTGCGGCGGCGGCACGAGATGCCCAGACGTCAGGGACGCAATCATGAGCCAGCTCAAGATCACCCAGGTGCGCAGCACGATCGGCGCGCGCTGGAAGCAGCGTGAGAGCCTGCGCACCCTGGGCCTGCGTCGGATTCGCCACTCGGTGATCCGCGAGGACGACCCACAGACCCGCGGCCTCATCGCGGTGGTGAGCCACCTCGTCGAGGTGGAGCCGGCGGAGGCGAAAGCCGGAGGTGACGTCAAATGACGATCAAGCTGCACGACCTTAAGCCGGCGCCGGGCGCCAAAACCGCACGCACCCGCGTCGGTCGCGGTGAAGGCTCCAAGGGCAAGACCGCGGGCCGAGGCACCAAGGGCACCAAGGCGCGCAAGAACGTGCCGGCGACCTTCGAGGGCGGGCAGATGCCGATCCACATGCGGCTGCCCAAGCTCAAGGGATTCCGCAACCGATTCCGCACCGAATACGAGATCGTCAACGTCGGTGACATCAACCGGTTGTTCCCCGAGGGCGGTTCCATCGGCGTGGACGAGCTGGTGGCCAAGGGTGCGGTTCGGAAGAACTCGTTGGTCAAGGTGCTCGGCGACGGCGAGCTGGCCGTCAAGGTCGAGGTGTCCGCGCACAAGTTCAGCGGCAGCGCACGCGAGAAGATCACCGCCGCGGGCGGTTCGGTCACCGAGCTGTAGCTAGCTCAGCTGCGGGATCACTTCCGCGGCAAGGCGTTCCATCTGCTGCGAGTTCTCGGGAACGTCGACGCCGACCGGATTGAGCAGCAGGTATTCGGCGCCGGCCTCGATCACCTCGCGCAGGCCGCGGGCGACGTCGTCGGGGGTGCCCGACACCGGGACCGCGTCGACGCCGGGCATCTCCCCGTAGATGCGTCGCAGCCCGGCGAGCACCCGCTCGCGGGCCCGCGCCGCGTCGTCGTCGACCATCAGGTAGACCCGTTTGCCAATGGTGAAGCGCGCCGGGTCTTTCCGCTGCTCTTCGAGTTCACGGCGCACCACGGTGACGGCCCCGGCGAACGCCTCGGTGGTCGACGAGCCGGCGCCCAGAAACGAATCACCGTGGCGCACCGCCCTCGTGAGGGCCTTTGGAGCCAGGCCGCCGAACCAGATCGGCGGGTGCGGCCGCTGCACCGGCTTGGGCTGGATGGGAACATCGTCGACGTCGCGGAACCGGCCGCGGAACGTCACCCGCGGTTCGTCGGACCACGCCGCCTTCATCAATTCCAGGCCCTCGGTGAAATACGAGATGTACGTGGCCTTGTCGACGCCGAAGGCCTCGAACCTGCGGAAGCCGCCGCCGGTTCCCACCCCGATGTCCAGCCGTCCGTGGCTGAGCCGGTCGACGGCCGTGGCGGCCGCGGCCAACTGCAGCGGGTCGTGCAACGACGTCACCAGGACGGCGACCCCTAGGCGCAGCCGCTCGGTGCAGGCGGCGCAATAGGCCAGCAGCTCCAGGGGCGCCAGCAGCGGCGCCTCGCCGATGATCTGTTCGAGCACCCAGCCGCCCTCGAATCCGAGCTCCTCGGCGCGAGACAGGTAGGAGCGAAGTCCTGGACCGTCGAAACCGTCGTAGTCGAACTGGGGGATAGCTATCGAGAACCTCACCCGTCCACCGTACGGCCGGTGGTGGGTACGCTGGGCGGGTATGTTCGCGTTTCTGCCTTCCATTCCCGGGATCGACGAGGTCCGTACCCTGGCCGGCCGGATCGACGCCGCCCGCCACCACGGCGTTCCCAACGGCTGCGTGCTCGAATTGGACCTGCGCTCGATGCCCCCGGAGACGACGGGCTTCGACCCGCTGGCGCTCATCACCGGCGGTGGCCGGCCGATGGCCCTGCGCGACACCGTCGCCGCGATCCACCGTGCCGCGAAGGACCCCCGCGTCGCCGGCCTGATCGCCCGCGTGCAGCTGGCCGCGTCGCCACCGGCGGCGGTTCAGGAACTGCGCGAGGCGATCGCGGCCTTCAGCGCCGCCAAACCGTCACTGGCCTGGGCCGAGACGTATCCGGGCACGCTGTCCTACTACCTGGCCTCGGCGTTCGGGGAGGTCTGGATGCAGCCGTCGGGCAGTGTCGGGCTGATCGGCTTCGCGAGCAACGCCATGTTCCTGCGCGACGCGCTCGACAAGGCGGGCATCGAGGCGCAGATCGTCGCGCGCGGCGAATACAAATCGGCGGCAAACCTTTTCACCGAGGGTGGCTTCACCGAGGCGCACCGCGAGGCCGTTACCCGGATGCTGGAAAGCCTGCAGGAACAGGTGTGGCAGGCCATCGGCGAATCACGCAACATCGATCCCGATGCTCTTGACGCGCTGGCCGACCGGGCCCCGCTATTGCGCGACGACGCGGTGGCCTCCGGCCTGATCGACCGCATCGGCTTCCGCGACGAAGCCTATGCCCGCATCGCGGACCTCATTGGCTTCGAAAAGGTTTCACAGAGTTCTCCGGACGAAGAGCCGCCTCGGCTCTATCTGGCGCGTTACGCCGGTGCGGCGCGGCCTCTACTGGCCCCGCCGATGCCGTCGGTGCCCGGCCGACGGGCCAAGCCGACGTTCGCCGTGATCACCATCGACGGCACCATCGTCAACGGGCGGGGTGGACGTCAACTCATCCCGCTCGGGTCCTCCACCGCCGGTGGCGACACCATTGCGGCGGCACTGCGCGAGGCCGCGGCCGACCATTCGGTGTCCGCGATCGTGTTGCGGGTGGACAGTCCCGGAGGCTCGGTCAGCGCGTCGGAGACGATCTGGCGCGAGGTGAACAGGGCCCGGGAACGCGGCAAGCCCGTGGTGGTGTCGATGGGTTCCGTCGCCGCCTCCGGCGGCTACTACGTCGCGGTCGGCGCCGACGCGATCGTGGCCAATCCCGGCACGATCACCGGCTCGATCGGTGTCATCACCGGCAAGCTGGTGGTTCGCGATCTGAAGGACCGGCTGGGGGTGGCCTCGGATACCGTGCGCACCAACGCCAATGCCGACGCGTGGTCGGTCGATGCGCCGTTCACGCCGCAGCAGCGCGCGCATCGGGAGGCCGAGGCGGACCTGTTCTACACCGACTTCGTGGAACGGGTTGCCGACGGGCGCAAGCTGACCACCGACGATGTGGAAGTCGTTGCGCGAGGGCGGGTCTGGACCGGCGCCGACGCCCGCGAGCGCGGCCTGGTGGACGAACTCGGCGGGCTTCGAACCGCGGTGCGCCGAGCCAAGGCGCTGGCCGGCCTGGACGAGGACGCCGACGTCCGCCTGGTCAGCTATCCGGGTTCGTCGCTGCTTGACATCGTCCGGGCCCGGGCCTCGTCGCAGCCGGCCGCCGCGTCGCTGCCCGACGCCCTGGGGGCGCTACTCGGCCGCTCGATCGCCGGGGTCTTGCAAAACATCTCAGACAACATCGAACAGACGCTGAGCGGGGCCAGCGTGCTGTGGCTGGGCAACTCGCGCCTGTGACCTGGTCCGAGGATCGCCGCTAAGGGGCCAGCGTGCCGCTGATGAAGATGATCTCGCCGAGCGGGTCGTCCTGCTCCGGCGGCGGTACCTCGATGTCATTGCGCCGGAACAGTTCTGTTCGCGTCACGCCCTCGACGTCCCAGCCCTTGCCGCCGAGATAGTCGATGACATGGTTGCGTTCGCCGGTATACACCAGCGACGCCATGTCGATGTCGATCCCGTGCTCGCGGAAGGAGCCGGACAGCTCCCGCACCCGGTCTGCGTCGAAATCGATGATGCCCGGGACGAATTCGGTGGCGATCGTGCTGCCGGGCACGCTGAGCGCGGTGATGTTGTCGAACAACCGGTCTTGGGCTTCCGGCGGCAGGTAGATCAGCAGGCCCTCGGCCAGCCACGCCGTCGGCGCCGTCGTGTCCAGCCCGGCCGCCGTCAGCGCCGCCGGCCAGTCCGCGCGCAGGTCGATGGCGACGGTGCGCCGCTCGGCGGTGGGCTGGGCGCCGATGCCGGCCAGCGTGGTGGTCTTGAATTCGATCACCTGGGGCTGGTCGATCTCGTAGACCACCGTGCCGTCCGGCCACGGCAACCGGTAGGCGCGCGAATCCAACCCGGACGCCAGGATCACCACTTGCCGTACCCCGGTGCCGGTGGCGTCGATGAAGTAGTCGTCGAAATACTTCGTGCGCACCGCCATTCCGTCGGTCATCGCCTGCATGCGCACCGGCGTCGCGTTCTCGATCGCCGCCAGATCCAACTCGCCGTCCATCATCTTGGTGAAGAAATCCACCCCGACGGCGCGCACCAGCGGCTCGGCGAACGGGTCGTCGATCAGGCCGCGGGGATCCTTCGAGGCCATCGCGCGCCCGGCCGCGACCATCGTCGCGGTCACGCCCACGCTGGACGCCAGATCCCAGTCATCGTTGTGAGTGCGTGGCATACGCGAACCCTACTTCAGGGTGGCGGCGACGTAGCTCAGCTCCCCGAAGGTGGCCGCCATCTCGTCCGCGGGAAACTCAAAGCCGTTCTGCGCGTACAGCTCCCTGGCGGGATGGGTCGTCACCTGCCAGCCGTGGGTGGTCAGGTAGTCGACCACGACGTTGCGTTCCCCGCGGTAGAACAGCTCGGCCGCATTAAGGTCGAAGCCGAAGCGCTGCCACCGCTCGCTGATGCGCTGCAAGCGCTCGTCGGAGAACGCGTTCGGGTCGGGCACATGTTCGGTGGCCAGCCGGCTGCCCGGCGCGCTGAGCGCGGTGATGTTGTCGAACAGCCGATCCTGGGCATCGGGCGGCAGGTACGGCAACAGCCCTTCCGCGCTCCAAGCGGTCGGCGCCGTGACGTCAAAACCGCCTTTGCGCAACGCCGCCGGCCAGTCGTCGCGCAGGTCGATGCCGATCGCGCGGCGCTCCGCGGTCGGAGCGGCGCCGATGCCGGCCAGCGTGCTGGTCTTGAACTCGATCACCTGCGGCTGGTCGATCTCGTAGACCACGGTGCCCGCCGGCCACGGCAGTCGGTAGGCCCTGGTGTCGAGGCCGGAAGCCAGAATCACCGCCTGCCGCAGACCGTCTTTGGCGGCGCCGACGAAGAAGTCGTCGAAGAACCGGGTCCGCACCGCGATCTGCTCGGTCCGCGCCTTGCGGTTGAACAGGGGGTCGTCGGCGAAATCGATCTCTCCGTCGATGATGCGGATGAACGGGTCCAGCCCCACGGCTCGGACCAGCGGATCGGCCAGCGGGTCGTCGAGTAGCGGATTGGGTCCCTGCGACGCCACGGCGCGAGAAGCCGCGACCATGGTGGCCGTCGCTCCCACGCTGTGCCCCGGTCCCCAGCTGTCGCCGTCGGTGCGTCCCGAGTCGTTAGCCATTCGATAGCTCCTATTTGTCCAGTGTGCCGCTGACATAGAGCACGTCGCCCATGCGCATGTCGTCGTCTTCGAGCGGCGCAAGTCCATTGTCCGTGAACAGGTCCCGGATGCTGGCGCCGTTCAGCTTCCAACCGCGGTCGCGCAGGTAGGGGGCCGCTTCGTTGCGGTCGCCGAAGTAGACCAACCCGGCCATGTCGAGGTCGAAGCCGTGCGCCCGCCAGCGTTCGGAGATGTGCTGCATGCGCTCCTTCATCTTGTCCTCGTCACCGGGCTGCGGGTTGGGCGCGCTTTCGGTGGCCAACCGGCTGCCCGGGGCGCTGAGTTCGGTGATGGTGTCCAGCAGGCGGTCCTGCGCCTCCGGGGGCAGGTAGCCGAGCAGGCCCTCGGCGCTCCACGCGGTCGGCCGCGCCGGGTCGAAGCCGGCGGCGCGCAACGCGGTGGGCCAGTCGTCGCGCAGGTCGATGGCCACCACTCGCCGCTCGGCGGTGGGCGCCGCGCCCAGCTCGGCCAGCGTGCGGGTCTTGAACTCGATGACGTCGGGCTGGTCCACCTCGTAGACGACGGTCCCGGCGGGCCAGTCCAGTCGGTACGCGCGGGAGTCCAGCCCGGCGGCCAGGATCACGGCCTGCTTGATGCCGGCCTGCGTCGCGGCCAGGAAGAACTCGTCGAAGAACTTGGTGCGCACGGCCATGTTGTCGGCCATGCGGGACATGGCCCCGGCCGAACCGGTCGCGCCGTCGTGCGCGTCGTTCAGGTCGCCCGGGTCCACTTCACCGGTGGCCAGCCGGGTCAGCAGGTCGACCCCGACCGCCCGGACCAGCGGCTCGGCGTAGGGGTCGTTGATCAGCGGTCGATCGGCGCGGGTCGCTACCGCCCGGGCGGCCGCGACCATGGTCGCGGTCGCGCCGACGCTGGATGCCAGGTCCCAGGTGTCTCCCTCATACCTGGTGGAAGTCATATAGTGCCCCTATCGGAAGTAGTTAGTTAGACAGCATAACAAGCTTCCCCCACTGTACGCTTCCCGCGATTCGCGGCAATCTTGTCTGATGGCATACGCCGCGGATGAAGGCGCCGCGGTCAGGGCGTCAGCGCGCCTCGGGATCCGGTGATAGGCAGATCAATTGGGGTGATGACGCCCGGTTGTGCGTCGCAAAGCATCGGAATGGCGTTGACCGCCGCCACGGCGGTGCTGTCCATCAACACGGTCATCACGTCCTCTGCGGGTTTGCCGAATTGGATGGTCGCGTCGACTCGTGGTTCGCCTTCGATCACCACGCTGAACCCGGCGGGGTCGCTCCATTGCGGTTCGAGTGCGTCACTGCTCATGGTCCAGCAGATGGCCAGCTCGACCACCGGGCGGCCGCCGAGATGGCCGCGATAGGTGCGCCGCTGACCCCCGACGGTGCCGGCGGCGAACTCTGCCCACCCCAGATTCAGATCCCGGGTGAGCACCGCGGGCTCGACGAATGCCTCCTTCGAGTCGAGTTCGACACCCAGCATCGTGGCGATCATGTCGAGCGTCTCGAAGTAGCCGAGTCCGTATCGTTGCGTCTCCGGGTCGATTTGCGTCACCCGCTCCCGGGGCGGTTTGCCGAATCCGAGCACCCGCCATACATCCCAAACGGGATAGGTGGTGCAGTCCAACGTTTCGACGAGCTTGACGCTGTGCACCCGTCGGCACGCGCCGGTGAGAAAGCCGGCGACGACGTTGATGAAGCCCGGCTCGAATCCCGTTCCCAGGAAGGTCGCGTGCCCTTGTCGCGCCGCGGCATCGAGGGCTTCGCGTTCGGCAGGGTGGTGGGTGCCGGTCAGGAAGTCGCCCGTGGTGACCACGTTGATGCCGCGGCGCAGCATGCTTTCCACCAGTGCGTAGTCGATGACGCGCGGCATGTAGTTCACGCCAGTCCGGCGCAAGGTCGAGCAACGCGTCGACATCGCTCGTCGCGCTGACGCCGACCGGGGGACGGTCAGCGAGCATGCCGGCGTCACACCCCGCTTTCTCCGCGCCCAAGGCGTGGACGCCCACCACCTCGAAGTCGACGCGGTCGAGCAGGATGCCGAGCGCGCGCTTTCCGATATTGCCCGTAGACCACTGAACCACTCGGTATCGCCGCATGCTGTCCCTTCGCATCCGTGGATTGGGCCATTTGACAATCATAGGCGAACGTTGTTCTAATCTGAATAATGTTCGAATTCGAATGCTGTTTGAAAGTGGTGGGGTTGCGTGGAGGCTGTGTCCAATGCACCGGTGTTGCGCTACGGGGCGCTGGACCGGGCGCATCTGACGAAACACTTGTTGCGGCTGGCGAAGCGCGTGGGCGTCAGCCGGGTCACGATGCGCGAGCTGGCGGCAGAGGCGGGCACGGCGGCCTCGTCGGTGTACTACCACGTCCGCGACAAGCGGGAACTGCTCGATCTGCTGATCGAGTCGGTGCTTGCGCAGATCGAGGTGCCGAAGGACGGGGACTGGGAAACACGTTTGATCGCCCTTTACATGGGTGCCTGGAAGGTGCTGGTCGGCGTGCCCGGCATCGCGGCTCTGCTGCAGGAGCATCCGCACACCGCCGCCGCCACGGAGATGGACCGCGCCTCTCGCGGAATTCTGCGCGAATCTGGCTTGAACGCTGAGCATTTCGACGCGGCCCACGCCGCGTTGTACATCCACTTGCTGGGTTCCGTCCAGCTTGAGCACACAAAGCGCGCCGGTGGCACGGCTAACGGGCCAAGTGACAAGACGTTCGCGTACGGGTTGCGCCTGATTCTGGCCGGGCTGCGCGACGAGGTTGAGAGGCATCGAGGCGCATCATGACCGACACGACGATCGATCTCGCCGAGCCGGCGATCTGGGCGTCGCGATTTCCCGACGATTTGTTTGCCGAGTTACGCGCCCGCGCGCCAGTGTTTCACCAGCAAGTCACCGCTGACGTCAAATCCGCTGTGGGCCGTGAGTTTTGGGTTTGCTCCAAGCACGCCGATGTCGCGCGAGTGCATCGCGATTACGAGTCGTTCACGGCGACCCGTGGACCGCTGATTCAGGACGTACCAATGTTCGATGCGTACCCGGCCATCGTGAGTATGGACCCGCCGGATCACACGATTCGCCGCAAAGTCATCGCACGTGCGTTCACACCGCGCGCGGTCGCCAAGCTGGAAGACGGCATTCGGGATCGGGCCAAGGCGATGGCCGCTGTTTTACTCGAATCCGGTGGGGGCGAATTCGTGGATCTGGCTGCGGGATTGCCGATTTCGGTGATTGGTGACATTGTCGGGATTCCAGAGGCTGATCGCCCGCATGTATTCGGCTTGATCGACCGGGTGTTGAAGACCGCTGGCGCACAGATGTCCCTCCCCGAGGGTGATGACTTGTTGCCCTTTATGGAATTGTTCGAGTACGCACGCACCCTGACCGCTTACAAGCGAGAGCATCCCGTGGACGACATTTGGAGCGCGCTATGCACCACGGAGATCGCGGGACAGTCGGGGGAGAACTTCTTGCTTCCTTCCAACGAGCTGGAGATTTTCTTTTTCATCCTCGGATTGGCCGGCGCCGACACGACCCGAAATGCGTTGTGCGACGGGATGCGGGCCTTCGCAGCCAACCGCGATCAGATCGCAGTTTATCGATCCGACCCGGACGCGAGGCGCACGGCGGTCGAGGAGGTGATCCGCTACTCCACGCCGATCATGTTCTGGGTGCGCGGAGCAACGCAAGATGTGCTGCTCGGTGATGTACTGATCCCCGAAGGTGCGCGCGTGGTGACAATGTTGCGCTCGGCCAATCGCGACGAGGACGTCTTCCGGGAGCCCTACCGGTTCGACGTTCGCCGTGATCCCAACCCCCACCAGTCCTTCGGAGGCGGTGGCGCCCACCACTGTCTGGGCGCAATGCTTGCGCGGGCTGAAGTCCGGGCGGCCCTCGACGAGATCCTGCTGAATACCGGCGCCATCGAAGTCGGCGAGCCGAGGATGACGCTGCCCGATCTTTGCAACAACATGACCGTGTACGAATCACTCCCTGTCAGCCTCAGCCAGCGCTAGGCCGGGCGTGTGGCACGGTAGTAATTCAATCGCCCGAGAATGCGGTGTGGCTTCGATGCGACCTCGGTGCAGTCGAACCCCGCGGCGGTCAGCAGCCGGGGAATCGCGTCGCCGAGGTTGCCGGCCGCGTGGGGGCTGCGCCGGATGAGGCGCGCCAGCAGGCCGCGGTCGGTGGTCGTGTCGCTGCCGATATCGACCAGGTGCAACCTGCCGCCGGGACGCAGGACCCGGAAGATCTCCCCGGCCGCAGCGGGTTTCGCGTCGGGGTTGATATGGTGAAGCATCATCGACGACAGCACCCGGTCGAACTCGCCGTCGGCATAGGGCAGCCGCTCGGCGTAGCCCTGTTCGAAGCGGATACCGTTCAGGCGGCGCCCCTTTCGGCGTGCCCGCTCGAGCGCGCGCGGGTCGGGGTCGCAGCCGGTCACGTCGACGGCAGGATATGCGCTTTTGACCCGGGTGGTGAGATTACCGGTGCCGCAGCCGATTTCCAGGGCACGTTGGCCGTCCGCGAACTCCGCCTGCGCGATCAGGGTCTGATAGACCCGATTCATGCCCAACAAGCGGCTAAACACGTCGTAGCAGGGCAGCAGCGCGTCGTGGCCGGCGGCGGGCAGGTAGTCATGTGGATGATGTTCGGTCATGTTATCCATGGTGAATCGGTGCGTCGCCAACGAATTGGGTCATCGTCGGCGAAACTAGGACTATCTTTGGTGATATGACACGCCCGGCTCGGATAGTCCGCCACCGCGAGGGGGTGCCGGTCTATCAATATCGGACCAATCCGGACACACCTCCGGTGTCGGTGCTGCGGCCCGGCTCGGGCGATTTGATCGAACATGGTCGCCACATTCACGAGTTTCCGGCGCTCTGGTATGTCCCCGCGGCCGGGCTTGTGCACGTGGTGGCGGCGGGCGAGGTGCTCGACCCGGCTCGGATGGGCGACCCGCACGCCGGCGTCGCGGTGTCCTTCGACCCCGCCGCGCTCGGTCAGGACGGGAGATCGCCGTGGCCGGCGTGGAGTGCGCACCCGCTGCTGTTTCCGTTCCTGCACGGGCACGCCGGCGGGATACTGCGCCTGGAACTGCCCGCCGCTCGGCGGTCGGCGTGGGACGCCGCGATCCGCTCGATCGAAACGGAACTGACCGGACGGCAGGAGGGTTACCGCCAGGCGGCCCTTGCACACCTGACGCTGTTGTTGATCGACCTTGCGCGGCTGGCCGGGCCGGTGGTGGCCGAGCTGCGGCGCAGCGGCGAACCGCTGCTGGCCCAGGTGTTCGAGGCGATCGACCGGCGCCTCGCCGAGCCCCTGTCGTTGCGCGATGTCGCGGGTGAGCTCGGCATGACGCCGGGGCACCTGACCACCGTGGTCCGCCGGCGCACCGGACGCACCGTCGGCGAGTGGATCATCGAACGGCGGATGGCCGCGGCCCGCCGCCTCCTGGCCGAGACCGATCTTCCGGTCGCGGAGGTGGCCCGGCGGGTCGGCGTCCCCGATCCGGGCTATTTCAGCCGGCTGTTCAGCCGCACACACGCCGCCTCGCCCCGCAACTGGCGCGAAGGCCGGACGGGTTCGATGTCCAACCAGTGGTCGACGTCGAATCGGTCGTCGACCGCACGGATGGTTACGCCGCCGCGACCGGGGTAGTGCGCCGGTATCACGGCGGCCCTTGCTTGTGCCGCCTCAGTGAATATCCGGCGGCGAGAGACCGCAGCCGGAGCGGCGTCGATGTCGAAGGCGCAAACGTCAGCCGGTCGACGAATCTGCAGCGGACTATGGGTGAGGTCGCCGACGAAGACCGCCGGCTGACCCGCATCCAGCCACAGCACCGAGGAGCCCGGCGTGTGCCCGGGGGCCGGCCGCAGCCGCAGCGACTGGCTGATCTGGTAGTCGTCCGACCATTGCACGAGCTGGCCCGCTTCCTGGAGGGGCGCCACGCTGTCGGCGAATACGAGCTGATTGCCGCGCTGTTGGGCCTCTTCGGCTTCGGTGCGCGGGGATCGCCGTGCCGCGGGCCCGTCCGGTTCGAAGTAGTGGTAGTCGGCGGCGGGAACCATGTATCGCGCGTTGGGAAATGTTGGCACCCAGGCGTCACCGATTTCACTGCCCCGCATGGTGTTCCAGCCGACGTGGTCGGAGTGGATGTGGGTGTTGACCACGACGTCTACGGTTTTGCGGTCGATGCCCGCCGACTGCAGTGCGGCCAGGAACTCGGTGTTCAGGTGGTCCAGCGGCGGCATGTGCGGGCGTGGGCGGTCATTGCCGACGCCCGTGTCCACGACGACGGTCAGCCCGTCGACTTCGAGGATCCAGCTTTGAACTGCGATGTGCCACTTGTCGGTGTCGGGGTCGAAGAACTCAGGTACCAGTAGGTCGGCGTTGTCCCGCCACGCCGCCTCGGGCGTTCGAGGGAAGGATCCGGTTCCCAGATCGAATCGCAGTTCCACCACGCGCGCCACAGCGGCGCGCCCAAACCGGAGCCTGTCCATCACGAGTTCGCGCGCAAGTAGCTGTACACGCCGGCGAAGTTGCGGTTGACCTCCTCGGGGATGGGCACCGGTCCACCGAGAGCCCTTGCACCCCAAACGATCTGGGCGGTCCGTTCGACCAGGGCGGTGACATGCAAGACCTTGTCGGGCCGGGGCCCCACGGCCACCAGGCCGTGGTTGGCGATCAGGGCGGCGGCCCGGCCCGCGAGCGCCTTGACCGCGTTGGCGCCGACGTCGGGTGTGCCGGACGCGGCATACTCGGTGCAGCGGACGTCCCCGCCGCAGTAGACGGCGAACTCGTCGATGCAGGCCGGAATCGGCTGGTGCGCAATGGCGAACATCGTCGCCCACACCGGGTGGCTGTGGATGACGCTGCCGATGTCGTCGAACGCCTGGTAGCACGCCAGGTGCAGCCTCATCTCCGAGGACGGCGACCGGCCGTCCGCGGCATGCAGCACAGCGCCGTCCGGGTCGGCCAGCACCAGGTCGTCGAGCTGCATGTCGCGATAGTCGATCGACGACGGCGTGATGACGATGTTGCCGTCGGAGCGGCGCGCCGAGATGTTGCCGGCGGTTCCCTCCACCAGGCCCCGGCGCAGCATTTCCTTGGCCGCGTCCAGCACCGCGGTCTCCGGATTGTCGACGAACTTCACGGTCCCAGCACCTCCCGGTTGACGATATGGGCGGGCGTCTTTCCGGACAGCAGCGCCTCCAGGTCGTCGGCCACCATCTGCGCCTGCCGGGCCTCAGTGTTCCACGTCGCGCCCCCGATGTGCGGCGTCAGCACGACGTTGGGCATCCCCACCAGCGGGTGATCGGTGGGCAGCCATTCGCCGACGAAGTGGTCCAGCCCGGCGGCGGCCACCTTCCCGCCGCGCAGCGCGTCGACGAGCGCGTCGGTGTCGTGCAGCTGGGCCCGGGCGGTGTTGAGGAACACCACGCCGTCGCGCATGGTCGCGAACTGCTCGGCGCCGATCATCCCCACGGTGCCATCGGTGACCGGCGCGTGCAGGGACACCACGTCGGACTCGGCCAGCAGCTCGTCGAGGCCGTGGCGGGCCTCGTCGTTGTATGGGTCATAGGCGATGACCCGCATGCCCAGCCCGGAGAGTCGCCACCGCAACGCCCGCCCGACCGCGCCCAGCCCAACCAGCCCCGCGGTGCGCCCGGCGATCTCCCAGCCGCGGAACCGCTGATAGGGAATGCTGCCGTCGCGAAACGTATTGCCGCTGCGCACATCCGCGTCGGCGGTCAGCACGTGACGGGTGGCGGCCAGCAGCAGTGCCACCGCCATCTCGGCGACCGCGTCGGCGTTGCGGGCCGGCGTGTTCAGCACCGGGATGCCGGCCGCGGTGGCCCCGTCGACGTCGACGTTGTTGGGGTCGCCCCGGGTGGACGCGATCGCGCGCAGGCTCAAGTCGAACACCGGGCCGCGCACCGAGTCGCCTTCTACCACAACGACATCGGCGGCCTCGGCGGTGATCCGGTCGGCCAGCTGCTCGGGCGTGTAGATGCGCAGCGGCTGCTGGTCGATCCAGGGGTCGTACACCACGTCGGCCAGCCGCCGAAGCTTGGCGAACCCGGGCCCGCGCAGCGGCGCCGTCACCAAGGCGCGCGGTCTTGAGGTCACGAACCCCAATGCTGGCGTACGGTGACGCCAGTGTCACGCACAGACGTCACGATCGGCATCGACATCGGCAGCACCGCGGTCAAGGCGGTGGCCGCCGACGCCGACGGCCGCGTGACGGCGCGGGTGCGCATCCCGCACGAGCTGCGGGTGCCCGCCCCCGGTCGGCTCGAGCACGACGCCGACGAGGCATGGCGGCGCGGTCCGTTGGCGGCCCTCGAGCAGCTGGGCCCGATACCCGACGTGCGGGCGGTGGCCGTCGCGGCGATGGTGCCCTCGCTGACCGCCGTCGACGCCGCCGGCGCGCCGATCACGCCGGGCCTGCTGTACGGCGACGAACGGGGCCGGGCGCCCGGCGCGGCGGGCGAACGGGCCCAGCCGCTGCCGGCGCTGGGCGAGGCCCAGCAGTTTCTGCGCTGGACGGCCGCCGAAGCGCCCGACGCGGCCGGATACTGGCCGGCGCCGGCGGTCGCCAATCACGCGCTCTCGGGCGAGGCGGTGATCGACGTCGCCACCGCCGCCACCGCGTTCCCCCTGTTCGACGGGACCGGGTGGAACCCCGCCGCCTGCACCGACTGCGGCGCCACCGCCGAGCAGATGCCGCGGGTGCAGACGATCGGGTCGGCGGCCGGGCGCGTGCATGGGAACGGGCCAGTGCTGGCGGTCGGCGCCATCGACGCCCTGTGCGAACAGCTCGTGGCCGGCGCCGACCGGGTGGGCGACGTGCTGGTGCTGTGCGGGACCACCCTGATCGTGTGGACGACCGTCGGCGAGAACCGCCAGGTTCCCGGCCTGTGGACCATCCCGCACACCGACCCCGGCAAGAGCAAGATCGGGGGAGCCAGCAACGCCGGCGGGCTGTTCCTCGGCTGGGTGGATCGCGTTGTGGCAGAGGGCGATCCGGCGGCCGCCGATCCCAGCCGGGTGCCGGTGTGGTCGCCCTACATCCGCGGCGAGCGCACCCCGTTCCACGACCCGGACCGTCGCGCCGTGCTCGACGCCCTCGACCTCACCCAGGACGCCGCGTCGCTGCGCCGGGCGGCCTACGAGGCGTCGGGCTTCGTCGTTCGCCAGCTCATCGAGCTGAGCGGAGCGCCGGTGTCCCGCATCGTGGCCGCCGGGGGCGGCACCCGGTTGCGGCCGTGGATGCAGGCGATCGCCGACGCCACCGGGCGCCCGGTTCAGGTGTCGGACGTGGCGGAGGGGGCCGCGCTGGGAGCGGCGTTCCTCGGCCGCATCGCGGCGGGCCTGGAAACCACGATCGCCGATGGCGCCCGCTGGGCCCGCACCGAGTGCACCGTGGAACCCGACCCGGCGTGGGCCGAAGCGATCGCGGACCGCTACCAACGATTCCTGGAACTGGGTAGCAGGGGATCTAGCGCGATACCTCCGACGGCGTTCTAGGCTGGTGCAATGACCGACCAGGACCGCAAGGCCGCCCGTCGTGAGATCGCCGACGCCCTGTTGAAAGCTCTGGAACGCCGGCACGAAATCGCCGACGTTGTGGTGGAGTCCGAGAACAAGGCGGCCGCGGTCGAGGCGATCGTCAAGCTCCTCGACACGTCGCACGTCGCCGCCGAAGCGGTGATGGGCATGTCGTTCGACCAGCTCACCATCGATTCGCGGCGCAACATCCTGGCCGAGCTCGAGGACCTGAACAAACAGCTGAGCTTCACCCTGGGCGAGCGCCCGGCAAGCTCGGGGGAGACCCTCGAGCTGCGACCCTTTTCCGCAGAGCAGGACCGCGACATCTTCGCCGCCCGCACCGAGGACATGGGCGCCGCGGGCGATGGGTCGGGTGGACCGGCCGGCGCCCTCGACGACGAGATCGGTGCGGCGCTGGGGCGCCTCGACGACGAGGAGGCCGCATGGTTCGTCGCGGTCGACTCCGGCCAGAAGGTCGGCATGGTGTTCGGCGAGCTGGCGCAGGGCGAGGTGAACGTGCGGATCTGGATCCACCCCGACCACCGCAAGAAGGGTTACGGCACCGCCGCGCTGCGCAAGTCGCGGACCGAGATGGCGTGGTGCTTCCCCGCGGTGCCGTTGGTCGTCCGGACGCCGCCCGCCAAGCCCAGCTAGCGGCGATCGCAAGCGCGGCGTAGCCGGGTGCGGCGGGTCGCCGCCATCGGGGCTAGCGGCGATCGCAAGCGCGGCGTAGCCGGGTGCGGCGGGTCGCCGCCATCGGGGCTAAGCCAGCGTCGCGGTGACGGCGACGATGTTGCGGAGCTGGGACTCGTCGTCGTCGGGGAAGACGCGGCCGTAGTCGGTGAAGAACTCGCGCCGTGGCCGGGTCGTCACCTGCCAGCCGCGGTCGCCCAGGTAGTCGACGACGTTGCTGCGGTCGCCGTCGAAGAACAGCCCCGACAGGTCGATGTCGCACCCCAGGTTGGCCCACCGCTGGTTGAATTGCTTCGCGCGTTCGCTCATCGTCCGGCCCGAATCGCCATGGTATTCGGTGGCCAGCTTGCTTCCGGGCGCGCTCAACTCGGTGATGTTGTCGAACAGCCGGTCCTGGGCTTCGGGCGGCAGGTACATCAGCAGGCCTTCGGCGCTCCACGAGGTCGGTTGAGTGGCGTCAAACCCGCTGCGGCGCAACGCTTCCGGCCAGTCGTCGCGCAGGTCGATGGCCACGGTGCGGCGGTCCGCGGTCGGGGTGGCCCCGAGGTTCGACATGGCGGTGGTCTTGAACTCGACGACCTTGGGCTGGTCGACCTCGTAGACCACGCTCCCGGGTGGCCAGGCCAGCCGGTAGGCGCGTGCGTCGAGACCGGCGGCCAGAATCACCGATTGGTGGATCCCGTCGCGCGCGGCGTTGAGGAAGAAATCGTCGAAGAACCGGGTGCGGACCGCGATCGAATCGGTCTCCAGCCGCAGGTCCCGTTCACCGCCGGCCTCGTCCTCCGGCAGCACGTCACCGTCCATCAGCCGGATGAAGAACTCCAGCCCGACCGCCCGCACCAGCGGCGCCGCGTACGGGTCGTTGATGATCGCGTCGGTCTCCGCGCTGGCCACCGCGCGGGCGGCGGCCACCATCGTGGCCGTGGCGCCGACGCTGGAGGCCAGGTCCCAGGTGTCTTGATCGGTGCGCGTCATACTGCCCCTTCGATACTTAGCAAATGCAACGAGTCACCAAAACTTTACCCCTTCGGGGCATATCCACGGCGGCCGTTACCGGACCCGCCCGGACCAGCTGTTAGTCTCGTACACGGTTTGACGCGCGACGCCGTATGTCCTGCCTGCGGGTATTCGAGCGAGTGACGCAGGATGACCCCAGGAAAAACCGCGGGCCGGCCAGACCAGGAGGAAGAGTGCTTTCGGCTTTCATCTCATCGCTGCGGACAGTCGATCTGAGACGGAAGATTCTCTTCACGCTGGGCATCGTCGTGCTCTACCGTGTCGGCGCCGCGCTGCCGTCCCCCGGGGTGAACTTCCCGAACGTGCAGCAGTGCATCAAGGAGGCCAGCGGCGGCGAGGCCGGGCAGATCTACTCGCTGATCAACCTGTTCTCCGGCGGGGCGCTGCTGAAGCTGACGGTGTTCGCGGTCGGGGTGATGCCCTACATCACCGCCAGCATCATCGTGCAGCTGCTCACCGTGGTCATCCCGCGCTTCGAGGAACTTCGCAAAGAGGGCCAAGCGGGCCAGGCCAAGATGACCCAGTACACCCGCTATCTGGCCATCGCGCTGGCCGTCCTGCAGGCCACCAGCATCGTGGCGCTGGCGGCCAACGGGGGGCTGCTGCAGGGCTGCTCGCTGGAGATCATCGCCGACCAGAGCATCTTCACCCTGGTCGTCATCGTGATGGTGATGACGGCCGGCGCCGCGATGGTGATGTGGATGGGCGAGCTGATCACCGAACGCGGCATCGGCAACGGCATGTCGCTGCTGATCTTCGTCGGCATCGCGGCGCGCATCCCCGCCGAGGGCAATTCCATTCTGGACAGCCGCGGCGGCGTCATCTTCGCCGCCGTCTGCGCCGCCGCGCTGATCATCATCGTCGGCGTCGTGTTCGTCGAGCAGGGCCAGCGCCGCATTCCGGTGCAATACGCCAAGCGCATGGTGGGCCGGCGCATGTACGGCGGCACCTCGACGTATCTGCCGCTGAAGGTCAACCAGGCCGGCGTCATCCCGGTCATCTTCGCGTCGTCGCTGATCTACATCCCGCACCTGATCACCCAGCTCATCCGGAGCGGCAGCGGCGGGGTGGGCAACAGCTGGTGGGACAAGTTCGTCGGCAGCTACCTGTCCGACCCGAGCGACCCGGTGTATATCGGCATCTACTTCGGCCTGATCATCTTCTTCACGTACTTCTACGTGTCCATCACCTTCAACCCGGACGAGCGCGCCGACGAGATGAAGAAGTTCGGCGGGTTCATTCCCGGCATCCGGCCGGGCAAGCCGACCGCCGACTACCTGCGCTACGTGCTGGGCAGGATCACCCTTCCCGGTTCGATCTACCTGGGTGCGATCTCGGTATTGCCCAACCTGTTCCTCCAGATCGGCAATGGCGGAGCGGTCCAGAATTTGCCCTTCGGCGGTACTGCGGTTTTGATCATGATTGGCGTCGGTTTGGATACGGTCAAACAAATCGAGAGTCAGCTCATGCAGCGCAACTACGAAGGGTTCCTCAAGTGAGAGTCGTTTTGCTGGGGCCGCCGGGGGCGGGCAAGGGGACGCAGGCCCAGAAGCTCGCCGAGAAGCTCGGGATCCCGCAAATCTCCACCGGGGAGCTGTTCCGGAGCAACATCGAAAAGGGCACCAAGCTCGGCCTGGAGGCCAAGCGCTATCTGGACGCCGGCGACCTGGTGCCCTCGGACCTGACCAACCAGCTCGTCGACGACCGGCTGGACGACTCGGACTGCGCCAACGGTTTCATCCTGGACGGCTATCCGCGGTCGCTCGAGCAGGCCAAGGCGCTGCACGCAATGCTCGAGCGGCGCAGCTGCGACATCGACGCGGTGGTGGAGTTCAGAGTCTCCCAGGACGAACTGCTGCAACGGCTCAAGGCGCGTGGCCGCGCCGACGATACCGACGACGTCATCATCAATCGGATGAAGATCTACCGCGACGAGACCGCGCCGCTGCTCGAGTACTACCGCGACCAGTTGAAGACCGTGGACGCCGTCGGCTCGGTGGACGAAGTGTTCGCCCGCGCGCTGCAGGCCCTGGGCCAGTAACCATGAGCGCGCTGGCGCGGCTGCGAAGTCGCAGGGTCGTGCCGCAGCGCAGCCCCGGGGAACTCGACGCGATGGCCGCCGCCGGCGCCGTGGTGGCCACCGCCCTGCAAGCGGTGCGGGCGGCCGCGGTCGCCGGGACGTCGACCCTCAGCCTCGACCAAATCGCCGAGTCCGTGATCCGCGAAGCCGGTGCCATCCCGTCGTTTTTGGGCTATCACGGCTATCCGGCGTCGATCTGCGCGTCGGTCAACGACCGGGTGGTGCACGGCATCCCGTCCGCCGCGGAGATACTGGCGCACGGCGACCTGGTGTCGATCGACTGCGGCGCGGTGCTGGACGGCTGGCACGGCGACGCCGCGGTCACCTTCGGTGTGGGGACGCTGGACGCGGCCGACGAAGCGCTCAGCGACGCGACGAGGGAATCGCTGCAGGCCGGAATCGCGGCGATGGTCGCCGGCAATCGGTTGACCGACGTGGCGCACGCCATCGAGATGGGCACTCGCGCGGCCGAGGCCCGCTACGAGCGTGCGTTCGGGATCGTGGAGGGCTACGGGGGCCACGGCATCGGCCGGCACATGCACATGGACCCCTTCCTGCCCAACGAGGGCGCTCCTGGACGAGGCCCGCTGCTGGCCCCAGGTTCGGTGCTGGCGATCGAGCCGATGCTGACGCTGGGCACCGGCAAAACCGTGGTGCTCGACGACGAATGGACCGTCACCACGGCCGATGGGTCGCGCGCGGCGCATTGGGAGCACACCGTCGCGGTCACCGACGCCGGCCCACGCATCCTGACGGTTCCGTGAACTAAACGCCTGCTGCGCTCGTTTCACTGGCAGGAGGTGGTCGAGTGGCTCGGGTTGCCGGCACTTGGAGGGCGTCCGGGGCTGCTGAAGCCGCTCTGATGAAGGCGCTCTACGACGAGCACGCGGCGGTGTTATGGCGCTACGCGCTCCGGTTGACGGGGGACGCCAGCATGGCCGAGGACGTCGTCCAGGAGACGCTGTTGCGGGCCTGGCAGCATCCGGAGGTCGTAGGCGACACCGAGCGGTCGGCGCGGGCGTGGCTGTTCACCGTCGCGCGCAACATGATCATCGACGACCGGCGCAGCGCGCGGTACCGCAACGTGGTCGGTTCGCTGGACGAAGACGGCGCGCCCGAGCAGTCCACACCGGACGAGGTGAACGCGGCGCTGGACCGGCTGCTGATAGCCGAGGCCATGACCCAGTTGTCCGTCGAGCACCGCGCGGTGATCGAGCGGTCCTACTACCGCGGATGGACCACCGCGCAGATTGCTACTGACCTTGAGATAGCCGAAGGAACAGTGAAGTCGCGACTACACTATGCCGTACGGGCATTGCGGCTCACTCTGCAGGAACTCGGAGTTACCCGATGAGACGGCAGGGGTTCGTTAGGGGACCCATCCGACTGGCCATCGGTTCCGAATACTTGAAGGGTGACAGGAGATGGATGAAATGAGGACGCCGCTACGGGGTATCGGTCCTCCCGGTGACAACGAGGTGTTCGAGCTGACCACGGGTGACAACCACCGCTACGCGCTGTGGGATGCCGCATATGTGCTGGGGTCGCTGTCTGCCTCCGACCGCCGCGAGTTCGAGTCGCACATGGCCACCTGCCCGCAATGCCGGGAGGCCGTCGCCGATCTGAGTGGCGTGCCGGCCCTGCTTTCGCAGCTGGACCGTGCAGAAGTGGCCGCGATGGACGAGTCCGGCCGCAATCCTTCAGCCACGCCCGAGATGTCGCCGGAGCTGTTGCCGTCGCTGCTGGCGACGGTGCGCTGGCGCCGGCGCCGCACGCGGGTGGCCACCTGGGTGGCCTCGTCCGCCGCGGCCGCGGTGCTGGGCATCGGCGTGCTCGTCGGCGTGCAGGGATTCACCTCGACACCGCCGCAGCAGGCGACCGCGTCCTCGCAGCCGATGGCACAGGTCGGTACCACCCTGCTGGCCTCGACGGTGCAGCTCAACAGCCAGCACTGGGGGACGTTCATCAACCTCAAGTGCGTGTGCCTGGCGCCGCTGAACGCCCACCACGACACGCTGGCGATGGTGGTGGTGGGTCGCGACGGCAGCCAGACCCGGCTGGCGACGTGGGTGGCCGAACCGGGCCACACCGCGACGCCCGCGGGCAGCATCTCGACGCCGGTCGACCAGATCGCCGCCGTTCAGGTGGTTTCCGCCGACAACGGCCAGGTTCTGCTGCAGCGCGCCATGTAAAACCCGACGCGGGGTGAACTGAAGTTACCCACGCGTCGTATTACAAGACATGCCCAGAAAGCAGCGGGTGGTCGACCTCCTCGTCGAGCGTCTCGCCTCGATCGGCGTCGACCACATCTTCGGCGTGGACGGCGCCAACATCGAGGACCTCTACGACGCCGCACACTTCCGGTCCGACATCACCGCGGTCCTGGCAAAGCACGAGTTCTCCGCCGCCACCATGGCCGACGGGTACAGCCGCAGCGGCGCCGGGCTCGGCGTCGTGGCTGCCACCTCCGGTGGCGGGGCGCTGAATCTGGTAGCGGCCCTTGGGGAGTCGCTGACGAGCCGGGTGCCGGTGTTGGCTCTGGTCGGGCAAGCCCCGACAGCCATGGACGGCCGCGGCAGCTTCCAGGACACCAGCGGCCAAAACGGATCGCTGAACGCGCAGGCGTTGTTTTCGGCGGTGTCGGTGTCGTGTGAGCGGGTGCTCACGCCGTCGGGCGTCGCGCCGGCGCTGTCCCGGGCGATCGCCGCGGCGCGCACCGGTGGTCCGGCGGTCCTGTTGCTGCCCAAGGACATTCAGCAGGGGTACCTGGAATGCGATCGGGATGGCTGTCCGCCGCAGAACCCGCGTCCCATCGGCAACCCCCAACCGATCGTCGGGGTCCTGCGCGACGCCGACGGCCCGGTCACGATCATCGTCGGCGAGCAGGTGGCCCGCGACGACGCCCGCGCCGAGCTGGAAGCGCTGCGGGCGGTGCTGCGGGCGCGGGTGGCGACAGTCCCGGACGCCAAGGACGTGGCCGGCACGCCGGGTCTCGGGTCCTCGTCCGCGCTCGGGGTGACCGGAGTCATGGGCCACCCCGGTGTGGCCGAAGCGGTGGCCGGCAGCGCGGTGTGCCTGGTGGTCGGCACCCGCCTGTCGGTCACCGCGCGCACCGGGCTCGACGACGCCCTGGCGGCGGTGCCGACCGTCTCGATCGGCTCGGCGCCACCGTATGTTCCGGCCACCCACGTGCACACCGACGACCTGCGCGGCTCGCTGCGAATGCTGACCCAGGCGCTGTCCGGCACCGGACGGCCGACGCGGGTGCGGGTGCCCGACATGGTGCGTCGCACCGAACTGGCCCCGCCGCCGTTCGCCGGCTCGGGCGTGCGCTATCGCGACGCGATGGCGGTGCTGGACGGCTGCCTGCCCGACGGGACGGACATCGTGGTCGACGCCGGCAACACCGGCGCGGCGGCGATCCACTACCTGCCGGCACGGCGGGGCGGCAGGTTCGCGGTCGCGCTGGGCATGGGCGGCATGGGCTACAGCTTCGGCGCCGGCATCGGCATGGCCTTCGGGCGCGCCAACAGCGGACGGCCCGGTGGGCGCACCGTGGTGATCGCCGGTGACGGGGCGTTCTACATGCACGGCATGGAGGTCCACACCGCGGTGCAGTACCGGCTGCCGGTGACGTTCGTGTTGTTCAACAACAACGCCCACGCCATGTGCGTGACGCGCGAGCAGCTGTTCTACGACGACCTGTACAGCTATAACCGGTTCCACGCCAGCCAGCTGGGTGCTGGGTTGGCGGGCATGTTCCCCGGCCTGACGTCCGTCGACGTCGGCGACCTCGACGGCCTCGCCGCGGCCATGCGTGCGGCGCTGGCCGTCGACGGCCCGGCCGTGGTCAGCGTCGAATGCGCCGCCGACGAGATGCCGCCCTTCGCACCGTTTCTCACCCAGGCGTCGGCCAAAGCGACCGGCGCACAGGAGATTCCAACCGCAAAGGAGAACCGGACCGATGTCGCTGCTAGCGCTTGAGGACATCCCCACACCCATTGACGGCGTAACGCGAATCGAAACGAGCCCCCGGGAGAAGGCCACCCCGATCATCATGGACATGATGCGGTCGGTCTACCCGCACGATCAGGTCTTCGGGGAATACTGCACCGTCAACGATTACGTCGACTGTCCGCCCGACGAGCTGTACGAATACATGGCCGACACGCGCAGCCTGGAGGAGTGGACCTACAGCCTGCGTGGCTTCACCCCCACCGACGAACCGGGCCTGTGGCTGGCCTACGACCGGCTCGGCTCGGAGACCAAGATCTACACCCACACCATCGCCAACCCACAAGCCCGGACCGTCGACTACCACTGCGCCTGGGATCAGGGCAAGCACCTGTGGATGGTCTACCTGATGCGCGTCATCGACGCGCAGGTGGTGCTCGACAAGCCCGGTTCGGTTGTGCTGTGGACGAATTGCCATCACCCGTTCTACGACAAAAACCCGTACCCGGAGACGGCTCCGCCGCAGCGCCCGGTGTGGGTCGGCGACTTCTGGGACATGTTCGGCGCCGGCCATCTGCTGGAGCTGAAGAACCTCAAGGCGATCGCCGAGTACCGCCACCGCAACGGGCTTCCGGTGACACCCGATTGGATGCGGCGAAAAGGGGAGCAATGATGACCACGCCGAGCGTCAGCCTGATCGACGTCTCCACCTATCTGCCCGGGGAACCGATCGGCGCCGACTACTACGCGCAATTCGCCGAATCCGATGAGCTGCGGGACAACATCATGTTCCGGGCGCCCAGCTTCCGCCATCACGTCGCGCCGGACGAGAGTTCGATCGACATGATCGAGAGCGCGGCGCAGGGCCTGATCGAGCGGCACGGCCACGACGTCGTCGAAGGCGCCGACGTGCTGATCACCCACACGCAGGTGCCCGACATGGCGTTCTACGGCCAAGGGGCCGGCATCGCGCACCGGCTGGGCATGCGGCCCTCCTGGGTGCTCGACCTGAACAACGGCGGGTGCGGGGCATTCGTGTTGGCGCTCAACGTGGCTCGCAAACTGCTGACGGCGGGCGAGGGGCGCACCGCGCTGATCGCCATCGCGCAAAACGCCGCCGGGCAGTTCTTCGACCAACCGACGATTCGGCGCAAGGCGCAGTCGGCGGTGCCCGGCGACGGGGCGGCGGTGGGGCTGGTCACGCTGTCCGACCAGTCACCCATCCTGGATGTCGAGTGCCGCACGTACGGCGAGTACGCCGGTGAAATGACGCTTTCGTTCGATCCGCCGCGCAAGTGGTGGCAGCCCGGGTCCGGCGAGGGCTCCATCGGCTTCACCGACAGCAAGATCACCAAGGTGCTGGCCCGCGGCAACCGGCAGGTCCCCGAGGTCGCGCTGGCGGTATGTGACCGAATCGGCCTGGCCGCCAAAGACATTGATCTGTTGGTCACCAACCAGCCCAACCGCGCGTTCCTGCGCAACTGGCGCGACGCGCTCGAATTGCCGCCCGAACGCCATCGGGACACTTTCGATCAGTGTGGCAACCTGTTCGGCGCCGGAATCCCGATCAACCTCGACCACGCGATAGCCGACCGTCAGGTCAAGGCCGGCGACGTGGTCCTGATGGCGGCCTTCGCCCACGCCGGCGACTTCGCCGGCGCGGCGGCCGTGCGCTGGGGAGGGCGAGACTGATGCAACCCGTCCCGGGTCTGTTCGCCGCCGAGATCGACGAGGCGTTTCCCAACGCCGACGATCCGCTCGCCTTGTCGCTCAACGAGAATCCGTTTCCGCCGCTGCCGGCGGTGCGGTCGGCGTTGATCCGTTCGATCTACGCGGCCAACCGGTATCCGGAGTTCCTGCCGGAACGGCTGCGCGGCTTGATCGCGGGCCATGTCGGGGTGCCCGCCGACCACGTGGTGCTGGGCGCCGGCGCGACGGGCGTGGCGTTGCAGGCCCTGCACGCGCTGACCGCGCCGGGTGACGCGATAGCCATGGCGGCGCCGAACTTCGACGGGTATCCGATCATCGCGCAAATGGCGCGGCTGAACCCGCTGACCGTCCCGCTCGGCAGCGACGGCCACAACGACCTCGACGGGCTGGCCGACGCCGCCGCAAGCGCCCGCGTGGTGGTGGTGTGCCGCCCGCACAACCCGACCGGCACGCTGGAGCCCGTCGCCGAGCTGTTGGGGTTCCTGCGCCGGGTACCGGGCGACACCATCGTGCTGCTCGACGAGGCCTACATCGAGTTCGCCGCGCCCGAGCTCCGGGTCGACGTCGCGGCGTTGCTCGCCCAGTTTCCCAACGTGGTGGTGCTTCGGACGTTCTCCAAGGCGTACGGGCTGGCCGGGCTGCGGATCGGTTACGGGCTGGCGGCACCGGGGCTGGCTCGCACGCTGTGGTCCCAGCAGCTGCCGTTCGGCATCGCGCTCACCAGTTTGCTGGCGGTCGCGTCGTCCTATCAAGCCGAAGATCAACTGCTGCAACGGATCCAGTCGATCAACGCCGAACGTCGCTATCTGCGGATGCGGCTGAGCGCGTTGGGGATATACACCACAGACGCCCACGCGAACTTCATGTACCTGCCTTCGAGGGGTCGGCGGGACAGGTCGTGGCATGAGGTGTTCGCCGACAGCGGACTCCACGTCCGCCACTACGGCGACGGGGGCGCGCGGATCACCGTGGGCAACCGCGCGTCGACGCTGGCGGTGCTGTCCGCGATAGGAAAGACCTCGCTTCGGCCGTAGATGCGGTAAGAAAGGGCGTGGGCGCCTCACGATCCAAACGTGATCCGATCGCCGCGGCGCGCGACAACTGGGAGCGCGCCGGGTGGGGTGACGTGTCGCCGGGCATGGTCGCGGTCACCTCGGTGATGCGTGCCCATCAGATCCTGCTGGCGCGCGTCGAGGCCGCGTTGCGTCCCTACGACTTGAGTTTCTCCCGGTACGAGTTGTTGCGGCTGCTGGCGTTCAGCCGTACCGGAGCGCTGCCCATCACCAAGGCGTCCGATCGCTTGCAGGTGCACGTCACCAGCGTCACCCACGCCATCCGCCGGCTGGAGGCCGACGGGCTGGTGCAGCGGGTGCCGCACCCCACCGACGGGCGCACCACGCTGGTGCAGATCACCGACCTCGGCCGGTCCACGGTCGAGGACGCCACCGTGACGCTCAACGAGCAGGTGTTCGCCGACATCGGCATGGAAGCCAGCGAGTCGGAAGCGCTGGTGTCGTCCATAGAAACGTTGCGGCGCAACGCGGGCGATTTCTGAATCGGTGGCGCGCGTGGTCACATCCGTCCCACTTGTCCCGCCGCGGGCAAAAAGTGGGTTGCAGTCCTCGCAGGTGACAATGTGGCGTTTGTGAATACCGTTGCGGCAGTGCGTCAGCGCAGCATCTCGATGACCGCGCTGAAGTCCTTGCCGGCGTGGGAGGCGTCGGACGCGATGAACTCTGCATAGATCTCGGCGGCGTGGGTGCCCAGCGGCGCCGCAGAACCGGTCGAGACCACCGCGTCCATCGCCAGGGCCAGGTCCTTGTTCATCAGCGCGGTCGCGAAGCCCGGCTTGAAGTCGTTGTTGGCCGGCGAGGTCGGCACCGGGCCCGGCGCCGGGCAGTTGGTGTGCACCGCCCAGCAGTTCCCCGTCGCGCCGGTGATGACGTCGAACAGCGACTGCGCCGACAGTCCCAGCTTCTCGGCAAGGACGAACGCCTCGCCGATCACGATCTGCTGCACCGCCAGCACCATGTTGTTGCACACCTTGGCGGCCTGTCCCGCCCCGGCCGCGCCGCAGTGAATGATCTTGCCCGCCATCGGTTCCAGCACAGGTCGCGCTCGCTCCAGCGCGGCCTCGTCGCCGCCCACCATGAACGCCAGCGTCCCGGCGACGGCGCCCTTGACCCCGCCCGAGACCGGCGCGTCCAGCTGCGAGACGCCGTGCGACTCGGCGAGCGCGTGCACCTCGCGCGCGTCGTTGACCGAGATCGTGGAGCTGTCGATGAACAGCGCGCCCGCCTTGGCGGCGGGCAGGATGTCGGCGTAGCAGCGTTTGACGATGTCGCCGTTGGGCAGCATGGTGATGGCCACGTCGGCATCAGCGACCGCGTCGGCGGCGGTGTCGAACATCGCGACCCCGGCAGTCGTTGCGGCGGCCGCCGCCGTGGGCACCGGGTCGTACCCGCCCACGGTGTGGCCGGCGGCAACGAGATTGGCGGACATGGGGCCGCCCATGTTGCCCAGCCCCAGGAACGCGATTGCCGTCATTGACCCTCCTGCGCCCGCTCAAGAAGCCCTGAACCGGGCGGCCTCTGCCCGGCCGATGACCACCCGCATGATTTCATTGGTCCCTTCCAGGATCCGATGCACCCGCAGATCGCGCAGGATCTTCTCCACACCGTACTCGCGCAGGTAACCGTAGCCGCCGTGCAGTTGCAGCGCCTTGTCGGCGACCTCGAAGCAGGTGTCGGTGACATAGCGCTTGGCCATCGCGCACAGTTCGACCTTGTCGGGGTCATTGGCGTCGAGGGCATTTGCCGCCCGCCACAACATCATTCGCGAGGTCTCAAGCCCGGTCGCCATGTCGGCCAGGGTGAACCGCACGGTCGGCTCGTCGAGCAGGGCTGAGCCGAACGCCTCCCGCTCCCGCACATACGCGCCCGCTTTGTCGAAGGCCGACTGCGCGCCGCCCAGCGAGCACGCCGCGATGTTGAGCCGTCCGCCGTTGAGCCCGTTCATCGCGATGCCGAAGCCCGCCCCCTCGCCGTCGAGCCCGCCCAGCATCGCGTCGGCCGGCACCCGCACGCCCTCCAGGATCACCTGGGCGGCGGGCGGGGGGTGGCCGCCCATCTTCTCCTCGAGCGCACCGAAACTCAGCCCCTCGGAGCCCTTTTCGACGACAAAGGCCGAGATGCCGCGCGGGCCCGGTCTTTCTGGACCGCCGGTTCTTGCCATCACCACGTACACGTCCGAGGCGCCCGCGCCGGAAATGAACTGCTTGACACCGTCGAGCACGTAGTCGCCGCCGTGCTTGACGGCGCGGGTGCTCAGCGCGCTGGCGTCCGACCCGGCGCCCGGTTCGGTGAGGCAGTAGCTGGCGATGACGTCCATCGAGGCCAATCGCGGAACCCAGGCCTTGCGCTGTTCGGGGGTGCCGAAGGTGTCGATCATCCACGCGCACATGTTGTGGATGGACAGGAACGCCGCCGTGACGGGGTCGGCGATCGCCAGCTGCTCGAAGATCCGGACCCCGTCGAGCCGGCGCAGCCCGCTGCCGCCGACGTCGTCGCGGCAGTAGATCGCCGCCATGCCGAGTTCGGCGGATTCCCGCAACACGTCCGTCGGGAAGTGCTTGGTGGCATCCCATTCCAGGGCGTGCGGGGCGAGGCGCTTGGCGGCGAACGCGGCGGCCGTCTCGGTGATGACCCGTTCGTCGTCATTCAAAGTAAACATCGTTCTAATTCATGGTGGGGATGACGAATTCGGCGCCGTCCTTGATGCCCGACGGCCACCGCGACGTCACCGTCTTGACCTTGGTGTAGAACTGGATCGACGTCGGACCGTGCTGGTTGAGGTCGCCGAAGCCGGAGCGCTTCCAGCCGCCGAAGGTGTGGTAGGCCACCGGGACCGGGATCGGCACGTTGACGCCGACCATGCCCACCTGCACCCGGGAGATGAAGTCGCGAGCGGTGTCACCGTCGCGGGTGAAGACCGCCACACCGTTGCCGTACTCATGCTCCGACGGCAGCCGCAGGGCCTCCTCGTAATCGTGCGCGCGCACCATGCACAGCACCGGGCCGAAGATCTCGTCGGTGTAGATCGACATGTCGGGGGTGACGTGGTCGAACAGGGTGGGGCCGATGAAGAAGCCGCCCTCGAGGTTGGCGTCACCAAAAGTCAGATCGTCGCTGGCCCGCTCACGGCCGTCGATGACGATTTCGGCGCCCGCCTCGGCGCCCTGGCCGATGTAGTCGCGCACCCGCGCCAGGGCGGCCTCGGTGACCAGCGGGCCGTAGTCGGCCTTGGGGTCCAGGCTGTGCCCGACGCGCAGGTTGTTGATCCGCTCGATCAGCCTGGCGCGCAACCGATCCGCGGTCTGCTCCCCGACGGGCACCGCGACGCTGATCGCCATGCAGCGTTCGCCGGCGCTGCCGTACCCGGCGCCGATCAGCGCGTCGACGGCCTGATCCAGGTCGGCGTCGGGCATCACGATCATGTGGTTCTTGGCGCCGCCGAAGCACTGCGACCGCTTGCCGGTCGCCGCGGCCGTCGAGTAGATGTACTGCGCGATGTCGGAGCTGCCGACGAAACCCACCGCCTGGATGTCGGCATGGTGCAGGATGGCGTCGACGGCCTCCTTGTCGCCGTGCACGACCTGGAACACCCCCGGGGGCAGGCCGGCCTCTCCGAACAACTCGGCCAGCCGCACCGGGACCGACGGGTCGCGCTCACTGGGCTTGAGGATGAACGCGTTTCCGCACGCCAGGGCCGGTCCGGCCTTCCACAGTGGGATCATCGCCGGGAAGTTGAACGGGGTGATGCCGGCCACGACGCCCAGCGGTTGCCGCAGGGAGTAGACGTCGATTCCGGGACCGGCGCCCTCGCTGTACTCGCCCTTGAGCAGGTGCGGGATGCCGATGCAGAACTCGATCACCTCGATGCCGCGCTGGATGTCGCCGCGTGCGTCGGGCACCGTCTTGCCGTGCTCGAGGGACAGCAGCTCGGCCAGCTCGTCACTGTTCTTGTTGACCAGCTCGACGAAGCGCATCATCACCCGGGCGCGACGCTGCGGATTCCAAGCCGCCCAGCCTTTTTGGGCCTCGACGGCCGAGGCGACCGCCGCGTCGACGTCGGCCTTGCCGGCCATCGGAACCTCGGCCTGCACCTGCCCGGTGCTGGGGTTGAAGACGTCGGCGGTGCGGGTGGACTGGCCGGCGGTGCGCTTCCCATCGATGAAGTGCGGGATCTGTGTGGTCATCGTGTCTCTCTGAAGTCGTCTTTGCGCGATACTTGCATATCCTAGTAAATGCGGGCCCGGGTCACAAGGGCTCGAGAAGCGCCGCCGCCTCCCCGCCCACCTGAACCGCAAGCCGCTCCGGATCGTGTCAGTGCTGGGTGCCCGAGATCCTCGGCCCCGGGAAACACGACGGGAGACGCGCGCATGGCGACGGAGATCCGGGACAGCCCCGACGCGGTTGTCATCGGCGCGGGGCCCGCCGGCCTGGCTGTCGCACGCCAACTCGACTATCGGCATGGCATGAAAGCGCTCGTCGTTGACCGCGCGACGGCCCCGGGGATTTCATGGCGCACGCGCTACGACAACTTCCGCCTCAACACGACCGGGTTCTTGTCGCACCTGCCCGGGCAACGGATTCCGTTGAACGCCGGGCGTTGGCCGACCAAGGAGGACATGGTCCGCTATTTCGACAGCTACGTTCAACGACAGAACATCGCAGTCAAGCTCGGATGTGACGTCCACCGCATCGATCGTGAAGAGCGAGTCTGGCGACTCGCCACATCGTCGGGTGAGATTCGAACCCCGGCAATCGTTCTGGCGACCGGCAACTACAGGACACCCACCATTCCTGACTGGCCCGGACTGAGCCGTTTCAACGGCGTTATCGTGCACTCCGGGCACTTCACAAACGCTTGGCCCTACCGCGGTCGCGACGTCCTCGTCGTCGGCGCGGGCAATTCGGCCGCCGACATCGCGGTTCAGCTCGTCTATGACGGCGCGCGACGGGTTTGGCTCGCAGTGCGCACGCCGCCGCACCTCGTGCGGCGGTCTCTCGGGCCGTTTCCATCCGACATCTTCCTCGAGCTGTTCTCGAGAGTTCCCGCGCGCATGGTCGATCCGCTGATCGCGCGCATGAACCGCCTGATGTGGGGGGACCTGACGGCCTACGGCTTCGCTCGGCCAACCCTCGGGCTCAAGGCGACGGTGGAGACTAGAGGCCGTATCCCGACGCTGGCCGACGAGCTGATCGACGTCGTGCGGGCCGGGCTCGTCGAGGTCGTCGGCGCCGTCGAGGCGATCGACTCCGACGGCGTGATCCTCAGCGACGGCAGATCCGTAGCGCCGCAGGTGATCATCGCCGCCACCGGGTTCGGCCCGGATCTCGACGGTTTGGTCGGGCACCTCGGCGTCCTCGACGAGCACGGCAACCCGCGCGGCGGCTTTGCCTCGCACGTCGGCAACGGAATGTTCGCGATCGGATACGGCATTCCGCCCAACGGCCCGCTGCGCGCGATCCGCATCAGCGCGACGCGATTGGCCCGGCAGGTGGCCGGATACCTCGCGAAGACCCAGCTAAAAACTAAGGCGTACAATGACTTTACCTTCCTATAAGACCTTTTTCCGTGGCGCGGACGGTTACGAACGAGCCCGTCGGGAAACGGTGTGGAATGGACTTGTCCCGGATCGCTTTCCCGATGTCATCGTGCAGGCGCACGACACCGACGACGTGGTCGCGGCGATCCGTTATGCGCGGACCCACGGATGCCAGGTCGGTGTACGTTCGGGCGGGCACAGCTGGACGGCCAGCCACCTACGCGACGGTGGACTGCTGCTCGACGTCAGCCGCCTCGACCACTGCACTGTCGAACCGGATCGGATGACCGCAGAGGTCGGCCCGGGCAAGGTCGCCAGCGTCTTCGCGGCAGAGCTGGACACCCAAGGGCTGTTCTTCCCCGCCGGCCACTGCGAAGGCATCTGCCTCGGCGGCTATCTCTTGCAGGGCGGCTACGGCTGGAACGGTCCGGTGCTCGGGCCGGCATGCGAGAGCGTGCTAGGGCTGAAAGTCGTCACCGCCGACGGTGAACAGATTTACTGCGACCCCGAAAACCATCCAGACATGTATTGGGCGGCTCGCGGCGCCGGACCGGGCTTCTTCGGCGTGGTCACCTCGTTCAAGCTGCGGGTGCACCCACGTCCCCCGGTCTGGGGCACCTGCCTTTACATGTATCCGATCGAGGTTGCCGACGAGGTGTTCAGCTGGGGACGCTCGATCATTCCTGAGCTCGACGACCGGGTCGAATTGCAGATCCACACCGCGCGCAGCTTTCCGGGAGCCGGGCTCAACCAACCCGGCATCACGATCGCCTCGCCAGTATTCGCCGACTCGGAGGACGAGGCGCTGAAAGCCCTTGCCCCGCTGGGCACTTGCCCGGTCATCGACAAGGCGATCGTCAGCCTCCCTTATGCGCCGACAACTTTGGCCAATTGGTACACCGCCGTGATGACCAGCTACCCGAAGGGATTTCGCTACATCGCCGACAACATGTTCACCTCGGCTTCGGCCGAAGAACTAACGCCGGGCATCCGCAAGATCATCGAAACCATGCCACCGCACCCCTCGCACTTCATCTTCACGGGCTGGAAGACGGCCCCGGAGCGCGCGGACATGGTGTACGGGGTGGAAGACGAGGTCTACATGGCCCTCTACACCATCTGGCAGGATCCGGCCGACGATGATCGGTACCGCGACTGGGCCGCGTCCAACATGGCGGCGATGTCGCACCTGGCGACCGGCAGCTCGCTCGCCGACGAAAATCTATGCCGGCGTCCGGCGCGATACATCGCCGAGTCGAACATGGCACGCCTCGACAAGGTGCGCCTGGCATACGACCCGGATGGTCGTTTCCACAGCTGGATGAGCGGGGTCTGACCGCCGGGGCGGCTTGAAACTCGGCTAACCGTGGCGGGTGTGCCACGGGTGAACCAGACAGGCGCTTCGGTCGTTTCACCAGCAGGAAGGTAAATGGAGCGCCTATTCCCAAGGCGCTCTACGACGGACCCGCCCCGGCGGCCGCCCGGAATGGCCTTCAGCTACGAAAACCCTTACGTACCAAGAAATATCCCACGAGACGGGAGTATACGATGATGCCGCTATGGCGGCCCGGGACACCGATCGGCGGTGACCTATCCGGGCATGACGAGTACGCGATGTGGGATGCCGCATACGTGCTGGGATCTCTATCGTCCCCAGAAAGGCGGGAATTCGAAGCGCACCTGCCCGAGTGTCTGTTGTGCCGCAGCGACGTCGGCGAGCTCAACGGCATCCCGGCCCTCCTGTCGCAGCTGGAGCGCGACGAGGTGGCGGTGATCGCCCAGGTCGGCGGCGCAGAACTGTCGCCACCCGACGAGTTGCTGCCGTCCCTGCTGGTCAAAGTGCACTGGCGGCGGCGCCGGTCCCGCATCGTGGCCTGGACGGCTGGGACCGCGGCAGCCGCGGTCCTCGCGATCGGTGTGTTCGTCGGCGTCACGGGCCAACCCTCGACGTCCGTGCCCATGCCGCCGCAGGCGAGCGTGGCGGTACAGCCGATGACACAGGTCGGAACCGACAAGCTCGCCTCGACGATCTCGCTCAGCAGCCAGCGGTGGGGAACGTCCATCTCGATGAGCTGCGTCTGTCTGGCCCCGCTGAACGCCCATCACGACACGTTGGCGATGGTTGTGGTAGGTCGTGACGGTAGCCACACGCGGATGGCAACCTGGGTGGCAAATCCGGGTCACACGGCGATGCCCGCCGGCAGCATTTCAACACATGTCGATCAAATCGCTTCTGTGCAGGTGATTTCCGCCGACGACGGCCAGGTCCTCCTGGAGCGTTCGCTGTGAATTTCCTACCCCGAGTGAACTGAAGTCACCCGCGGCTCGTGTTACCGGGAGTTACGAAGTTAGGCAGGCAGATGGCCAGGCAACACAGGGTGGTCGATCGTGTCGTCGAGCACGGTCGAACGTCGAATGCACTTAGCGTGCATTAGATTTCAACGCTGACACCGCCCGGGGGGTCGTCAGAATTGGCGGTAATGACCGACGTGGCAGCCGCCTTGTCTCAAATACTAATGAGGAGAACCGATTTCATGTCCATTGCAGCGCTTGAAGATATCGCGGTCCACAGCGGCACCACCGAGCCGATCGAGGGAGTGGTCCGTATCGAGACCTCGCCGCTTGAACAGACCGCCCCGACTTTCATGGCGAAGATGCGGTCGGTGTATCCGCACGACGAGGTCTACGGCCAGTACTGCACGGTCAACGACTACGTCGACTGCCCACCCGATGAGCTGTTCGAATACCTGGCCGACACCCGCAGTCTCGAGGAGTGGACCTATACCCTGCGTGACTTCTCCCCGACCGCGGAGCCCGGGCTCTGGTTGGCCTACGACCGATTGCTCCCGGACACCAAGATCTACACCCGCACGGTGGCCAACGCCGAGGCCCGTACCGTCGACTATCACTGCGCGTGGGACCAGGGCAAGCACCTGTGGATGATCTATCTGATGCGGGTGGTCGACGCGCAGGATGTGCTCGGCAAGCCCGGTTCCGTTGTGCTGTGGACCAATTGCCGCCACCCGTTCTACGACCACAACCCTTATCCCGATGCCGCCCCGCCGGAGCGCACGGGCTGGGTGGGCGACTTCTGGGACATATTCGGAGTCGGTCACGCGCTGGAACTGAACAATCTCAAGTCAATCGCCGAATACCGCCACCGCAACGGCCTGCCGGTCAAGCCGGAATGGATGAGTACACCATGAACCAACCCACCGTCAGCCTCGCCGACGTTTCCACCTATCTGCCCGGGGAACCCATCGCCGCCGACTACTACGCGCAGTTCGCCGGCTCGGATGACCTGGCGTCCAACCTGATGTTCCGCGCGCCCAAGCTGCGTCATCACGTCGGGCCGGACGAAACCGCGACCGATATGATCGAGCGAGCCGCACAGGGCCTGATCGAACGGCACGGCCACGACGTCATCGAAGGCGCCGACGTGTTGATCACCCACACCCAGGCACCCGACCTGCCGTTCTATGGCGCCGGCGGGGGCGTCGCCCACCGGCTGGGCATGCGGCCGTCCTGGGTGCTCGACCTGCACAACGGTGGGTGCGCCGCTTTCGTGTTGGCGCTTAACGTCGCTCGTCAACTGTTGGCCTCAGGTTTGGGGCACACCGCGCTCATCGCCATCGCACAAAATGCCGCCGGCCAGGTCTTCGATCAGCCGGGAGTTCGGCGCAAGGCGCAGGCGGCGGTCCCCGGCGATGGCGCCGCGGTGGGCCTGGTCACCTTGTCCGACCGGTCGCCCATTCTCGATATCGAGTGCCGGACCTACGGCGAATACGCCGGTGAGATGACGCTCGCTTCGGACCCGCCCCGCAAGTGGTGGCAGCCCGGGGCCGGTGAGCTCTGCATCGGATTCACCGAAACCAAGATCACCAAGGTACTGGCTCGCGGCAATCGACAGGTCCCCGAGGTGGCGCTGGCCGTCTGTGATCGAATCGGCCTGCCGTCCAAGGACATCGACCTGCTGGTCACAAATCAGCCCAACCGGGTGTTCCTGCGCAACTGGCGCGAGGCGCTCGACGTGCCGCGCGAACGTCATCGCGACACATTCGATGAGTGCGGCAACCTGTTCGGCGCGGGCATCCCGATCAACTTGGATCGCGCGATATCGGACGGTCAGGTCAAGGCCGGTGACGTCGTGATGATGGCCGCCTTCGCGCACGCCGGCGACTTCGCGGGTGCGGCGGCGGTGCGCTGGGGCGGACGAAGCTGATGCTACCCCTGCTGGAGGCCAGCCCCGTCACCGCCGGAATCCTCGATGCGCTGCCGAACGCGACCGATCCATTCGCTTTGTCGCTCAACGAGAATCCGTTTCCACCGCTGCCGGGGGTGCGCTCGGCGCTGGTCCGCTCGATCGACGTCGCCAACCGGTATCCGGAGTTCCTGCCCGATCGGTTGCGCCGCCTGATCGCCGGTCATATCGGGGTTGGCGACGAGCAAGTCGTGCTCGGGGCGGGTGCAAGCGGCGTGGTGATGCAGGTCCTGCACGCCGTCACGCGGCCCGGTGATCGGATTGTGCTGAGCGAGCCGACTTTCGACGGTTATCCGATCTTCGCGAAGATGGCCCGCCTGACATCGGTCACCGTTCCGCTCGATAAGCGCGGCCACCACAACCTGGACGCAATGGCCGATGCGGCGGCAGACGCCAGTGTCGTCGTCTTGTGTCGGCCCGACAACCCGACCGGCACCCTCGAACCGGTCGCGGACGTACAGCGCTTCCTGCGCAGGGTGCCGGGCGACACCGTCGTTTTGCTCGACGAGGCGTACATCGAGTTTGTTGTGCCCCAGCTCCGCATCGACGGACCCGACCTGATTCGCCGCTTTCCGAATGTCGTTGTGGTGCGCACGTTCTCCAAGGCATATGGCTTGGCCGGTCTCCGCATCGGGTACGGGTTCTCCGCACCGGAACTGGCCAGCACACTGTGGGGGATGCAGTTGCCGTTCGGCATGGGCATCACAAGCCTGGTCGCGGTGGCGGCGTGCTACGACGCCGAAGACCAGCTGCGGCAACGCGTTCTGCGGATCACCGGAGAGCGCGATTACCTGTCCCGGCGCCTTCGGGCAAAGGGCGTATACACCACCGACGGGCACGCCAACTTCGTTTACCTGCCAGCGGCCCGGCGCCCCTGGTGCGAGGTGTTCGGCGACACCGGCCTGAAGGCCCGCTACTACCCTGACGGCGCCGCACGGATCACCGTCGGAAGCCGCGCGTCCACACAGGCGGTGCTGGCCGCAGTGGCCACGTCGCGGTCCGCTGGCTAGTGCGGCGGTGAACTTCTCGTCGAAGTCCCGCGTGGTAGCGGTAGGAGGTTTGACGATGGACCCACTGCTGACGCTGCCAGCCCGGTCGCTTCGGATCCTCGTCGTCGGCGCGGGCGTGAGCGGCATTTCCGTCGCCCGGGGATTATTGCGTGACGGCCATGACGTCACCGTCTTCGACCGGCGGCCGGATGTGAAGGCAGGCGGCGGCGCCGTCACCATCTGGTCCAATGGCTCGGTCGTTCTGGGGCAGCTGGGGGTCGATATGGACGGGGCCGGTCAGCCACTGTCCACCGTGCGGGTCACGACACCGATGGGCCGCTCGGTCGCCACGATGGACCTGAGCGCCATCATCGATCGGCTGGGGGCACCGGTTCGGATGGTGCCACGCCGAGTCCTGCTCGAGCGTCTGCTGGAAGGCTTTCCGACCGATCGAATCCGGTGTAACACCCGTGCGGTCGGAGTCGTCAATACGCACAACGGGGTTCGGCTCGAGTTCGAAGACGGCAGCTCCGCCGAAGGAGATCTGTTGATCGGCGCCGATGGCCTGCACTCGATGGTTCGAGGCATCGTCGGTGCGCCCCCCGCGAAGCCGACCGGCTGGTGCAGCTGGCAGGGGCTGGTCACCCTGCCAGACATCGGCGACAAGCACGTCGCCCAGATGATCATCGGCGAGCACGGAAACCTTGGACTATGGCCGGCCGGAGGTTCGGATCTGCAGTGGTGGTTCGACTTGCCGTGGTCACACGACTTCGTCAGACCGGAAAGCCCGATCGACATGATCCGGTCCCATTTCGGAGGATGGTCCGACTTGGCCGACCGAGTGCTCGCGACATTGACCGACGAGGACCTGGCCCCGTCGCCGTTCCCGCATTTTCGGCATCCGGTACCCGGCCCGGGCCACGGGGCGGTGACGTTGCTCGGCGATGCCGCGCACACGATGCCGCCGACCCTGGCGCAGGGAACCAATCAGGCGCTGCTCGACACGATGGTCTTGTGCAAGGCGCTTTCGGATTTCCGAAAGGGCGGCGACGGGGTGCGCAGCAACCTCCGCGACCTTTCGAACGCGCTGCGCTGGTATGAGAAGACCAGGCGCCGCAAGGTCGAGGCGGTGTCCTGGGTGACCACGCAGCAAGTGTCGCGCAGCGAGTCCGCGCTGAGGCCGGCGGCGATGATCTCGGACCGCTTCATGAGCTGGGCCCTGACAACGTTTCTGTGCGCGGTGAGTCACCGCCGGATGTCGGCGAAAATCAGCAGAGACCTCGCGGCCGCTGCGACCACCCATCTCGTCGGTGCGAATGAATAAGTCGATGGCTTCAAACTTCAAGGCCACCAAGGTGCCACCCGCGTGGCTGGCCCGCGCTGTCGAGTGGATTCGCCACTACCTGTATCGGCTTCATCAACGGCTGACACCCGCGCCGGCAGCGATGATGGAGATGATCATTGCCACCTGGACATCGCAGGCGATCACCGTGGCAGCCCAACTCGGCGTCGCCGACGCCCTGGCCGACGGCCCGCTGCCGATCGACGAGCTGGCGGCCCGGGTGGGCGCGGACGCGGACGCGCTGCACCGGCTGCTGCGGGCATTGATCGGCAAGGGCGTCTTCCGACATCGCCCCGACGGACGCTGTGAGCTGAATTCCCTTGCCGGTACGCTGCGTTCGGACGCGCCGATCTCGATGATGTGGGCGGCGCAGTTCTACGGGTCACGCGAACAGCGCGAGCGCTGGACCCTGATGGCGGACGCGATCCGCACCGGAAGTACCGTCGTCCCGGCACTGCGCGGCGCGGAGAGCTTCGACTACTTCGCCGGGTACCCGGAGTTCGCCGAACTCTTCAATCAGACGATGACGAGCGTTTCGCAGCTGACGGACGGGTCGGTGGTCGCCGGCTACGACTTCAGCGCCTACCCCACGATCGTCGACGTGGGCGGCGGGCGGGGTCCACTGCTGGCCGCCATCCTGGCGGCGGCGCCGGATTCCCGGGGCGTACTCTACGACCTGCCGCGGGTGGTCGCGGACGTCCCAAAGCTGTTGCGCGACCGCAACCTTGCGGACCGGGTGTGCATCGCGGAGGGGTCGTTTTTCGACAGCGTTCCGTGCGGCGGTGACGCCTACATCCTGAAGAACGTCATCCACGACTGGCCCGACGAAAAAGCGGTGCAGATCCTGCGTAACGTCCGCGCGGCAGCCGGACCACTGGCCACGGTGTTGCTGGTCGAACTGGTCATCCCCGAGCACGACCGCGACTTCCCCGGGAAATGGGTGGATTTGGAGATGCTGCTGAATTTAGGCGCCCGCGAACGGACCGCCACCCAGTATCGAGATCTGCTCAGCCAGGCCGGATTCCAGATGACACGGGTGGTGCAGACCGCTTCGCCCCTCAGCGTGGTCGAGGCCCGGCCGGCGTAAGTATCACCGCCGCGCTGCCGGCCGGGTTAGCCTTTACCCCGTATGCACACCATCGAGGCCGACTACCTGGTCGTCGGCGCGGGCGCCATGGGAATGGCGTTCACCGACACGCTGGTATCCGAGACGGACGCCCGCGTGGTGCTGGTGGACCGCAGCCACCAGCCGGGTGGGCGCTGGACCACGGCCGGAATGGCCAAGTCGGCGCTGTCGGCCTCCGCCACGAAGCTTGACCGGCTGATGCTCGAACCAAGACGCGTTCGCCGAGACCCCGTGTAACCCGAGCTGATATTGATCGGTGAAGGAGGCACGTGGCGGCACAAAAGGAACCCGTCGACCCGCGCCCGCTGCGCGCGGTGCCCGACAGTGGTTATGGCGAGGGTTATCCCGATTGGGAGGCCGTGTACCAGGACAACGCGACCTGGGTGTACCGGACGCTGTTCGCGCGGGTCGGCAACCGGGCCGACGCCGAGGACCTCACCGCCGAGGTTTTCCTCGCCGCGCTGCGGCCGCTGCGCTTGACCGCGAGCGTGGGCGAGGTCCGCGCCTACCTGCGGGCCACGGCCCGGACGGTGCTGGCCGCGCATTGGCGCGAGACCATGGGCCGGGAGATAACCTCGATCGACGACATCGAACAACCACCCGACAGCGAGGAGGCGATCAGCACCGCGCCCCAGCGTGTCGCGAAGGTTCTCGACACGCTGCCGGACCGGTATCGCCAGATTCTGGAAATGCGTTTCTTGCAAGGAGATTCGATCAAGGAGGCCGCCGCCGAGCTGGGCATCAGCGTTGCCAACGCCAAGGTGCTTCAACACCGCGCCCTGCGGCTGGCGGCACAGGTCAACGATGGAGGCCACTCATGAACGCGCGAGGTTTGCGCCGCTACGTCGATGACTTGCTGCGGGGCCGCCGCCCCAAGCCGTTTGCGCCCGACGACTTCGAGGCGGCGCAGATCCGGACGGCGATCGAGCTGCGAGCCGCCCGGCAGGACGGCGACGCGCCCAGCCAGGAGTTCCTCACCGATCTGCACCGCCGACTCGCCGAGCAGATGACCGGCGCGCCGCCCGAAGCGGCGCCGAAGCCGAACACGACGCGCCGCCAGGTCATCGTGGGGACGTCGGCCGCCGCGGTCGCCGCGGCCGCCGCGGTCTCCATCGATCGAGCCGTGATCGGCGTCCCCGCCGAAGGCCCCGCCTCTGATGTCGCAGCCGGCCAGCTCACGCCGAACGACGGAAGCTGGCAGCCGGTGGCGGCCAGCTCGGACGTGCCCGACGGCGTGATGCATCCGTTCGACCTAGGTTCGGTCAGCGGCTTCGTGCGCCGGGTCGATGGCAAGGCCCAGGCCGTGTCCGGGGTGTGCACCCACCAGGGCTGCCGGCTGTGGTTCGACGCGCCGGCGGACACGCTGCGCTGCCCCTGCCACACGACGTCGTTCTCGCCCACCGGTCAGGTGCGCACCCACCAATTGCCGATCGCGCCAAAGCCGTTGCCGGCGCTAATCGTTCGCGAGGTCAACGGGGTGATCGAGGTGTTCGCCCCGCCGCACCGCGACGAACCGGCTTAGGGGTTTTGGAACGGTGTAACCCACCGCCCTATCTCTTGGCATGACCACCATGCTTCGAAAACACCGGGCCTTCGTGGCCTCGGTTGCCGTTGCCGCCCTATTGCTGGCCGGATGCTCGAGTTCTCGGCCGGCTGCGCAGCAGCCATCTCCGTCGATCACCTTTGGCTCCGCCGCCAGCGGCACGCCGGGAATGCCGGGCATGAGCCCGATGCCTCCGATGACGGGTGCTTCCACGGGCGCACCGTCGGCAACCGATTCGCCCGCGGCGGCCGTCGGCGACGCCGTCACCATCGACAACTTCGCCTTCGCGCCGGCGACGCTGACGGTCCGGGCCGGCAGCACCGTCACGTGGACCAACAAAGACGAAGAGCCGCACACCGTGGCCGCGACCGACGGGTCGTTTCACTCGCCCGGCATGGGTACGGGGGCCACGTTTTCGCACATCTTCCCCAGCGCGGGGAAATTCGACTACGTGTGCTCGATTCACCCGTCCATGCACGGCACGGTGGTGGTGACGCAATGAGCAGTCAAGACCCGCGCAACATGAACCGCCGCCAGCTCATCCGCCACACGGCATGGTTCGGCGCGGCGGTCGGCCTCGCCGTCGCCGGCGGTGAGGTCATCTCACACGTCGCCGGCTCCGCTTCGGCCGAGCATGCGCCGGCCAGGCCTGCCCTGCGGTTCGCCCAAATCAGCGACAGCCACATCGGATTCACCGGCGCCCCCAATCCCAACGTCGCCGACACCTTCGGCCACGCCATCGATCGGGTCAACAATCTCGGCTACACACCGGATTTCGTCATCCACACCGGCGATCTCACTCACCTGTCCACCCCGGATCAGTTCGATCAGGTGAAGCAGATGATGAGCAAGCTGCAATCGCCGCACGTCTTCACGGTGCCCGGCGAACACGACTCGGTCGACGACGCGGGACAGAAGTACCGCAGCGTCTTCGGTGCGGGAACCCGCGGCGACGGCTGGTATAGCTTCGACATCGCCGGCGTGCACGTGATCGCCCTGGTGAACACGTTGAACCTGAAGAAGCTTGGGCATTTGGGCACCGACCAGTTGGGCTTCGTGCAAAAAGACGTCGCGGGGTTGTCCAGTGACACCCCCATCATCGTGTTCAGCCACATCCCGTTGTTCGCGATGTACCCGGACTGGGGTTGGGGAACCGACGACGCCAGCCAGGCGCTGAGCTACCTGAGCCGCTTTTCGTCGGTCACCTGCCTCAACGGGCATGTGCATCAGCTGTTTTCCAAGACCGAAGGCAACGTCCACTTCTACAGCGGAACGACGACCGCCTACCCGTTACCCCACCCCGGCGACGGCCCGGCGCCGAAGCCGGTCACACTGCCGGCCGGCAAGCTCGGCGACGCCCTGGGCGTCCGTGAGGTCAGCTACACCAAAGGGCAGACCGCCCTGGCATTGAAAGAGACCAAGCTGCAATGAGACTCATTCTTCGACTCGCCCTGGCGCTCGCGCTGGCGGTCAGCGCCGCCAGCCATGCCTACCTGTATATCCATGGCTACCAACATATTCCGATGATCGGGCCCGCGTTCCTTGTCCAGGCCAGCGTTTCGCTCGCGCTGGCGGTGCTGATCATCGGGGGCGGTCCCTGGTGGCTGGAATGGGCCGCCGCCGCGATGGCGGGCGGGTCCCTGGTGGCGTTCGTGCTGTCGAGGACCGTCGGACTCTTCGGCTTCACCGAACACGGGTGGGACCCATCGCCCCACGCGGCCATCACCGTCGTCGCCGAGGTGCTGTGCGTGCTGCTGTGGGCGGCCGCGTTCGTCAGGTTGCCGCGGTCCCGGCCCGTGGCCGCCTGACTCAGGTGTCGAAATACATCGTCCCCGTGCCGCCGGGGCTGTAGGAGAGGTAGATCGGTGTCTGCGTGAAGGGATACACCCCGGTGTTGAAGTAATCCAGGTTCGACACCACCTGTGGGAGGTTGGGGGCCGCACCGGCCACCGTCTGCGAGTACAGCAGGGTTCCGCCGTTGGCGGTGTAGACCGAGATGGTGTCTCCCGCCGGAACATAGCCGTTGAAGATCTGACTGAGCGGCAGTAGCTGCTGGGGGACGGCGCCGAAGGCGCCACCGGAATCGATGAAGGACGAGACGTTGCCGCTGAGCAAGCCACCGCCGATCGACACGTACAGGGTGGTGATCGGCGCTCCGGGCAACGAGGCGTAGGAGGGCAGCGGGTTGCCACCGAACTGGAAATAGCCCCCGGGCTCGTTGAAGAGCACGCCCTGACCGAGGGTGCCCGGCAACGCCGCGATCACGGGGCCGGGGGCGCTACCCGAATTCATGTGCCAGGTCCCGGCATTCGTTCCGACACCCATCACGGCAAATCCGTTCGAACCCGGAAGCGTCTGGCCGTTTTGGGTTACCGAGGTGATGACGCCGATGGTGGTCGGCGTGGTGATGATCCCATTGCCGAAATTCACCGGTGCGTTATACGTGGTGAACGTTTCGCTCAAGCTGCTTGCGCTGTTGCCGTAGGTGGCGGTGCCCGATCCGGTGGCAGCGCCGAGCGTCGCCAGGTTGACGTATTGGGGCGGGACCAGCAGACCGGTGGAACCGGTGTCGACGATCACTTGGGATGGCGGCCCGCCGGCTATGGAGATGAGTGCGTCGGTGCGGATGCCATCCGCGTACAGCGCAACGGTGGGCGGACCACCGATGGCGCCGGTGGCCCCGTGGGTGCCCAGGAAGCCGCCGAGCCCCCCGGCACCGCCGGAGCCACCCAAGACTCCGCCCGTCCCGCCCGGCCCGCCGACGCCGACCAGCAATCCGCCACGACCGCCCGTACCGCCGAGGCCCGCCAGTTCGCCCCCCAGCCCGCCGGGCCCACCGTTGCCGAACCACAGCGCGCTGCCGCCGGTGCCGCCGACGCTCAGGGGTCCTCCGATACCGCCGGCCCCGCCGGTGCCCCACAGCAATCCCGCGGTGCCCCCGATTCCGCCGGGTGCGCCCCAGCCGCCCATTCCGCCGGTGCCGCCCGTGCCGATCAATCCGGCCGGCCCGCCGGCACCGCCGGGCACGCCGGTGGCGATGCTGTCCCCGCCGTTGCCGCCGCTGCCGATCAAGATCCCACCCGGCCCACCGGCGCTCCCGACGCCTTGCGCGGTGGTCGTCCCGTCTGCGCCGTGACCGATCAGGGGACGTCCCAGCAGTATGTTGGTCGGCGCGTTGATCACGCCGAGCACGTCTTGCTCGAGGACCTGCAGCGGATTGGCGTTGGCGGCCTCGGTGGCTGCATAGGCGCCCGCGCCGGCGTTGAGCGTCTGCACCAGCTGGGCGTGAAACGCCGCGGCCTGCGCGCTGAGCGCCTGATATCCGGTCGCATACCGGGAAAACACCGTCGCTATCGCCGCCGACACCTCATCGTCGGCGGCCGCCATCACCCCGTTCGCGCGCGCGAGCGCCTGCGCATGGGCCGCGTCGATCGCGGAACCGAGGCTCACCAAGTCTGTTGCCGCCCCGGACACCATTTCGGGCGCCGCGATCACAAACGACATCTGACACCTTCCCAACCCCGGCCATCAGCGATAAGCGGATGGTAGGCGTGCCCGGCCGCGAAATTGCGTGTTTTCGACGACAATCCGGCCACCCGAAAGTCGTGTCGACGGCGGACCGCGGGGCGTTCGTCAGGAAGGCTCTGTGCCGCAGAACTTTTCGATGATTGCGTCGGTCTGGGCCGTCGTCGCGAAGCTTCCGCCGAGAAACTGGATCGACCAGTGGTGCGACGCCTCGACGGCTGAACAGGCGCGACGCGTTCGTGTTCGTGGACCCCGTGCTGGTGCACTTTGTCAGGTCCGCCCAAGCCAAGGCGGACGCGCGATGAAAGTGCTCCTTTCCAAGGATGATTCGGCGGCTTTGGAAGCCAGCTTGTGCTCGCGGTATGGCGGCGCCCGGAGAGCCTAGGGGCAGGTGACGTTGACCTCGAACGGCTTACGGACCTGCGCGCCCGTGCTGTCGATGCCGCTGGCGATGCCGGTGATCTTGTAGGTGTTGCCCGCCTTGGTGGCAGTGGCGTTCTCGCCGGGCACACCCTCGGTGAAGCTCATCACCACTCCGTCGACGGTGCCGAGGCCCGCGTTGTGGACGGCAGATCCGTCTTGCTCGAGGCCGACGATGATGCCGGTGGCCATGTCGCCGACCGCGATGGAGAACTTGCCGTTGTTCGTCGCGCACGCCACCTGGCCACTGACGTTCTGGGGTTGGCCGTCGACGATGACCCGTACCGGCCCGGCCGCCGCAGCGCCGGACGGCGTTGTGCTGGACGGCGTTGTGCTGGACGACGTTGTGCTGGACACGGTGTCGCCGTTGGAGCACCCGGCCGCGCCCGCGACGTCCACGGCGGCGGCGACCAACAACTCACGCTTCACGCATACCGCTGATGAAGCTCTGCGTCTCCTCCCAGGAGGGCAGGAGGCCGGCGGCGCGCACCTCGTCGAAGCTCGGGGCCGCGGCATCGCGATCGGACAGACTGGGCGCGGCGCCGTCGACCAGCGGCCAGTCGATTCCCAGCGCGGGGTCCGTGGCGCAGATGGTGTGCTCGCGCTCCGGGTTGTATTCCGCCGAGCACAGGTACATCACCGTCGAGTTGTCTTGCAGCGCAAGGAAACCGTGACCGAGGCCCTCGGAGATGTAGATCGTCCTGCGGTCGGAGTCGTCGAGCAGAACCGAGTCCCACTGGCCGAAAGTCGGTGAGCCGACCCGGATGTCGACGACGACATCGAAGACCGCGCCGGATACGCACGTCACGTACTTGGCCTGACTCGGCGGCAGCTGCGCGAAGTGCACCCCACGCAGCACGCCGGCCGCCGACACCGAACAGTTGGCCTGCCGCACGTCCAACCGATGGCCGGCGAAGGAGGTGAATCCGCGGTCGGTGAGCCACTCGAAAAACATGCCACGCGAGTCGCCATGGATCCTCGGGGTGATCTCCCAGGCGCCGGGGACCTTCAGCTCGCGAACGTCCATCTCACCGCCCACGTTCGGCGTAGCGGGCTTCGGCGGCGTCCTTCAGAGGACGCCACCACGACTCGTTGGCGCGGTACCACTCGATGGTGGACCGCAAACCCTCTTCGAAGTCGGTATGCTTTGGCGCCCAGCACAATTCGTCGTACAACTGCGACGGGTCGATGGCGTACCGCAGGTCGTGGCCGGCGCGGTCGGGCACCTGGTCGAAGTCGTCCGGTTCGCGGCCCATCATCTGCAGCAGCGTGCGCAGCACGCTGAGGTTGTCGCGCTCACCCTCGGCGCCGATCAGGTAGGTCTGGCCGATCCGGCCCTTTTCGAGAATTCGGCGGACCGCGCTGTTGTGGTCCTCGACGTGGATCCAGTCGCGGACGTTGGCGCCGCGGCCGTACAGCTTGGGTCGCCGGCCGGTGAGCACGTTGGTGATCTGGCGCGGGATGAACTTCTCGATGTGTTGATACGGCCCGTAGTTGTTGGAGCAGTTGGAGATCGTCGCGCGCACGCCGTAGGACCGCACCCAGGCCCGGACCAGCATGTCGGCGCCGGCTTTGGTCCCCGAGTACGGACTCGACGGGTTGTAGGGCGTCGATTCGGTGAACCGCTGGGGGTCATCGAGCTCCAGGTCGCCGTAGACCTCGTCGGTGGAGATGTGGTGTAGCCGCACACCGTAGCGCCGCACCGCCTCGAGGATGGTGTACGTCCCGATCACATTGGTGCGCAGAAAGGGTTCCGGGTCGTCCAGGGCGTTGTCCACGTGGCTTTCGGCGGCGAAATGCACGACCGCGTCGGACTCGGCGACCAGGGTGTCAACCAGCGGGGCGTCGGTGATGTCGCCCTCCACCAGCCTGATGGCGTCTTCAACGTCGGCAAGCGACTCGCGCCGCCCGGCGTAGGTGAACGCGTCGAGCACCGTCACGGAATCCTCGGGGTAATCGCGCACCGTGCTGTGCACGAAGTTCGCGCCGATGAATCCGGCTCCGCCGGTGACCAGCAATCGCATGGTCAAACCCTAACCGAGCGGGATCCTCAGCTTGGGGGAGTTAGCCCTAATGGCCCGGCCAGCTCGCTCAGCGCGGCCACCAACGCGTCGTCATTTCCGCTGCCCAGCACCTGAATCGCGACGTGATCGGCGCCGGCTTCGCAGTGTTGGTTGAGGCGTCGGGCAATGTCCTGCGGGGTGCCGTAGGCCACCACCGCGTCGATCAGCCGGTCGCTCCCGGGCTTGCGGATGTCGTCGTGGGTGAACCCCAGCCGCAACCAGTTGTTCACGTAGTTGCTCAGGTCGAGATAGTGGTCGACGGTCTGGCGGCCCACGGTGCGGGCTTCGCCGGCGTCGTTGCTGAGCACCACCTTGTGCTCGGGTGCCAGAAACACCGACTTGCCCACCTCTTCGCGCGCCTTGGCGGTGTGCTCGGGTGTGGTCAGGTATGGGTGGGCCCCGGCGCTGCGCTGCGCCGCCAGCCGCAATACCCGCGGCCCGAGCGCCGCGAGCACCCGGCGGCTGGTGGGCACCATCGCGGCGTCGAGCGCGTCGAGGTAGCCGACCAGGGCGTCGTAGGGCTTCACGTACTCCTGGGTGTGCTCGCGGTGGCCCGCCCCGAGGCCGAGCAAAAACCTTCCCGGGTGGGCGTTTTCGACGCGCTTGTAGGACTCGGCGACCGTCGGTGCCGGCGCGGACCAGATGTTGACGATCCCGGTGGCCAGTTGCAGCGCGGTGGTCTGCTCCAGGACCGGGTCGACCCAGGCCAGTTCCGCGTCGGGCGAACCGCCGACCCAGACGGCGCCGTACCCGAGCGATTCGATCCTGGCGGCCAGCTCGGGTGTGATCGAGCGGGTGGGCAGCCACACCCCGAACCGGCCCAGGTCGGGTTTCAGGCCAGCTGCCTCGGTCATTGGATCCCCCTCGAAGATGCTTAGTTCGGATGGCTCAGGGCTGGGTCAGCCCGAGCGGTCCGGCCAGTTCGGCCAGCGCCGAGACAAGGTTTTCATCCTTCGTGAGGACCTGCACGGGGACGTGGTCGGCGCCGGCGTCGAGATGCTCCTTTAGCCGTGCCGCGATCTGGTCCGGGGTGCCGTAGGCGACGAGGGAATCGACCAGGCGGTCGCTGCCCGGACGGGTGACCTCCTCGTCGGAAAAGCCCAGCCGCTTCCAGTTGTTGCGGTAATTGGCCAGATTGAAGTAGACGTCGAGCGCCCTGCGGCCCACGGTGCGGGCCTTCTCGGCTCCTTCTTTGTCCGGGGTGGTCAGCACGGCCTTGTGTTCGGGCGCCAGGAATGCCGACGGGCCGATCAGTTCGCGGGCCTGCGCGGTGTGCTCGGGAGTGGTCAGGTAGGGGTGGGCGCCGGCGGCGCGTTCGGCGGACAGTTTCAGCACCCGTGGGCCCAGGGCGGCCACCACGCGACGGTTGGCCGGCACGCCGTACTCGTCGAGCTGCTTCAGGTACTCCACCAGCGCGTCATAGGGCTTGCGGTACTCGGTGTGGGCCTCGGGATGCCCGACGCCGATGCCGAGCAGGAAGCGCCCCGGGTATGCCTTGTCGATGCGGTGGAACGACTCGGCCACCGGCTTGGCGGCCGCGGTCCAGATGTTGACGATCCCGGTGGCAAGCTGCAGCTGCGTCGTGGCCTCGAGGATCGGCTCCACCCAGGCCAGCTCGGCAGGCGGTGAGCCGCCCACCCAGACGGCCCGGTAGCCCAAGGACTCGATTTCTTTGGCTTGCTGTGGCGTCACGCCGCGTCCGAACACTCCGAACCGGCCGAGGTTGGGCTTGCTGGCTGCATCGGTCATGGTTCTTCCGAACCCGCCGGGTGGTGGCGCTATTCCTCGGCGGGTTGGATCTCGAGCGGCAGCAGGACGATGAATCGAGTGTCCCCTGGAACCGATTCCACCCGCAGATCCCCGCGGTGCTTCTTGACGATGATGTTCCACGCCAGATCCAGCCCGAGGCCGGTGCCCTCCCCGACCGGCTTGGTGGTGAAGAACGGCTCGAAGATGCGCTCGCGCACGTCGTCGGGGACGCCGGGCCCGGTGTCGCAGATCTCGATGCGGGCCATCTTCTCGCCTTCTCGGCGGGTGCGGATGGTCAGGGTGCCGCCTTTTGAACCCGGACCGTCGCGCATCGCGGCGATCGCGTTGTCGATGATGTTGGTCCACACCTGATTGAGATCGCCTGGGTAACAGGGAATTCGGGGAAGCGACTTGTCGAATTCCTTGACCACCTGGACTTTGGCGCCTTTGCTTGGATTCGGGCCCAATCGATCGGCGAACATCGTGAGCGTGCTGTGCAGCAGTTCGTGGACATCGGACACCTGGAACGGGGCCCGATCCATCTGCGAATACTGCTTGGCATCGGCGACCAGCGCCGAGATCCGCTTGCTCGCCTCCAAGATCTGGTTCAGCAGCAGCTCGCCCTCCACGGTGTAGGTCAGCCAGCGGATCGCTTTCTCCAGCGAGGTCGACACACCGAACTCCTCGGTCGCCGCGGCGATGCGTTCCAACCAATCGGTGTCGATGCCTCCCTCGACGAAGGTCGGTGCGATGTCCCAACCGCCCTTTATGCCGTGGTCCTGAAGCCATTCGCCGACGCCGTCCTCCAGGTCGGCCGTCTCGATCGCGGTCATGTTCGCCGAGGACGCCTTGGTCACCTGGGCCGCGACCTCTTCCTGCAGCCGCACCAGTGCCCGCAGCGCCTCCGGGGTGACGGTTCCGTCGGCGAGCATCGCGAGTTTTTGGCGCATCCCGGCGACCCGCTGCCGTAGCTCGGCCGCGGCGCGGACCGTGGCGGCGGCGGGGTTGTTCAGCTGATGTGTCAGCCCGGCGGACAACTGGCCCAATGCGAGCAGTTTCTCCCGGTTGTCGATGATCCTGCGGGTGCGTTCCAGGCCGACCGCCATCCCGTCGAGCAGGTGGACGGCCATCGGAAACTGGTCCCTCATGAAGTGCGCGAACGCCGGCGCGTCGAGCACGAAGAACCGCGACGGCTTGGTGACGTACACCGTCGCGTCGTAGCTCTGATGTTGCGGCTGACCGGTGAAGGCACGCCACGCGCCGCAATACACCCCGCGCTGTGAGGTCCGGTTTGTCTCGATCTCCTGACCGCCCGAGAGCTTCGACATCGCTAGTTCGCCCTCGATCAGGACGTATAGGCACGTTGCCGGTTCGCCCTCGATGCAGATCGGGCCGGGTCGGTACTCCGCGATGTGTCCGCTGGCGCACAACGCTTCAAGTTGCTCGTTGGTGAGCGCCTCGAACAGGAACAGGGTGCGCAGCTCGTCGGGCTGACACGGCGTCTTGGCGGTCATGCCCGCTAGGCCTTCGCCAGGTAGCGGTGCACCAGCATCACGGCCATCGACCCTTCGCCGACGGCGGCCGCGACGCGCTTGGCGGACTCGGCGCGCACGTCGCCGGTGGCGAACACACCGGGCACGCTGGTCTCCAGGTGATGGGGCGGACGGTCCAGCGTCCAGCCGCACACGTTGCGCAGGTCCGGTCCGGTGAGGATGAAGCCGTGATCGTCGCGGGCGAGCACTCCGTCCAGCCATTCGGTGCGCGGCGCCGCACCGATGAAGATGAACATGCGGGCGCAGGTGACGTCCTCGGTGTCCCCGGTCCGGTTGTCGACCAGGGTCAGCTTCTCCAGGTGGTCGGTCCCGGCGGCGCAGCGCACCTCGGTGCAGGCGCGAACCGTGATCTTGGGGTTCTGCTCGATCTGCTGGATCAGGTAGTGCGACATCGACGCCGCCAGCGACGGGGCGCGGACGACGATGGTCACCGACTTGGCCTCGCGGGACAGGTACATCGCGGCCTGGCCGGCGGAGTTGGCCCCGCCGACAACGTAGACCTCCTCGCCGGCGCATTCCGATGCGATGGAGACGGCCGCCCCGTAGTACACGCCCCGGCCGGTCAGCTCGGTGCACCCCTCCGCCGGGAGCTGTCGGTAGGCAACGCCGGTGGCCACGATGACGGCATGGGCGTCGATGGAGCCGCCGTCGGCGAAGCGCACCGTGCGTTTGGGACCGTTGACCTCCAGCGCGACGGCGGTGCGCGCGGTGATGAGTTCGGCCCCGAACTTCTCGGCCTGCCTGCGGGCGCGATCGGCCAGCTGGCCGCCCGAGACGCCGTCGGGGAAGCCGAGGTAGTTCTCGATCCGAGAGCTCTGGCCCGCCTGGCCGCCGGTCGCGGTGCGTTCGATGAGCACCGTGCGCAGGCCCTCGGAGGCGCCGTAGACCGCCGCGGCCAGGCCCGCCGGGCCGCCGCCGATGACGATCAGGTCGTAGAACTCCTGCGACGGGGTGGTGATCAGGCCCAGCGTGGCGGCCAATTGGGCGTCGCTGGGTTCGACCAGGGGGTCGCCGCGCTCGGTGACCACGACGGGCAGCCGCAGCCCGTCCTCGCCGGCGGCCTGCAGCAGCCGCTCGCCCTCGGGCTCGTCGGCCATGAACCAGGTGTAGTAGAGGCCGTTGCGGGCCAGGAAGTCGCGGACCTGCCAGGACCGCGCCGACCAGCGGTGCCCGATCACCTTGGTGTGCGGGATGGGGTGTTCCGGCGTCCGCTTCCAGGCGTCCAGCAGCGCGTCGACGACGGGGTAGAGCTTTTCTTCCGGCGGGTCCCAGGGCTTGAGCAGGTAATGGTCGAGGTCGACGACGTTGATCGCGTCGATGGCGGCATGCGTGTCGGCGTACGCGGTGAGCAGCACGCGGCGCGCCGTCGGGTACAGATCCATCGCCTGCTCGAGGAACTCGATGCCCGTCATCTGCGGCATCCGGTAGTCGGCGATGAGCGTTGCGACGGTTTCGCCGCGCAGTTTGAGCTGCTTGAGGGTGTCTAGGGCCTCGGTGCCCGATTCGGCTCGGATGATCCGGTGCCCCTCGCCGTAGTGGCGGCGCAGGTCCCGTGCCACCGCGCGGGACACGGAGGGATCGTCGTCGACGGTCAGGATGACGGGTTTGCGGGGCTGGGCGGTCTCGCCGGCAAGGGGTCTGCTCATCGGCGTCAAGTATGCGCTCGTCAGCGGCCATGTGGGAGGCGGGGAAGGCGGTCCCGATTCCTCCCTCAGCGATTTTGGCCAGGGCTGATGACCAGGTATCGTGGAACAACGGTGCGGCATCCGCGCCGACTCTTTGTGTGCCCAGTCCCTCGGAAATTCTAGGAATTTCCTGTCACCGGCTCACGTTTGAAGTCGGGGTAAATGTTGCGCCGATCCGGGCGCTATTCGAACGAAACGAATGACGAGGATTTCTGAAAAGTATGGCCAAGAAGGACGGTGCCATCGAGGTCGAGGGCCGCGTGGTCGAGCCCCTGCCCAATGCGATGTTCCGCATTGAGCTGGAGAACGGTCACAAGGTGCTCGCCCACATCAGCGGCAAGATGCGGCAGCACTACATCCGCATCCTGCCCGAAGACCGGGTGGTGGTCGAGTTGTCTCCCTACGACCTGTCCCGGGGCCGCATCGTGTACCGGTACAAGTGACGTAAAGCCCGAAGCAACCACCGACGAGTAGACAAGAACAGGATCGAAACAGCCGTGAAGGTGAACCCGAGCGTCAAGCCAATCTGTGACAAGTGCAGGGTGATCCGTCGGCATGGGCGGGTCATGGTGATCTGCTCCGATCCGCGCCACAAGCAGCGCCAGGGCTAAGCCTTTTAGGTCGCCCACACAACTGAATGCAGACCTCCCAGCACCAGTGAGCGGCTGGCATCTATAGAGATGGGCCGCTCATCCACGCCCGGACGGAGGCCGGGCCCCCTTCAAGGGGAACGGGCTGGGATCAGACCTCCGCAGAGATAAGAGGAAACGCCACCCATGGCTCGACTAGTGGGCGTCGATCTGCCGCGCGATAAGCGGATGGAGATCGCCCTGACCTACATTTTCGGCATAGGCCGTACCCGCTCGAACGAGATTCTGGCGGCCACCGGCATCGAAAGAGACCTGCGCACCAGGGACCTGACCGATGACCAGCTCACCCACTTGCGTGACTACATCGAAGCCAACCTCAAGGTGGAGGGTGACCTGCGCCGCGAGGTGCAGGCCGACATCCGCCGCAAGATCGAGATCGGCTGCTACCAGGGCCTGCGGCACCGCCGCGGCCTGCCGGTGCGCGGCCAGCGAACCAAGACCAACGCGCGGACCCGCAAGGGCCCCAAGCGCACCATCGCAGGCAAGAAGAAGGCCAGGTAATCCCCCATGCCACCAGCCAAGAAGGCAGCCTCTGCCCCCAAGAAGGGGCAGCACAAGACCCGTAAGCGGGAAAAGAAGAACATCCCGCACGGCGCCGCGCACATCAAGAGCACGTTCAACAACACGATCGTGACGATCACCGACCCGTCGGGCAACGTCATCGCCTGGGCGTCGTCGGGTCACGTCGGCTTCAAGGGCTCGCGCAAGTCGACGCCGTTCGCCGCCCAGCTGGCCGCGGAGAACGCCGCGCGCAAGGCCCAGGAGCACGGCGTGAAGAAGGTCGACGTGTTCGTTAAGGGCCCGGGCTCGGGCCGGGAGACCGCGATCCGGTCGCTGCAGGCCGCGGGGCTGGAGGTGGGTGCGATCGCCGACGTCACCCCGCAGCCGCACAACGGATGCCGGCCGCCCAAGCGCAGAAGGGTCTAGGAGGGAATCATGGCTCGTTACACCGGACCCATCACCCGCAAGTCGCGCCGGCTGCGCACCGACCTCGTCGGTGGCGACCAGGCCTTCGAGAAGCGTCCCTACCCGCCCGGCCAGCACGGCCGCGCGCGGATCAAGGAAAGCGAATACCTGCTGCAGCTGCAGGAGAAGCAGAAGGCGCGCTTCACCTACGGCGTGATGGAAAAGCAGTTCCGCCGCTACTACGAAGAGGCCGTGCGACAGCCCGGCAAGACGGGTGAGGAGCTGCTGAGGATCCTGGAAAGCCGGCTCGACAACGTCGTGTACCGCGCCGGGCTGGCGCGCACCCGCCGGATGGCCCGCCAGCTCGTCAGCCACGGCCACTTCACGGTCAACGGCGTGCGCGTCGACGTCCCCAGCTACCGGGTGTCGCAATACGACATCATCGACGTGCGGGACAACTCGCTGAACACGGTGCCGTTCCAGATCGCGCGGGAGACCGCGGGCGACCGCCCGCTCCCGAGCTGGCTGCAGGTGGTGGGGGAGCGGCAACGCATCCTTATCCACCAGTTGCCCGAGCGCGCGCAGATCGACGTGCCGCTCAGCGAGCAGCTGATCGTCGAGTACTACTCGAAGTAAAGACCCCCTGCGCCAACCGGTGCAGGTCTGCGGTGATCGCAAGCGCGGCGAAGCCGAGCGCAGCGGGTCGGCGCAGGAGAAGGAAACGGCATCAAATAGCGGGTGCCGAGAAGGAGAAGAAGAAACACCATGCTGATCTCTCAGCGACCCACACTGTCGGAGGAAGTCCTCACCGACAACCGGTCCCAGTTCGTCATCGAGCCGCTGGAGCCCGGATTCGGTTACACCCTGGGCAATTCGCTGCGGCGCACGCTGCTGTCGTCGATCCCCGGCGCGGCCGTCACCAGCATCCGCATCGACGGCGTGCTGCACGAGTTCACCACCGTGCCCGGCGTCAAGGAAGACGTCACCGACATCATCCTGAACCTCAAGGGCCTGGTCGTGTCCTCCGAGGAGGACGAGCCGGTCACCATGTACCTGCGCAAGCAGGGCCCGGGCGAGGTCACCGCGGGCGACATCGTGCCGCCCGCGGGCGTCACCGTGCACAACCCCGCCATGCACATCGCGACGCTGAACGACAAGGGCAAGCTCGAGGTCGAACTCGTCGTCGAGCGTGGCCGCGGTTACGTCCCGGCCGTGCAGAATCGCGCGTCGGGCGCCGAAATCGGCCGCATCCCAGTCGATTCCATCTACTCGCCGGTGCTCAAGGTCACCTACAAGGTGGACGCCACCCGTGTCGAGCAGCGCACCGACTTCGACAAGCTGATCCTGGACGTGGAGACCAAGAGCTCGATCACCCCCCGCGACGCGCTGGCGTCGGCGGGCAAGACCCTGGTCGAATTGTTCGGTCTGGCACGGGAACTCAACGTCGAGGCCGAGGGCATCGAGATCGGGCCGTCGCCGGCCGAGGCGGACCACATCGCGTCGTTCGCGCTGCCGATCGACGACCTGGACCTGACCGTGCGGTCCTACAACTGCCTCAAGCGCGAGGGCGTGCACACCGTCGGCGAGCTGGTGTCGCGCACCGAATCCGACCTGCTCGACATCCGCAACTTCGGTCAGAAGTCGATCGACGAGGTGAAGGTCAAGCTGCACCAGCTGGGTCTGTCGCTCAAGGACAGCCCGCCCACCTTCGACCCGTCGGAGGTCGCGGGCTACGACGTCGCCACCGGCACCTGGTCCACCGAGGCCGCCTACGACGACCAGGACTACGCGGAAACCGAACAGCTGTAACGGCTTTTGAGAACCATCTAGACAGGAGCGTCAGCAATGCCCAAGCCCACCAAGGGCCCTCGCCTCGGCGGGTCGTCTTCGCACCAGAAGGCCCTTCTGGCCAACCTGGCCACGTCGCTGTTCGAGCACGGCCGCATCAAGACGACCGAGCCGAAGGCCCGTGCGCTGCGTCCGTACGCGGAGAAGCTGATCACGCACGCGAAGAAGGGCACGCTGCACAACCGTCGAGAGGTTCTCAAGAAGATCCGCGACAAGGACGTGGTGCACGTCCTGTTCGAGGAGATCGGGCCGTTCTTCGCCGACCGCAACGGCGGCTATACCCGCATCATCAAGGTCGAGGCGCGCAAGGGCGACAACGCCCCGATGGCCGTGATCGAGCTGGTGCGGGAGAAGACGGTGACCGCCGAGGCCGACCGGGCGCGTCGCGTCAAGGCGTCGAAGAAGGCCGCCCCCGAGGCCGCCGCGGCGGCACCGCAGGCCGCGGTCGAGCCCGAAGCGGTGGACGCTTCGGCCCTCGACGAGTCGGCGGACGCTGCCCCCGAGGCCGCGGCGGCGGCGCCGCAGGCCGCGGTCGAGGAGGCTCCCGAAGCGGCTACCGACGCCGAGGCCAAGGCCGAGGAGCAGCACGACAAGGCCGTGGAGGCCAGGGCCGAGGCCGAGGCCGAGGCGGCTGACGAGGCTGACGAGAGTTAACGAGGACGTCCGTCTTCGGCTCGACATCGCCTATGACGGAACGGAATTCGCGGGCTGGGCGGATCAGACCGGACAGCGGACCGTCGCCGGCGTCCTCGATGAGGCGCTGACGACGGTTTTCCGTACGCCGGTGCGGCTGCGCGCGGCCGGGCGCACCGATGCCGGCGTGCATGCCACCGGCCAGGTGGCCCACGTCGACGTGCCCGTCGACGCGCTGCCCAACGCCTACCCCCGCGCCCCGCGCGTGGGCGAGCCGGAATTCCTGCCGCTGGTGCGCCGCCTGGGCCGGTTCCTACCCCCCGACGTCCGGGTGCTCCACATCTCCCGCGCCCCAGCGGATTTCGACGCGCGGTTCTCGGCGCTGCGCCGCCACTACACCTACCGGCTGTCGACGGCCCCGTACGGTGTGCAGCCGCAGCTGGCGCGCTACGTCACCGCCTGGCCGCACGTGCTGGACCTGGACGCGATGGCCGCGGCGTCACGAGACCTGGTGGGGCTGCACGACTTTGCGGCGTTCTGCCGTCAGCGCGAAGGCGCCACCACCATCCGCGACCTGCAGCGGTTCGACTGGTCGCGCGAGGGCGATCTGATCACCGCGCACGTCAGCGCCGACGCGTTCTGCTGGTCGATGGTGCGGTCACTGGTCGGGGCGCTGCTGGCCGTCGGCGAACACCGCCGCCCCGTCTCCTGGTGTCGCGGATTGCTCAGCGCGACAGACAGGTCCAGCGACTTCGCCGCCGCACCGGCGCACGGCTTGACGCTGATCGGCGTCGACTACCCGCCCGACGACCAGCTTGGGGCGCGGACCTTGATCACCCGGGATCTGCGCACGCCGACCTAGTGGCGATCGCGAGCGCGGCGTAGCCGGGCGATGCGGGTCGCCACCATCGGGCCTACACCTTGGCGGCGACGAAACCGGCGGCCTGGTTGGTCAGCCCAGGCACGTAACCCAGGTGCGCGGCCCACTGATTGCCGTTCGAGCAGATCGGGTCGCCCGGGTTGCACAGGTCGATGGTCTTGCCGTCGAAATTCGGTGTCAGGACGTTCATCAGGCCACCCGCGCGGCCGGACGGATTTCCGAACAGGGCGACGGCGGCGACGTGGTCGGCGGCCCCGGTGGGCAGCGGCTGATGGAAACCGAGGCCGGGAACCGGTGCGGCGGTGACGATGTCGACGACGGCCGCGCCTTGGGAGTATCCGCCGAGCACCACCTTGGTGTTCGGGCAGTTGTTGGCCATCTGCTGCACGTGGTTGCTGGCGTCGTTCGCGCCGTTCGCGGCGGCCAGGAAGTCCTTGCTCGCTGGGTAGTTAACCCCGTATGAGCCAACGCTTTTGCGGGTCTTCTGGCGCAGTGAGCTGACGAAGGCCTGGCCCACCTTTCCGACGCCGGGCGGCTCGTCGGTGCCCCGGGCGAACACCACCTCGACGTCGGGGCACGACGCGAAGGCACGAGGCAACAGTTGCGGAGCAAGCCAAAACGCGGCCGCCGCAAGGAATGCGGCGGCCAGCCCCAGGCGGATAAGCCTCACACTGCGAGGCTACGGACCTATGGTCAAGCGCCGGTAACGATTTAGACGAGCGGTGCTTGCGGGATCGGCGTACTGGGCGCGATCGGCGTGTTAGGGGTGTTCGGCGCGGGGACGGACGGGCCCGATCCCGGGGTCTGCGGGCCATAGCCGGGTGTCTGCGGGCCATAGCCGGGTGTCTGCGGGCCGTACCCGGGCGTCTGCGGCGAGTACTGGGGCCCGTAGCCGGGCACCTGCGGGTTGGCGCCGGCCAGGAGCTTGGACGCGACGAAGGCCGCCGCCTGATTGGTGTAGGCGGGGACGTAGCCCTCGGTGTGACCGCTCCACTCGTTGCCGGGGCCGGCGTGGCAGATCGGGTCGCTGGGGTTGCACAGGTCGATCGCCTTGGAGCCGAGCAGCGCGCTCTGGGTGGGCAGCGTGCCGCCGGCGCGGTCGGCCACGTCGCCGAAGGTGGCGACGGCCGTGATGTTCTTGGCGTATTCGGGCGGCAGCGAGCTGCCCCAGTTGATGCCGCCGATGGGAACGCCGGCCACGATGTCCATCACCGACGCGCCCTGCGAGTAGCCGCCCAGCACGATCTGGGTGTTGGGGCACTTGGCCACCGCCTGCTTGACGCGGTTGATGGTGTCGTTGGCGCCGTCACCGCCGTGCAGCTGCAGCTTGCTGGCGGCGTAGTTCACCCCGTAGGTGTCGAACTTCAGACCGGGGGCCTGCTGGCGCAGCGCGTCGACGAAGGCGTCACCGACGCGCCCCAGGCCGGGCGGCTCGTTGGTGCCGCGGGCGAAGATGACCTCGACGTCCGGGCAGTCATCGGCGGAGGCGACCGGGGTCTCGGACGCGATAGTGGGGGCGAACAGCAGGCCGGCGGCGGTGACCAGTGCAGAAACCCCCGGGCCCACCCAGCGAGCTAAGCGGTGGGAAGACACGCCGAAATGTTACCGGCAACCAGCGCAGACGGAAAATTAGCCGGTCTGTGGATGGATGACGCGCGGGCAGCCAACCTGCGCTTAACGTGGGGCCGAGGGTCAGCATTCGACAAATTTCCCGGGGGGATTTTGGACCGATCGCCGCCATGCCCGCCGACCACAGGGCTGCAGGTCAGCGGATACCGGTTTCTGCTGCGCCGAATCGAATGCGCGTTGCTGGGTAGGGACATCGGCGCGGTCAACGAATCGCTGCGCGCGCGCTCGGCCTCCGTCGCGACCGGGTGCGTTCTGGCGGCCATCGCCGTTGCCGGATGCGCGGTGCTCGGTTTGCTACGGCCGCGCGCGGACCTCGATCACGCGCGAATCGTGCTGGCCCAACCGTCCGGGGCGCTGTACGTGCGAGTGGGCGATACCTGGCACCCGGCGCTGAACTTGGCCTCGGCGCGGTTGATCGCGGGGACGGCCGACGACCCGCGACCGGTGCGCGAGACCGATTTGCGCCGCACCAAACGAGGTCCGCTGCTTGGCATTCCGGGCGCACCGCAGCTTCTGGGTAATCCGCTGCCCGACGCTGAGTCCGCCTGGACGATCTGTGATACGGACGGCGCCGGCGCAACGACCGTCGTCGTCGGAACCGCCGACGTATCGGCGGCCCGCCGCCTGGCCGCCGATCAGGCCATGCTGGTCGCGCCGCCCGCCGGTTCGCCGGCCCAGCTGCTCTACAACGGCCAGCGGGCGGTGGTCGACCTCGCCGACGCCGCGGTTCTGCGAGCGCTCAGGCTGGAGGGCCGCGCGCCGCGGGTGGTCTCGCCGTCGTTGCTGAACGCCGTGCCCGAGGCGCCGCCGATCGGCGTTCCGCGGATTCCCGGCGCCGGCGGCCCGGCGGCGGGCCTGCCCGGATTCCCGATCGGGAGTGTGCTGCGCATCAGCCGCGGCGATGGGGAGGAGTATTACGTGGTTTTGGCCTCCGGTGTCCAGCGCATCGGGCGGGTGGCCGCGGACCTGCTCCGTTTCCGCAACTCACACGGCACGGCCGAGGCCATCGCGGTGGCGCCGGACGCGATCCGCGCCACCGGAATCGTGAACACGCTGCCGGTGGCCGGTTACCCCGAGCGGGCGCCGACCCTGGTCGACGGCGGCACTACCGTGTGCGTCGCGTGGCGCCCGGCGCCGTCCGGGAATGCCGACATCGCGTTTATGACCGGCAGCGGCCTGCCGGTGCCGCCCGGCCAGGTGCCGGTGAGCCTGGCGCAAGCCGATGGCCGCGGTCCCGCGCTGGACGCGGCCTACCTGCCGCCCGGCAGGAGCGCCTACGTGCGCGGGAATGGCCGAGTCGGTACGCGATACCTGGTCATCGACACCGGAGTGCGGTTCGCGATTCACGACGACGAGGCGGAACGTGACCTCGGGCTGCCGGCGCCGATCGCCGCGCCGTGGCCGGTGTTGACCACGCTGCCGTCCGGGCCCGAACTGGCCCGGCAGAGCGCGTTAGCCGCCCGCGACACGGTTGCGGGACCGTAACCGGCCGGTGGCCGCACCGGCCGCCAGCACTCCCATCAGCGCAAGGAGGCATAGGGCCGCGCCGCGCACGGCGGTGGCGCGGGCCCCGGAATGCGGCGGTCTGGGTGCCGGCGGTGTTGCGATCGGCGCCGGGGGTGGAGCCGGTTTGGAGGTGTCCGGCGTCGGACCGGCGTCGGTGCTGACCGCGGCCAGGGCGTCGATCGTGCCGTTGCCGACCAGGGGATCCGATCCGGCGGGCGGGTGATGCGCGGTCGATTCGATGCGCTGCATCACCTGCCGTGCGGTCAACGCCGGGAATCGCGCCCGGATCAGCGCGGCCAGCCCGCTGACCACGGGGGCGGCATAACTGGTGCCGGACACCGGTTGCGAGCCGAGGGGAGTCACCGCCTCACCGGTGGCCGCGACGTCCACCCACGGCCCGGCAAGCGTGAAGGCCGACGGCGTCCCGTCGGCGTTCACCGAACCGACGGCCAGCACGTAGTCGTCGTACCAGGCCGGACTGGCCACGACCGTGACGGTCTGCCAGGTGGCATCGGAGCGCTGGGGCGGACACTGCGCGGCTTCGCCGGTGTTGCCCGCCGCGGCCACGATGACGGCATTCTTGACGTCCACCGCGTAGGCCAGCGCGGCGCCCAGCGCTCGATCGTCGGGCGCCGACGCGACCGGAACGCATGCCACCGACGAAATGTTGATCACCGACGCGCCGAGGTCGGCCGCCGTCCGGATGGCTTTCGCCATGGTGTCGACGTCCCCGACCCCGGCGCGGGACCGCTCGCTGGCTGGAGCGAACTTCGCACTGGACTGGCGGATGCTGATCAACGTCGCATCGGGTGCCACTCCACCGAGGCCGCCGCCCGCGGAATCCGGCGTGGCAGCGATGATCGCGGCGACCAGCGTGCCGTGCGCGTCACAGTCCTGAGTGCCATCGCCGCCGGCCACGTAGTCCCCTCCGGCCACCACGTCGGGCAGCCGGGGCTGCCGGGAAACGCCGGTGTCGATGACCGCGATTCGTTGTCCCGCACCACGTGTGAGCTGCCAGACCCGCGGCAAGTCGTCGAGACCCACGAGCTGGCTACGGGCCGGTTGCGGCGCGGCCGTCATCGTCGCGCAGACCTCGCGCTGCACCGTCGGCCAGGGCGGCGCAGGCAGGGCCGGCTTGGGCAGCCACTTGTCGTCGATCTGCGGCGGCGAGACCGCCTGCGCCGACGGCGATCCCAGCGCTGACAACGCCGCCAGCACCGACACCGCGAGCAGGCGCGCGACACGGGAGGCGATCACGTCAGCGTCAACCCGCGAACGGTGTTGTAGAGGCCGCATACCCAGCACGTCAGGGGCACCAGAGCGGCCAGCGTCACGCATTCCAGGACCTCGACGCCGCGGCGCAGGAGCGGTGACGGCGAGACGCCCGGGGCGACGAAGCCCAGGCAGATCGCGGTGGCGGCCAGCGTCGCCGTCGCCGCGGCTAGCCACCCACCGCGGCCCGGCACGCCGGAGGCCACGGCCGCGAATGTCGTGGCGATGACGGCGATTCCGCCGCTGACAAACACCAACCTCCTTGCCCGGGCGTGTGAACGAGCGTGCAGCAGCAGCGACGCGCCGGTGAGGGCGCCAAAGCCCATGCAGCACAGTCGTGGGGCGCCGCCCAGCACGGTGACGACGGCACCCGCGGCGGCTGACGACGAGAACGCCGCAAGCAGGCCCGTCAGCCAGTTGTCAGCGCGGAATGCCTTGTCGGCCAAGCCGTCCGCGGGCTCCAGATCGGGCGGCGGTGCGAGCCGCGGCGACAACCCGGCCAGCGCGATCGACAGGCGCGGCGCTAACCCGATCAGACCCAGGCATATCAGCGTGGATACCGAACCAAGCGCGGGCAGCGGGGCGGCGGTCATCACGCCCACCAGCGCGGCGGCAGCGACGAGCGTCGCGGCGCACGCGACTGCGGTCAACGTGACGACACCGCACCCCACGACGCGCATCGCCAACACCGATGTGGCTGCCGCCGCCGCGGCGGCCAGCAATGCGTTGGGGGTCGCCGGGGCGCCGGGCACCGCCAGAAAGCCGGCAACCGCCGCGAACGCAATGCCCATGACGCTTAGTGCAAGACCGGCCATGGCGTCGCGATAGGAACGGTGTGCGATCGCCGCACCCAGCAGCGCGACGAACCCGGCCAACGCCGCGACACCTGCGGCGGTGCGGCTTTCGCCGAAGGCGTTGGCCGTGGCGGCGTTTCGGATGAGCGCCAGCGCGCCGATCACGGTCAGGCAGCTCGCCGCTACAGCACCGGTGAGCCGGGTTGCCTGCGGCTGCGTCTCGGGCCGCAGCGCTGCGTCCAGCATCGTCGACACGGCCTCGGCCACATCGTCATAACGGGGAGCGGGCGGCGGCGTAGGAGACTGGATCAGGACCAGAACGTCGCCGTCGCGGATGCCGTTCTGCGCCAGGGTCGTCGAGGTATCGAAGGCGAACGCGCCAGGTGTGCACAGCTGATAGCGCTTGGCCTCGAGATCGCCGGAACTCCCCTGGCCGCTGCCGTCCAGGATGTCGACGATCGACGGGATCAGGACGGCGACGGGCACGCCGGTGGGCAGGGCTAGATCGACGTCGGTGGTGCCCGCGTGCACTGACACGCGGCGCAGCCCCGGATCGGACGCAGGCAACGGCGACCCCTTCGCTCGGATTACCGGCACAGTAGCCACATTTCGGACCCGGGGTATCCATCTGTCCACAGGTGAGTTGCAGCGGACTCCGGCCCTGCTTAGCGTCGCCAAGCGGTGGGAGGGGGCCAAGTTTGACTGGGTGTTTCACGCCGGTGGCGCGGCGGCCACCGCCGGCGGTCGCGACAACGGACATCGCGGTTGATGCGCCGCCGGGCCCGCCGCCGCGGCCGCCGAGCCTGCTGCCGCGACTGGTGCCGGTTGTCGCGGTGATTGCGACTCTGGCCGCCATGGCGGCGAGCTTCTGGTCGGGCTCGGCGGTTACCCGCAACCCCATGTTCGTGGCGTTTCCGATCATGATGCTGGTTTCAACGGCCGTGACGGTGGCCAGCGGGCGCGGCCAGCGGCGCGGCGGCGGCATCGACGTGGACCGGGTGGACTACCTCGGGTATCTGAGCGGGCTTCGCAGGACGGTCACCGAAACGGCTGCGGCCCAGCGCTTCTCGCTACTCTGGAACCACCCCGACCCGGATACGCTGTGGACCTTGATCGGCGGTCCCCGGATGTGGGAGCGGCAAGCGTCCGACCCGGACTTCTGCCTTGTCCGCGTTGGTGTCGGAACACAGCCGCTTGCCACCCGCTTGGTGGCCGCGGAGGCCGAATCCGGGCCGCGCTCGGATCCGGTTACTGCTGTGGCTTTGCGTCGCTTCGTCGACACACACTCAACCGTCGCCGAGGTTCCCGTCACGGTGGGGTTGCGCGCCGTGGGGACGGTGACGGTCGACGGCGATGCGGACGCCGCACGCGGGCTGCTGCGCGCGCTGGTCTGCCAACTGGCCGTGCTGCACCCGCCGGACCAGTTGTTGATCGCCGCCGCGGTCAGCGATCGACGCCAAGCCCACTGGGATTGGCTGAAGTGGCTGCCGCACAACCAAGATCCGACCGCCGTCGATGCGGTGGGGTCTGCCCGCATGGTGTATCGGAGCATGGCCGAGGCGCGGGACGCGCTCGCCGGTACCGTGGCAGCGCACCGGGTGATCGTTGCCGACCTCGACGAGCACAGCGACCCGGGTGCCGCCGGCGCGATCAAGGATACGACCGTCCTGCGGGTCGGTGCCGGCGGCGAAGGCACGGCATTGACGCTTCAGGTGGCCGGCGAGGTTCAACCGGTGCCGCGCCCCGACCGGATGGATGCACTCGACGCGCTGGTATGCGCCCGCCGGCTGGCCCGATACCGGGCCGGCGGCGCAAGCGCGGTCGACGACGGCGGCTGGCTGGACTTGGCCGGCCCCGCGGATGTCGCCGACGATGATCGACTCTGCGTTCCCATCGGAACGACCATCGACGGTATGCGGCTGGTACTGGACATCAAAGAGCCCGCCGAAAACGGTATGGGGCCACACGGGCTGTGCCTGGGCGCCACCGGGTCGGGCAAGTCGGAGCTGCTGCGCACCATCGCGCTGGGCATGATGGCCCGGAACTCTCCCGAATCGCTGAACCTGCTTCTCATCGATTTCAAGGGCGGCGCAACGTTTCTCGATCTGGCGCGGGCCCCACACGTGGCCGCGATCATCACCAACCTCGCCGATGAGGCGCCGCTGGTGGCCCGGATGCACGACGCGCTGGCCGGCGAAATGAACCGCCGGCAACAACTGCTGCGAACCGCACGATGCGCCAGCATCGCGGCCTTCCAACGCGCACGCCGGGCGGGCGGCGGGTTGCCCCCGCTGCCGACGTTGTTCGTCATCGTCGACGAGTTCTCCGAATTGCTCAGTCAGCACCCAGATTTCGCCGATGTGTTCGTCGCGATCGGCCGGCTCGGCCGGTCGCTGGGTGTGCATTTGCTGCTGGCCAGTCAGCGGCTCGACGAGGGCCGGTTGCGGGGGCTGGAGGCTCATCTTTCCTACCGGATCTGCCTGAAGACCCTGTCGGCCGGGGAATCCCGCGCGGCTTTGGGGACACCCGACGCGTATCACCTGCCCAATACGCCCGGCGCGGGTTTCCTCCGGTGCAGCAACGGCGAGCCGATTCGCTTTCAGGCCGCGTCTGTTTCGACGCCGCTCGAGGCCCACGCGCCGTCTTGCGCTCCGCCGGTGACTGAGCTGTCGGTCAGGCCGTTCAGCGCCCGGGCCGTCGGCCCCCTCACCCGGGCGGCGGAGCCGTTCGCATCGCCCACGCGGACCGTCCTGCAGGCGGTCCTGGACCGCCTGGTCGGTCAGGGACCGCCCGCGCACCAAGTATGGCTACCGCCGCTGGGTGCGGCGCCCGCACTTGCCACGCTGCTTCGCGACGGCGCATCCGCGTCGGCCGACCTAGCCGTGCCGATCGGTGTCGTCGACCGGCCATTCGACCAATGCCGCACGCCGCTGATGGTCGACTTATCCGGGGCCGCAGGCAATGTCGCGGTCGTCGGTGCACCCCAATCGGGCAAATCGACCGCGCTGCGCACACTCATCACGGCCTTGGCGGCTACGCACGACGCCCGCCGGGTGCAGTTCTACTGCCTGGACTTGGGCGGCGGGGCGCTGGCGTCCGTCCGCTCGTTGCCGCATGTGGGCGCCGTCGCGGGCCGGGCCGAGCCCGAGCTGGTGCGGCGCGTGGTGGCCGAGATGGAATCTATCGTTCGATACCGGGAGGCGCGGCGCCCCATTGAGCCCTTCGCCGACGTGTTCCTCGTCGTCGACGGCTGGGCCGGCCTGCGTCATGAGTTCGAGGCGCTCGAGGCGCCGGTCACCGCCCTTGCAGCACAAGGGCTTTCGTTCGGTGTGCATGTGATGTTGTCGGCGTCGCGCTGGGCCGAGATCAGGCCCTCGCTGAGGGATCAGATCGGCACCCGCATCGAGTTGCGGCTGGGCGATCCGGCGGATTCCGAAATCGACCGCAAGCGGGCCCATCAGGTACCCCACGGCCGCCCGGGCCGCGGCCTCTCCCAAGAAGGGCTGCAGATGGTGATCGCTCGACCGATCGACGAGATCCCCCGCGGTGAAACGGTTGCGCCACCGATACCGCTGCTGCCCGCCCGCGTCGACCTCGAGACCGTCGTGCATCGAGCGGGTGTCGACATGCAAGCGCGGATCCTGCTCGGTCTCGACGAGCGCCGAATGGGTCCGGTGCCGGTCGATTTCGAGCGGCATTCGCATCTGCTGGTGCTCGGAGACAATCAGTGCGGGAAGACCGCCACGCTACGTGCCCTGTGCCGCGAGATCGCTCGGAGCCGGGCCGCCGCGGAAGCCCAACTGTGGGTGATCGACTTCCGCCGCGCCCTGCTCGGCGTCGTCGAGTCGGAACACCTTGGCGGCTATGCCATGTCAGCGGCCGCATTGGGCGCGTTGCTGGCGAGCCTGCTCGATGTCCTGCAGCGCAGGATGCCACCTTCCGACGTGACCCAGGCGCAGCTGCTGGCCAGGTCCTGGTGGTCGGGGCCGGACATCTATCTCGTCGTCGACGACTACGACCTGGTCGCAACCCCGTCGGGCAATCCGCTCGCACCCATCGCCGAATACCTACCATTCGCACGGGATCTGGGGTTGCACCTCATCGTGGCGCGCCGCAGCGGCGGCGCAGAGCGCGCGTTGTTCGAGCCGCTCCTGGCGGGACTGCGTGACCTTGGCTGCCTGACCCTGATGATGAGTAGACACCCGGACGAGGGGCCTTTGTTCGGTTCGGGGCGCCCGGCGCGGTTGCCGCCGGGCCGCGGCGTCCTGATCGCCCGCGGCGGTGACGAACAGCTGATACAAGTCGCCTGGACCACGCCCCCGTGAACCCCACCCCCGGCCCACACCACGCAATCATCGAGGCCGGCCCCGGCACGATTCGTCGATTATGTTGCGGCACAACGCAACACCGTGTCGACGACGACGCGTCTGAGATTGCGACGGAGGCGCTGGGCGCGATAGACGATCGGGTGGCGCTCCTCGCCGGACGCCCGGTCACCGTCGATTCAGCGTGGCGCGCCGCGCTGCGATCACTGGATTGCGCGCACCACGATGGGCTGGTCCTGGTGTATCCGTCGTGGTGGTCGTCGACGCGTATCGGCGTCGTGACAACCGCCGCCAAGCGGGTGGCCGATGACGTGCTGGCGCGCCCCCGGTCCTGGCTGTTGGCGCAGGCATCCGACGGGCACTGCGACACGACCGTGGTCGTGGAGATCGCCGAGCGGTTGGTGGCGATCAACGGTGCGGAGCTCGTCGCGGTATCGCGGGCTGGGGAACCGCTTTCGGTTGCCCAGGAGGCCGCAACGGTCATCGCCGACATGACTCGAGGGTCGATGGCCGGCGTGGTGATTGACGTGCCCGGCACGGTCGCCGGGGCGCCGGCGCTCGGCGCGGCGATCACCGCGGCGCTGCGCGATGGCGGCCGACCGGTGGCGGAAATCGATGACGCTCGGCTGTGCCGGCTGGCGCAGTCGGCGCTGACGGCCCGCGCCGAGCCGCCCGAACCGCGTTCCACCGCCCGCGCCGGCGGCGTTCGATCCCGCGCGCGGATGGTGACTTGGCTTGCCGGTGTCGCCGTCGTGGTGACCGGGTCGTTCCTGGCGCTTCCGACGGTGGTGGCTCAGGGCCATCGCCCCATCCCGCCGCCGGTTCAGGTGCAGCCGGCGCCGACGACATTCCTGGTGGAAGGCCGGGTGACGGTGACGGTGCCCGCCGACTGGCCCACGCAGCGGGTGGTGACCGGGCCCGGTTCGGCCCGGGTGCAGGTGACGTCGCCGTCGGATCCCGAGGTGGCGCTGCACGTCACGCAGTCGCCCGTGGCCGGCGAGACGCTGAGCGGCACCGCGGAGCGGTTGAAGCACGCGATCGACACCGAGGCGGCCGGGGTGTTCGTCGACTTCAATCCCTCCGGCCTCACCGCCGGCCGGCCCGCGGTGACCTACCGTGAAGTGCGCGCCCACCATCACGTGCGGTGGACGGTGCTGCTGGACGGGCCGGTCCGGATCAGCATCGGATGCCAGAGTCGGTCCGGCGACGAGGAGGCCGTCCGCACTGCGTGCGAGCAGGCGGTGCGGTCCGCCCACGCGATCGGTTGAGCCCACGACTGCGGCGGAACCAAACGACGGCCCACGCGGTCCTAACTTGTATGGCGAACATACTGAGCACCGACTTCGACCTCATGCGCTCGGTCGCGGACACGACGGACGCCCGCAATGACGAAATCCGGGCAACGCTGCAGGCCTTCATCGGCAGGATGAGCAACACACCGCCGTCGGTGTGGGGTGGGCTCGCGGCGGGGCGGTTCAAAGAGGTAGTCGAACGCTGGAACGCCGAGTCGACGCGGCTCTACCACGTCCTGCACCGGATCGCCGAGACCATTCGGCACAACGAGACCGCCCTGCGCGACGCCGGCCACGATCACGCCAGCCGCATTGCCGCCGCCGGCGGAAACCTGTGACGGGCGGACGACCAGTGGACCCGGTGCTGTCCTACAACTTCGGCGAAATCGAACATTCCGTACGCCAGGAGATCCACACCACGGCGGCCCGTTTCAACGCCGCGCTGGACGAGCTGAGATCACAGATCGCGCCGTTGCAGGAAATGTGGACCCGCGAGGCGGCGGCCGCATACCAGGCCGAACAGCTCAAGTGGCACCAGGCGGCGAGCGCGCTCAACGAGATACTGGTCGACCTCGGCCACGCGGTGCGCGACGGCGCGGAAGAGGTGGCGAACGCCGACCGCAGGGCGGCCGGAGTCTGGGCACGGTAGCTGAATGGCCCCTGTGTGGTCCCGGCGGGGGAGAGCCGCCGGGACCACACAGTCACTTACGGCGCGAAGGCTTCGAAATCTCCCAATCGCGAGCGAGGTGATCGGGCATGTCGAACGACGCGCGCACCCCACCCCGCTCTAACGCCAACGCAGTCTCCAACAGTTCGCGCCCGAAATTCTGGGCTATCTCCGAGACGAAGTGGTAGCGCGGCGTGGCGCGGCCGACCAGGCTCAGGACGTGGGTGGAGAACCAGTCGGCGATGCGCGCGAGCTGTTCGAGTTCGCGGCGGTGATGTAAAGGCGGTACGAGCAGCAGGTCGGCGGTCTGGTCGCCGATCAGGTGGCGGATCAGCGGCGGGATCGTCTTATCGAACGCCTGGGTGGGCGTGAGTTGGTCGAGTAGCGCGAGGAGCGCGCGGGTCATGTGCTGCCCCTCGGGTGACGCCGTGAAGCGCCGTCGCTTGATGGTGTCGAGCAGCGCGTTGGCCTCGGCGGCGTTGTGTGGACGCATGTCGTCGAGCACGCCCATCAGGTGGCCGATGACGTTCCACAGGTGGAGGTAGGCGTCGATCTCCTTGCTGGACAAGCGCTTACCGAGGCCACGCATCGGGTCTCCGACGACATACCAGAAAGAGAGGATGGTCGCGGCCATGTCCTCCTGGTTGATCGGCACGCCCCAACTGCTGTAATTCCACACGCCGGGGTGCTTACCGGCGCGGTCCTTGATCAGGTAACGCACAGCGGCATGCATCAGGCGGACGTGCTGGATGGCGCGCAGGCCCTTGCCGTTTGCATCGAGGCCGCCGACGGTGCACACGTCGAGCAGAAACTGGCCGGTCTCCATCACCCGCCGGCGTGCATCCGTGTCGAGCTGGGCGGTCAGGTACAGCACCTTCACGGCCTTGGCGTCCGCATACGCCGACGGGAGCGACGCGCAGAACAGGCAGAGTGTGATGAACAGGCCGTACTCCTCGAACACCTCCTGACCCTTCTTGATCTTGTCCGCGTCGGCCCACTCGGGCAGGGATAGCGAAGTGGTCACGTAGCCCCGGAGCTCCTCAGGCAGATCCGTCGGCACCGGCTGGTCGTTGCGGACGAGCGTACGCATCAACCGATTGACCTCGTTGACGTCCCGTTTAAACACTTTCTCGACCACTTCGTCGGCCCGCTCGTCACCCACGTGTCGCATGGGATCGAGCTGCCCGTCTGTCCATCTCGAGCTTCCATTTGCGCCCGCCATTCGCACAGCATTGCAGATTTGTCGCTGTTGGCGAAGGGCCTATCTGTCATAAGAATTGTTAGAAAAGCGATGCGATGCCCGGTTAAAGGCGCTGCGGGCACCAAGACGTTATTGATCAGGGCCGAGACCGTAACTCGGTGATGCGCATAGTTTTAACGTAGTCTTTCTAGATTCTTGTCGCCACCAACTTTGTCTCCGAGTTATCTGGCCCCGATTTGCGAGGACGGACACGATGGTCGACGTCAATGACGAATTCATGCACGAGCCCGTGCCGCACCCGGATTGGCAGGAAAGCTTCTTTTTCAGTTGGTTCGACGCCGAGTCGGACGCGGTGGGATTGGCCCGTATCGGATATCGGCCCAGGAATCGCACCGCCGACGCGATCTTGTACACGATGCGCAACGGCGGTGTCGAGGGCGGCTACGCCAAGCTTCATGCCCGCTACACCGGTACCCCGGATCCCGACCACCTGAGGGTGGGGGCTCTGGAGTTTCAGATGATCGAACCGATGTCGAAGTGGCGGCTCTCGCTGGGGGGCCGCCACGAGGTGGACCTGACATGGACGGCGCTGCACGCGCCGTTCGACTATCACGCCGAGGCGCCGGCCGGGGCGTATCTGCCATCGGGCATCGCCGATACGCACATGGAGCAGTCCGGGTGGGTCACGGGCCGGGTGAAGATCAACGGATCTTCCTACCCGATCGACGGCCTCGGTCAGCGAGACAAGTCCTGGGGGATCCGCCGGTGGAGCCGCATCGAGCGCTGGGACTGGAACACGGTGCTGCTAAGCCCCGACTTCACCATGAACTGCACCCACTTGTTCAGCGGTGGCCAGGCCTACCCCACCGGCTACATCTTCCACGACGGCGCGTGCCACGCGGTGGCGCAGTTGACCGTGGAGCATCAGTGGTCCGGTCATCAGGTTCCCTGCGCCTCGCGGATGGTGGTCACCGACATCAGCGGTTTGCGGCTCGAGATCCACGGCCGTGTCATCGCCCAATCCTGCTTGTGGAAAAGGGGTTTGGTGATCCAGGAGTCGGCGACACGATTTGAAACGGTCGTCGATGGTCGAGCTTTCACCGGTCTTGGTCTGACCGAGCACGCCTGGCACGCCGGGTTAGTGGGCTCGCTGCGGGTGCTGCCCCGCATGGGGCCGGCGGCAAGGATGGTCATGCCATGATCGCCGATCGGGATGGCCGTCAGGGCATTGCTTCTGCCCAGGCGATGTGTCCGGCAAACTCAAGCGATCTGGCCATCTCGCCGTAGCGATTCTTCAAGTCCGCATACGCGGCGGCGTCGCCACGAGCGTGCGCCACAAGAGCTTTCAGTCGCAGCAGCCAGATGTCGCGCATGGCCAGACCGTCGGTCGGCGTCGCCGCTAACCGCTCGATCGCCGCATCGGCCTCGACGACATCGGCGTCGGTCCCGCGTTCCAGCAGCGTTTCCACCAGAAGACCCGTCGCCGGAAACGCCCAAGCCCCGCACGCCTGCTGTCCCTCGCGGAACAGATCGTTGACGGCGGCGCGCACGAGCGATACGGCATCGTCGCGATCGCCGCCCCTGGTCCTCTCACGGGCCACGTACGCGTTGACGATCGGCAATTCGCCAAGGTTGTGTCCCCGGCGCCGGAACACCTCGCTGAGTTCCGCCAGGAGCTTCTCGCCGCGCTCACGGTCTGGGGCCGTTTCTCGGTGCGCCAGCGCGACGCCCGGCGCCATCTGGGTGAAGGCCAACGCGACATCGTCACCGGATCGCTCGACGATCCGCAGGGCCTCTTCGGTCTCGGCCACCGCCCGATCGTCGGCCGTCAGGACTCCAAGCGGTATCCCGGGGTTGTAGATGTAGGCGACCACCAAGGCGTATGACATCGGGTCGGCCTTGCGGGCCATGGCGAGGCCCTGCTGTTGGTCGTCCGGCCATCCGGGAAGACCCAGGCAATACCGGGCGATGGCCCGAGCGGTGAGGGCGACCGCCAGGGGAGACCCGATGATGAAGTTGCCTTTGGATGGGTCGCCGTCGGCCAGGTCGATGACCGTCTGTGACCACCGCAGCACATCGGACCAATTGTTGTTCTCCATCTTGGCGAAGATCGGCGAAACGGACAGCCCCACCGTCAAGGTGGGATCGCCGAGCGCCTCGGCGAGGGTCCAGGCCTCCGACGCCAGCTGCGAGGCCTCACGCGCCCGGGCCTGATGCGCGTGCTCCATCACCAGCCCCGCCATCCCCATGGCCAGTGACACCTTGTCCCCGACGGCCGCACACAACTCCCGCAATTCACTGAAGCGGTCGGCCACCCCGCGTGCATGGATTCGCCAGGCGATCGCGCACAACATGGTGCGCGGGGCGATGCGCATGGTTGCTCGGTTGGGGTCCTCCGTGGGCAGGCGGTCGGCGATCGTTTGGGCGCGCTCCCAACTCAGTCGAGCGGCGTTGATGTCGCGGTTGGTGGCCCATGTTGCCGCGCGCATCTGCCAGCCGAATGCGGCGTGCGGATCACCAGCGGCCTCCAGGTGCTCGGCAATCAGCGCCGCGTTCTGGTCAGCCGTTGCCCGGTCGTGGGATTCGATTGCGGCAGCGACTCGCCGGTGCAGCTCGGCGCGATCCGATTTGAGCTGTGATTCGTAGGCCACGGTACGGATCAGCGGATGGCGGAACACATACTCGGTTTGTCCGGTGAACCTGATCTGGTCGATGAGCTCGCCAGCCAACAGGTCGTCCAGGCTGGGCTCAATGCCCAGTGTTTCCAGCAGGTCTCGGCTGAACCGCGAGCCGATCACCGCCGCGGCGCTCAGGGTGCGCTTGGCCGCCCAGTCCAGGCGATCGATACGTGCGGCGATGGTCGCCTGCAGGGTGACCGGCACACGGACTTCGGTGACCGCCGCCGCCGACACGTAAGCACAGCGGTTGCCGCGCAGCACACCGCGTTCGGCCAAGTCTCGTACCATCTCCTCGACGAAAAATGGATTGCCGGCGGCGCGCTCGGCGATCATGGCGGCCAATCCGCCGACCGAGGGGTCCGGCCCGAGCAGCTCGCCGGCCAGTGCTGCGGCTTCCGAATCACTCAGCGGCGCAAGGGCAATGGTCTGAGCGCCGGCCACCCTGCTCAACGCGCCGCGATATTCGGGGCGGTAGGTGATCAGCACCAATGAAGGTGTCTGCGGGGTCACCGTGACGAAGTCGGCCAGCATCGAGCCGCTGACCTGGTCGATCCAGTGCACGTCCTCAATGACATAGACCGCCGGAGCTTGGCGGGCCAGCGACGCCGCATTGACCAGCGCGGTCAACCGCCGCCGCCGCGCATCCGGGTCGATTGTCGGCAGAGCAACGTCGGGATCGGCGATGCCCAACAAGTCATCGAAGAGCAACAAGTCATCCGGCTCAGCATCGGGCACCCGGGACCGTACTTGCGCGCGGGCGGCCGGGGCGTCGAGACCGGCCACCCTGAAGCTCGCACGCAGCAACCGCGCCACCAAATAGAAGGGGACGTCGTTGGCGTGCGATTCGCAGTAGCCGGTGAACACGTCGACACCCCGGGCCGCTGCCATCGCGGCGACCTCGCGCACCAGACGGCTCTTGCCAATTCCCGGTGACCCCACGACGCCGACCACGGCGCCGTGGACGTCGATGGCGCGCTCCAGCAAGCTCTCGATGGCGGACATCTCCCACTGCCGACCGACCAGATTCGACTCGGCACACCGGGCAGTGCGATGCCCCTCGCTCGTGCCCAGTAGCCGATGGGCGGGCACCGGCGCGTCGACACCCTTGATGTGAACCAGCTCGGACTCGCCGAGATCCGCGGCGCCCTCGACAAGTCGCGCGGTCGACTCGCTGAGCATCACCGCACCCGGTGGGCACACCGATTCCATCCGCTCGGCGAGACCGACTTGCTCGCCGATGGCGGTGTAGCCGAACGGTCCGGAACCGATTTCGCCGGCGATCACCTGACCGGAATTGAGACCGACGCGCAACCGCAGTTCGATGCGGTCGCGGTCGTCGACCTCGGCGGCCAACCGGGCGGTTTCTTCTTGGATGCCCAGCGCCGCAAGACAAGCCCGGAGCGCGTGGTCCTCCAACGCCGCCGGCGCGCCGAACACGGCCATGATGCCGTCGCCGGTGAACTTGTCCACCGTCCCGCCGTACCGCTCTACAACTGCGGCACAGCGGTCAGCGAGGTCGGCCATGATCTGCAGCAGCCGTTCTGCACCGAGCGCCGACGCGATGTCCATCGAGCCGACCACGTCGGCGAATAGAACCGTGACCTGCTTGTACTCCGCGTGGGCGTCGGCGTCTTGGAGTGCGGAGCCACAGCTGTGGCAGAATCGGGCGTCCTTGAAGGGCTCGGTGCCACACGTCCGACACGCTGCTACGGCCGTCATCCGACCCTCCGCTATCCGAGCCCACCGTTTCCTGGGCGTTCTAAGGATAGGTTGCAGCGATCACACAGGCATCTCTGTAACCAATATCGATGATTTTGACCTGCGGGGACGCGCATCGGTAAGCTGCTCGGTTGGCGTGCGGTACGCCGGGGCTCGGGTCAACGTCGGTCGCCGAGATCCCTTCCTTTTGGACCCACCGCGAACGCCTGACCGGCACCCGGCTCGACCCGGGATCCACCTCGAGAAGAAGAGAAGGTAAGCGCTGTGCCCACCTATGCGCCCAAGGCGGGTGACACCACGCGGTCGTGGTACGTCATCGACGCCACGGACGTGGTGCTTGGCCGCCTTGCCGTCGCGGCGGCCACCCTGCTGCGCGGCAAGCACAAGCCGACGTTCGCCCCCAACGTCGACGGCGGTGACTACGTCATCGTCATCAACGCCGACAAGGTCGCCATCAGCGGCGACAAGCTGCGGAGCAAGCTGGCCTTCCGCCACTCGGGGTATCCCGGGGGTCTGCACAGCCGCTCGATCGGCGAGCTGATGCAAAAGCACCCGACCCGCGTCGTGGAGAAGGCGATCGTCGGCATGCTGCCCAAGAACAAGCTCGCCCGCCAGATCCAGCGCAAGCTTCACGTCTACGCCGGCCCGGAGCATCCCCACACCGCTCAGCAGCCGGTTCCGTTCGAGATCAAGCAGGTGGCCCAGTGACCGAAACGACCGAGGCCTTGGAGGTCCCCGCCACCCCCGACGTCGCGGCCGAAGCCCCGGCCGCCGCCGGCGAGTCCTTCGTGTTCGAGCGGCCCATCCAGACCGTCGGGCGCCGCAAGGAGGCCGTGGTGCGGGTGCGCCTGGTGCCCGGCACCGGCAAGTTCGACCTCAACGGCCGCAGCCTGGAGGATTACTTCCCCAACAAGGTGCACCAGCAGCTCATCAAGGCCCCGCTGGTCACCGTCGACCGGCCGGAAAGCTTCGACATCTTCGCCCTGCTGCACGGCGGCGGCCCCTCGGGCCAGGCCGGTGCGCTGCGCCTGGGCATCGCCCGGGCGCTGATCGTGGCCTCACCGGAGGACCGGCCCGCCCTGAAGAAGGCGGGCTTCCTCACCCGTGACCCGCGTGCCACCGAGCGCAAGAAGTACGGGCTGAAGAAGGCCCGCAAGGCGCCTCAGTACAGCAAGCGCTGACCAAACCGTCACGTTCTGGCCGCAACCGTGCGTCTTTGCACGGTCGTGCGGCGTGTCTGCGCGCCAACGCGCATGGTTTCAGTCAGAAAAGAACGGGCACGTTAGGTGCACGTTAGGTTCTCAGCCGTCAACTGTGAGAGGTTTGTCCGCATGGGTCGACTGTTCGGCACCGACGGCGTACGCGGGGTCGCCAACCGCGAGCTGACCGCCGAGCTGGCCCTGGCGCTGGGCGCCGCGGCCGCGCGGCGCCTGGCGAGCTCGGGGGGGCCGGGCCGGCGGGTCGCCGTGATCGGCCGCGATCCCCGGGCCAGCGGCGAAATGCTGGAAGCGGCCGTGATCGCCGGGCTGACCAGCCAGGGCGTCGACGCGCTGCGGGTCGGGGTGCTTCCCACCCCCGCCGTGGCCAATCTGACGCGTGCATATGACGCCGACTTTGGCGTGATGATCTCGGCGTCGCACAACCCGATGCCCGACAACGGCATCAAGATCTTCGGGCCCGGCGGCCACAAGCTCGACGACGACACCGAGGACCAGATCGAAGAGCTGGTCGCGGCCGGACCCGGGCTTCGCCCGGTCGGCGCCGGCATCGGGCGCGTCGTGGATGCCGAAGACGCGGCCGACCGCTACCTGCGTCACCTGAGCAAGGTCAGCACGCTGCGCCTGGACGGCCTGACCGTGGTGGTCGACTGCGCCCACGGCGCGGCATCGTCGGTGGCGCCGCGCGCCTATCGCGCGGCCGGCGCGCGGGTGATCGCGATCAACGCCGACCCCAACGGCCTCAACATCAACGACGGTTGCGGCTCCACGCATCTGGATTCGCTGCGCGCGGCCGTCGTGGACCACCGCGCCGACCTGGGTCTGGCGCACGACGGGGACGCCGACCGCTGCCTGGCCATCGACGCCCACGGCGAGCTCGTCGACGGCGACGCGATCATGGTGGTGCTGGCGCTGGCGATGCGGGAGGCGAGCGAGCTGGCGTCCGACACGCTGGTGACCACCGTGATGAGCAACCTCGGGCTGCACCTGGCGATGCGCGCGGCCGGCATCACCGTGCGGACCACCGGCGTCGGCGACCGCTACGTCCTGGAGGAGCTGCGGGCCGGTGACTACAGCCTCGGCGGCGAGCAGTCCGGCCACATCGTCATGCCCGCGGTGGGTTCCACCGGCGACGGCATCGTCACCGGGCTGCGGTTGATGACACGCATGGTGCAAACCGGCTCGGCGCTGGCCGATCTCGCCTCGGCGATGCGGGCGATGCCGCAGGTGCTGATCAACGTCAAGGTCGCCGACAAGGCGACCGCCGCCGCGGCGGCCTCGGTGCAATCCGCGGTCGAGGAGGCCGAGGCCGAGCTGGGCGACACGGGCCGAATCCTGTTGCGCCCCTCGGGAACCGAGCCGATGATCCGGGTCATGGTGGAGGCGCCCGAAGAAGGCATCGCCCAGCGCGTCGCGACCCGGCTCGCCGAAGCGGTGAGCGCCGCGCGCTGATCCCGCGCGTTGGAACCCCGACGCGGCGTCGGGCGTCGGAGTAGGCATGAGATTCGATAGCTCGGCGGTGCACAGGATCGCCGACCAGCTCAGTGCGGCCGCCAAACTCGTCGACGGTGCGGCGCGAAATCATTTGGCGCACTTGGCCTTCAGCGGCGCCAGTGCCGGGCGGGCGCACGCCGCGCGTGGCGACGCGCTGCGTGTCGAGTTGGAGCGGCTGACGGCCGGGGTCTCGCAGTGGTCGCGTGCGGCCGTCGAGACCGCCGCCGCGCTTGGGTCTGGTGCCGATCGCTACGCCGAGGCGGACCTGTATGCCGCGGCTCGGATCGCCTGATCGTGGCCGACCGGCTGGATGTCGCCGAGCGCCTCGCCGAGGGCCGGCCTGCCGTCGAGCACACGCAGACCTATGTGCAGGCCTGCCACGCGCTCGGCTACCAACATCCGCAGATGACGTCGCATCCCTCCCAGATCCGCGACTGGTACGACGGCGAAGACGGAATGGATCTTGGTGCGCTCGACCAGGATTGCGCTGAGCTGCGGGCGGCGGGCGCGGCGCTCATGGAGGCGTTGCGGCTACAGCGCGCCCAGATCGCCGAGTTGGCCGCGGTCTGGACCGGGCCGGGCGGCGCCGCCGCGGTTCGGTTCCTGGAGCGCCACGTCGACGCCGCCGGGGTCGTGGCCACCGAGGTCCGCGCGGCCGCCCAACGGTGCGAGTCTCTGCGCGACAACCTGTGGTACCTCGTCGACTCGAAGGTCGCGACCGCCATCGCCATCGACGATCGCACCCGGGCGCAGCGGTCCGAGTGGCTGGCCGCCGCAGCTGCCGTCACCACCGGGGCGGGGGATCGCGCGGCCGCCGAGGAGGTGATACGCCAGCAGGTAAACCCCTACGTAGACAACGAAATTCGCGACGACTGGTTGACGGTGATGCGTTCGACGGCCGACGGGGTGGCGACGTCCTTCGACATGGTCACCGACCGGATGGCCGCCGCGCCGGTGGCGCGCTTTGAGTCGCCCGGCGATCTCGGGCCCGAATACGAACCGCTGCCGGCGAGCCCGCCTGCACCGGCCGCGGTTGTCGTGCCCGCCGCGGTTCCCGCCCCGGTGGCGGATCCGGTACCGGCCGCCCCGCCGGTGCCTCAGGTACCGGCCGCCCCGCCGGTGCCCCAGGCGCCGCCGCCGGCGGCTTCGATGCCGGCGATCCCGCTGTCCGACCTCGGGACGGCGCTCGGTGGGGGATCGAGCCTGCCCGGCGGCGATGTGGGTGGCGATCTGGGCGGCGGACTGGGCGGTCTCGGCGGGCTGGCCAACCGGATCGTCGATGCGATGAGTTCTCTGCTGGGCCCGGCGGCCGACGGGTTCGACGATTCGCCGGCGCTGGATGACTCCGGCGAGGACCCCTTCCACGGCGACGACGAGCACGACGACCGCAAGCCCGACGCCAAGGATGACGAGGCGGACGCGACCAAAGAAGTCGACGAGACCGACGAGGCCAAGCCCGCCGACGCGGCCCAACCCGTCGCGGGGCCACCGCCCCAGGACGCACCCCTGGACGCGCCGCCGGTGCAGGCGCCGCCGGCTGCCGGACCCGCGCCGGTCGCCGCCCCGGCGCCGGTTGCCGCGCCGCCCGACGGCGGCCCGGCGCCTGCAGCTGAAGAGGGATCGACGCCGTGCGAAATCGCCGCCGACCAGCTGCCGCAGGCCGGTCAGTGAGGGATCAGGCGGGGCGCAGCGCCAGCACGTCCTCGACGAAGCGCACCGATTCGCCCGCGTCGGCCGCCAGGGGGCTCACCAACAGCGTCGTCACGCCCGACTCGGCGAAGGCGGCCAGGCGTTCGGCGACGTATCCGCGGGGGCCGACGAGCGACATCCCGCGGACCAGTTCGTCGGGCACCAGGTCGGTGGCCTCGCCCTTGCGACCGGACAGGTACAGCTCCTGAATCCGGTCGGCGACCTCACCGAACCCGTAGCGGGTCGCCAGGTTGTGGTAGAAGTTGCGGCCCTTGGCGCCCATCCCGCCGAGGTAGAGCGCCAGCTGCGGCTTGGCCCAGCGCAGGCGCTCGTCGACGTCGTCGCCGATGGCCAGCGACGCGTGCACCACCACGTCCAGCGGTCCCAGGGCGGGATCCCGTTTGGCTGCGCCGGCCGCCAGCGCGTCGCCCCACACGGTGTGGGCCTTCTCCGGAAGGTAGAACACCGGCTGCCAGCCCTCGGCGATCTCGGCGGTCAGCTCGACGTTCTTGGGGCCCAACGCCGCGATCGTGATCGGAATGCGGTCGCGCACAGGGTGATTGATGAGCTGCAGCGGCTTGCCCAAGCCGGTTCCGCGGTCGGCGGGCAGCGGGATCTGATAGTGCTTACCGGCGTATTGCACCCGCTCGCGCCGCCACACCTGCCGGCAGATCTCCACCACCTCGCGGGTGCGGCCCAACGGCGCGTCGAACGGGACGCCGTGAAAACCCTCCATCACCTGCGGGCCGGACGTGCCGATGCCGAGCCGGAACCGTCCGTCGGACACGAAGTCCAGGCCCGCCGCCGTCATCGCCAGCAGCGACGGGGTGCGGATGTAGAGGGGAAACACCCCGGACGCCAGCTCGACGGTGTTGGTCTTGGCGGCCAGGTACCCGAGCTGGCTGACCGCGTCGAAGGAATACGCCTCGGCGACCACCGCGATGTCGATGCCGGCCTTTTCCAGGTCGACGACGCGGTCCACGCCCTCGCGAAAGCCGCCCGAGTAATCCAACGCGATCCCGATTCGCACCCACGACAGATACCACGGCGGGGCCGGCGCGCCGCGGTCGGGCGCACGCCCTGGCTGGGGGATTGTTCGCGTCGCGCGAGGTCGGACCGTGTAATAGTGTGGCGAAATGTTTGCCGGGGGAAAGCCCACGAAGGGGCTGTGCGCGGCGGTGATCGCGGCTGGGGTGCCCTTCGCGGCGACGCCGCTCGCGCACGCGGACGACGACTGGATCGCGATGGCGATATCGGATTCCACCGGGCATATCTCGGGGATGTATGTGGGGCAAGCCAGCCGATCTGCCGCCGAGCAGCTAGTGATGTCGGACTGTCGCAAGCGGGTCAGCGACTGCCGGGTGCTGGCCAGCGGGCCGGGGGGCTGCGTCGCACTGGCCATGAACGCCGCGAAGAGCAAGTACTTCGGCGGCTGGGGTGCGACCAGCGACGACGCGGAGGCGGCGGCGCTGGCCGCCGCGCACGGCGGAACGGTCCTCAAGGACCAGGGCCATTGCCTGGGCGACGCCGCGAGCCAGTGACCGCCCCCGCGATGGCGACCTACCTACTTCAGCAGCCCGACGATCTTCTCTTCCAGGGCGATCGCCTCGGCCCCGGGATCCACCCGGTCCGTCCTGGGTAGCTTGACGTCGGGATCGGCGAAGTCACGGTAGGTCTTGTCGCCGCCCAGCGCGTAGAGCAGGTAGCCGGTCAGCAGCGCCCGAACCGATTTCTGGGTGCGCCGGTGCGCGCCGGCCAGCCCGAACACCTTCGCCAGCCGCCGGCCCTCGACCAGCCCGCCGGGCTGGGCCTTGCTGACGATGCGCAGCGTGGCCGTGTCCCAGGCGGCGGCGAGCGCCACCGCGTTGGAATTGAGGGTCTTGGCATCTCCCGGCGCGGTCAGGATCAGGCCCGGGACCTTCAGCGCCGCGGCCGGCTCCTCGGCCGGGGGACTGGTGACGGCCGGGAAGATCGCAGCGGCCGCCGCGGGCTTGTCCGGCATGCCGGCCGCGGCGAACACGGCCGCCGAGCCGCCGAAGCCGTGGCCCACCACGCCGAGCTTGGCCGGATGCACGCTGATCTCGCCGGGGCCCAGGCGCACGCCCGCCACGATGTCCAGCGCCGTACCGAGATCGAAGGCGAAGTTCAGCACGGACGGCGCCACGCCCCGCTGAGTGTCGGGCGCCCCGGCGACGATGCCCCACGATGCCAGATGCTCCAGCAGGCCTGCATAGTGAGCGGCGCCGGTGAGCCAGTCGTGACCGAAGGCCACGCCCGGCAGGCTGAACCCGCTTTCGGGGGTGTACACCACGCCCGGCAAACCGGCGAAGGCCAGGTCACCGCGCAAAACCCGGTGCGGACCACGGCGACTGAGGGCTGCGACGAGCTTGCGGATGCGGGCCACGGGTCGACGTTAGCGCATCGCCGTGGCGTGCCGGGTTGGTGCAATGGCGCTCGGGGTGGCCCGACGCCGACTACGCCGTGACCTCGATGAGGCCCACCCGCCACAGCACCGCATAGACCTGGCGCAGCGGAATGCTCAGCAAACGGGCGGCGCCGTCGACCAGCGGGTCGCCGCCGGCGCCGACCGGCGCGCGGTGGGGCCGCTTCGGGGCCTGGGTTGGCGCGGGGGCTGCGGTCGGCCGCACCGCGGGCGGGTTCGTCACCACGTCGTCTTGCAGAACAGCGGTCATGATTCCCCTCCTGGAAGATTCACGCGGGCGGTGCGAGCAGAAGTCGGATATTTCGGTGCGACCCGGCCGTGCATTTCCGAATTTATAGTTATTGACGTTTCGGGCGGCCAGATATTGTCGCGACGTTTACGTTTGGCTGAACTATTGGCATTGATTTGGGTTGCGGCTGAGGGCGCTACGCGAACCCTTGGCCCGCAGCCTGTTTCGCTGGCCCCGGGCGGTGACCAGCCTTTGCCCCACATTTTGCAGTGTAAGGGGCCGGCCTGCCGGTGCACCGGAGCAAACAAAAACGGCGCGAATACATCAGGTGAAATACGTGTCCCGCGTTTATGAAGACGGTATGAATCCATTGCTGCGGCCCTTCCCGGCGTGGTTTCGATGACCACAGCCTCCCGCCGGCTCCTTGGCGGATTCTCAACGACTTCTTGGCTCGGGCCAGCGGGGCTGGGACGACCGAGTCAAGGCGCCGCGAGGGCCCCTTATCCGCAGGTCGGGCCGGTGCTGGCCGGTCTGACGCGGTCGCTGCACTACCCTGGTCAGAATGTGCGGAATCGTCGGCTATGTCGGGCACCGCCCGGCTTGCGAGGTCGTCATGGACGCGCTGCGCCGGATGGAGTACCGCGGCTACGACTCATCGGGAATCGCGCTGGTCGACGGTGGCGGCAAACTGACCGTGCGACGCCGCGCGGGCAGGCTGGCCAACCTCGAGCAGGCGGTGGCCGAGACGGCTTCGTCTTCGGAGGCGTCGCTGGCCGGCACTACCGGGCTGGGTCACACCCGCTGGGCCACCCACGGTCGTCCCACCGACCGCAACGCGCATCCGCACCGCGACGCCGCCGGCAAGATCGCCGTCGTCCACAACGGCATCATCGAGAACTTTCCGGACCTGCGCCACGAGCTGGAGGCCCAGGGCGTGGAGTTCGCCAGCGACACCGACACCGAGGTCGCCGTGCACCTGGTGGCGCAGGCGTACCGCCACGGCGACACCGCCGGCGACTTCGCCGCGTCGGTGCTGGCCGTGCTGCGCCGGCTGGAAGGCCACTTCACCCTGGTGTTCGCCAACGCCGACGAGCCAGGCACCATCGTCGCCGCCCGCCGCTCCACCCCGCTGGTGCTGGGGGTAGGCGACGGCGAGATGTTCGTCGGCTCCGACGTGGCCGCGTTCATCGAACACACCCGCGACGCCGTCGAACTCGGGCAGGATCAGGCCGTGGTGATCACCGCCGACGGCTACCGCATCACCGACTTCCACGACAACGACGGTGTCGAGTACCGCGAGTTTCACATCGACTGGGACCTGGCCGCCGCCGAAAAGGGCGGCTACGAGTACTTCATGCTCAAGGAGATCGCCGAGCAGCCCACCGCGGTTGCCGACACCCTGCTCGGGCACTTCGTCAACGGCCGCATCGTCCTCGATGAACAGCGCCTGTCCGATCAGGAACTGCGCGAGATCGACAAGGTGTTCGTCGTCGCCTGCGGCACCGCCTACCACTCTGGGCTGCTGGCTAAATACGCGATTGAGCACTGGACGCGGCTGCCGGTCGAGGTGGAGCTGGCCAGCGAATTCCGCTACCGCGACCCCGTGCTCGACCGCAGCACGCTGGTGGTCGCCATATCGCAGTCGGGCGAAACCGCCGACACCCTCGAGGCGGTCCGGCACGCCAAGGAGCAGAAGGCCAAGGTGCTGGCGATCTGCAACACCAACGGCTCGCAGATCCCGCGCGAGTGCGACGCGGTCCTCTACACCCGCGCCGGCCCGGAGATCGGCGTGGCGTCCACGAAGACCTTCCTGGCACAGATCGCCGCCAACTACCTGGTGGGCCTGGCGCTGGCGCAGGCCCGCGGCACCAAGTACCCCGACGAGGTCGCGCGCGAATACCGGGAGCTGGAAGCGATGCCGGACCTGGTGGCCCGGGTGCTCTCGACGATTGAGCCGGTGGCCACCCTGGCGCACCGGTTCGCCCCGTCGTCGACAGTGCTGTTCCTGGGACGCCACGTCGGCTACCCGGTCGCGCTGGAAGGCGCGCTCAAACTCAAGGAGCTGGCCTACATGCACGCCGAGGGCTTCGCGGCCGGCGAGCTCAAGCACGGCCCCATCGCGTTGATCGAAGACGGGTTGCCCGTCATCGTCGTGATGCCGTCGCCCAAGGGGTCGGCCACGCTGCACTCCAAGTTGCTGTCCAACATCCGCGAGATTCAGACCCGCGGCGCGGTGACGATCGTGATCGCCGAGGAGGGCGACGACACGGTGCGTCCGTACGCCGACCACCTGATCGAAATACCTTCCGTGTCAACCCTTCTGCAGCCGCTGCTGTCGACCATCCCGCTTCAGGTGTTCGCCGCCTCGGTCGCGCAGGCCCGCGGTTACGACGTGGACAAGCCACGAAACCTGGCCAAGTCCGTCACCGTTGAATAGCCCGGGCATAACCGGGCATGACCGGGCATAACCGGGCATAGCCGGAATGCCTTCTGCCGTAAGGCCTGCGGCCCAGTTCCCGCCGTCTTACAATCTCCGGGCGGTCATTCATGCGAGCGAGCGGAGGCAAGTTGTCGGCGGACGGTTCCGAGAAGCACGGCAGACGTTTCGGAAGAGTGTTGATCATCGGTCTGGTGGTTCTGTTCGTTACGACCTATGCCATCACGGTCGGGCTGTATGCCAGATCCGGGTGCGGCTGCCCTCTTCAGGTCACCTCGGGTCAGGCGACGGCCGACGGAACCACCGTGACCATCGATCTCCAAGAATTTCAGGCGGTGAAGGGCGTACTGAACGGCAACGTCACGGTCTCGCCCGGACCCGATTTGCTGGACCCGCTGACCGGCGGTCTGCGGGAGGATCTCACCGTCGCGGTGCACTCCGCGGTGACCCCCACCCGGCGCAGCTGGGCGAAGGGAACAGTGCTCGGCGTCTTTCCCGTGCCGTTGAACATCACGGGTGACTCGTCGGATTACCCTTTCGATCACTACCATTCGGGCCCGATCACCGTCGACCTCTTCCGCGGCGCCTCCCAAGTGCCGCAGCGGGCGCCGGTGGCGTTCGTCGACCGTCTTCCGGGTTGGAAGGTGGACATACCCACCAGCGGTAAAACGGATTTGCCCGCGCCCTACCGAGTGCAGGTGCACCGGTCCCTGAGCACGGCGGCCTTCGCGGCCGTCATCTTCGCGATGTTGATCGCGCTTGCCGCGATCGGCCTCGTCGTCGCCATCCAGACGCTGCGCGACCGGCGGAAGTTTCAGCCGCCAATGACGACGTGGTACGCGGCGATGCTGTTCGCGGTGATGCCGCTGCGCAACGCCCTGCCCGATACACCGCCCATCGGCTCATGGATCGACGTGACCATCACCCTGTGGGTGGTCGTCGCGTTGGTGAACGCGATGTTGATCTACATCGTTTGCTGGTGGCGGCACCTGCGACCCGAGGCCGACAAGCCGGCCGACAAGCCGGCCGATCCGGTCGCGGTCGCCGCCGCGTAGCGGGCGCTGTTGGGCGAAGTCGTACCGGCGCAACGCCCGGCGTGCAAAAGTTGACATCGTGGTGAACGCGTCGGTGGGGAAACGCCTGCGAAGCATTTGGCTCGCGGTGTTGCAATTCGTCAGCGGCGCGCCGTTGACCTACAGCTGGCTGTTCGTGCTGATGATCACGACGATCATCCAGAACCAACTTCCGGGGCGGCAACTGCACACCGTGCTGCTGCACCGATCCACCAACATCCACGCGCTGGGAACCGATCCGCTCGACGTGCTGTTTTCCAGCCTGCTGTGGATCGACGGCAAGAACCTGGAGCCCTACCTGCTGCTGTTCACGCTGTTCCTGGCGCCGGCGGAGCACTGGCTGGGCCAATTGCGTTGGCTCACCATCGGATTGACCTCCCACATCCTCGCCACCTATATCAGCGAAGGCATTCTCTATTACGCGATCGAGAATCACGAGGCCTCGCAACGGCTGGTGCACGCCCGCGACATCGGGGTCAGCTATTTCCTGGTCGGGGTGATAGCCGTGCTGTCCTACCACATCGCCCGGCCCTGGCGCTGGGGTTACCTCGGGGTGCTGTTCGTCATCTACAGTTTTCCGCTGGTGACGATGGACCGCCACCAGCTGAACTTCACCGCGATCGGTCACTTCGCCGCGATCCTGATCGGGCTGTGCTTTTACCCCATGGCCCGCGAGCGCAGGCGTCCGCCTTTGAATCCGGTGAGATTTCGCGCCGCTCTGCGGCGGATCGGCGCTCGCGAGGCGTAGAACGATGGCCGAGCAGGTGCGTGCGCTCTACGGCGCGTCGGTGTCACCGGACGGCACCGCCTTCGCCCACCTCGTCGACGACGGCGGCTATCCCCGTGCGGTGCAGCGCTTTTTGAGCGGCCGCCGAGCCAGCTCGTCGCGGGACGTCAAGCTCCCGGTCGAGGGCCCCGTCTCGCGCGTCATCCATTCCGCCGACGGTCACTGGCTGGCCTGCGAGGTGGCGCCCGGGGCCGAAACCCGGCACCAGATCTGGGTGGTCACCACCGATCCCGACGATCGGATGGCCTGGCGCATCGACTCCGAACAGGACGGCACCGCCGAGCTGATCAGTTGGGACGGCACCCTGGTGAGCGCGATCCTGACCGGCGAGGACGGCGTCGGGCAATCCTGCCTGATCGATCCGGTCGACGGCGGGTGCACCGTGATCGACCGCCGATCCGGCGGGCGTCTGGTCGACGCGTGGGCCGGGGCGTCGCTGATCCGGGTCGGGCCGCGCGGCTACCACGAAATGGTGATGCTGCACGGCCAGACCGAAATCGCCCTGCTGCCTTCGGATCCCGGCTCGGTGACCGCGCAGGGCATCATTCTCGACGACCATCATCAGCGCCGGGTGCGCTACGGCCCGACCGGCGAGCAGACCAGGCTGTACTACCCGGGCGTGGGCGCCCGGGGCTACTTCCGCGCGTTGCTGGTCAGCGACAACGGCTGCGAGCATGCCCGGCTGCTGGAGGTGACGGCCACCCTCGACGGCGTGAGCTACTTCGTGCTGGCCGAGCGGCCCGACTGCGATCTCGACGAGTTCATCGTCAGCGACGACCTGTCGACCGTCGCGTTGTTGTGGAACCTGCAGGGCGCCAGCGAGTTACAGATCCTGGAATACACCGACTACACGCTGAACGATCCGATCCCGCTGCCGGGCCCGGTGGCCGGCGAGCTGTCCATCAGCGCCGGCGGCTCGCTGGTGGCGATGACCGTGCAGGGCCCGGCGATGCCACGAACCGTCGAGCTGGTGGACCCGCGCACCGGCGAATGGCAACTCGTCGACCCCGAGCCCAGCCGGGGCCCGCTGGCCCCGGGCTTCTCGGCCCAGCCGACGCTGGAGACGATCACGGCGCGCGACGGGCTCGAGCTGCCGTCGTGGCTGTACCGATCGAGCCAAAACGGCTCGTCCGCAGGCGCTTTGGTGTATCTACACGGCGGCCCGGAAGGCCAGGCCCGCCCCGACTACAGCGAGATCTTCCCGGCGATCCTGGGCGCCGGGGTCTGCGTGCTGGCGCCGAACTTCCGCGGCTCCGGTGGGCTGGGCCGCAGCTTCGTCCACGCCGACAACAAGGAGAAGCGGTTCGCGGCCATCGACGACGTCGCCGACTGCGTGCGCTTCCTGGTGGACAACGGGATCGCCGACCCCAAGCGAATCGCTTGCGCCGGTTGGTCTTACGGCGGCTACCTGACGATGGCGGCGATGACCTTCTACCCGAAGTTGTTCGCGGCCGGGGTCACCATCTGCGGCATGAGCGACCTGACCACGTTCTACCGCTACACCGAGCCGTGGATCGCAGACGCCGCGTATCCGGAGTACGGCCATCCCGTCAACGACCGCGAATTACTCGAGCGGCTCTCGCCGTTGCGCCGGGTCGACGCCCTGACCGCGCCGCTGCTGGTGGTCCACGGCGCCCACGACACCAACGTGCCGGTCAGCGAATCCGAGCAGATCGTCGAGGCGCTGCGCGGGCTCGGGCGCGACGTGCGCTACCTACTGTTCAGCGACGACGGCCATGAGATCGCCAAGCGCGAGAATCACACGGCGCTGGCCGCCGCGATGACCGAATGGCTGACCGGCGCTTTCGCCCGGCGCGCCTAGATCCTCCTGGCGGTGACGTAATACAGGCCGGTGAGGGTCTCGGTCTCCGGCTTGGCGTCGAAGGGCAGCGAAAGGCCATGGGCGCCAGCCAGTTCCGGGACGCTGATCGCATCCGTGGTCCAGCCGTGGCTGCCCAGGTATTCGACGACGTCGTTGCGGTCGCCGGGATACCACAGGTCGGTCATCTCGACGTCGAAGCCGTGTTGGCGCCACTGCTCGGTGACTTCACGCATGCGATCGGCCATCGTCTGCACGGCATCGCTGCCGCCCCGCAGGTTCTCGGTGGCCAGTTGGCTTCCCGGCGGGCTCAACGCGGCGATGTTGTCCAGCAACCGATCCTGCGCGTCGGGCGGCAAGAACGGCAGCAGGCCTTCGGCGCTCCACGCCGTGGGTTTGGTGGGGTCCAGGCCGGCCGCGCGCAGCGCTGCGGGCCAGTCGTGGCGAAGGTCGACGGGCACAGCCCGCCGATCGGCGGTCGGCGCGGCGCCCAGATCGGCCAGGGCCGCTGTCTTGAACTCGATGACCCGGGCCTGGTCGATCTCGAACACCGTCGTCCCGGCCGGCCAGGGCAGCCGGTAGGCGCGGGCATCCAGGCCCGACGCCAAGATCACCGCCTGCCGGATCCCGGCATCGGCTGCGGCCATGAAGAAGTCGTCGAAGAAGCGGGTGCGCAGGCCCATCATGGCGGCCATCCGGACCATGCCGAAGTCGGCACCGTCGTCGACCTCCGCGGGATCCAATTCACCGCTGGCGAGCCGGGTGAAAAAGTCCACGCCGACCGCGCGCACCAGCGGCTCGGCGAACGGGTCGTTGATCAGCGGGTTATCGCCGCGACCCGCCAGTGCGCGCCCCACCGCGACGCCGGTGGCGGTGGCGCCCACGCTGCTCGCCAAATCCCAGGTGTCGTTGTCCGTCCGTGCCATCTGCGCCTCCCGTGTCCGCCGTTTGATCCGAGCCGTGCGCGAGGGTACGCCTCGACATGGAATGCTTGCCTTGATGCGGCATTACTACGCTGTAGACGCGATCCGCGACGCCGAAGCGCCGCTGCTGGCCACCCTTCCCGACGGTGCCCTGATGCGACGCGCGGCCTTCGGGCTGGCCACCGAGATCGTCCGCGAGCTGACCGCCCGGACCGGTGGGGTGGCCGGCCGCCGGATCTGCGCGGTCGTCGGCTCCGGCGACAACGGCGGTGACGCGCTGTGGGCGGCGACGTTCCTGCGCCGCCGCGGCGCCGCGGCCGAGGCCGTGCTGCTCAACCCGGAGCGCACTCACCGCAAGGCGCTGGCCGCGTTCCGCAAAGCCGGCGGGCGTGTAGTCGAAACCATCTCGGCCACCACCGATCTCGTCATCGACGGGGTGGTCGGCATCTCCGGTTCCGGACCGCTGCGGCCGGCCGCGGCCGAGGTGTTCGCGGGTGCCAGACAGATCCCGGTGGTCGCCGTCGACATTCCCAGCGGCGTCGACGTGGCGACCGGCGCGATCACCGGACCCGCCGTGCAGGCCGCGCTGACCGTCACCTTCGGTGGGCTCAAGCCCGTGCACGCCCTCGCCGACTGCGGCCGCGTCGAGCTGATCGACATCGGCCTGGCCCTGCCAGAGGCGGACGTGTTGGCTTTCGAGGCCGCCGACGTCGCCGCCCGCTGGCCGGTGCCCGGCCCCCACGACGACAAGTACACCCAGGGCGTCACCGGGGTGATGGCCGGCTCGTCGACGTATCCGGGCGCCGCCGTGCTGTGCACGGGTGCCGCCGTCGCGGCAACCTCCGGCATGGTCCGCTACGCCGGCAGCGCGCACAAGGAGGTGCTCTCGCAGTGGCCCGAGGTGATCGCGTCGCCCAGCCCGGCGTCGGCCGGGCGGGTGCAATCCTGGGTCGTCGGTCCCGGGCTGGGCACCGACGAGACCGGGGCCGCGGCGCTGTGGTTCGCGCTGGACACCGACCTGCCGGTGATCGTCGACGCCGACGGGCTGACCATCCTGGCGGCGCACCCCGAGCTGCTACAGAATCGCGGCGCGCCGACGGTGCTGACCCCGCACGCGGGTGAATTCGCGCGGCTGGCCGGTAACCCGCCCGGGGACGACCGCGTCGGCGCGTGCCGCAAGCTGGCGGACGCGTTCGGCGCCACGGTGTTGCTCAAGGGCAACGTCACGGTCATCGCCGACCCCGGCGGCCCGGTGTATCTCAACCCGGCGGGTCAGTCCTGGGCGGCCACCGCCGGCTCGGGCGACGTGCTGTCCGGGATGATCGGCGCGCTGCTGGCGTCGGGGCTGCCGGCCGGCGAGGCGGCCGCGGCCGCGGCCTTCGTGCACGCGCGCGCGGCGGCGCTGTCGGCGGCCGACCCGGGCCCCGGTGAGGCGCCGACGTCGTCGTCGCGGATCGTCCCGCACATCCGGGCCGCCCTGGCCGCCCTCTAGCGAAAGGAACCCCTCGTGCCACAACATCCGTCCCTGCCCGCGCACTCGATCGCCCCCGCCTACACCGGCCGACTGTTCACCGCGCCGGTGCCCGCGCTGCGGATGCCCGACGAATCGATGGACCCGGAGGCCGCCTACCGCTTCATTCACGACGAGCTGATGCTGGACGGCAGCTCCCGGCTGAACCTTGCCACCTTCGTAACGACGTGGATGGACCCCGAGGCCGGCAAGTTGATGGCCGAGACCTTCGACAAGAACATGATCGACAAGGACGAATACCCGGCGACCGCGGCCATCGAGCAGCGCTGCGTGTGCATGGTGGCCGACCTTTTCCACGCGGACGGCCTGAACGACGCCGACCCCTACAGCGCCTGCGGGGTGTCCACAATCGGCTCCAGCGAGGCGGTGATGCTGGGCGGGCTGGCCATGAAGTGGCGGTGGCGGGCAAGGGTCGGAAAAGACTGGAAGGGCCGCACCCCGAACCTGGTGATGGGCTCCAACGTCCAGGTGGTCTGGGAAAAGTTCTGCCGCTACTTCGACGTCGAGCCGCGGTACCTGCCGATGGAGGAGGGGCGCTACGTCATCACCCCCGAGCAGGTCGTCGACGCCGTCGACGAGGACACCATCGGGGTGGTGGCGATCCTGGGCACCACCTACACCGGCGAACTCGAACCGGTCGCCGACATCTGCGGCGCGCTGGACAAGCTGGCCGCCGGGGGCGGTGTGGACGTTCCGGTGCACGTCGACGCCGCCAGCGGCGGATTCGTGGTGCCCTTCCTGCATCCCGAGCTGAAGTGGGACTTCCGGCTGCCGCGGGTGGTGTCGATCAATGTCAGCGGCCACAAGTACGGGCTGACCTACCCGGGGGTCGGGTTCGTCGTGTGGCGCAGCAAGGAGTACCTGCCCGAGGATCTGGTGTTTCACGTCAATTATCTGGGCGGCGACATGCCGACGTTCACGCTGAACTTCTCCCGCGCCGGAAACCAGGTCGTCGGCCAGTACTACAACTTCCTGCGGCTGGGCCGCGACGGCTACACCAAGGTCATGCAGACGCTGTCGTCGACCGCGCGTTGGCTGGGCGAACAACTGCGCGTGGGAGACCACTGCGAGCTCATTTCGGACGGCTCGGCGATCCCGGTGGTCAGCTTCCGGCTCGCCCGGAACTGCGGGTACACCGAGTTCGACCTCTCCCACGAGCTGCGCGGCTACGGCTGGCAGGTGCCCGCCTACACCATGCCCGACAACGCCACGGATATCTCCGTGCTGCGCATCGTGGTGCGCGAGGGGCTCTCGGCCGACCTGGCCCGGGCGCTGCACGACGACGCCCGCAGCGCGCTGGCGTCGCTGGACAAGGTCAAGCCAGGCGGACACTACGACGCCCAGCACTTCGCGCACTGAGGCGCGCGCCGCCAGCGTGTGACGAGGTTCTGGGACAATGGCGGCCATGAAGGGGCGGACCGTTACGCCGATATCCCTGACCCCCGGGGTCCTCGCCGAGGCCGTGGTGGACCTGGGCGCGATTGCGCACAACGTGCGGGTGCTGCGCGAGCACGCCGGTCGCGCGCAGGTGATGGCCGTCGTCAAGGCCGACGGTTACGGGCACGGGGCGGCCCAGGTCGCCCGCGCGGCGCTGGCCGCCGGGGCGGCCGAGCTGGGTGTCGCCACCGTCGACGAGGCGCTGGCGCTGCGCGCCGACGGGATCACCGCGCCGGTGCTGGCGTGGCTGCATCCGCCCGGCATCGACTTCGGACCGGCGCTGCTGGCCGACGTGGAGCTCGCCGTGTCCTCGGTGCGCCAGCTCGACGAGGTGCTGGACGCGGTGCGCCGCACCGGCCGCACGGCGACGGTGACCGTCAAGGTCGACACCGGGCTTAATCGCAACGGCGTGGCCCCGGCGCACTACCCGTCGATGATGACCGCGCTGCGCCAGGCCGTCGCCGACGACGCCATCCGGCTGCGGGGGCTGATGTCGCACATGGTGCACGCCGACCAACCCGAGAGCCCCATCAACGACCTTCAGGCTCAGCGGTTTTCCGACGCCCTCGCGCGGGCGCGCGACGAGGGGCTGCGGTTCGAGGTTGCGCACCTGGCGAATTCGTCGACCACGATGTCGCGTCCCGACCTGACACTCGACCTGGTGCGGCCCGGCATCGCGGTGTACGGCCTCAGCCCCGTGCCGCAGCGGGGTGACATGGGGCTGATACCGGCGATGACGGTGAAATGTGCTGTGGCGCTGGTGAAGCCGGTCCGTGCCGGTGAGGGCGTGTCGTATGGGCACACCTGGATCGCCGAGCGTGACACCAACGTGGCGCTGATGCCGATCGGCTACGCCGACGGAGTGTTCCGGTCGCTGGGCGGGCGGCTGGACGTGCTGATCAACGGCCGGCGGCGGCCCGGTGTCGGGCGGATCTGCATGGACCAGTTCGTCGTCGACCTGGGGCCCGATCCGGTCGATGTGGCCGAGGGCGACGAGGCGGTGCTGTTCGGGCCGGGCACCGGCGGCGAGCCCACCGCGCAGGACTGGGCCGACCTCCTGGGCACCATCCACTACGAAGTCGTGACCAGCCCCCGCGGGCGGATCACCAGAACCTACCGCGAGGCCGAAACCGTTGAGCCGTGACAAAACCCGCAGGCGCCGCAGGGAAAGGGCCTGGCTTGCGGGAGGCGCCGGGCTGACCGCCGTCGCCACCATCGTCGCAGCCTCCATCAGCCGGTCGATGACCCAGCGCGCCACCACGTTCGAAGACCCTTACGCCGACGAGGATTTCGACACGCTGGAACGCGACCGCAGCTACGTGGTGACCACTCCCGACGGCGTGCCGCTGGCCGTCCGCGAAGCGGGCCCGGTGGACGCCGAGGTCACCATGGTCTTCGTCCACGGATTCTGTTTGCGGATGGGCGCCTTTCATTTTCAGCGCACCCGGCTGCCCGACCGGCTGGGTCCGCGCGTGCGGATGGTGTTCTACGACCAGCGCGGGCACGGGCGCTCGGGCGAAGGGCCGCCCGAGACCTACACGCTGACCCAGCTGGGCCAGGACCTGGAAAGCGTGCTGGAGGAGGTCGCACCCCGCGGGGTGATCGTGCTCGTCGGCCACTCGATGGGCGGCATGACGGTGCTGTCGCACGCCCGCCAGTTCCCCGACCAGTACGGCGGACGGATCGTCGGCGCCGCGATCATCTCCTCGGCTGCCGAAGGCGTAACCCGGTCGCCGCTCGGTGAGATCCTGAAAAATCCTGCGCTGGAAGCCTTCCGGTTCACCGCCCGCTCTGCGCCCAAGCTGATGCACCGCGGCCGCAACGTGTCGCGGTCGCTGATCGGCCCGATCCTGCGGGCCGCGTCCTACAGCGACCTGCAGGTCAGCCGGAGCCTGGACGCTTTCTCCCAGCGGATGATGAACGACACCCCGATCGCCACCATGGTGGGCTTCCTGGACGCCCTGGAGAAACACGACGAGACCGCCGGGCTGTGGACGTTGCTGAAGGTCCCGACATTGATCGCCTCCGGCGATCACGACCTGCTCACCCCGGACGAGTACTCGCGGAAAATGGCTGCCTCGCTGCCGCAGTCCGAACTGGTCATCGTCACCGGGGCCAGCCACCTCGCCTTGCTGGACAAGCCCGAGGCCATCAACGACGGCCTGGTCCGGCTGGTTCATCGTGCCGTTCCGGGCAAGATGGCCCTGCGTTACCAGCGATTCCGGGAAAGGTTGCGGCGCAATGGCTAATGGCGTCGATCCGCCGCGCCCGGCTTCGCCGCGCTTGCGATCGCCGCGGGGTGACCGAACGGCACTTTCGCGCACGGCCACGCTCGAACGCGTCGAAGACACCATGGCGCTCGGGTCGCAATTGGGCCAACAGCTCAAGGCGGGCGACGTGGTGGTACTCTCCGGTCCGCTCGGCGCGGGAAAAACGGTGCTGGCCAAGGGAATTGCGGAAGCGATGGATGTCGACGGCCCCGTCACGTCGCCGTCGTACGTGCTGGCGCGGGTGCACCCGCCGCGGCGACTCGGCGCGCCGGCGATGATCCACGTCGACATGTACCGGTTGCTGGACCACGACGGCGCCGACCTGCTGGGTGAACTCGACTCGCTGGACCTCGACACCGATCTCGACGACGCCGTCGTCGTGGTCGAGTGGGGCGAGGGCCTGGCCGAACGCCTCTCCGAGCGGCACCTCGACGTACGGCTGGAGCGCGTCAGCCACTCCGACGTCCGGATCGCGACCTGGGAATGGGGCGGCCCATGACCCGCACCGGCGACGATGCAGCGCGCGGCGATGAGCTGGGGGTACCTCCCAGCCGCGAAGCGGCGAGGGGGAGAGCGGTGCGCATAAGCAATGTGCTGGCCCTCGACACCGCCACCCCGGCGGTGACGGCGGGCATCGTGCGCATGCCCGATCTGGAGGTACTGGCCGAGCGGGTCACCGTTGACGCCCGGGCGCACGCCGAGCGACTCACCCCCAACGCGCTGGCCGCCCTCGACGACGCCGCGCTGACCATGGCCGATCTCGACGCCGTCGTGGTGGGCTGCGGTCCCGGGCCGTTCACCGGTCTGCGGGCCGGGATGGCGACCGGCGCCGCGTACGGGCATGCGCTGGGCATCCCGGTGTACGGCGTGTGCAGCCTGGACGCGATCGGTGTGCAGACCACCGGCGACGTCCTGGTGGTCACCGACGCCCGCCGGCGCGAGGTGTACTGGGCCCGCTACCGCGACGGCGCCCGCACACACGGCCCTGCCGTCAGCGCCCCCGCCGCCGTGGACCCCGGCCCCGCGCGCGCGGTCGCCGGCTCGCCCGAGCACGCCGCGCTGTTCGACCTGCCGCTCCGCGGTCCCGCCTGCCCGACGCCGGCCGGCCTCGTGCGCGCGGTGACGATGCCGGCCGGGACGGCCGGAGGAGGAGCCGCGCCATCGGCCTCCGCGGTGACGATGCCGGCCGGGACGGCCGGAGGAGGAGCCGCGCCATCGGCCTCCGCGGTGACGGAGTGGTCGGACAACCCCCCGCCCCTGGTGGCGCTGTATCTGCGCCGGCCCGACGCCAAGCCGCCGGCGGCCCGCCGATGACCGCCTGCAGCGAGCCCGTGACCATCGGCGCGTTGACCCCCGCCGACGCCGAGCGGTGCGCCGAGCTCGAGGCGGTGCTGTTCCCCGGCGACGACCCCTGGCCCGCCGTGGCGTTCAACCGGGAACTGGCCGGCAGCCACAACCACTATGTGGGCGCGCGCACCGGCGGCACGCTGGTCGGCTACGCCGGCATCTCGCGGCTGGGCCGCAAGCCGCCGTTCGAGTACGAGGTGCACACCATCGGCGTCGACCCGGCCTATCAGGGCCGCGGTATCGGCCGCCGGTTGCTCGACGACCTGCTGGCTTTCGCCGACGGCGGCGCCGTCTACCTCGAGGTCCGCACCGACAACGAGGCGGCCATCGCGCTGTACCGCAGCTCGGGGTTCGAGCAGATCGGCCTGCGCCGGCGCTACTACCGCGTCAGCGGCGCCGACGCCTACACGATGCGTCGGGAGGCCCGATGACAGTCATCCTGGCCATCGAAACGTCTTGCGACGAAACGGGAGTCGGCATCGCCCGGCTGGACGGCTCCGGTCCGGGGGCCACCGTGACGCTGCTGGCCGACGAGGTGGCCTCCAGCGTCGACGAACACGTCCGCTTCGGCGGCGTCGTCCCCGAGATCGCCTCCCGCGCGCACCTGGAGGCCCTCGGCCCCACCATGCGCCGCGCGCTGGCCGCCGCGGGCCTGCACAAGCCAGACATCGTGGCCGCCACCATCGGGCCCGGGCTGGCTGGTGCCCTGTTGGTGGGAGTGGCCGCGGCCAAGGCGTATTCGGCCGCGTGGGGGGTGCCGTTCTACGCCGTGAACCACCTGGGCGGACACCTGGCCGCCGACGTCTACGAGCACGGGCCGCTGCCCGAGTGCGTGGCGCTGCTGGTGTCCGGCGGGCATACCCACCTGTTGCACGTGCGGTCCCTGGGCGAACCGATCGTCGAGCTGGGAAGCACCGTCGACGACGCCGCCGGCGAGGCCTACGACAAGGTGGCGCGGCTGCTGGGGCTGGGTTACCCGGGCGGCAAGGTGCTCGACGACCTGGCCCGCACCGGCGATCGCGACGCCATCGCGTTCCCCCGTGGCATGACCGGGCCGTCCGACGACCCCTACGCGTTCAGCTTCTCCGGGCTGAAGACCGCCGTCGCGCGCTACGTGGAAAGCCATCCCGACGCGGCCAACGCCGATATCGCCGCCGGCTTCCAGGAGGCCGTCGCCGACGTGCTGACCAAGAAGGCGGTGCGGGCGGCCACGGCGCTCGGGGTTTCCACCCTGTTGGTCGCGGGGGGAGTGGCCGCCAACTCGCGGCTGCGGGAGCTGGCCAACCTACGCTGCGCCGAGGCGGGCCTGATGCTGCGGATCCCCCGGGCCCGGCTGTGCACCGACAATGGCGCGATGATTGCGTCGTTCGCCGCGCACCTGGTGGCCGCCGGGGCGGCGCCGTCACCGCTGGACGTCCCCAGCGACCCGGGCCTGCCGGTGCTAAAAGGGCAGGTCGCGTGATCGGTTTGGGCCAACACGCGGGAAGCAGCGGGCCGCCCTTGAGTGCTAGCACTCGCGTGTATAGAGTGCTAGGTGGCAATCGGACGATCCCCTGTGCCGGCACCCGCGACGACGGCGCGAGGGCGCGGCCGAATGCCGATCACCTGATAATTCGGACGGTTCCGGGGCAGGCTCGGACCGACCGCTAACTCCGGTCCGGATAACCGGACCGCAACCAACACAGTCGGGGTGAACGCCCCGACCGATCAAATTAGTGGAGGGCTCCAATCGTGGCGAAGGTGAACATCAAGCCACTCGAGGACAAGATCCTCGTGCAGGCCAACGAGGCCGAGACCACGACCGCGTCCGGTCTGGTCATTCCTGACACCGCCAAGGAGAAGCCGCAGGAAGGCACCGTCGTCGCAGTCGGCCCCGGCCGTTGGGACGAGGACGGCGAGAAGCGGATTCCGCTCGACGTGTCGGAGGGTGACACCGTCATCTACAGCAAGTACGGCGGCACCGAGATCAAGTACAACGGCGAGGAATACCTGATCCTGTCGGCACGCGACGTGCTGGCTGTCGTATCCAAGTAACCCGTGTCCCGCCCCGGCGATCCCCGCGTTGCACCGCGGGTGATTTCCGGGGCGGCATGCGTTCTAGGCGGTGAGGGAACCTGATGAGCAAAGTTATTGAGTACGACGAAACCGCGCGCCGCGCCTTGGAGGCCGGCGTCAACAAGCTCGCCGACGCGGTCCGGGTGACGCTGGGGCCCCGTGGCCGGCATGTGGTGCTGGCCAAGGCATTCGGCGGGCCGACGGTGACCAACGACGGCGTCACCGTCGCGCGCGAGATCGACCTTGAAGACCCGTTCGAGAACCTGGGCGCCCAGCTGGTGAAGTCGGTGGCCACCAAGACCAACGACGTCGCCGGCGACGGCACCACCACCGCGACCGTGCTGGCGCAGGCGCTGGTCAAGGACGGCCTGCGGATGGTGGCCGCCGGTGCCAACCCGATCTCGCTGGGCATCGGCATCGGCAAGGCCGGCGACGCGGTGTCCGAGGCCCTGCTGGCGTCGGCCACCCCGGTGGCGGGCAAGGATGGGATCGCCCAGGTGGCGACGGTCTCCTCGCGTGACCCGCAGATCGGCGAGCTGGTCGGTGAGGCGATGACCAGGGTCGGCGCCGACGGCGTCGTCAGCGTCGAAGAGTCCTCGACCCTGAGCACCGAGCTCGAGTTCACCGAGGGTGTCGGCTTCGACAAGGGCTTCCTGTCGGCGTATTTCGTGACCGACTTCGACTCCCAGGAGGCCGTGCTCGACGAGCCGCTGATCCTGTTGCACCAGGACAAGATCAGCTCGCTGCCGGACCTGCTGCCGATGCTGGAGAAGGTCGCCGAATCGGGCAAGCCGCTGCTGATCATCGCCGAGGACGTCGAGGGCGAGGCCCTGGCGACGCTGGTGGTCAACTCGATTCGCAAAACGCTCAAGGCGGTCGCGGTCAAGGCGCCGTTCTTCGGCGACCGACGCAAGGCGTTCCTCGAGGACCTGGCGGTGGTCACGGGCGGTCAGGTGATCAACCCCGACGCGGGCCTGCTGCTACGGGAGGTCGGCACCGACGTGCTGGGCTCGGCCCGGCGGGTCGTGGTCAGCAAGGACGACACCATCATCGTCGACGGCGGCGGCGCCAAGGATGCGGTCGCCGACCGCACCAAGCAGCTGCGCGCCGAGATCGAGAAGAGCGACTCGGACTGGGACCGCGAGAAGCTGCAGGAGCGGCTGGCCAAGCTGGCCGGCGGGGTGGCCGTCATCAAGGTGGGTGCCGCGACCGAGACCGCGCTCAAGGAGCGCAAGGAAAGCGTCGAGGACGCCGTCGCGGCCGCCAAGGCCGCCGTCGAGGAGGGCATCGTCGCGGGCGGCGGATCGGCGCTCATCCAGGCGCGCAAGGCGCTCAAGGAGCTGCGTTCGTCGGTGAGCGGCGACGAGGCCCTCGGCGTTGACGTGTTCTCCGTGGCGTTGGGCGCACCGCTGTACTGGATCGCCAACAACGCCGGGCTGGACGGGGCGGTCGCGGTCAACAAGGTCGGCGAGCTGCCGGCCGGGCACGGGCTGAACGCGGAGACGCTCAGCTACGGTGACCTGCTGGCCGACGGGGTCATCGACCCGGTCAAGGTGACCCGGTCGGCGGTGGTCAACGCGGCGTCGGTGGCCCGGATGGTGCTGACCACTGAGACGGCGATCGTCGAGAAGCCGGCGGAGTCCGACGACCACGGCCACGGCCACGGGCATCACCACCACTAGAAGCGACGCGCTACGGACAACATCCCCGGCCTGATGGTCGGGGGTGTTTTCGTGTTTGCGGGGTGCACCTCGACGGTCGTGTAGCGGATCCGGCGGCGGTCAACGCCAAGCTCGCTGAATTCGCGCACAGGTAACTGAATAGCGGGGCCGGAAAAGTGGACGTCGACCACGGCCACGGGTTCACCACCGCTAGTCGAGCGATGCGACACACCTCCTGCCGCTGGCCGGGGCTGTTTCGCTTTTCGGCGATGCCCGCCACATCCAGACATAATCCACGCACACTCGTCTCCGCGAGTCGTCGCAGACGTTTATGTGTCGCGATGGCCTGTAATCGAGGACGACCCCGTCGGAATGCGAACGGCGCCCGGCGGGTTGCAGTGGGGCGTGACTATTCGCCTCGGATTGCAGATTCCCAACTTCTCCTACGGCAAGCCAGTCGCCGAACTGTTTCCCGCCGTCCAGGCTCAGGCCCGCGAGGCCGAGAGTGCTGGGTTCGACACTGTCCTGCTGATGGATCACTTCTACCAATTGCCGACACTGGGTGAACCCGACGAACCCATGCTGGAGGCCTACACCGCGCTGGGCGCCTTAGCCGCGTCCGTCGAGCGCGTGCAGCTGTCAACCTTGGTGACCGGCAACACCTATCGCAACCCGACCTTGCTCGCCAAGGAGATCACGACGTTGGACGTCGTCAGCGCCGGGCGCGCAATCCTCGGCATCGGAGCGGGATGGTTCGAGCTGGAGCACCGGCAACTGGGCTTCGAGTTCGGCACATTCACCGAGCGGTTCGAAAAGCTCGAGGAGGCACTGCAAATCATCGTCCCGATGCTGCACGGCGAGAGGCCCAGCTTCTCCGGCAAGTGGTATCACACCGAAAGCGCGACCAACGAGCCGCGCTATCGAGACCACATTCCGATCATGCTCGGCGGTAGCGGCGAAAAGAAGACATTCCGCCTGGCCGCCCGCTACGCCGACCACCTCAACATCATCGCCAACATCGACGAGTTGCCCGGCAAGCTGAACGTGCTCCGCCAGCGCTGCGCCGAAATCGACCGTGACCCGGCAACTTTGGAAACCAGTTGCCTGCTGACGATCGTGCTCGACGGCTACGGCGCGCCCAGGGACATCGGCGAGGCTCAGGGCGGCCGGGCGGTCACCGGTACGCCCGACCAGGTAGCCGACGAGATCCAACGCCGGGTGCTTGACGCAGGCATCGACGGCGTGATCATCAACCTGCCGACGCACCGCTACACACCCGGTGTCGTCACAGCGGTGGGCGAGGCGCTCAAGCCGCTGGTCGACGCGCAGTCACGTGGTGGCCGCTCACAGCCGCACGCTGCGCAGGTCGGGTAGCCACCGGCGGCGGGTCAGCTCAGAGCGCGCTGAGCAGAGCCTTGCGGCCGCGGACGCGGAGTCTGTTGATGGTCGACTCTCGTAACCGGTCGATGCGCTCGAGCATCCGGTTGCCGAGCGCGTCGAGCATGTCTTCGCTCAAATCCACTGGCGCCGGGCACAAGTCGCGCTCCTCCTCGGTGGCGTGGGCGTCCAGCACCGTCACGAACGAGTGCCATTCGTCGGCGTATTCCGGTGCCGACGGCGGCGTCCGAAGAAGCACCGCCAGCTGATCCCAGACCTGCCGATGCTCGGCGTGGGCGATCGCGACGAGGCTGGTGGCCGCCGACACCGCCGGATAGAACAAGTCGTCCTCGATGCGCATGTGAATGTCGAGTTCGATCAACAATTCGTCGAGGGCGTCTTGCCGTTCGTCGGTGTCCGCCGGTATCGCGGTGATCTTCTCGCACAGCCCGCGCAACACCTTATGGTGCTCGAAAAGCACGTCGTAGGCGTTCATTTCGCCGCTCCTCGCACCTCGATGAGCCCGTCCCGGACCCGCACCGGGTAATTCGGCAGCGCCGCCGTCGCGGGCCCGCGCAGCACCTTGCCCGATTCGCATGCGAACCGCGAGCCATGCCAGGGGCAGACGATCCGGCCGCGGTCGATCCAGCCGTCATCCATCGGCGCGCCCAGGTGCGGGCAACGCTCACCCACGGCCAGCACCCGACCGTCGCTGCGATACAGCACCACGCCAACGCCCTCTACGTCGACGCGTTGCGGCTGGCCGTCGAGTGCGGTTGCCGGCAGCACCGGCGTCCAGCGTTCCCCCGTCAACCGGGCGCCGGAGCGGTCCACCCCGGTGCCCGTTTCATAGACCAGACACCCACCCAGGTAGCCGCTGCCCAGGGCCAGGCCATAGCCGACGGCGCTAGTGAAGACCCCGCGCCGGTGACGCCCGCGGCCCCGGTCCCACCACGACAGCGCGTACAGGCCGGTGGCGAACCCGTTCAGGATGCCGTGAACGAGGCCGATGCGGCGCGATTCCTCGTGAGTGTGCTGCCAGTCCGTCAGACCGGTGGCGGCCGCGCCTACGCTGCCCACGATCCCGACGCCCAACGCAAACCTCGACGCGTCGCGCCATGCCGACGCCCGACCCGGCAGCACGCTGACCGCGTCCATCGCGACCGTCGCCGCCACCGCCCCCGTCGGCACCGACGTCAACGCCGGATGCAGCGGATGACCCAGCCAGGTGCCGTGCAGCGCGTTGCTGACACGGTCTCGGTACCGCCCCATGGCGGCGAACACGAACGTCAGACCGTGCTCGAGCCGATAGCTCGGCCGATCCAGCCACTGCTGTCGCCCCAGAATTGTTCGAACTGCTTGATGCGACCGCTCACCCACGGCACTCCTCCTGTGCGCGAGCGATCTGCCACGGGGTTCCCCACTACGCGACAGAACGCTCGCTCGAACCCGGGCCGGCGCGGCGCAACGGCTCTCGACGCCGCGTCGACAATGGACGGCGACCAGCCGGTGGCCTAGTCCATGAGGGGTACACGCGCGGCGGCCGCGAATCGTTCAATCGCGGCCGTGCAGCGGGACGAAGGGCCGATCAGGCCGAACGGCGGATGCCGCGGCCGCGGCCGATGTCGCCCTTGAGGAGCAGGTCGCGCTCGGATTCCGAAAGGCCACCCCAAACGCCGTAGGGCTCGCCGACTTCCAGCGCATGGGAACGGCATTCCTCGATCACCGGGCACCGCCGGCACATCTCCTTGGCTCGCTGCTCGCGTTGCATGCGGGCGCGGCCGCGCTCGCCGTCGGGATGGAAAAACATCGAGGAGTCAACGCCGCGGCACAGGCCTTGCAGCTGCCAGTTCCAGATGTCGGCGTTGGGCCCGGGTAGCTGCTCCGGCTGTGGCATAGGATCGTTCCCTCTCTGCACGGCACCGCCCGGAAGGTCAGGCTCGCGAAGCGCCCGACAAGCGATTGTGCACTGATTTGGAGTGGGGGTCACCGATGACTAACCCGTCAAGGAAGAACTTAGGGGCGACGACGAATTTCCGTCAATAGCCACTTAGCCCGGCAAAATATGTAAGCGTTGGAGCAGAATTAACTCGCCGTTCATCTACCACCGATTTGCCGAGTGAGAACCGTGCTACCAGGCCCTTGACCGCACCGAGATTTCCCAGCTCAGGGGGTGAGGAAGTGGGAAGGGCAATTAGGACGCAGCTGATCATGATTAACAGCTCGGTAACACAGACAGCACGAAGTGTTTACTACCATCACCGTGATTGAAACTGGTCACACTTTGATGATCGAGCAAAAGTTGGCTCAACAGTTGGCTGAGGCGGCCTTCGGCGCGCGACCCGACAGCTGGCCGTTGCCCGCGGCGATCACGCCTCAGCAGCTGTGGCTGCGGGCGGTCGCCGCCGGCGGTCAGGGCCGCTACGGCAGCGCCTACCGCGACCTCGAGGTGCTGCGGCGCGGCGTCGCGTCGGGCCGGCTGCTCTCGTTGGCCCACAGCACCCGTGGATCCTTCCTGCGCCAGCTCGGCTGGCACACGTCGGCACGCGGTTGGGACGGTCGGGCCCTGGCGCTGGCCGGCGACAATCTCGAGGCCCACGCCGACGCGCTGATCGGGCTGGCGGCCGACGCCCGGCGTGGTGCCGGACCGGCTGGCGGTGCGACGGGGGTGGGTGGCCGCCGAGCTGGCGATGGCCTCCGGGGACGGCCAGACCGCCTTGCGTCACGCCGAGGAGGCGGTCGAGTTGGCGGGCGCCATGGCTGCCAGGTCGGCGCGTCACCGCGTCAAGAGCGACGTGGTGCTGGCCGCCGCGCTGTGCAGCGCCGGCAGCGTGGATCGCGCCCGCGCGGTCGCCGACGAGGCGCTCGAGGCCACCTGCCGCCTGGACCTGATACCGCTTCGGTGGGCGCTGGCGTGCTTGCTGATCGATATCGAAAGCGACACGTTTTCGGCACAAAAACTGCTCGAAATTCGGGATATTTGCGCAGGCCAGGTGCGGCGCGCCGGGGGCGCGTGGCGTTGCGCTTGAAACGGCCCTCCGCCCGTTATTGTCATTTGGTTAGTTAGCCCGCGATGTGTCCCATTCGTAACGTTGGAGATACCGCCGTCGATGACAATTCAAGGGGAACGTCTCGACGCTGTGGTTGCGGAGGCCGTGGCGGGGGACCGGAACGCCCTACGGGAGGTGCTGGAGACCATCCGTCCGATTGTCGTGCGATATTGCCGGGCGCGCGTCGGCACAGTCGAACGGGGCGGCCTGTCAGCAGACGACGTGGCACAGGAGGTGTGCTTGGCCACCATCACCGCGCTGCCGCGGTACCGGGAGCGGGGCCGCCCGTTCCTGGCCTTCTTGTACGGCATTGCGGCCCACAAGGTCGCCGACGCCCATCGGGCCGCCGGCCGCGATCTTGCCTATCCCGCCGAAACCGTTCCCGAGCGCTGGTCGCCCGACGCCGGTCCTGAGCAACGGGCCATCGAGGCCGACTCGGTCAGCCGGATGAACGAATTGCTCGAAATTCTGCCTGCCAAGCAGCGCGAGATCCTGATCCTGCGCGTGGTCGTCGGCCTGTCGGCCGAGGAGACCGCCGCCGCCGTCGGCAGCACCACCGGAGCCGTCCGGGTGGCCCAGCACCGGGCGCTGTCACGGCTCAAGTCCGAAATCGTCGCGGCAGGTGACTATGCCTGAATTTGGTTACGCTGTTCCCGACCAACCGGCCCTGGACGAGTTGGCCCGCACCGATCTACTCCTCGACGCGCTCGCCGAGCGCCGGCCGGTCGACCTGGACGACCGCAACTTTGAAGCGCTGGCCGTCCTGATGCAGGACTGGCGCGACGACCTGCGGTGGCCGCCGGCCAGCGCGCTGGTGTCGCCGGAAGAGGCCGTCGAAGCGCTGCGTGACGGCCTGGCCGAGCGTTCCCGAGCCCGCCGCGGCCTGGCGACGGTCGGGTCGGTCGCCGCGACGCTGTTGGTGCTCAGCGGGTTCGGCGCCATGGTCGTCGAGGCCCGTCCCGGCGACACGCTTTACGGCCTGCACGCCATGTTCTTCGACCAGCCGCGGGTCAACGACAGCCAGATCGAGCTGTCCGCCAAGGCCGAGTTGGCGAAGGTCCAGCAAATGATCGACCAGGGCCAGTGGGCCCAGGCCCAGAATCAGCTGGCCGAGGTCAGCAGCACCGTGCAATCCATGAACGACGGGGCCAGCAGGCACGACCTGCTGAACGAGGTCAACCTGCTCAACACGCGGGTCGAATCGCGCAACCCGAACGCGACGCTGCCGGCCTCCGCGACGAGGCCGCCCGGCGCGCCCGCCGCATCCACGACCCCGACCACCAAATCATCGACTGCGGCCGGCACGACGTCCGCTGCGCCGAGCCCGTCATCCAGCTCGCCCAGCGCATCGCTCAGTCCGTCACAGACCCCGACGACCAGCCCGTCCTCGGGTCGGCATCGGCACCACGGGCACACGTCCACGCCGTCGACGCAGGCCCCGGACGACGCGCCCTGACGCGGGCCGGTCAGGCTGAAGAGGCGCTCAGTGGCGCCGGTGAAAATCGGCGTCTGACGTCGCTTCGTTGAGCGAGGCGTCGGCGTAGCCGCGGCAGTAATCCCACGTGACGTAGGAGTCGGGTTCCGGGTCGTAGGCCGGCTCGTGCGGACGGACGGTCCCGTCGATCAGCAGCTGTAGCAGGTTGGCCCGCAACATGTCCCAGTCGTGGTAGTGATCCTGCTGGCACTCGTCGCAGCACACCACCAGTCCGCGAATCCCCTTGTGCGCCAAGAGGGCCTCGTAGACGGCCAGGTCGGCCAGGTCGGCCTCGACCGCCATCCGCTCTTGCTGATCCAGGGGTTGTCCCGGCTCGACGGCTTCCAGCGCCGCCGACGGATCGCAGGGGTCGTCGGCGAACGGGTCAGGTGGCAAACCCGGTGGGAGGTGGTCGCGCACGTCTCTAGCCTACGCAGGCGGGCCGTCATAACGCCAGCAGGCAGCGATCCGCCGAGTCCGCGCCGGTTGCCCCCGGCGGCGCGCCCAAGCAAGCGAGTCCAGGTGTCCGCCGAGCCGATAGGATGGGCTTCTCACTCCGCATCGTATGGAGGGCCCCACCGATGTCCCGTGGCACGTCCGACCTAGAAGACAGCTCTGCCCTGGTCGCCGGTGCGTTCGTGCGCGACCCCCAGATTCGGGGCCTGACCGACGACCCGATGCCGACCGGGGGCGACAACCCGTACAAGATCGCGATGCTTGGGCTCACCTTCGACGACGTCATGCTGCTGCCGGCCGCCTCGGATGTGGTGCCCGCCAACGCCGACACCTCCAGCCAGCTCACCAAGAAGATCAGGCTCAAGGTGCCGCTGGTCAGCTCGGCCATGGACACGGTCACCGAGTCGCGGATGGCCATCGCGATGGCCCGCGCCGGCGGCATGGGTGTGCTGCACCGCAACCTGCCCGTCGCCGAACAAGCCGGCCAGGTCGAGATGGTGAAACGCTCTGAGGCCGGCATGGTCACCGACCCGGTCACCTGCCGCCCGGACAACACGCTGGCCCAGGTCGACGCGCTGTGCGCCCGGTTCCGCATCTCCGGGCTGCCGGTCGTCGACGACGTCGGGGCGCTGGTCGGGATCATCACCAACCGCGACATGCGCTTCGAGGTGGACCAGACCAAGCAGGTCGCCGAGGTGATGACGAAGGCCCCGCTGATCACCGCCCAGGAGGGGGTCAGCGCCGACGCGGCGCTGGGGTTGTTGCGGCGCAACAAGATCGAGAAGCTGCCGATCGTCGACGGACACGGCCGGCTGACCGGGCTGATCACCGTCAAGGACTTCGTCAAGACCGAACAGCACCCCCTGGCCACCAAGGACAGCGACGGTCGGTTGCTGGTCGGCGCCGCCGTCGGCGTCGGCGGGGACGCGTGGGTCCGGGCGATGATGCTGGCCGACGCCGGGGTCGACGTGCTCGTCGTCGACACCGCGCACGCGCACAACCGGCTGGTGCTCGAGATGGTCGGCAAGCTCAAGGCCGAAGTCGGCGACCGCGTCGAGGTGATCGGCGGCAACGTCGCCACCCGGTCCGCGGCCGCCGCGCTCGTCGACGCCGGTGCCGATGCGGTGAAGGTCGGTGTGGGGCCGGGATCCATCTGCACCACCCGCGTCGTGGCCGGCGTCGGTGCGCCTCAGATCACGGCGATTTTGGAAGCCGTCGCGGCGTGCGCGGCGGCGCGCGTGCCGGTCATCGCCGACGGCGGCTTGCAGTACTCCGGCGACATCGCCAAGGCCCTGGCCGCCGGCGCGTCGACGGCCATGCTCGGCTCGCTGCTGGCCGGCACCGCCGAGGCGCCCGGCGAACTGATCTTCGTCAACGGCAAGCAGTTCAAGAGCTACCGCGGCATGGGGTCACTGGGCGCCATGGCCGGGCGAGCCGGGCCGGGAGGGACGGGCAAGTCCTACTCCAAGGACCGCTACTTCGCCGACGACGCGCTCTCCGAGGACAAGCTGGTGCCCGAGGGCATCGAGGGCCGGGTGCCGTTCCGCGGGCCGTTGTCGTCGGTGATCCACCAGCTCACCGGCGGGCTGCGGGCCGCGATGGGCTACACCGGCTCGCCCACCATCGAGGTGCTGCAGCAGGCGCAGTTCGTCCGGATCACGCCGGCGGGACTCAAGGAGAGCCACCCGCACGATGTCGCCATGACCGTCGAAGCGCCCAACTACTACGCGCGGTGAACAGCGAACTGGCAATGGTCGAGATCGGGATGGGCCGCGCCGCCCGTCGCACCTACGAACTCAGCGAAATCAGCATCGTGCCGTCGCGGCGCACCCGCTCGTCGCAGGACGTCTCGACGTCGTGGCAGCTCGACGCCTACCGGTTCGAGATCCCCGTGGTGGCACACCCGACCGATGCCCTGGTCTCGCCGGAGTTCGCCATCGAGCTGGGCCGCCTCGGTGGGCTCGGCGTGCTCAACGGCGAGGGGCTGATCGGCCGGCACGCCGACGTCGCGGCCAAGATCGCCCAACTGATCGAGGCCGCCGAGAAGGAGCCGGAGCCCTCCGCGGCGATCCGGCTGCTGCAGGAGCTGCACGCGGCGCCGCTGGACCCCGACCTGCTGGGCTCGGCGGTGGCCCGCATCCGGGAGGCGGGGGTGATCACCGCGGTGCGGGTCAGCCCGCAAAACGCCCAGGCGCTGACGCCGGTGCTGCTGCAGGCGGGGATCGACCTGCTGGTCATCCAGGGCACGATCGTCTCCGCCGAAAGAGTGGTCTTGGACCGGGAAGGGGCCGGCGAGCCGCTGAACCTCAAGACCTTCATCTCCGAGCTCGACGTCCCGGTGGTCGCCGGCGGGGTGCTCGACCACCGCACCGCGCTGCACCTGATGCGCACCGGCGCCGCCGGCGTCATCGTCGGGTACGGCTCGACGAGGGGGGTGACCACCAGCGACGAGGTGTTGGGCATCAGCGTGCCGATGGCCACCGCGATCGCCGACGCCGCCGCCGCGCGCCGCGAATACCTCGACGAGACCGGGGGCCGCTACGTGCACGTGCTGGCCGACGGCGACATCCACACCTCGGGCGAGCTGGCCAAGGCCATCGCGTGCGGGGCCGACGCGGTGCTGCTGGGCACCCCGCTGGCAGAATCCGCCGAGGCGCTGGGCGGCGGGTGGTTCTGGCCGGCCGCCGCGGCGCACCCGTCGCTGCCCCGCGGGGCGCTGCTGCAGATCGCCGTCGGGGAGCGGCCGCCGCTGGAGCGGGTCCTCAACGGCCCGTCAGACGACCCGTTCGGCAGCCTGAACCTGGTCGGCGGCCTGCGCCGGTCGATGGCCAAGGCCGGCTATTGCGATCTGAAGGAGTTCCAAAAGGTCGGCCTGACGGTCGGCGGCTGAGCGCCGGCGGCCCTCGCAGGCCTCGCCGGCGAGGGGGAGGCCAGCCGCACGCTCGGCCACCAATATGCGGCCCGCCGCCCACTCGTGACGGCCCCGGGGGCGCTGGTTTATTACCGGCCGGTAAGGCCATACTGGTGCGATGAAGCCGGATTACGACGTCCTGATCATCGGTTCGGGATTCGGGGGCAGCGTCAGCGCGCTGCGGCTGACGGAAAAGGGCTACCGGGTAGGCGTGCTGGAGGCCGGCCGCCGCTTCTCCGACGAGGAGTTCGCCGAGACCTCCTGGGACCTGCGCAAGTTCCTGTGGGCGCCCAAGCTCGGTTGCTACGGGATCCAGCGCATCCACCCGCTGCGCAACGTGATGATCCTGGCCGGCGCCGGAGTCGGCGGCGGTTCGCTCAACTACGCCAACACCTTGTACGTGCCGCCGGAGCCGTTCTTCAAAGACCGGCAGTGGTCGCACATCACCGACTGGCGCGACGAGCTGATGCCGCACTACGAACAGGCGCAACGGATGCTCGGCGTGGTGGAGAACCCGACGTTCACCGACGCCGACCGCGTCGTCAAGGAGGTCGCCGACGAGATGGGGTTCGGCGACACGTTCGTGCCCACCCCGGTCGGGGTGTTCTTCGGCCCGGACGGCACCAAGGCGCCGGGCAAGACCGTGCCCGACCCCTACTTCGGCGGCGCCGGCCCGGACCGCACCGGCTGCCTGGAGTGCGGCTGCTGCATGACGGGCTGTCGCTACGGCGCCAAGAACACGCTGGTGAAGAACTACCTCGGCCTGGCGGAATCGGCCGGTGCGCAAGTGCATCCGATGACCACGGTGAAGGGCTTCGAGCAGCGCCCGGACGGGCTGTGGGAGGTTCGCACGGTCCGCACCGGCAGCTGGCTGCGCCGCGACCGGCGCACCTACACCGCCGAATACCTGATCCTGGCCGCGGGCACCTGGGGAACCCAGCACCTGCTGTTCAACATGCGCGACAAGGGCAAGCTGCCCCGGCTGTCCAAGCGCCTTGGAGTGCTGACCCGCACCAACTCCGAGTCGATCGTCGGCGCCGGTCGGCTCGAGGTGAAGCCGGACCTCGACCTGACCCACGGGGTGGCGATCACGTCGTCGGTCCACCCGACGTCCGACACGCACATCGAGCCCGTTCGCTACGGCAAGGGTTCCAACGCGATGGGGCTGCTGCAGACGCTGATGACCGACGGCGAGGGTCCTGAGGGCAACGACATTCCGCGCTGGAAACAGTTGCTGGACCAGGCCCGCGCGGACCCGCGGCGGATGATGCGGTTGCTCAACGTCCACCAGTGGAGCGAGCGCACCCTGATCGCGCTGGTGATGCAGCACCTGGACAACTCGATCACCACGTACACCAAGCGCGGCAAGCTCGGAATCCGCTGGTATTCCAGCAAGCAGGGCCACGGCGAACCGAACCCGTCGTGGATCCCGATCGGCAACCGGGTCACCCGCCGCATCGCCGACAAGATCGACGGCGTGGCCGGCGGCACCTGGGGCGAGCTGCTCAACATCCCGCTGACGGCCCACTTCCTGGGCGGCGCGGTGATCGGCGACAGCCCCGAGAGCGGCGTCATCGACCCGTATCACCGGGTGTACGGCTACCCGACCATGTACGTGGTCGACGGCACCGCGATCTCGGCGAACATGGGCGTCAACCCGTCGCTGTCGATCACCGCCCAGGCCGAGCGGGCCGCCTCGCTGTGGCCGAACAAGGGCGAGAACGATCTGCGCCCCCTGCAGGGCGACACCTACCGCCGGCTGGCCCCGACCCCGCCCGCGCGCCCCGGGGTGGCCCCCCCCCCCCCCGGCGCGCTGCGCTCGTTGCCGATCAATCCGATCGCCACGGCGGGCTGACGTGACGATCGCAAGCGCGGCGTAGCCGGGCGCTGC
>NZ_LZIR01000097.1 GCF_001667035.1 Mycobacterium sp. 852002-51057_SCH5723018
CGTTTCGGATCGGGCTTGCCGGCCAAGCTATCTGGACTCCGGCACGTATCGGGGGAAGGCCAGATCGCCGGCGAAGCGGGCGGCGTCGCCGAGGGCCTCCTCGATCCGCAACAGCTGGTTGTATTTGGCGACGCGCTCGCTGCGGGCCGGCGCACCGGTCTTGATCTGACCGCAGCCGACGGCCACCGCCAGGTCGGCGATCGTGGTGTCTTCCGTCTCGCCGCTGCGGTGGCTCATCATCGTGCGATACCCGCTGTGGTGAGCCAGGGCGACGGCGTCGAGCGTCTCGGTCAGCGTGCCGATCTGATTCACCTTGACCAGCAACGCATTTGCCACGCCCTTTTCTATGCCCTCTTCGAGCCGCTCGGGATTGGTGACGAAGATGTCGTCGCCGACGATTTGCACCCGCTCGCCGATCGACGCGGTCAGGGTTGCCCAACCCTCCCAATCGTCCTCTGCCAGCGGGTCTTCGAGGGACACCAAGGGATACGAGCCGAGCAGGCCGGCGTAGAACTCGGCCATCTGCTCGGCGGTGCGCGTGCTGCCTTCGAAGGCGTAGCCGGTGCCGTCGGTGTAGAACTCGGTGGCGGCCGCGTCGAGGGCCAGCGCTACGTCGGCGCCGAGCTTGAAACCCGCGGACTCGATGGCCCGGCCGATCAGGTCCAGCGCCGCGGTGGTGCCGGCAACATCGGGGGCAAAGCCGCCCTCGTCGCCCAGGCCGGTGGAGAGGCCCTCCTTCTTCAGCACCGACTTCAGCGAGTGGTACACCTCGGCGCCCCAACGCAACGCCTCGGCGAAGCTGGGCGCGCCGATCGGGGCCACCATGAACTCCTGGATGTCGACCGCGGTGTCGGCGTGCGCACCACCGTTGAGGATGTTCATCATCGGCACCGGCAGGATATGCGCGTTGGGCCCGCCGATGTAGCGGAACAGCGGCAGGTCGGCCGAATCGGCGGCCGCTTTGGCCACGGCCAGGGAGACGCCGAGGATCGCGTTGCCGCCCAGCCGCGACTTGTCCGGGGTGCCGTCGAGGTCCACCAGCGCCTGGTCCACCAACCGCTGATCGTCGGCGCTGAGCCCGATCACCGCCGGGCCGATCTCGTCGAGCACCGATTGCACCGCCTTTTGCACGCCCTTGCCGCCGTAACGCTCACCGCCGTCACGCAACTCGACGGCCTCGTGCTCGCCGGTCGACGCGCCGGACGGGACCGCCGCCCGGGCAAACGTCCCGTCCATCAGAGCTATCTCGACCTCGACCGTCGGGTTACCGCGGGAGTCGAGGATCTCGCGGGCCCCGACCTGCTCGATAATCGGCACTGGGTTCTCCTTGCGTAGACTTTGCCTGGTAGCTGGTGCAGGCCTCGGGGCCGCCTTTAGCGTAGAGCCTGCTACATCCTGCTACAGCGGGTGACCCGCCGCGTAGGCGGTCGCCCAGTCCCGCACCGCCCGCGCGTAGATGCCGGAGTTGTTGTAGGCCCGCAGCGCGGTGATCCACCCCCGCGGCGTCCCGAGATCTTTTCCGCGCCAACACAGATACCCCGCGGCAGCCAGCGCCGCATCGTCGATGTTGTCCGGGCTGACCACGCCGTCGTTGTGGGCGTCAACCCCATACAACCGCCACGTCTCCGGAATGAACTGCATCGGTCCCATCGCCCGCACCACGCCCGCGGCGTCGGTTCCCGCGCCCTCCTCGGCGTCGACGATGCGTAGGGTGCCGCCGCTGCCGTCCAGGCGAACTCCCCGAATGGGCGGGCTCACATCTCCGTTGGGTGACAGCGTCGCACCCCGGTAGGTGCCGTGGTGGCTCTCGACCTGCCCGATGCCGGCCAGCGTGGTCCACGCGATGCGGCACTTCGGGTTCTCCACCTCGGCGACCCGGGCGGCGTAGGCGTACGCCTCCAGCGCGATGACCGGGATCTCCAGCGCAGTCGACCGTTGCTCGGCCCACTGCCGCAACTGATCCGCGGGCCGACCGCTGACGTGGGTGTCCACCGGCGGCACCGGATCCCCCGCCGGTGGGGGGACGCCGTCGGGGATGAACAGGCTGAGCTGCCAGGTGCAACTGGAGGCCAGCAGCATGGCGGTCGCGCCGATCACCGCGGCCGCACGCAACCAACGTCTCGGCGTCACCATGCTTCCTTAAGCTCCCCTGAACTCCCCTGCACAAACCTCGGCACGACCATCGTCCCACGCGTTTCGGGGCTATCCGGTCGATTCGGGGCCCAAGCGCACCGATTCGTCGCCGGTTTCAGCTAATCATCGGTTAGCTACCAGCAACTTTGGCAATCGCGACGGCGACGACGCCCGCCCGGCCGAACCGCCCTATTTGCGGCCCTTGCGCCGCTTGGAGCCGCCTTCGTGCGCCTTGGCCGGTGCCTGGGGCTCGTCGTCGGCGCCGCCGGACTCGTCGTCGCCGCCGGACTCGTCGGCGTCCGCTGCGCTGTCGTCGGGCGAGCCCACCGGTTCTTCCGTGACCGGCGGCTGGGAGTCGATCGCCGGTTGGCCGGACGGCCAGTGCGCGCGCCACTCCTCGTCGCTGACTTCGCCGAGCGGCGCCACATCGAATTCTTCGGGAACGCTGCCCCCGCGGCGCGTCGCGGCAACCGCCCGCTCCACGCCGCGGACCGTATCGACAAACTCCAAAACCGCCGTGCGCAGCACGCTTTCCGCGTCAATGTCGGCCGAGATGGAGACGGACCTGATCTCGTCGGGGATCAGATCTGAAGGCAGGCCGGCCTTCTCGGCACGCTGAATCACCTTCTGCGCCAACGCCAATGCCGGCTGACCGATGTGGACGTCGTCCATCACGGAGTTCCGCGGCTTTTCGGCCGCCTTGCGCTCTTCCCACTGCGCCAGCTGTTCTTCGAGCGAAATCGATTGCCCGGCAAGCACTCCGGGCACCCGATTGCCCAGTTTGCGCATCAGCGTGACGGCGACGTCGTCGATGGTGAAGGGAAACTGGGGGGCGTCCTCGGCGATGCGGGCGTGGAAGAGCACCTGCAGCAACACGTCGCCGAGTTCTTCGCGCACCTGGTCGGCGTTGCCGCGGCGGACCGCGTCGAGCAGCTCGTAGGTCTCCTCCAGCAGGAACCTGCGCAACGAGTCGTGGGTTTGCTCGCTTTCCCACGGCCCGGCGGTGCGCAGCTTGTCCATCAGCGCGACGGCGTCGACGAGTCGTTCGCCGCGCGGCGTGTCCGGCGCCGAGATCAACCGGGCTCCGGCGGCCAACCGCGCGGTGACGGCGGGGTGGTCCCGATCCGACGACAGCAGCACCGGCGCTGGAGCATTGGGGTCGCCGGAATGCACCGGCCGCGCGGCGGGCAGCGACCACGGCACGGCGACGGGCATCTCCTCGGTGTACTGCACCTCGCCGGTGAGGTGCTCGATGGCCTCGACGGGCACCAGCGATGGGCGGCGGGGGTCGAACAAGACGACGATCATCAGCGCCGCTCCTCCTCGGCGCTTGGCGCTGCATCGTCGCCGGCGCGGATCATCGTGCTTGCCGTTCCTCACTGGACATCGGGGCTGGTGAACTGGTTATACCAACATCTTGCTGTGGCTTTCCCTGCAGCGCCGTCACCAGGTTGGCCACCATCTGCACCAACTCGACATCGCGCAGCCGTGGCGCGCCGATACCCCCGGCGGCCCGGGGAATGGGGACCTGCACCGTGGCCGTCGTGGCGCGGTAGTGCGCCGCCGGATACATCCGCTTGAGGCGCACCTGCGCCGAATCCAGCAGCGTCACCGGCGACAGCCGCACGGTCGCCGCCGATGGGGCCGACACCTCGGTGATGCCCGCGGCGCGGCACACCAGCCGCAGCCGCGCCACCGCCACCAGCCGCTCGGCGGGTTCGGGCAGCGCCCCGTAGCGGTCGATCAGCTCCTCCACGACGGCGTCGATCTCGCCGTCGGTGGACGCCGCGGCCAGCCGCCGGTAGCCCTCGAGGCGCAGCCGGTCGCTGGCGATGTAGTCGGGCGGCAGGTGGGCGTCCACCGGCAGGTCGATCCGCACATCCTTGGGCTCTTCGGGGCTGGTGACCGTCTCGCCGTCGGCGGCCGCCCGGTACGCCTCCACCGCCTCGCCGACCAGCCGCACGTACAGGTCGAACCCGACCCCGGCGACGTGCCCGGACTGCTCGACCCCCAGCACGTTGCCGGCGCCGCGGATCTCGAGGTCCTTCAGCGCGACGGCCATCCCGGCGCCCAGCTCGTTGTTCTGTGCGATGGTTGCCAACCGGTCGTAGGCGGTCTCGGTCAGCGGCACATGCGGCGGATACAGGAAATAGGCATACCCGCGCTCGCGGCTGCGGCCGACGCGCCCGCGCAACTGGTGCAGTTGGGAGAGCCCGAAGGTGTCGGCGCGCTCCACGATCAACGTGTTGGCGTTGGAGATGTCCAGGCCGGTCTCCACGATCGTGGTGCACACCAGGATGTCGTATTCGCGGTTCCAGAACCCCGCCACGGTGCGTTCCAGCCGATCCTCGGGCATCTGCCCGTGCGCGACCACGACGCGGGCCTCGGGCACCAGCTCGCGGACCCGCGCCGCCGCCGCGTCGATCGAGCTGACCCGGTTGTGCACGTAGAATGCCTGACCGTCGCGCAGCAGCTCGCGCCTCAGGGCGGCGGCGATCTGCTTGTCGTCGTGCGGGCCGACGTAGGTCAGCACCGGATAGCGCTCCTCGGGCGGCGTCAGGATCGTCGACATCTCGCGGATCCCGGCCAGGCTCATCTCCAGCGTGCGCGGGATCGGGGTGGCGCTCATGGTGAGCACGTCGACGTGGGTGCGCAGCGACTTGATGTGCTCCTTGTGTTCGACGCCGAACCGCTGCTCCTCGTCGACGACGACCAGGCCCAGGTCCTTCCAGCGCACGCCCGTCTGCAACAGCCGGTGCGTGCCGATCACGATGTCCACGGTCCCGTCGGCCAGGCCCTCGATCACTGCGCGGGACTCGGTGGAGTCGGTGAACCGGGACAGGCCCTTGACGGTCACCGGGAAGTCGGCCATGCGCTCGCTGAACGTCTGCAGGTGCTGGTCGGCCAACAGCGTGGTGGGCACCAGCACGGCGACCTGTTTGCCGTCCTGGACCGCCTTGAACGCCGCCCGGACCGCGATCTCGGTCTTCCCGTAGCCGACGTCGCCGCAGACCACCCGGTCCATCGGGATCGGCTTTTCCATATCGCCCTTGACCTCGGTGATCGCGGTGAGCTGGTCGACGGTTTCGGTGAAGCCGAACGCGTCTTCCATCTCGGCCTGCCAGGGGGTGTCCGGCCCGAACGCGTGGCCCGCGCTGGCCTGCCGTTTGGCGTACAGGGCGACCAGCTCGCCGGCGATCTCGCGCACCGCGCGGCGCGCCTTGGTCTTGGTGTTGGCCCAGTCGCTGCCGCCGAGCTTGCTCAGCGCCGGCGCCTGCCCGCCGACGTAGCGCGACAGCTGGTCCAGGGAGTCCATCGGGACGTACAGCTTGTCGGAACCCCCGCCCCGCTTGCTGGAGGCGTACTCCAGCACCAGGTACTCGCGGCGCGCACCCCCAACGGTGCGTTCGGTCATCTCCACGAAGCGCCCGATGCCGTGCTGGTCGTGCACCACCAGGTCGCCGGCTGTGAGCGCCAGCGGGTCGACGGTGTTGCGCCGCTTGGCCGCCAGCCGCTTACCCTCGACGGCCGTCGCCCGGTTGCCGGTCAGGTCGGTCTCGGTGATGACGACGAGGTTGGCGTCGGGTATGACGACCCCGTCGTGCAGCGGCCCCTTGAGCACGCCGACGACCCCCTGCTTGGGGGCAGCGCCGGGTTCCAGCATCGCGGCGGGCGTGTCGGACTCGGCGAGCCGCTCCACCACGCGATGGGCGGTGCCCGTCCCGGGCGCGACCACCGCGGCGTAGCCGCCCGTCGTCACGTGCGCGCGCAGCATGGCGAAGATGCCGTCGATGTCGTGCTGGTGCCCGCGCGCCGACGGCGCCGCCCGGACATCGAGCTCCACAGCCGATTCGTCGGAAAGCTGGCTGAGGGTCCACCACGGATGGCCCGACCGGGCCGCGGCGGCCCGCACGTCGTCCAATTCGGCGAACCCGGACCCACCGAATTGCGCCACGTCGACGGGCGCGTCCGTTCCCAGCGCAGCGACAGACCAGGACGCCTCGAGGAATTCGCTGCCCGTCTTGATCAGGTCGGCGGCCCTGCGGCGCACCTTTTCGGGGTCGCACAGCAACACCGGAGTGCCAGCGGCCAGCTGGTCGGTGAGCAGCACGTGCTCGCCGGGCCGAAGCACCGGGAGCAGCGCCTCCATGCCATCGACCGCGATGCCCTCGGCCAGCTTGGCCAGCATGTCGGTCACACTGCCGGTGATGGCGGGCTCGCCCGTGGAGTGCCGGGCGGCCAGCGCGGCGGCCCGCTCCCGCACGTCGGCGGTGAGCAGCAGTTCGCGGCAGGCCATCGCGATGACGGTGTCGACCTCGATCTCGGGAATCGAGCGCTGATCGGCGACTGCGAACATCCGCATCTCGCTGACCTCGTCACCCCAGAACTCGATGCGCACGGGGTGCTCGGCAGTCGGTGGGAAGACGTCGAGAATCCCGCCGCGCACGGCGAACTCGCCGCGCCGGCCGACCATGTCCACCCTGGTGTAAGCCAGCTCGACGAGCCGGGCGATGACGTCCTCGAAGGCGATCTCCTGGCCGACGGCCAAGGTGACCGGTTCGACCCGGCCCAGCTGCGGCGTCATCGGCTGCAGCAGCGAGCGCACCGCGGTCACCACCACCCGCAAAGGTGGCCCGAGCCGCGCGTCATCGGGATGGGCCAGCCGGCGCAGCACCATCAAACGGGTCCCGACGGTGTCGATCCCGGGCGAGAGCCGTTCGTGCGGAAGGGTTTCCCAGGACGGGAAGGCGGCCACGGCGTCGCCGAAGACGCCGCGCAGCTCGGCGGTGAGGTCGTCGGCTTCGCGCCCGGTCGCGGTGACCACGAGCAAGGGACCCAGCCGCGCCAGCGCGCCGGCGACGAACACCCGGGCGCTGGCCGGACCGACCAGGCTCAGCTCGCCCGGTCGGGCCGCCGCGCTGTCGATGAGCTGTTGGAAGGTCGGCGCGGTCAGCGCCAGATCCACGAGCCCCGCGATCGGGGTTTCTGGGCGAGCAGGCCCCGGTGCGGTCATGATGAATCCATTCTAGGTGCGCCCAATTCATCAAAATTGGGCCCGGCACCGTCAAGGGATCGTAAGAAAAGCGCCACCCGAGACTGGGTGGGCGCACGGTGGACTCATGACATTGCTGGACATCTTGCCGTCGATCGGGAAAGCGGCCTCGCGGCGATTCGACCCAACGATCTGGCCGGTCACCACGCGCTCCGACGAGGAGGGCCGGCTCTGCGTAGGCGACGTGTCGCTGGCCGATATCGCCGACGAGTTCGGCACCCCGACGTACGTCGTCGACGAGGCCGACTTCCGCCACCGCGCCCGCCGGTATCGCCGGGCCCTGCGGGGAACCGAGGTGGTCTACGCCGGAAAGTCGCTGCTGAGCACCGCGGTGGCGCGGTGGGCGCGCGAAGAGGACCTAGGGGTCGACGTCTGCTCGAGCGGTGAGCTGGCCGTCGCCCTGGCCGGCGGAGTGGATCCGGCACGCATCGTCCTGCACGGCAACGCGAAACCGCCCGATGAGCTGCGCGACGCCGTGCGGGTCGGGGTCGGGCGCATCGTGCTGGATTCGTGCATCGAGATCGCCTACCTCGCGGGCTTGGCGCGGCGGCGCCAGCCGGTGCTCGTCCGGGTGGCCCCCGACTTTTCCGCAAGGGCAGATCTTCACGGGCACCGCGCGGTGACGACCGGCATCAGCGACCAGAAGTTCGGGTTCAGCCTGGACGGTGATCACACCGCCGACGCGATCAAGCGGGTCCTGGCCCATCCGATCCTCGACCTGGTCGGGCTGCACTGCCATATCGGCTCGCAGGTCACCGACGCCGGCCTGTACGGCGAGGCGATCCGCCGGATGATCGCCGCCATGGCCGACGTCCGCGCCCACCACAGGGTCATCCTCACCGAGCTCAACATCGGCGGTGGCCACGCCATCCCCTACGCCGCCGGCGACCGCGAGCTGAACCTCGACGAGCTCGGCCGGGTCATCGAGGACGCGGTCGACGAGGCCTGCGCCGCCGAGCACTTCCCCCGGCCGAGGATCGTGGTCGAACCCGGGCGCGGCATCAGCGGCCGCGCCGGGGTGACGCTGTACCGGGTGTGCTCGGTGAAGACGCGACCGGGTGGCCGCACCTTCGTGGCCGTCGACGGCGGGATGAGCGACAACCCGCGGGTGTCGCTCTACGGTGCCCAGTACACCGTCGCGCTGGCCAACCGGCATCCGGTGGGACCCAGGCAGCGCGTCAGCATCGCCGGCCGGCACTGCGAAGCGGGCGACGAGATCGCCCGGGACATCGAGCTACCGGCGGACGTGCGCCCCGGCGACGTGCTGGCCGTGGCCTGCACCGGCGCCTACCACCACAGCATGGCGTCGAACTACAACATGGTCGGCCGGCCGCCCCTGGTGTCGGTCAAAGACGGCCGGGCCCGCACGTTGGTCCGGCGAGAAACGACGGCCGACGTGCTGCTGCGCGACTGCGGCTAGCCCGGGCTATTCGTCCTGCAACCGCGGGTCGGCCTCCAGGTGGGTCAGGCCGTTCCACATCAGGTTGACCAGGTGCGCGGCGACCACTTCCTTCTTGGGCTCGCGCGTATCGAGCCACCACTGCGCCGTCATCGACACCGAGCCCACCAGCGCCTGGGCATACAACGGCGCCAGGTCCGGATCCAGGCCGCGGCGGGCGAAGTCGCCGGCCAGGATGGAACTGACCTGGCTGACGGCGTCGTTGAGCAGGCTCGAGTAGGTGCCCGAGCTGATCGCGGCCGGGGAGTCGCGGATCATGATCCGGAAGCCGTCGGTGCGCTCCTCGACGTAGGTGAGCAACGCCAGCGCGACCCGCTCCACCCGCACCCGCGAGCGGTTGTTGGTCAGCGACGACGTGATGCCGTCCAGCAGCGCCGACATCTCGCGGTCGACGACGACGGCGTACAGGCCCTCCTTGCCGCCGAAATGCTCGTAGACCACCGGTTTGGACACGTTGGCCCGCAGCGCGATCTCTTCGATCGAGGTGCCCTCGTAGCCGCGCTCGGCGAACAGCGAGCGGGCAATGCCGATCAGTTGCTGGCGGCGCTCGCTGCCGGTCATCCGGGCGCGCGGCGGCCGCACCTCTTTATCCGGCTCTTTTTGCGTTTGGGGGTCCAGAACGGCCACGTCAATCAGCGTATCGGTTCGGCGCGCCGAGGCCGTCCCGTCTAGAGTCTTGATGGCGCAGGCCGACGGGCCTGGGTACGCAATCCGTCGTGGTGTAATCGGCAGCACATCAGATTTTGGTTCTGAGAGTTCAGGTTCGAGTCCTGGCGACGGAGCCCGAAAAAGGCCTCGCTCTTTGCTTCGAGCGTGCACAAAATGACACGCTTGACGGCGTGTACAGACACGCACGCTCGCGGTGAGGGTTAAGGAGAGTTGATGTCGTTTCGCGGTGACACCGCGGTCCTGGTCCTGGCGGCCGGGCCCGGCACCCGGATGCGGTCCGACACCCCGAAGGTGCTGCACACCCTCGCCGGCCGCAGCATGCTGTCGCATTCGCTGCACGCGATCGCCAAGGTGGCGCCGCAGCATCTGGTCGTGGTCCTGGGCCATGATCACCAGCGCATCGCGCCCCTGGTCACCGGACTGGCCGACACGCTCGGGCGCACCATCGACGTGGCGCTGCAGGACCGACCGATGGGCACCGGCCACGCGGTCGGCTGCGGCCTGTCGGCCCTGCCCGACGACTTCGCCGGCATCGTCGTCGTCACCTCGGGCGATACGCCGCTGCTGGACTCCGACACCGTGGCCGGTCTGATCGCGACCCACAGCGCGGCGTCGGCCGCGGTCACGGTGCTGACCACGACGCTTGTCGACCCCACCGGGTACGGCCGCATCCTGCGCACCCAGGACGGCGAGCTCACGGCGATCGTCGAACACACCGACGCGACGCCCTCCCAGCGCGAGATCCGCGAGGTCAACGCCGGCGTCTACGCCTTCGACATCGCCGCGCTGCGGTCGGCTCTGAGCCGGCTGAGCGCCAACAATGCCCAGCAGGAGCTGTACCTCACCGACGTCGTGGCCATCGTCCGCGGCGACGGCCAGACCGTGCACGCCCAGCACGTCGACGACAGCGCGCTGGTCGCCGGTGTCAACAACCGCGTGCAGCTGTCCGAACTGGGCGCCGAGCTCAACCGCCGCATCGTCGCGGCCCATCAAATGTCCGGCGTGACCATCGTCGACCCGGCCACCACCTGGATCGACGTCGACGTGAGCATCGGCCGTGACACCGTCATCCGCCCGGGGACCGAGCTGCTCGGCGCCACCCGGATCGGCGCGCGGTGCGTGGTGGGCCCCGGCACCACCCTGACCGACGTCACCGTCGGTGACGGCGCGTCGGTGGTCCGCACCCACGGCGCGTCGTCGTCGATCGGGGACGGCGCCACGGTCGGCCCCTTCACGTACCTGAGGCCCGGCACCGTGCTCGGCACCGAGGGGAAGCTGGGCGCGTTCGTCGAGACCAAGAACTCCACCATCGGGGCCGGCACCAAGGTCCCGCACCTGACCTACGTCGGCGACGCCGACATCGGCGACCACAGCAACATCGGGGCGTCCAGCGTCTTCGTCAACTACGACGGCGAATCCAAGGCCCGCACCACCGTCGGCTCGCACGTGCGCACCGGGTCGGACACCATGTTCGTGGCGCCGGTGAGCATCGGTGATGGGGCCTACACCGGCGCCGGCACGGTGGTACGCGACGACGTCCCGCCGGGTGCGCTGGCGGTGTCGGCGGGACCGCAACGCAACATCGAGGGCTGGGTGCAGCGCAAGCGGCCGGGCAGCGCGTCCGCGGAGGCGGCGGACAGGGCGGCCAAGGCCCCCGACGACGGCCCGTCGCCGGAATCCGAACAGACACCGTGAGTTCGTTACCTGGCAACCCGGCCACATTTCCGTACGATTCGCTACGTACGATGAGGCGTTCCATCACTTATCTCGATCCCGATACGGCGAGGGCAGCACGGTGAGCCACGACTGGACCGATAACCGCAAAAACTTAATGCTGTTCTCCGGCCGCGCGCACCCTGAGCTGGCCGAACAGGTGGCCAAAGAACTCGACGTCCACGTCACCGCGCAGACGGCGCGGGAATTCGCCAACGGCGAGATATTCGTGCGCTTCCACGAGTCGGTGCGCGGAAGTGACGCGTTCGTGCTGCAGTCGAACCCGGCGCCGGTGAACAACTGGCTGATGGAACAGCTGATCATGATCGACGCGCTCAAGCGGGGCAGCGCCAAGAGGATCACCGCCGTCATGCCGTTCTACCCCTACGCGCGGCAGGACAAGAAGCACCGCGGCCGCGAACCGATCTCGGCGCGACTGGTCGCCGACCTGCTCAAGACGGCGGGTGCCGACCGGATCGTGACCGTCGACCTGCACACCGACCAGATCCAGGGTTTCTTCGACGGACCTGTCGACCACATGCGCGCCCAGAACCTGCTGACCGGATACATCAAGGACAACTACCCTGACGGCAACATGGTGGTGGTCTCCCCCGACTCCGGCCGCGTGCGCATCGCCGAGAAGTGGGCCGACGCGCTGGGCGGGGTACCGCTGGCCTTCATTCACAAGACGCGCGACCCGCGCGTGCCCAACCAGGTGGTCTCCAACCGCGTCGTCGGCGAGGTCGGCGGGCGGACCTGTGTGCTGATCGACGACATGATCGACACCGGCGGCACCATTGCCGGCGCGGTGCAGCTGCTGCGCGAGGACGGCGCCAGCGACGTGGTGATCGCCGCGACGCACGGGGTGCTGTCCGACCCGGCGGCCCAGCGCCTGGCGGCCTGCGGCGCGCGGGAGGTGATCGTCACGAACACCCTGCCGATCGACGAGGAGAAACGCTTCCCCCAGCTCACGGTCCTGTCGATCGCTCCGCTGCTGGCCAGCACCATTCGCGCCGTCTTCGAAAACGGCTCAGTCACAGGGCTGTTCGACGGGGACGCCTAGATGGCCGACACCGTCATCTACCATAACCCCAAATGCAGCACCTCCCGCAAGACGCTGGATCTCTTGCGCGACAACGGCATTGAGCCCACTATCGTTCAGTACCTGAAAACCCCGCCGTCGCGCTCCGAGCTGGTCCAGATGATCCGCGACGCCGGCATCGACGTGCGCCCCGCGGTGCGCAAGCGCGAACCGATGTACGCCGAACTGGGCCTCGCCGATGCGACCGACGACGAGTTGCTCGACGCGATGGCCGAACACCCGATCCTGATCGAACGGCCGTTTGTTGTGACCCCGAACGGGACCCGCCTGGCCCGGCCGATCGACGCGGTCCGTGAGATTCTGTGAAACTGTTGCCCGCCGCAGCCGCGGTGGTCATATTGTCTGTGGCGGGGTGCGCGCCGAAAGCCCCTGACTACCAGTCGATCCTGACGCACAGTTCGACCACCACTACCACCACCCGAGTCGAGAAGCCCGTCCCGTTGTCCCAGTACCTGCAAAGCATCGGGGTGACCGGCCAGCAGGTGGCGCCGGGCAGCCTGCCCGATTTGACCGTGTCGATACCGACGCCGCCGGGCTGGTCGCCGTATACGAATCCGAACATCACGCCGGAGACGCTGATCATCTCCAATGGCAACAAGTACCCGACCGCGCGGCTGGTGGTGTTCAAGCTGCGCGGGGATTTCGACCCGAGCCAGGTCATCAAGCACGGCAACGACGACGCCCAGCTGTTCGAGAACTTCAAGCAGCTGGACGCCTCGACGGCGGACTACAACGGTTTTCCGTCATCGGAAATCCAGGGCAGCTACGACCTGGAAGGCACGCGGCTGCACAGCTGGAACCGGATCGTCATCCCCACCGGATCGCCGCCGGCCAACCAGCGATACCTGGTTCAGCTGACCATCACCAGCCTGGCCGACCAGGCCGTCGCGCAGTCCACCGACATCGAGGCGATCATTCACGGGTTTGTGGTGGCCGCAAAGTAATTGGCGGCTGTCGCGTCACACCTGTCGCAGCAGTCACGGCACGCGAAGGACTATGCACGATGTGTCCGCCTCCGAACGACAGTTCAGCCGCGGAGGCCGGCGGCTTCCTGGACAAGCTGAACTCGGACTTCACTAAGGTGGTCAGCCATGACCGACTGGACCGCCGCCGATCTGCCGTCGTTCGCCGGGCGCACCGTGATCATCACCGGCGCCAACAGCGGCCTCGGCGCCGTGACGGCCCGCGAGCTATCGCGCAAGGGCGCCCAAATCATCATGGCCGTCCGCAACACGAGCAAGGGCCAGGACGCCGCACAGCAGATGACCGGTCACGTCGAGGTGCGACAACTCGACCTGCAGGACCTGTCGTCGGTGCGCCGGTTCGCCGGCGGCGTGGACTCCGCCGACATGCTGATCAACAACGCCGGCATCATGGCCGCCCCCTACAAGCTGACCGTCGACGGCTTCGAGAGCCAGATCGGCACCAACCATCTCGGTCATTTCGCCCTCACCAATCTGCTGCTGCCCAAGCTCACCGACCGGGTCGTCACGGTGTCGTCGATGGCGCACTGGCCGGGCCGCATCGACTTCGACGACCTGAACTGGAAAAACCGCCGCTACTCCCCCTGGCTGGCCTACAGCCAGTCCAAGCTCGCCAACCTGCTGTTCACCAGCGAGCTGCAGCGACGCCTCGAGGCGGTCGGGTCGCCGCTGCGCGCGCTGGCCGCCCACCCCGGCTACTCGCACACCAACCTGCAAGGCGCCTCCGGGCGCAAGCTGGGTGACGCGCTGATGTCGGCGGCCACCCGGGTGATCGCCACCGACGCCGACTACGGCGCCCGGCAAACCCTGTACGCGGTGTCGCAGGACCTGCCCGGCGACACGTTCGTCGGCCCCCGGTTCGGCTATTTCGGCCGCACGCAGCCGATCGGGCGCAGTCGGCGGGCGAAAGACGCCGCCACCGCCAGGGCGCTGTGGGAGCTATCCGAGCAGCTCACCGGCGCCAAATTTCCGCTCTGAGCCGCATATGCGCTAACCTGGCCGGGCGTCACGGCGAGGGTGGCTGACACAGCACCGTTATCGACGGAGACCGACTCACAGTCGCGAACCTTGCCGTGCCCCCGAACGAAGGCACTGAGCACACAGGAGCGACACGATGGCTAAATCCGCAGTCAACCAACTCACCGCCACGGTGCGGACCGAGACCGGCAAGGGCGCGTCCCGGCGGGCCCGGCGCGAGGGCAAGATTCCCGCCGTCCTCTACGGCCACGGCGCCGAGCCCCAGCACCTGGAATTGCCCGGGCACGACTTCGCCGCCGTGCTGCGGCATGCGGGCACCAACGCGGTGCTGACGCTCGACGTCGCGGGTAAGGAACAGTTCGCGCTGACCAAGGCGCTCGACATTCACCCGATCCGCCGCACCATCCAGCACGCCGACCTGCTGGTCGTGCGCCGCGGTGAGAAGGTCACCGTCGAGGTCAGCGTCATCGTGGAGGGTGACGCCGGCCCCGACACCCTGGTCACCCAGGAGACCAACGCCATCGAGATCGAGGCCGAGGCCCTGTCGATTCCCGAGCAGCTGACGGTGTCCGTGGAGGGCGCCGAGGCGGGCACCCAGTTCACCGCCGGGCAGATCCCGCTGCCGCGCGGCGTAACCCTGGTTTCCGACCCGGACACGCTGGTGGTCAACGTGGTGAACGCGCCGACCGCCGCAGACCTCGCGGAAGAGGGCGCCGGCGAGGTTGCCGAGGGCGCAGAGCCGGCGGCCGCGGAAGAAGAGGGCGACGAGGCCGAGGCGTCGGCCGACGAGTCCGAGTAGGCGGCCAGCGACGTGGCCGAACCACTTTTGGTGGTCGGCCTGGGCAACCCCGGAGACAACTACGCCCGCACCCGGCACAACCTCGGCTTCATGGTTGCCGACCTGCTCGCCGGGCGGCTGGGCGCGAAGTTCAAGGCGCACAAGCGTTCCGGCGCCGAAGCGGTGACCGGCCGGCTGGCCGGGCACTCGATGGTGTTGGCCAAGTCGCGCTGCTACATGAACGAGTCCGGCCGCCAGGTGGGGCCGCTGGCGAAGTTCTACTCGGTCGCCCCGGCCGACATCATCGTCATCCACGACGACCTCGATCTCGAGTTCGGCCGCATCCGGCTCAAGATCGGTGGCGGCGAAGGGGGTCACAATGGGCTGCGCTCGGTGGCAGCGGCGTTGGGCACCAAGGACTTTCAGCGGGTGCGCATCGGGATCGGCCGTCCGCCCGGGCGCAAGGACCCGGCGGCGTTCGTGCTGGAAAACTTCACCGCCGCCGAGCGCGCCGAGGTCCCGACGATCTGCGAGCAGGCGGCCGACGCCACCGAGTTGCTCATCGAACTGGGAATGGAGCCGGCGCAGAACGTCGTCCACGCCTGGTGAGTGGGCACCGCTAGACGCAGGGCCCTGCGATCCCGTAGGTCATCGCGAGATGTCCTCGAGCGCCTGGTGCGCCGCGTTGTACCCGGGCGTGAACGTGATCCCCGGGCCCCCATGGCATCCCGCGCCACCCAGGTACAGCCCCTCGATCGGAATCGGTAGGTCGAGGAAGCCCTTGGGCCCGGGCCGGTTGGGCCCCATCAGGTCTGGATGCAGGAGGCCGTGGCAAAAGTCGCCGGAGGGAGCGGCGAACATCGTCTGCATGTGATACGGCGCGAACGTGATGTGCCGGATCTGGATGTCGCGGAAGTTGGGCGCGTAGCGGGTGATCTTGTCGATCACCTTCTCCGCCATCACGTTTTTGAGCTGGCCGTGGAGGTCGCGGCTGGCTTCGACCGGGAATGCGTAGGCGAATGCGCTCGCCGCGTGCTTGCCCGGGGGAGCCATGCTGGGGTCGTGGACAGACGGGATCTGCATGCCCATCGACGGGTTGTCGGGAATGATGCCGCGCTTGCACTCCTCCCATTGGCGTTGTTGTTCTTCGGGTGATCCGAAGATCCCGATCGACGATTGCATGCCGGGTTCGTTGAGGAAGTCATACGGCGGCGCGAATTCCGGCAAGCCGTCGAGCGCGAAATGGATCTGGACAAACGACGCCCTGTGGTCGCGCCCGCTCAGCCGGGTGACCAGATCTGCGGGCAGGTGCTCGGCACCGACCAGATCGATGAGGGTCAGATCGGGCGACAGGTTGGACACGACGACCGGCGCGCTGATCTGAGAGCCATCCTTCAGACGCACGCCGGCCACGCGATCGTTTTCGACGAGAATCTTCTCGACCTTGGCGCGATACCTGATCTCACCCCCGTGGGAGACGAACAATTCGTGCAGGTGTTGCCCGAGTGCGCCGATCCCGCCCTCGAGCTTCGTCATCATCGCCGCGCCGTCGTTCGGCACGGCGAGCGCGAACGCCAAACATGTTGCGCTGCCCGGAGTATAGGGCCCGCGGTAGGTGGAGTTGATGGCAAGGAAGGCGAGCATTCCGCGCAGCGCCGCATGCTTGTCCTTGTCGGGCAGGAAGCGGTCGATGGCATCCATCGCCGTCCCGAACAACACCTCGTGGATGGCCCTGCGCTCGAATTCGTTTGCGGCGCAGGCATACATCTCATCGATCGTCTTGGGCGGGGTGCGCACCTCGAAGCGGCCGAGGGCTTTCGCGGGTCCCTGGCTCCAGCCGATCATCTCGGCCATGCCCGTGACGGCGTCGGTCCCGAGCTTCTCGGCGAGGTGAGTCATCAGCTGGATCGGATCGCGGTAGAAAATCATCGGTTCTTCGCCGTTGTCGCCGAGATTGACCGACTGGACGTCGGCATCAACGGTGGGCAGCGTGTCAAGCCCAAGCTCTTTGGTGATCTGAGGGGCGGTCGGGAATTGCACCGAACCTGCAATCTCGTAACGGAATCCGTCGATCAACTCGACCGTGGCCGCCATTCCGCCGCTGTAGGTGTTGGCCTCCAGGCACAGCGTGCGCACGCCGGCGCGCTGCAGGACCGCCGCCGCGGTCAACCCGTTGTGGCCGGCCCCGACCACGATCGCGTCATAATCCGTCATCGCACGAATATATGTCAGTACTGACTCAATTTAAAGACGTCAGCACCGACAGGTCCCCGGATGTGATGGGATGCGAGTGATGAGCGAGCGGGAGAATCTGCACGAGTTGCGCCGCACCAGGACCCATGAGGCGCTGCGACAGGTGGCCCTCAAGAGGTTCGCCAGCGAGGGCTTCGGAAACGTCACGGTGCAGCAGCTGGCGCAGGAAGCCGGCGTCACCGAGCGCACGTTTTTCCGGCACTTTCCCACCAAGGAAGCGGTGCTGTTCCAGGACTACGACACGCACGTGGAGTGGCTGGCCGACGCGCTTGCGCAACGCCCGCGCACCGAGTCACTGTTCGAGGCGGTGCTGGCCAGCGTCGAAAGCTTCCCCCACGACGTCGAGGTGGTTCGGCAAGCCGCACTCGCCCGCGCCGAATTGATCACCGGCGAGCAGATCGCCGGCCACCTGCGAGTGGTCCAGTCGTCGTTCGCCGCGGTGCTGACCGACTTCGTCGAGCAGCGCTACCCCGACGTGGCGAACATCGATCTGGTCGCCAAAGTCGCGGGTTCCGCGCTGGCGGCGGCGCTGGTCGTTGCGGTGGAAACTTGGGGCCGAGACGGCTGTGTCGAGGATTTGGGGGCGATCACCGCCACCTGCCTGGACCTGGTGCGGTCGGGGCTTTCCCCGCTGTCGTGACGCTTACCTGATGGCGAGCGTGCGTGTCTGGACGCCGACACGCCGCAAAACCTGGCAATCTGCGCACGCTCGCGGCGGAGGCGCGCGCGCCGACGAGACCTAGCTGACCAGGGTGACCGAAGTCGACCGGCGCAGCTTGCCCGACGGCGTCTTCGGGATGGTGCCCGGGCCCAGCACCACGACGTTGCGCGGCCGCACGTCGACCTCGGCGACCACCTCGTGCGCGACCTGGTGCTCGATGCGACGCACCTCGGTCGGGTCCTGCCAGGCGTTGGACTCGACGGCGACGGCGAACGTCTCCCGCGAGTGACCGGCGTCGAGGCGCACCGCGACGGCGCACCCGGGTCGCACGCCAACGACGCGGCCCGCGGCCCGCTCGATGTCGGTGGGATAAATGTTGCGGCCCGCCATGATGATCACGTCCTTGACCCGGCCGCACACCACGATGTGGCCCTCCTCGGTCAGGTAGCCGAGGTCGCCGGTGTCATACCAGCCGCGCTCGTCCTGGGCCGGGATGAACCCACCCATGGTGAGGTAGCCCGGCGTCAGCGATTCCCCGCGCAGCTCGATCACACCGACGCCGCGCGCCGGCATCACGTTGCCGTTCTCGTCGACGATGCGGGCCTCGAGGTCCTTCAGCAGCGGACCCAGTGTGGCCAGCCGGCGGGTGTTGCCCTTGGTGGCGGGTACGGCGCGGCGCAGGGCGGCCAGCAGGTCGGCGTCCACCTCGTCGACGACCAGACCCGAGTTGCACTTCGAGAAGGACACGGCCAGCGTCGTCTCGGCCATGCCGTAGGCCGGCAGGATCGCCGAGGGCTTCAACCCGAACGGCTTGCCCGCGTCGAGCAGGTCCTCGACGTCGGCGGGCTCGACGGGCTCGGCGCCGGACAGCGCGAACCGCAGGGTCGACAGGTCGAAATCGCCGGGCTTGGCGTTGCGGCGCAACCGCTTGGCCAGCAGCGCGTAGGCGAAGTTCGGCGCCGCGGTCATGGTGCCCTTGTACTTGTCGATGAGCTTGGCCCACAGCAGCGTGTCGCGCAGGAAGTCCATCGGGGTGACCTTGACCAGCTCCGCGCCGAAATACATCGGGATGGTCAGGAACCCGACCATGCCCATGTCGTGGAAGCAGGGCAGCCAGCTGACCATGACGTCCCTGTCGACGTCGTACTCCGCGCCGATGAACATCGCCTCGGCGTTGGAGTAGATGTTGCGGTGGGTGATCTGCACCGCCTTCGGCGAACCGGTCGACCCGGACGTCAGCTGCATCAGCGCCAGGTCGTCCTCGCCGACCTCGACAGGGTCGATCGGCTCCGACGCCAACAGCTCGGCGACGGTGAGGACCTTGACGCCCTTCTGCTCGAGCACCGGGATGGCGACCAGGAAGGGCTCGGAGACGATGACGGCCTTGGCCTCGATCATGCCGATGACCATCATGGTGTCCTCGGCCCACACGACCAGGTCGGTGCGCGGTGTGGGCTGGTGCAGCATCGTCAGGCTGGCGCCGCGCATCCACAGGCCCTGGGCCGTCGGGGCGATCTCCACCGGGAAGCCGGCCAGCACCCCGACCGCGTCGCCGAGGCCGATGCCGGCGGCGGCCAGGCCGCCCGCGATGCGGCGGGCGCGCTCGTGGACCTCGCCCCAGGTGTGGCGGACGGGCTCGTGGGGTTCACCGGTGACCATGCCCGTCGTCGCGGTCCGGGCATTGCGGTACATCTTCTCGGTAAACCTGCTCACAGAAGCCTCCTCGGTTGCGGCATTTTCCCCAAGGCCCGGGATCTCATATTCCGCCAGCTGGGTGCCCGTTTGTAGCAGGCACGCGAGCACAGTTGGGCAGCGGTTCGGTCTCGAAACGGTGATGAGCCAACGAGTCCGCCGGGCTGCCCGGCGGACGAAGATTTATCGAGTGGTCCTGCTTACCGCTGCTCGTCACCGCCAGCTATCTTAAACTCCTCTTAAGTAACTGCCAAACTCTGCGGCGCTTTGAGTGGGATTTCACACCCCGTTCAGTTCTCGGTCATCGGCCCCGGCACCACCCGTGCCCCCGGTACCGGTCCGGTCGCGACCCGGACGGTCCGGCAGACACCCGCCCCTGACAGCTGGGTACCGACGTCGACGGCCGCGGTCGCCGAGGTGCACAGGAACGCGCACGTCGGACCCGAGCCGGACACGATGCCGGCCAGGGCACCGGCCTCCACACCGGCGCGCAGCGCGCGCCGCAGCTTGGGGGCCAGGCTCACCGCGGCCGCCTGCATTTCGTTGCCCAGCAGCGGCGCCAGCTGCTCGGGGTCGCCGGCCGCCAGAGCCCCCAGCACCGGCCCGGGCTCGGCGAGGCGCGGCGGATTCCCGGCCTCGCGGAGCCGGTCCAGTTCTGCGAACACCTTCGGCGTGAGCAGCTCGCCGTCGGCGAACGCCAGCACCCAGTGAAAGCTGTTGCGGGACAACACCGTTGCCAGTTCCTCGCCGCGACCGGTGCCCAGCGCGGTGCCGCCGTGCAGGGCGAACGGCACGTCGCTGCCGAGTTTGGTCGCCAGCATGCGCAGGTCGCGGCGTGGCACGTTGAGCTCCCACAGCGAGTTCATCGCGACCAGCACCGCCGCCGCGTCCGCGCTGCCGCCGGCCATGCCGCCGGCCACCGGTATCGACTTGTCGATCATGATCGAGACGTCGGGCGCCCGGCCCACGTGTTCGGCCATCAGCTCGGCGGCCCGCCAGGCGAGGTTGCGTTCGTCGGTGGGCAGCTTGTCGGCGCCCTCCCCGACCAGCTCGAGCGACAGCACGTCGGCGTTGCGAACCGTCACCTCGTCGAGCAGCGAAACGGCGTGAAACACGCTGGTGAGTTCGTGGTAGCCGTCGTCGCGACGGTCACCGACCGCGAGATACAGGTTGACCTTCCCGGGCACCCGCACGGTGACCGACCCGGTGGGCACCCACTGCGCGGCGGTATTGCCGTCAGATGCGGACACGGCAGCAGACTATCGCTGCGACAGGCGACGACCTACTCAGCTCGCGGAAGCGTGCCCCGACACGTGCGGCAGCTCGTCCGGAGCGCCGGAACGTTGCAGCAGCCGCACGAAGTCGTCGATGGACAGCGTCTCGCCGCGACGGGCCGGATCGATGCTGGCGGCCAGCAAGCGATTCGCCGACTCGTTGCCCGAGCCGGCCCACTCGGCGAACGCGTTGCGGGACGTCTTGCGCCGCTGGGCAAACGCGATGTCGATGAGCTCGAACACCCGCCGCCGGAAGGCCTCGTCGGTCGGCCACGGCGACGCCTCGTACCGGTCGATGCGCACCAGACCCGAATACACGCGCGGAATCGGCCAGAAGACCGTCGGCGACACCATGCCGCAGCGGCGAACCCGCCCAAAGAAACGCAGCTTGACGCTGGGCACGCCGTACTCCTTGCCGCCCGGCTCGGCGGCGAGCCGTTCGGCGACCTCGGCCTGCACCATCACCGTCACCGTCTGAATGGACGGAAATTCGGCGAGGAGATGCAACAGCGCCGGAACCGCGACGTTGTACGGCAAATTGGCGACCACCGCGGTCGGCTCTGACGACGTGGCCAGCTCATCGCGGCGCAGGGTCAACACGTCGCGGTTGCACACCGTCAGCCGGTTTATCTCGCTGTGGGAGTGCTCGGCGACCGTCTGCGGCAGTCGGCCGGCCAGCACGGGGTCGATTTCGACGGCGGTGACGGCGGCGCCACGGTCCAGCAGCGCCAGCGTGAGTGAGCCGAGGCCGGGCCCGACCTCCAGGACGTGGTCGGATCGGCTGACCCCGGAGGTAGAAACCACCCGTCGCACCGTGTTGGCGTCGTGTACGAAGTTTTGTCCGAGGGACTTTCGTGGCCGGAATTCAAGTTCTTTGGCCAGCCGCCTGATCTCGGTGCGCCCGAGGAGCCCGATGGTCAGTTTGCACCAGCTCTTCCGCTGCACACCGGCCACGCACCCCAACCCTGGCGCTCCCGGGTCACCTCGGCGACGGCGATCTGCTCTTCGCGGGTCGCCATGTCAGCGCGCGGGGCAAACCGCAGGCCGCCGTTGCGCTCCCAGGTGCCTTGGTCGAACTGCACACCCCCGTAATACCCGTTGCCGGTGTTGATCGCCCAGTTGCCGCCGGCCTCGCAGCCCGCGATGGCGTCCCAGATCGATCCGTTGGTCACCGCGGGCACATCGGTGCCGGGCTTGGTGCCCACCCGCACCACGGCCTCACGGGCCGGTGTGACCACGCTGTTGGCGATGGGCAGCCGGCCGGTCTCGACGCCGTTGACCGTGGCCACGGCGAACGTCACGTCCTGGGTACCTGGGCTGCCCGGGTCCTCGACCACCTGGCGGCTGATGTTCATCTCCGGGTCCTCGACGCGCCGCGCGGGCGGCTGCAGCGGGACCCGCTCGGTGACCCGCTGAATGCGGTTGCGGGTGACCTGGATTTCCATTCCGTCGACGATCGGCGAGGTCGCGCTGGGCACCACCTGGTCGCTTTCGAGCAGGGGCGCGCCGGCGGCGCTCAGCAGCGCGGCCACGCTCGGCGCCGGCTGGTGCACGGTGCGCACCTCGCCGCCGTCATTGATGTGGACGGTCTTGGCGCTGACGACCGGCAGCGCCATGCCCGCAAGCGGCACCCGGCTGCCGCGGGAGGCCGCGGCCGGGGCGGTGTCGGTCATCGCGAGCTGGGCCAGCGCCTCGTCGACGGTGGATGCCGTCGTCCAGACCTGCTTGGTGTCGCGGCCGTCCAGCGAGATCTGCAGCGGCCGGCTGCGCCGCAACACGATGTTGGCGGCGTCGTGAACCTGCACATCGCCGGCGGGGTACAGGTCGTCGCGCTCGTCGACGGCGTAACCGTTCTCCTGCACGATGTCGATCACCCGCGACTTCATGGTGGTCACCCGCATCGCGATTCCGTCAACCGTCAACGTCACCGTCTTGGACGCGGAAACCGCGAATCCACCGGCCAACCCCAGCGCTAACAGCAGGCCTCCAACTACGAGGCGCAACATTGGTGAAGGGGTTTGATGCAGTTTTCTCAATACAGTCAACGCGCGTTACCCCGGCCTCAGCAACCACTCAACGAACCACTCAGCGGAAAAATGACAAATGGGCCCTGGGGCCCAGCCGTTCGATCACAAGACGGTAACGAACCGGCCAATGTTGAGCAACTCCGGCGCAACGATGTTAGGCAAATCACCGTTTGACAGAGCCGGTCACGGGATCGGCCCATAGACCCTGCGGGCATTGCTGGTCGTTATCTCCGCCACGTCTTCGGGGCGACGATCCAGCAGTTCAGCCAGCGCCCGCACAGTATAGGGAAGGCAGTACGGTTCGTTCGCTGCCCCCCGGTAGGGGTGCGGCGTCAAAAAAGGCGCATCGGTTTCCACCAAAAGCTGCTGCGGCGGTATCAACGGCACCGCCTCGCGCAGCGCCCGGGCGTTGCGGAAACTCACCGTCCCGGCCAGGCTGAGCAACCACCCGGCATCCACACAGCGGCGGGCCATGGCGGCATCCGACGAAAAGCAGTGAAAGATCACCGCGTCCGGAGCGCCCTCGGCCGCCAGCACGTCGAGCACCTCGGCGTCGGCCTGCCGGTTGTGGATCATCAGCGGCTTCCCGCACCGCTTGGCCAGGTCGATGTGCCACGCGAAGGCCTCCCGCTGCACGTCGGGCCGCGCGCAGCCGTCCAGGCGGCCCGGCCAATACAGGTCCATCCCGGTCTCACCGACGGCCACCACCCGAGGGTGGCCGGCCAGCCGCTCGATCTCGGCGCGGGCGGCGTCGTCGAGCGCGTCGGCGCGGGTCGGGTGCAACGCCACCGCGGCGTAGACGCGCGGATCCCATTCGGCGGCGCGGGTCACCCAGCGCGCCGAGTCCAGGTCGTCGGCGATGGTGACCACCGCACCCACTCCCACCGCCGCGGCGCGGTCGAGGATGGCCCGCACCCCCTCGGCTCCCATATTCGGGCTCTCCCCGCACGCGTCGAGGTGGGTGTGGGCGTCGATCAACGGCGCCAGCGGCTCGGGCGCGGGCGGCGCCTCACGTTTACCAGAGCGGTTGGAGCTCACCGCCACACAATAGGGTGAGTCTCGATGAGGCCCTACTACGTCACCACCGCGATCACGTACCCCAACGCCGCGCCGCACCTGGGGCACGCGTACGAGTACATCGCCACCGACGCCATCGCGCGGTTCAAGCGGCTCGACGGTTTCGACGTGCGCTTCCTGACCGGAACCGACGAGCACGGCCTCAAGGTCGCACAGGCCGCCGCGGCCGAAGGGCTGCCCACCGCCGAGCTGGCCCGCCGCAACTCCGACGTGTTCCAGCGCCTGCAGGAGCGGCTGAACATCTCCTTCGACCGGTTCATCCGGACCACCGACGCCGACCACCACGAGGCGTCCAAGGAGATCTGGCGACGGATGTCGGCCGCCGGCGACATCTACCTGGACGCCTACGAGGGCTGGTACTCGGTGCGGGACGAGCGATTCTTCGTCGAGTCGGAGACCGCGGAGGTGGATGGGACCCGGGTCGCCGTCGAAACCGGCACCCCGGTGACCTGGACCGAGGAGCAGACCTATTTCTTCCGGCTCTCGGCGTATGCAGACAAGCTGCTGGCCCACTACGAGGCCAACCCGGACTTCATCGCGCCCGAGGTGCGCCGCAACGAGGTGGTCAGCTTCGTGTCCGGCGGGCTGCGCGACCTGTCGATCTCGCGCACGTCCTTCGACTGGGGGGTCAAGGTGCCCGACCACCCCGATCACGTCATGTACGTCTGGGTCGACGCGCTGACCAACTACCTGACCGGGGCGGGCTATCCCGACACCGATTCGGACCTGTTTCGCCGCTACTGGCCCGCCGATCTGCACATGATCGGCAAGGACATCATCAGGTTCCACGCCGTCTACTGGCCGGCCTTCTTGATGTCGGCGGGAATCGAACTGCCGCGGCGCGTTTTCGCGCACGGATTCCTGCTGAACCGGGGCGAGAAGATGAGCAAGTCGGTGGGCAACATCGTCCCCCCGGACGCCCTGGTCGACACGTTCGGCGTGGATCAGGTGCGCTACTTCCTGCTGCGCGAGGTCCCGTTCGGCCAGGACGGCAGCTACAGCGAAGAGGCCATCGTCACCCGGATCAACACCGACCTGGCCAACGAGCTCGGCAACCTGGCCCAGCGGTCGCTGTCGATGGTGGCCAAGAACCTGGACGGCGTGGTGCCCCAACCCGGCGAGCTGACCGCCGACGACAACGAGCTACTGGCGGTCGCCGACGGGTTGCTGGAGCGGGTGCGCGCCCACTTCGAAGCCCAGGCCATGCATTTGGCGCTCGAGGCCATCTGGCTGATGCTCGGCGAGGCGAACAAGTATTTTTCGGCGCAGCAACCGTGGGTGCTGCGCAAGAGCGAGGCCGAGGCGGACCAGGCACGCTTTCGGACGGTCCTCTACGTGACGTGCGAGGCGGTGCGCATCGCCGCGCTGCTGGTGCAGCCGGTCATGCCCGAGTCGGCGGGCAAGCTGCTGGACTTGCTGGGCCAGCCCAAAGACCAGCGGGCGTTCGCCGCGATCGGCGCGCGGCTGGCTCCGGGCACCGCGCTGCCGCCGCCCACCGGCGTGTTCCCGCGCTACCAGCCGTCTCCCAACACCGAGGCTTCGTGACGGAATCGCGTCAGATTGCGCCACAAGCATCTTCGATGCCACGGTCTGCCAACGGCCGGACGACTACTACTCAGCTTCCGATGTCAGGGGAGGGTCAATGTCGGAGCTCGCAGCGAGCCGGGCCTGGCGGAGCGCTTCGCGAGAGAGGAATTGGCGGAAGTAGGGCAACGAAGCTTCGGTAGCAATGCCGGCGAGCATGAGTTCCCACATTTGACCCGTTCGCCCGATGAGGTCCTCACTACCGCCTCGAGCAGGAATCGCTTGGGACAGCAGTCGAATTCCCAACATCGCACCCACGATCGACTCGCTGACCATCGTCGTATCCAGGTCGGGTCGTAGGTCTCCTTCGGCCCTTGCCCGCTGGGCCTCTGCCGCCATGATGTCCACCAGGCCTCCGCAGAAGCGCGCCGCCGCTTCATTGAATTCGGTCAAGCCATAGGTCAATTGCTCGGCCGCGCGGGCCATTTTGTCCGACCGGAGCACGTTCGCAATCGTGAACGTGCCATGGATCATGTTCTCGAGGGCCGGCGAGGACGATCCACACACGTTACGGAAGGCGACGACGAGCGTCTCCGAACCCTCTTCGATGATCGCGGACGCCAGCGATTCCTTCGAATCGAAGTGGTGGTACAGGGCACCCTTGGTCATCCCCGTCCGCTCGATGATGGTGCCCCAGGCCGCGGCGGCATATCCGACGTCACCGAACACCTCGATCGCCGCATCGAGGATCTTCCGACGGGTGGCCTGGGACCGCACCTGGCGCGCCATCGCTTCTACACCTCCGGAGTTCCGCGGACCAGCGCAGATTTTGGATCTCGGCTTGTCGTCTGTTGCCAGCAAAGCAACCAAGCGTAACAACTTCGCCCCGCGGCGGTTCGGGTCATCCGACCTGCCTGGCCTTTCAACCGCAATCCACGCCGGCCGAGCCGGTGCTGATTGCGAGTGCAGTGCGCCGCCGGACGAATTGGCTGAAGTAGTCGACGCGGTCCGGTCGCAGGATTCCGGTCAGCACGAGGGCCCAGCTCTTCTCTAGGTCATGCAGGAATCGGTCCGGTTCGTCGAGATTGCTGAGCTGTCGCAAGCCCATATGCAGCGACACGACAAAGCGTCCCACATCGTGTGGACTACAGCGCTGGTCAATGTCACCATCGGCGATGGCCTTCTCGACAACCACGGCAAGGGCTTGGACCCATCCGTCTAACAGCCTGCCCTGCAGCCCCTCCGAACGCCCGACCGACTCGAGCAGGTTCAGCCCTGCTCTGACGCCGTCCGCCTGAATGTCCTGCGCGGCGATCAGGTAAGAGAAGTCGATCAGCGTCTCGAGGCCCGAAAGATTTCGAGAGAGCAGACCTTCCAGGGCGACGGTACCCGCGGCGGTCTCTTTCTCGATGATCGCGACCGCCAGCGCATGCTTGGAACGAAAGTGGAAATACATGGCGCCTTTGGTCAAATCGGCCTCGGTCAGGATGTCGTCGAGGCCGACGTCGTGATAGGCCCGTCGAGCGAACTGATGTGAGGCGGCCCGCAGAATCTGGAGCCGCGTCATGTCAGCGCGTCCGTCAATCGGATTGGCTGTCATTGGAACCCAGGATTGACGCGCCGAGTAGCAGGGTGATTGCGATCGCCAGTGGAGATGCCGAAGGCCACCACGCGGGCCATGGTCGTCCAGGCTGGCGCCGCGGGCCGGGTCTTGGTCGCCTTCACGTTCATGATGCCCTCCTCGATCGAGCCGGCCACCACGGCTTGAGCAAGCACTCGCCGGTGTATCTCGGACGGAATTTGGGCCACTTCGAAGACTAGCAGTATGTTGTCGTGGTACAAATGCCCTGACGCGTGTTACCGCGTCCCAGGTTAAACACAGTACCTCCACTCACAACCGTTGTTTTGGTCATACTAACAGTACGTATACTCGTGTGTTATACCGGCCACGAGTCTGGGCGATAGGATGCGCGTCACTACGCCGTGGGTCGGTCTCGACGGCGGATGAAATTTGACCCCGGAGCACCTGAAAGCCGAATCCCAGGATGGGTAGTTGGAGGTGGGGTCGGGGCCAGACTGGGCGCCGATGGGCCGCGGGCTATCGACTTTTGGGCTCGGCAGCGGCGCGACACTTCATTGACCGTTGGTTGACGTCAGGCCGTCGCGCGGCAGGTCAAGCGTGGCAATCGGATACAGGCCCGCGCCGTCGCGGCCGTCGCGCGCCAGCGCCATGGGCTCATAGTTCACCACGTGGGATGCGCCCGGCTTGTGCTGTTGCCAGTCCACGGACGCGCGCAGCGTGTAGTGACCCGGCGCCAAGCCATTCAGGTCGACGTGAACGGACTCGGTTGACGACGCTGGGACCGCCTCCTCGCGCGACTGGCTGGAATCGTCATGGACCAGCGTCTTGAGGTTGGCGGTCGCCGGCAGGCTCCGCACCACGGCCCCGGAGAAGTCCACCAGCTTGTAGCCGGGCACCCACTGCTCAGTAACGGCCGCCGAGCCGTAGTTGGTCCAGACGACCGATATCGTCGCAACCTTGCCCTGTATCGATTGCGATCCGGGCCGCGCTTCAACCGAATACCGGTAGCCGGCCGAAGTATTGGCTTGGGCCCACAGCAGATACAGCTTGGGATCCATCGCGGAGGTCGCCTCGCTGTCCGGGAAGTTGGCACTCGACGTCATCGACACGTGGTACCTGACGACGTCGTGCAAGCCCTTTTCGTAGTAGGACGCGGGATCGGTTCCACTGGGCAAGTGGCACCATTCGGTGATCACCAGGGCGGAGGTGAGCCGCTGCTTGAGCGCGTTGACGACCGCATCATTGGTCCGCAGATAGTAGGAGTCACTGGACTCCGCCCACGCCTGCAACGGCGAATAAACGCCGAGGCAGTCCGCGCGGATACCCACCGGCGCGGAAAGCTTCTTGGTCACCTCGTCGGCCAGCATCTCGCGCACGATCTCCGGATTCTGCGGTGTGACCACCAATTGGGTGTGGGGGAAGGCGTTTACGTTCGCCGCGACCAGTTGCTGAATCGACGCTTTGGTGATGCTCTGATCCCGGAACTGGCTGTAATACCCCAGGGCGGCGACGCTGTCGTCGGGCGCCGGACCCGGCGCGCCCAACACGTCGCGCAAATATGCGATGCGGTTCTCGCTGAAATCCCCATACCCCGAGAACTCGAAGACGCTGAGCCGCTCGTCGCTGTCGTAGCGGCGGCCCAGCGCGGCGAGCAGCTGCCCAAAGGCGTTCAGGTAGTTGGCATCGTTCCAGTTGGGTACCACCTGCGTGACCCCGGGCGCGGGGCTGTTCGGCGGCGCGGGGTAGTTGGTGGCGGCCGAGCGCATCCACTCCGGAATGGCGATGTTCGTATTGTCGGGATAGGTTGCGCTGCAACAGGAGTTGTAGGCGTACACGCGGAGCGTCAGCCGCATGTTGCGGCTCTGAAGTTTGCTCAGTGCGTCATCGATCGCGCTGAAATCGAACTTGCGGTCGTCGGGGGCGTCGGGCGGCAACGTGCGCGGATCGACGGGCTGCAACTGCCGCCACGACACACGCAGGCTGGCGTCGTACGACGCCGGCCATGCCGGGTATCGCTGCTGCGTCGGGCTGCCCTGCGGGAAAAGGGGATTCAGCAGATCCTCGTACTGGCCGCGCAGCGGATTGGAGATCTCCTGAACCGTGGGCGGGATGGCCGGAAAGACCATCGCGGACAGCGGGCCCGGATTGGTGTGACCACCACATCCGCTCAGCACCAGCGCCGCGCACATGACGGTGGTCAGCGCACCCCTATTGAAGGACCGAAACATCGTCACCGGGGCTAGATCGCGCCTAACGACAACGCCTCGCGGTCGGCGAGGAACGGCATCGGCATCCAGCGCGCCGCCAGCAAGGCTTCCATCGCATTGCCGGGCACGGGTCGCGACAACAGGAATCCCTGCGCCCGGTGGCACCCGTGTTGCATCAAAGTCAGTGCGGCGGTGGGCGTTTCGACCCCCTCGGCGACCAGTTGCAGGCCGAAGGCCTCAGCCAGCCCGATGATCGCGCGGACGATGGCCAGGTCACCGGCGTTGGTGCCCAGGTCGCGGACGAACCCGGTGTCGATCTTGAGCATGTCGACCGGGAGCGACTTCAGGTGCGACAGCACCGCATAGCCGGTGCCGAAGTCGTCGATGGCGATCTGGACCCCGACCTCCTTGAGCTCGGCCAGGGTCTTGCGGGTGGTTTCGATGTCGTGCACCACGGCCCGCTCGGTGATCTCCAGGCAAACCGATCCGCCGTCGATGCCGAACTCCTCGATGGTGTCGGCGACGCTGCGAACGAAGCCACGGGTGATCAGCTGGATGGGCGACACGTTGATGCGCAGGATGGCGCTCTGCCCCACGCCGTTGGCGCGCCACCGGCTGAATTCGGCGCAAGCGCTTCGCATTACCCATCGGCCGAGTTCGCCGGCCAGGTTGGTCGATTCGGCCACCCCGATGAACGAATCCGGCAGCAGCAGTCCCCAGATCGGGTGGCGCCAGCGCACCAGTGCCTCGGCCGCCACGATCGCGCCGGTCCACAGGTCGACCTCGGGCAGGTAGTGCAGCAGCAGCGCCTCGCTGTCGATGTCACCTTGCAGGTGCAGCTCGATGTCGTTGCGGAAGGCGCTTTTCAGCGACATGTCATCTGTGGACAGCGCGACCTGGTTGCCGCCCCCGCGCTTGGCCGTCAGCACGGCCTCGTCGGCCCGGCGCAACAGGTCGGTGCTGTTGTCGCGCCCCGGCATGCCCACCGCCAGCCCGATGCTCACGGTGCGGGTGATCATATGCCCGCCGATGGCGAGGCGCTCGCACAGCATCGCCCCCAGCCGGCGCGCGAACGACTCCGCGGCCCCCGTCGACATCGGCTGGTCCGGAATGACGACGAACTCGTCCCCGCCCAGCCGGGCGATCATGTTCCGATTTCCGGCGCACACCCGGATGCGTTGGGCGAACACCCGGATGAACCAGTCGCCGGCGGTGTGACCGAGATAGTCGTTGATCGGCTTCAGCCGGTCCAGGTCGAGGTACAAGACAGCGACCGGTCCGGGCTTGCCCGCCGCGAGCCTCTCGGACAGGTGCGCGACCAGCGCCCGACGGTTGTACAGGCCGGTCAGGTCGTCGTGCTCGGCCAGGTAGCGAAGTTTTTCCTCGGCCGCGATGCGGGCCTGAAGCTGCGCGAAGAGCGCGGCGACAGCCTCCAGGGTGTTGATCTCTCCTTGCTTCCACTTCCGGGCGCCGTACTTTACGAACCCGAGCACGCCGGTGGTTGCCTCGCCCGAGACCAGCGGCGCGGCGGCCACCGAGGGCGAGGCGGGCTGCTTGGCCCCCCCGATCCACCGCTGGAACGCGCGCGTGTTCTGCTCCGGACGGATCACCACCGGTTTCCTGCCGTGTTCGCACTGGGCGAGCACCGGGTCGGCGCTGGTGAAGTGGATGACGGCCGTCGGGTCGGGGTCCGGAACGTCGGTGCGCGGTGGCCACTCCGCGACCAGCACCGAGGCCCGGATTTCGCGGTCGTGGTGGCGCAGGAAGCCGGCGTCCAGATCGAACTGCTCGACGAGCTGCGCGAGCACCTTCTGACTCACCTGGGGCGCGGTGGAGGCGGTGGCCTCCATCAACTGCGTGGCCACGGAGGTGACGACGAGATCCAGGCTGCGCGGCACGGGCTCCTCCCATGGGGCACATGTCCCAGCTGGGCTTGTCTTGTGGGGGCCCAATCAGGGGATCTTCGTCGTCAAGTTTGCCTCCCGGTGCACACCGATGCGCACTGAGGGGCCCCATTTGGTTTCGCGGTATTCGGCCCGGGGCAGGCCACGAATTTGATGCGGCAAAGCCTAACATGCGCGGCCCGGCGCCGGCCCCGCTCAAGCGACATGGCTGAGCCCCCAATACAGAGACGGGAGACTACCGCGAATGCCTGGCGCACGCTCGGCGAAACGTTGGCTCGCCCCGGCGGCAAACACCTTGGCGCCCGGCTGTTCTGGTGGCGCAAATACGGGATGCTGCAACGCCTGGGCGAATCGCGCCCGGACGTGCGGCTAGGTCGCGTCGCTACGCGATCCGCAGCGCGTCTCGCTCGACCTCGGTGCCCACGTCGGCGAATTAACGATCGCTATGCTGCCTAAGTCGGTCTCGGTGATCGCCGACAACGCGCTCGGCGACACGAATGCGGCGAGGTCGGAGAGCAGCGGCCCACGGCGTCGACTTCACAACTTCGTCTTCCTCCCCGCTGGGTCCTGACCGCAACCCGCGAGTGAGACAGCTCACAATCGCGCTCGAGGCTGTCACGCTCACCCAGCCTGCGGTGTCTCAAGGGCACGAGTCCCATGAGATTAGGAGACAGCAATGACCGAGCTGACCGCCCCCAGAACCCATGTCGTCGTCGTCGGCGGCGGATACGCCGGCACGCTGGCCGCCAACCACCTGCGGCAACGCCCCGACGTCGACATCACACTGATCAATGCGCGGCCGGTCTTCGTTGAGCGGATCCGCCTGCACCAGCTGGTCGCCGACACCGGCGCCGCGACCGCCGACTACGACACGCTGCTCGGTGAGGGAATCCGGCTGGTCGTCGACACGGTCGAGCGCATCGAGGCCGCCGACCGGCGCGTCCTGCTGGCCTCGGGTGCCCAGCTGGGCTACGACTACCTGATCTACGCCGTCGGCAGCACCGGCGCCATGCCTTCGGCATTGCCGGGCGCGGCCGAATTCGCCTACTCGGTGGCCGATCTGGACAGCGCGCGGCGGCTGCGCTATGCGCTGGCCGACCTGCCGCTTGCCTCGCCCATCGCGGTCGTCGGGGCCGGGCTGACCGGCATCGAAACGGCGTCCGAGCTGGCCGAGCAGGGCCGCCCGGTCACCCTGGTGTGCGGTGGCATCCTCGGTCCGTCGCTGAGCTACCGGGGCCGCCGCTCGGTTGCCAAGCGCCTGCGCGGCCTCGGCGTCAGCGTGCTGGAATACCTCGCCGCCAGCGAGGTGCGCTGGGACGCGGTGGTGCTCAGCGACGGCGCCGTCGTGCCGGCCGCGGCGACGGTGTGGACGGCGGGCTTCGCGGTGCCCGATTTGGCCGCGCGCAGCGAGCTTCGCACCGACGCCCTGGGCCGGGTGCTCACCGATGAGACGCTGACCAGCATCGACGACCCGCGCATCGTCGCTGCGGGTGACGCCGCCGCGCCGTCGGGCCAGCCGCTGCGGATGAGCTGCCAGGCCGCCGGGCCGTTGGGCGCCCAAGCCGCCAACACCGTGCTCAGCCGCATCGCCGGTACCACGCCCGCGGCGCTGAACCAGGCGTTCGTCGGGCAGTGCATCAGTCTGGGCCGCAGCCAGGGCACCATTCAGTTCGCGCGCACCGACGACACCCCGGTGAACGTGGCGCTCGGCGGCCGCGTCGCTGCGTCCATCAAGCAGGCGATCTGCAAGGGCACGCTGTGGGCCATCCGGCGCGAGGCGGCCAAACCCGGTTCGTACTACTGGCTCAAGGGCGGCAACCGGCCCGCGCAGTCGCCGGCCGATCAGCGGGTCACGCTGCGGTGACTTCGATGATCCGGTCGTCGGGCGATGGTGAGCACGCCCAACGGTTCACTGTGCTGCGGCCGTTGCTGTTCACCATCGCCTACGAGATCCTCGGCTCGGCGACCGAGGCCGACGACGTCTTGCAGGACAGCTACCTGCGCTGGGCGGACATCGACTTGGCAGGCGTGCGCGACACCAAGTCCTACCTGGCCCAGCTCGTCACCCGGCAGTCGCTCAACGCGCTGCGGGCCGACGCGCGTCGCCGCGAGGAGTACGTGGGGCCCTGGCTGCCCGAGCCGCTGCTGCTCGACGACCAGGACCCATCGGCCGATGTCGTTCTGGCGGAATCGGTTTCGATGGCGATGCTGGTCCTGCTGGAAACGCTGAGCCCCGACGAGCGGGCGGTGTTCGTGCTGCGCGAGGTGTTCGGTTTCGACTACGCCGAGATCGGCGAGGCGGTGGGCAAACCGGCCCCGACCGTGCGCCAGGTCGCGCACCGCGCACGCGAACACGTCCGGGCGCGACGGAAGCGATTCGACGCGAAGGACCCGGAGCGCAACGCGCAGATCACCGCTCAGTTCATGGCCACGGCGGCCAGCGGTGACGTGGAGGCGCTGATGACGATGCTCGCCCCCGACGCCGCCTGGATGGCCGACAGCGGCGGCAAGGTGTCGGCGGCCCGCAGGCCGGTGGTCGGCGCCGAGCGGGTAGCCAGGGCGATCGCCGGCCTCATGCGCAAGACCCAAGACATCTGGGCGACCGTGCGCGTGCAGATGGTGACCTGCAACAGCGCTCCCGCGGTGCTGCTCTACCAAGGCGAACGGCTCGAGATGGTGGTCACGCTGGAGATCGCCGACGAGAAGATCACCAACTTCTACGTGATGCGCAACCCGGACAAGCTGGCGGCGCTGGCGACCGCGCGCGACATCAGCCGCGGCTAACCGACCGCCACTCTGTCAAGCTGGGGCGGTGCGAATCGAGCGGCTTGGCGACCTCGGCGCCGCACCTCGCGTGCTGCGCGCCGTCGGGAACGCCGCCGGGCGGCTCGGGTTGCCGCCGCCTGCCGCGCTGACCGGTGACTGGTTCGGCGCGCTGGCGGTGATCGCACCCAGCGTGTCGGTGCGGCCGGTGGACGTCGGCGACGCCTTCGCGGTCCCGCCGGGTTCGCTGGCCAACGGCCAGGCGGTGGGCGGCGGCTGGGTCGGTTATCTGTCCTATCCCGACCCCGCCGCCGACGGGCGGCCCAACCGGCTCCCCGAGGCCGCCGGCGGCTGGACCGACTGCGTCCTGCGCCGCGACCGCGACGGGCAGTGGTGGTACGAAAGCCTGTCCGGTGCGCCGATGCCGGACTGGCTGGCCGCGGCGTTGACCGCAAGGCCGGCACCGGCGCGCGAGTGCCGGATCGACTGGGGCGCCGCTGACCGGGCAACGCACCGCGACGGGGTGCTGGCCTGCCTGGAGGCGATCCGCGCCGGCGAGGTCTACCAAGCGTGCGTGTGCACGCAATTCACCGGACCGGTCAGCGGGTCGCCGCTGGACTTCTTCGTCGACGGCGTCGCGCGCACCTGCCCCGCCCGCGCGGCCTACGTCGCCGGCCCGTGGGGTGCGGTGGCGTCGCTGTCTCCCGAACTCTTCCTGCAGCGCCGCGGAACAAGCGTGATGTCCAGCCCGATCAAGGGCACTTTGCCGCTGGACGCCTGGCCGTCGGCGCTGCGCGCCTCGGCGAAAGAGGTGGCCGAAAACATCATGATCGTGGACCTGGTCCGCAACGACCTCGGCCGGGTGGCGACCGTCGGCACGGTCAGCGTTCCCGAGCTCTTGGTCGTGCGGCGGGCGCCGGGCGTGTGGCATCTGGTGTCGACGGTGTCGGCGCGAGTTCCCGCCGAGCTCCCGACGTCAGCGCTCCTGGACGCCGCATTCCCGCCGGCCTCGGTCACCGGCACGCCCAAACACCGTGCCCGCCAACTCATTTCGCAATGGGAGCACAACCGTCGCGGAATATACTGCGGCACGATCGGATTGGCGTCCCCCATCGCGGGATGCGAGCTGAACGTCGCGATCCGCACCGTCGAATTCGATGCCGGCGGCGGCGCCGTGCTGGGCGTCGGCGGCGGAATTACCGCCGACTCCGACCCCGGCGCGGAATGGGAGGAATGCCTGCACAAAGCGGCCCCGATCGTCGGGCTGCCGAGCGTGGCGGCCGCGGCTTCCGTCGGTTAGTAAGTCGGTTAGTAGGTCGGTTACTCGGTGGCCAGGTAAAACATCAGCGCCCCGGCCATGAATTTCGGATAACGCCCAGCGTGAGCCGCCGGGTGCGCCTAAGCTTCTGGAATTGACCCGCGCCGATCGGGAGTCGACTGCCGGAGGGAACGTCATGAGAATCGCCGTGTTGGGCGCCGCCGCCTCTGCCCTCCTGGGCGGGACGCTGGCGGTCACGCCGCTGACCTCGGTGAGTACGCCGCTACCGAGCGCAACCACCTGCGGCAAGGGCGGCGTGGCGTGCGGGGAGAAAGTGGCCTCGGTCCTCATGCCCGAAACCCCGAAACCGTCGGGCCCGGCGGCGGGGGCCGCGCCGGCCGCCGCGCAGGTCAACGGGGGTGCGCCGGTCTCCGACGCGGGCAACGCCATCGCACCTGGGGCGCCTTCCGGACCTGGCGGCGGCGCCGCCGCCGCCCGGGCCGCCGTGCCCGGGACGAGCTCGCCGGCACTTGGCGGCGGCACGCCCGACATGGGCGGGCTGGGTTCAGGCCTGCCCGGCGGCGTGGGCGTGCCGGACCTCGGCAGCCTCGGCATCGCGGACCCCGCCGCCCTGCTGCCCGGCCTGGCCGGCGCGGCCGCCATACCCAACAGCGCCGCCGTGGCCTTGTCCGTTGTGCAGGGCGTGGTGGGCGTGGGCGGCAGCGTCGTAGGCGTCGGAAGCACCGCCGTGGCCACTCTGAGCACCGCCGCCATTGCGCTGGTCTATCTGAAAAGCGCGGGCCTGCTGCCGAACAACATCGGACTTCCCGGGGTGAGCTTCCCCGGCGTGGGCCTGCCCGGGCTGCCGAGCCTCGCCTCCGCTGCGGCCGTCCCCGGCGCCGCCGCGGCGATCCCGGCGGTGACCGCGGCCATCCCCGGGGTGGGCCTGCCCGCCGCACCCGCGCTCCCGGCATTGCCCGCGGCACCAGCCCTGCCGGCGGCGCCCGCTTTGCCGGCGGCCCCCCCGCTACCGGCGCTGCCCCCGCTTCCCGCGGGGCCACCCGCCCTGCCGGCGCTGCCGGCGCTCCCGGGTCCGCCGGCGCTGCCGCACCCGCGGTTCTGCACGCCCGGCTTCGGTCCCGTCGGGGTCTGCACGCCCTGAGCTACTCGCTTCGTAGCTGCAGCACCGCGTCATAAAGCTGGCGCGAGCGCACATCCGGATGCCCCGCGGCGACCTCGCTGCACGCGTCTTTGACGCGCACCCCTGCCGCGACCAGCTGCTGCACCTCGGCCACCAGCGACGGCAGGTCGGCGGCCGGGGTGGCCCCGGCGAGAACGACGGTGATCTCGCCGAGCACGCCGTCGTTCGCCCACACCGCCAGCTCGTCGAGCGATCCGCGCACCACTTCCTCGTGCACCTTGGTCAGCTCCCGGCACACCACCGCCCGCCGCGCACCGCCGAGCTGCTCGACGGCATCGCGCAGGCAGGCGGCCAAGCGGCGCGGCGATTCGAAGAACACGCAGGTGCGCCGCTCGTCGGCCAGCGATTCCAGCCATGCCCGGCGCGCCGCCTTCTTGCGCGGCGCGAAACCCTCGAAGCAAAACCGATCCGAGGGCAGACCGGACACGGCCAGCGCGGTCGTCACCGCGGACGGCCCGGGCAGGCACTGCACCGGCAGGCCGGCGTCCACGCACGCGGCGACCAGGCGGTAGCCGGGGTCGCTGATCAACGGCATTCCGGCGTCGCTGACCACCAACACGGTCGCGCCGGCCCTGATGGCGTCGACCACCGCGGGCACCCGCGTGGCCTCGACCCGGTCGAACAGGCTGATCACCCGGCCGGTGATCGCAGCGTCGAGCGCCTTGGCCAAGATTCGCACCCGCCGGGTGTCCTCGGCGGCCACCACATCGGCGCGCGACAGCGCATCGATCAGGCGTGGCGAGGCGTCCGATGGCTGCCCCAGGGGAGTCGCGCCCAGCAATAGGCGCCCGGAGGTCATGACGGACAGCCTACGATCGACACCGATGACCGCCCCGCCCCGCGAAAGCTCCGTCGCTTTGCAGGAGCGTGTCGTCCCCGTCGTGAGCCCGGGACCACTGGTTCCTGTGGCCGACTTCGGACCGGCCGACCACATCCGGGGCTGGGTCGCGACCGGCGTCATCACCGTGCTGGCGACGGTGACGAGGTTCCTCAACCTGGGCTCCCCCACCGATGCCGGCACGCCGGTCTTCGACGAGAAGCATTACGCGCCGCAGGCGTGGCAGGTGCTGCACAACCACGGCGTCGAGGACAACCCCGGCTTCGGCCTGGTGGTCCACCCCCCCGTCGGCAAGCAGCTGATCGCCCTCGGCGAGGCCATCTTCGGCTACAACGGCGTGGGCTGGCGGTTCACCGGCGCCCTGCTCGGCGTGGTCATGGTGGTACTGGTGATGCGGACCGTGCGGCGGATCAGCCGTTCGACGCTGGTCGGCGCGATCGCCGGCGTGCTGGTCATCTGCGACGGCGTCAGCTTCGTCACCGCCCGGACCGCGCTGCTGGACGGCTTCCTCACCTTCTTCGTGGTGGCGGCGTTCGGCGCGCTCATCGTCGACCGCGACCAGGTGCGCCAGCGAATGCACGTCGCGCTTTTGGAGGGCCGCTGCGCCGAAACCCCGTGGGGCCCGCGGCTCGGCGTGCGGTGGTGGCGCTTCGGCGCCGGGGTGTTGCTCGGATTGGCTTGCGGGACAAAGTGGTCCGGCCTTTACTTCGTGCTGTTCTTCGGCGCGATGTCGTTGGCTTTCGACGTGGCCGCGCGGCGCCAGTACCAGGTGATCCGACCCTGGCTCGGGACGCTGCGCCGTGACCTGATCCCGACCGCATATGCGTTGGCGCTCATCCCGTTTGCCGTCTACCTGGCCAGCTATGCGCCGTGGTTCGCGTCGGAGACGGCGATCGACCGCCATGAGGCGGGCCTGTCGATCGGCCCCCACTCCGTTGTTCCGATGCCCGACGCCATTCGGTCGCTGTGGCACTACACCGCCAAGGCTTTTGAGTTCCATGCGGGCCTGACCAACTCCGCCGGCAACTACCACCCGTGGGAATCCAAGCCGTGGAGCTGGCCGATGTCATTGCGGCCGGTGCTGTATGCCATCGACCAGCAGAACGTGCCGGGGTGTGGCGCGCAGTCGTGCGTCAAGGCCGAGATGCTGGTGGGCACTCCCGCCATGTGGTGGTTGGCGGTGCCGGTGCTGGTCTACGCATCCTGGCGGATGCTGGTTCGCCGCGACTGGCGCTATGCGGTGGTCTGGGTGGGTTATTGCGCGGGGTGGCTGCCCTGGTTCGCCGACATCGACCGGCAGATGTACTTCTTCTACGCGTCGACGATGGCACCGTTCCTGGGCATGGCCATCGCGCTGATTTGCGGCGACATCCTCTACGCGCGCGGCCAGAACCGGGAACGACGCACGCTCGGGCTGATCGCTGTGTGCTGCTATGTGGCCCTGGTGGTGACCAACTTCGCCTGGCTGTTCCCGGTGCTCACCGGGCTGCCCATCTCGCAGCAGACGTGGAACATGGAGATCTGGCTGCCCAGCTGGCGTTGAGGTTGGCTCCTTCTCGCCGAGATTGCCATGAGGGGCTGTGCTGGCCGCTTCATCCACAACCGCGGCGGCAATCTCGGCGCAAACGGCTACAGAAGGTCGCGGGCGACCGGACACGACATGCAGCGCGGGCCGCCGCGGCCGGTGCCCAATTCGGAGCCCGCGATGGTCAGCACTTCGATGCCCGCGTCGCGCAGCCGGGCGTTGGTCTGCACGTTGCGCTCGTAGGCGACGACGACACCGGGCGCCAACGCGAGCGTGTTGTTGCCGTCGTCCCATTGCTCGCGTTCGGCGATCAACGGGTCCAGCCCGGTGTCGATCACCCGCAGCTTGTCGATCCCCATCGCCTTGGCCGCGGCCTCGAGGAACGGCGCCTCATCACCGATGGCGACGCCGTCGGGCGTGCGCTGGATCGTGAACGCCGACAGCGTGTCGACGATGTTGGCGTACATCACCACGGTGTCGGTGTCGACCATCGTGCACACCGTGTCCAGGTGCATCTGGGCGCGCCGCTGGGCGATCGGCACCGCGAGCACCGTGGTCGCCAGGTCGTCGTCAAATAGGCTGCGCGCCAACGCTTCCGCGCCGGCCGGGCTGGTCCGCTCCCCCACCCCGACCCCGAGCAGCCCGGGGGCCAGCAGCAGCACGTCGCCGCCCTCGACCGGCGCGGTGCGCGACTCGTAGGCGCGTCGCACCCCGGTGAACCGTGGGTGGTGGGCGTAGATGAGATCGGTCAACGACGCCTCGCGGACCCGGGCCCGGAGCGCCAGCGTCGGGATCACCACCTTCGGCCCGATCCAGATGGACGAGTCGCGGGTGAACACCAGGTTCGGCAGGGGCTCGATGACGAAGTCGCCCTCATGGTGCATGCGCAGCACCAGCGACACGTCGGTCCGGGTGTCCGACGGCAGCTCGCTGAACGTCATGCCGGCCATCAGCACATTGGCCAGCTTGACCGGGTCCAGACGCCGCAGGTGGGTCGAAAGCTCTTGCGCCAGCGGCACTCCGAGCCGCCGCGCATCGACCGCGGCGGCCACACCCTGCATCCGGGCGGCCCCGCTGTGGCTGAGCGCCTCGGTCAAAAGGTCCGACAGCAGCAACACTTCCACCCCGCGGGACCGCAGCAGCTCGACGAACTGGTCATGCTCCTCCTGGGCACGCGCGACCCAGGGCAGCCCGTCGAAGAGCAGCTGGTCGTTGTTGCGCGGATTGAGTCGCAGCAGCTCGGCGCCGGGGCGGTGCACGATGACGACCCGCAGCGCGCCCACCTCGGAGTTGGTGGCCAGCTCGACAACACCCACAATAAGAAGGTAGCCGCTAGCCGGCCGGTCCCCTCGTCATCGAACGGGTGTGCGATAAACTGGGCGGGTGAGCATCGCAGTACAGGGCTCGCTGTTCGAACACATCGAGCGCAGGCAGCTCGGTGACGGCGCGTTCATCGAGATTCGCGCCGGCTGGCTGACCGACGCGGACGACCTGCTGCGCGACCTGCTCGCGACGGTGCCGTGGCGGGCTGAACGCCGCCAGATGTACGACCGGGTGGTCGACGTGCCGCGGTTGGTCAGTTTCCATGATCTGACGGTCGAGGATCCCCCACACCCGCTGCTGGGGCGGCTGCGCCGGCGGCTCAATGACATCTACGCCGGCGAGCTCGGCGAGCCCTTCACCACGATCGGACTGTGCTGGTACCGCGACGGCTCCGACAGCGTCGCCTGGCACGGCGACACCATCGGTCGCAGCAGCTCGCAGGACACCATGGTGGCGATCGTCAGCCTCGGCGCCACCCGCACGTTCGCGATGCGACGGCGCGGCGGCGGACCGTCGCTGCGGCTGCCGCAGGCACACGGCGACCTGCTGGTGATGGGCGGATCGTGCCAACGCACCTGGGAGCACGCGGTCCCCAAGACGTCGGCGCGCCTCGGCCCGCGCGTCAGCATCCAATTCCGCCCGCGCGACGTCCGCTAGCGCCGATCGCGCGAGCTAGCTGCGGACCGCCGCCACCGCCTTGACCAGCAGGTCGCGAGCGCGCTGGGTGTCGACCTTGGCCACCGGCTGGTCCGGAACCACCAGCGGATTGGCGATGACGATCACCTGATAATCGCCGAACTGTGCGGTGTAGTCGAAGAGCTCGCCAGCGCGGGCCGCCGGCCCGACCAGCGCCTGCAGCACGCGGTGGATGGCCTGGGTGTGGGCGCCGTCGATGTGCGGCGCATCGATCACCTCGATGCCGCCGCGCAACTGCGGCCCGGAGAACGCCACCTTGCTGCAGTCCTTGCCGGGGTCGCTGAGCGGTACCTCTTTGGAGGTCTCGACGGCGATGACGACGTAGCGGTTTCCGTTGCCCTCCGCCGACAAAGCGGCCATGTTGCCCTTCAGGTCCGGTGGCATGTCCGGCCCGGCCGCCGTTTTCGCGCAGTTGGCGGGATCAAACGTCAAACCCTCGGGCAATTTCCGGGTGGACAACAGCGCGGGATCGATGGCCCTCTCTCTGATGTCGGCGACCTTGAACTCGGGCCCAAAGCTCGACCTGACGTCGGCGACTTTGGCGATGTCGGCCTTGGTTGTGGCGGTGCCGGGATCCGGTGAGCAGCCAGCGAGCAAGCACACGGATGCGACCGCGAACGCCACCTTCAACATCGTGGCCAATTTACCCAACGCGGACGGTCAACCGCGCAACGTGGACACCGTTTTGACGAGCAGGTCGGCGGCGAATTGCGGCGGCAGTGCGGGCAGCGCCGAGCCGGGGTCGGTGGTCAGCGTGGTGAACGCGTAATAGTTCCCTAGGTACGCGGTGAAGGTGTATGTGCGCGAATCGATTTCGGTGCCGGACTCGACGGATGACTTGGTGTCGGTCACCATGCCGACGGTGTCGGCGTCGTCGATGTGCGGTGGGTCGGTGAGGCGGACACTGGCCATGGTGTGCTCGTCGCTCATGGTCCAGCGGTCGCACGCCGCCACGAGGTTGTGGTCGAGCTGCACCGGCCCGGGCAGGGCCACCACCACGGCGTCGACGATGCCGCCGGTGCCGGAGCCCGAAAGGCCCTGCGCGGATTGGTCACGTCCGTTGCCCGGGTCGGCGAGCGCGGCGCATTGCGCCGGCGCGCCCGTCACGTCGGCTTCGAGGTTCCAGATCGCCCTCGGTGATACGCCGCTGGGGATGCCGGTGGTCACCTCGTAGTGGGGCGGCAGGTCGCGTACGACCCGCTTGATGTTGGCGGGGTTGACGGCGCTGCCATGGGTCGACGGGGATTTTTGCGGCGCCGCCGACGGCGTGGGCGCCCGGGAATGCCCGCACGCGGCCAGTACCAGTGCCAGGACGGGGATAGCCACCGGGCCAATCCACAACGGCCGCATGTGCTTTCAGCCGACCGCTTCGATCACTTGACGGGCGACGCGCTTGATCTGATCGGCCATGTCACGTCCGAAAGCAGGCCGGCGAGGCACGTCGATGACGGTGGTGATTACGCCGACGTCCTCGCGTTGCCACACCGCACCGTAGCGATCCATGATGGCGCGCATCGGCGTGTTGTCCGAAAGCATTCTCGCCGAGAATCTTTCGACCCCGTCGACCCTGGCGGCGATGGACAGTGCGCTGATCAAAAAGCTCCCGATCCCCCGGCCCTGGTATGCGTCGGCG
>NZ_LZIR01000098.1 GCF_001667035.1 Mycobacterium sp. 852002-51057_SCH5723018
GCCCCCGGGACACTCTGGCGGGCGGGGGGGGTGCCGGCCCCCCCGGGCGGGGGGGGCGCCCGGCGGGGGGGGTTCCTCCCCCAGCCCGGGGCCCCCCTGGGGGCCCCCCGTCGATTCCAACGGTTCCAACGGGGTGTCGTGCGCGAAACCCGAGATCACCGAAGCAAAAAGCTGTCCAAGTGATCTCCGGGCAGCGCTGTGATTACCGTCAGCACTAGTGGCATTCGGGGGCCTGATCGTGGTGCCCGTTTCCGGGCGTGGGCGAGCCGCCCATCATGCGCGCCATCGGAATTCCCCCCGTGGTGACGAACCGGGCTATCAATATCGCCGCGACGACCAGGAACGCGATGTTGAGCCACGTGGTGTAGTTCCACGAGATCGCCGCTTCCATGACCGTCGTATTGCGCTGCTTCGGAACGAAACCGGCTGTGCCGAAGATAAATTCGACGAGGTAACCGGCGATGGCCATCGCCACGTAAAAGGTGCCCAGCAGCGTCAGCATCATCCTGGTGCCGTAGTACTTGCGATAGATGTTGAGGATCGGCAGGATCACCAGGTCGGCGTAGATGAACGCGATGACGCCGCCGAAGCTGATTCCCCCGTTCCATAGCACCGCGGCCAGCGGCACGTTGCCGATCGAGCACACGAAGGACACGATCGCCACGATCGGACCGACGAGCGGACCCCACACCGCAGACAAGCCGGGATGATCGGTCAAAAAGAAGCTGCGCCAGAAACTTTCGGGTACCCACGCCGCGATGGCGCCCGCGATCAACAAGCCCAGGACGAGGTCCCGCAGGATCGCCAACCACTCCATGACGAACACGTGCGACACCGAAGTAAGGCCCTGCGGGGAAAAGAGCCGTTGCCAAAATGACCCGTCCCCATTGATCGACATGTCCATGGCGGCATGGCCTTCCATCGAGCCGGCGATTCCCCGCTCGGCCTGTTCCCGGGCGGCCTCGACGAGCCGGGACCGCACGAACAGCCGGAATAGGAAAGCGAGCACCACGATCATCAGCGGGCCGCCGACGAATTCCGCGGCCGTGAACTGCCAGCCCATCAGCAGGGCCAGGATGATGCCCAACTCGATCACCAGGTTGGTGGAGCCGATCTCGAACGCCATCGCGGCGGTGAAGTTGGCGCCCTTGCGGAACAAAGAGCGCGCCAGGGCCACCGCGGCGTACGAGCACGACGACGATGCGGCTCCCAGCCCGGCCGACACCGCCAGTGTGCGCGGCCGGTCGTCGCCCATCAGGGACACGATCGTCGAGCGACGCACCACGGCCTGCACCACCGCCGACAGAGCGAAGCCCAGGATCAACGCCCATAGGATCTCCCACGTCATCGAGCCGGCCAGCCCCAAAGCATGACCGACCGCTGCCAGCACTTTCACCGAGTCCTCCGCTTCGCCGCGCTCGCCCACAAGCTATACCCCCGCGGGGTATGGGTCAAGCGCGCCCAACCCCGCGCGGCCACGACGCCCCCCGGCCGGCCATAGCAAAATCGATGGGGCGAGCGAAGCCCCCTTAGAATGGCTGCACAATCGGCGCGGGGACCGGCAAAGGAGGTGGACTCGGACAACCCCGCGCGGCGTCGGGACCGCGGCAAGGGCGTGAATCGGGCAAATCGATGGGGCGACGACCGGCGGTTCGGGGCGGCGAATGGCCGACACACCGGCCCGCCACCGTCGTCACAGCAGTAACAGCAGGCACACTGGTAACAACCAGGATTTTTTGAAAGACGCCAGGAGGGTATCGCCGTGTACCGAGTTTTTGAAGCGCTGGACGAATTGGGCGCCATCGTCGAAGAGGCCCGTGGCGTGCCGATGACGGCCGGCTGCGTCGTGCCCCGCGGCGACGTGCTGGAATTGATCGACGACATCAAGGACGCGATCCCCGGAGAGCTGGACGACGCCCAGGACGTGCTCGACGCCCGTGATTCGATGCTGCAGGACGCCAGGACCCACGCCGAGTCGATGGTGTCCTCGGCGACCACCGAGTCGGAGTCGATGCTCAACCACGCCCGCGCCGAGGCCGACCGGCTGCTTTCCGACGCCAAATCCCAGGCAGACCGGATGGTGAGCGAGGCGCGCCAGCACAGCGAGCGGATGGTCGGAGAGGCGCGCGAGGAGTCGATTCGCATCGCGACGGCGGCCAAACGCGAATACGAGGCCAGCATCAGCCGGGCCCAGGCCGAGGCCGACCGGCTGATCGAGAACGGGAACATCTCCTACGAGAAGGCCGTCCAGGAGGGCATCAAGGAGCAGCAGCGCCTGGTGTCACAGAACGAGGTGGTCCAGGCCGCCCACGCCGAGTCCACCCGCCTCATCGACACCGCGCACGCCGAGGCCGACCGGCTGCGCGGCGAGTGCGACATCTACGTCGACAACAAGCTCGCGGAGTTCGAGGAGTTCCTCAACGGCACGCTGCGGTCCGTGGGGCGCGGTCGCCACCAGCTCCGCACGGCGGCCGGCACGCACGACTACGCGACCCGCTAGCGCCTTTCCTTACGCGCCCGGCGCCGTAGGATTTCACCTATGACGCGGCAGCACAGCACCACCAAGCAGCGCCATCCGGCCTCGCCGATGAGGGTCGACATCGCCCGGCTCGGCCGGCGTCCGGGGGCGATGGTCACCCTGCGCAACACCGTGCCGAGCCCGTCGCGCATCGGGCTGCCGATGATCGCCATCGACAAGGGCGCCCCGCTGGAGATGGACTTGCGGGTCGAGTCGGTGTCCGAAGGCGTGCTGGTGACCGGGACTGTCGCGGCGCCCATCGTCGGCGAATGTGCCCGTTGCCTGACCGCGGTCAACGGTCACGTGCAGGTCGGGTTGACCGAACTGTTCGCCTACCCGGACAGCACGACCGAGGCGACCACCGAGGAAGACGAGGTCGGTCACATCGTCGATAACACCATCGACCTCGAGCAGTCCATCGTCGACGCCGTCGGGCTGGAGCTGCCGTTTTCGCCGGTGTGCAGCCCGGATTGCCCGGGCCTGTGCCCCGAATGCGGCGCCTCGCTGGCGGCCGAGCCCGGCCATCACCACGACCGCATCGACCCGCGCTGGGCCAAGTTGGCTGACCTGCTGCCGGACCCGGATACCCCGCGGGACCAGCGGTGACGTCGCGACAAACCCTGCTCGACGCGCTCGGGGTCGACCTGCCAGAGGAGCTGCTGTCACTGGCGCTGACGCACCGCAGCTACGCCTACGAGCACGGCGGGCTGCCGACCAACGAGCGGCTCGAATTTCTCGGCGACGCCGTCCTCGGGTTGACCATCACCGACGAGCTCTACCACCGTCATCCCGACCGTTCGGAGGGCGACCTGGCCAAGCTGCGGGCTAGCGTGGTCAACACCCAGGCGCTGGCCGACGTCGCACGGAAGCTGACCGACGAGGGGCTGGGCGTTCACCTGTTGCTCGGCCGCGGCGAGGCCAACACCGGCGGCGCGGACAAGTCGAGCATCCTGGCCGACGGCATGGAATCGCTGCTGGGCGCCATTTACCTGCAGCACGGGATCGACACGGCCCGCGAGGTGATCCTGCGCTTGTTCGGTCCGCTGCTGGACGCCGCGCCCACGCTGGGGGCGGGCCTGGACTGGAAGACCAGCCTGCAGGAGCTGACCGCGGCCCGCGGCATGGGCGCACCGTCCTACATGGTGAGTTCCACCGGACCGGACCACGACAAGGAATTCACCGCGGTGGTCGTCGTGATGGACACCGAATACGGGTCCGGGGTGGGCCGCTCCAAGAAGGAGGCCGAGCAAAAGGCCGCCGCAGCGACGTGGAAAGTGCTGGAGACGCTCGACACCGCGGGGAAAACTTCCGTCTGAATCGATGGTGATGACCCGCTGCGCCCGGCTTCGCCGCGCTTGCGATCATCACTGGATCGATGGTGATGACCCGCTGCGCCCGGCTTCGCCGCGCTTGCGATCATCACTGGATGCCCGAGCTGCCCGAAGTCGAGGTGGTGCGCCGCGGCTTGGACGCCCACGTGGTGGGCAAGACGATCACCGCGGTGCGGGTGCACCATCCCCGCGCGGTGCGCCGCCACGAGGCCGGGCCCGCGGACCTCACCGCCCGGCTGCTCGAGGCGAAGATCACCGGCACGGGTCGCCGCGGCAAGTACCTGTGGCTGCTGCTGGACGCCGACACGGCGCTCGTCATTCACCTCGGCATGAGCGGGCAGATGCTGCTCGGCGAGGTGCCGCGCGCCGACCACGTTCGCATCTCGGCGCTGCTCGATGACGGCACCGTGCTGAGCTTCGCCGACCAACGCACCTTCGGCGGGTGGATGCTGGCCGACCTGGTGGACGTGGACGGGAGCGTGGTGCCGGCGCCCGTCGCCCACCTGGCGCGCGACCCGCTGGATCCCCGGTTTGACGTGGACGCGGTGGTAAAAGCGTTGCGCCGCAAGCATTCCGAGCTGAAGCGGCAACTGCTCGATCAGCAGGTGGTGTCGGGGATCGGCAACATCTACGCCGACGAGGCGCTGTGGCGCGCCAAGCTGCACGGTGCGCGGATCGCCGCGACGCTGAGCCGCCGCCAGCTGACCGCCGTGCTGGAGGCCGCCGCGGACGTGATGCGCGACGCGCTGGCGCAGGGCGGGACGTCGTTCGACTCGCTGTATGTCAACGTCAACGGCGAGTCGGGGTACTTCGACCGGTCCCTGGACGCCTACGGTCGCGAAGGCAAACCCTGCCGGCGTTGCGGCGCGGTGATGCGCCGGGAGAAGTTCATGAACCGCTCGTCGTTCTACTGCCCGAGATGCCAGCCCCGGCCGCGGGCTTCGAGTGTGAGCTCAGGGCGTTGAGTGTGCGGACACGGTGGCGACACGCCGAGCCACGCCACCCAGGATTCACACCGGTAGAAATGAGCCATGACCGAACTGTGGGTGGAACGCACGGGATCCCGCCGCTACACCGGGTATAGCTCGCGCGGCGCGCAGGTACTCGTCGGCTCCGAGGACGTCGACGGGGTCTTCACGCCCGGCGAGCTGCTCAAGATCGCGCTCGCCGCCTGCAGCGGCATGTCCACTGACGAGCCGCTGGCCCGCCGGCTCGGCGAGGACTACAAGGCGGTGGTCAAAGTGTCTGGCCCCGCCGACCGCGAGCAGGAACGCTATCCGCTACTCGAGGAGACGCTCGAGCTGGACTTGTCCGGGCTCTCCGACGACGAGAAGCAACGCGTGCTGGTGGTGGTCAGCCGGGCCGTCGAGCTGGTCTGCACCGTCGGGCGCACGCTGCAGTCCGGGACGAAGGTCAACTTCGAGGTCGCCGATGTCGGAGCCTGACGTCCGGCTGACCGCCTGGGTGCACGGGAGGGTCCAGGGGGTCGGCTTCCGCTGGTGGACCCGCTGCCGTGCGCTGGAGCTCGGCCTCACCGGGTACGCGGCCAACCAGGCCGACGGCCGCGTGCTGGTGGTCGCGCAGGGACCGCGCGAGGCGGGCGAGAAACTGCTGCAGCTGTTGGACGGCGGCGACGCCCCCGGCCGGGTCGACAGGGTGGTCGCCGACTGGTCGCAGCCGCAGGAGCGGTTCGAGGGTTTCGTCGAGCGGTAGCGCCGGCGCTAGCAAGTCTCAGGAGCAACCAACGCCCCATCTCCAGTGACTGATGTGGCCGCTGTGGCCAGTGCGTCGGACTGTGAACGGCAAGCGAATTTCAGGCAGCCCGACACCCCTCGGTGCGCCGGGCGGGGCCGATTTGAGCGGTAGTCTGGCTGGCCGTGTACCTCAAGAGTCTGACGCTGAAGGGCTTCAAGTCCTTCGCATCGCCGACGACTCTGCGCTTCGAGCCCGGCATCACCGCCGTCGTCGGACCCAACGGGTCGGGCAAGTCCAACGTCGTCGACGCCCTGGCGTGGGTGATGGGGGAGCAGGGGGCAAAGACGCTGCGCGGCGGCAAGATGGAAGACGTCATCTTCGCCGGCACCTCCTCGCGGGCCCCGCTGGGCCGCGCCGAGGTCACCGTCACCATCGACAACTCCGACAACGCGCTGCCGATCGAGTACTCCGAGGTGTCGATCACCCGCCGGATGTTCCGCGACGGGGCCAGCGAATACGAAATCAACGGCGCCAGTTGCCGTTTGATGGATGTCCAGGAACTGCTGAGCGACTCCGGGATCGGCCGTGAGATGCACGTCATCGTCGGGCAGGGCAAGCTCGACGAGATCCTGCAGTCGCGGCCGGAGGACCGCCGCGCGTTCATCGAAGAGGCCGCGGGCGTGCTCAAGCACCGCAAGCGCAAGGAAAAGGCGCTGCGCAAACTCGACGCGATGCAGGCGAACCTGGCCCGGCTCAGCGACCTGACCACCGAACTGCGCCGCCAGCTCAAACCGTTGGGCCGTCAGGCCGAGGTTGCCCGGCGTGCGCAGACCATCCAGGCCGACCTGCGTGACGCCAAATTGCGGCTGGCCGCCGACGACCTGGTCAACCGGCAGACCGAGCGCGACGCGATCTTCGAGGCCGAGGCCACCCTGCGCCGTGAGCACGACGAGGCCGCCGCCCGCCTGGCGGTGGCCTCCGAGGAACTGACCGCGCACGAGACCGCGCTGGCCGACCTGTCTGTTCGGGCCGAATCCGTGCAACAGACCTGGTTCGGGTTGTCGGCCCTGGCCGAACGCGTGGGCGCCACGGTGCGCATCGCCAGCGAACGCGCCCAGCATCTCGACGTCGAGCCCGTGACCACCGGCGATACGGATCCAGACGCGCTGGAAGCCGAGGCCCAGCGGGTGGAAGCGGCCGAGCAGCAGCTGCTGGCGGAGCTGGCCGCGGCGCGCAACCGGCTGGACGCCGCCCGCGCCGATCTCGCCGAACGAGACCGCGAGGCCGCCGAGGCGGACCGGGCGCACCTGGCGGCGGTGCGGGCCGAGGCGGACCGGCGCGAGGGCCTGGCGCGGCTGGCCGGCCAGGTGGAGACCATGCGGGCGCGCGTCGAATCGATCGACGACAGCGTCGCGCGCCTGTCCGAGCGCATCGAGCAGGCCGCCACCCGGGCCCAGCAGACCCGGGCGGAATTCGAAACAGTGCAGGCCCGCGTCGCCGAGCTCGATCAGGGCGAGGTGGGCCTCGACGAGCACCACGAGCGGACCGTCGCCGCGCTGCGGCTGGCCGACGAACGCGTCGCCGAACTGCAGTCGGCCGAGCGGGGCGCCGAACGGGAAGTGGCGTCGCTGCGGGCCCGCATCGACGCCCTCTCGGTGGGGCTGGAGCGCAAGGACGGCGCGGCCTGGCTCACCGAAAACCGTGCTGGGGCAGGCCTTTTCGGGCCGATCGCCAAGCTGGTCAAGGTCCGGTCCGGGTACGAGGCGGCGCTGGCCGCAGTGCTCGGGTCGGCGGCCGACGCCCTGGCCGCCGAGAGTTTCGGCGCGGCCCGCTCGGCCGTCGCCGCGCTGAAGGAAGCCGACGGCGGCCGGGCGGCCCTGGTGTTGGGCGACTGGCCGGCCGAACCGCCCGCGCATGCCGCGGCGCTGCCCGACGGCGCGTTGTGGGCGCTCGACCTGGTCGAGGCGCCGCCGCGGCTGCGTGGCGCGATCATCGCCATGCTTTCGGGCGTCGCGGTGGTCGACCACCTGGGCGCCGCGCTGGACCTGGTGGCCGCCCGTCCCGAGTTGCGCGCCGTCACGCTCGACGGCGATCTCGTCGGCGCCGGCTGGGTCAGCGGGGGTTCCGACCGCAAGCTGTCGACGCTGGAGCTCACCTCCGAAATCGACCGGGCCGCCACCGAGCTGGCCGCCGCCGAGGCGCAGGTGGCTCAGCTGAGCGCGGCGCTGTCCGGGGCGCTGACCGAGCAGGCCGCCCGCCAGGATTCGGCCGAGCAGGCGCTGGCCGCCCTCAACGAGTCCGACACCGCGATCTCGGCGATGTACGAGCAGCTGGGCCGGATCGGGCAGGATGCCCGCGCTGCCGACGACGACTGGAGCCGGTTGCTGCACCAGCGCGAGGAGCTGGAGGCGGGGCGCGCGCAGACCGTCGAAGAGGTCACCGAGCTGGAAACCCGGCTGCGCAACGCCCAGGAGACCCGGCCGACAGACGCGGGCGAACCGGACCCGGCAATGGGGCGCCAGCAGATCGCCGCCGCGGCCGAAAACGCCCGGCGCGTCGAGGTGGAGGCCCGGCTCGCCGTGCGGACCGCCGAGGAGCGCGCCAACGCGGTGCGCGGGCGCGCTGACTCGCTGCGTCGCGCGGCCGCCGCCGAACGCGAGACGCGGCTGCGGGCCCAGCAGGCGCACGCGGCGCGGCTGCGCGCGGCCACGGTGGCCGCGGCGGTCGCCGACGCCGGGCGGCTGCTGGCGGCGCGGCTGGGCCGGGTGGTTGACGCGGCGTCGGCGATCCGCGACGCCCTGATCGCCGAGCGCCAGGAGCGTTCGGCGGCGATGGCTGCGGTGCGCGACGAGGTGAACGCGTTGGGCGCCCGGGTGGCCACGCTGACCGACGCGCTGCACCGCGACGAGGTGGCCAATGCCCAGGCGGCCCTGCGCATCGAGCAGCTCGAGCAGCTGGTGCTCGAGCAGTTCGGGATGGCGCCGGCCGACCTGGTCGCCGAGTACGGCCCTCAGGTCGCGCTGCCGCCGACCGAGCTGGAAATGACCGAATACTCCCAGGCCCGCGAGCGCGGCGAGCAGGTGTACGCGCCCGCCCCGATTCCTTACGACCGGGCCACCCAGGAGCGCCGCGCCAAGCGCGCCGAGCGCGAGCTCGCCGAGCTGGGCAGGGTCAATCCGCTCGCGCTCGAAGAGTTTGCCGCGCTGGAGGAGCGCTACAACTTCCTGTCCACCCAGCTCGAGGACGTCAAGGCTGCCCGCAAGGATCTGCTGGACGTCGTCGCCGACGTCGACGCCCGCATCCTGCAGGTGTTCAGCGACGCGTTCACCGACGTAGAACGCGAATTCCGGACGGTGTTCACGTCGCTGTTCCCCGGCGGCGAGGGCCGGCTGCGGCTGACCCAACCCGACGACATGCTGGCCACCGGCATCGAGGTGGAGGCCCGGCCGCCCGGCAAAAAGGTGACCCGGCTTTCGTTGCTGTCCGGCGGCGAAAAGGCGCTGACGGCGGTGGCGATGCTGGTGGCGATCTTCCGGGCCCGCCCTTCGCCGTTCTACATCATGGACGAGGTGGAGGCCGCGCTCGACGACACCAACCTGCGCCGCCTGATCGGCCTGTTCGAGCTGCTACGCGCCCAGTCGCAGATCATCATCATCACCCACCAGAAGCCGACGATGGAGGTCGCCGACGCGCTGTACGGCGTCACCATGCAGGGCGACGGCATCACCGCGGTGATCTCCCAGCGGATGCGCGGCCAGCAGGTGGAGCAGCTGGTGTCCAGCTCCATCTAACTAGGGCCGGTCAGACCGGCGCCGGGCCGCTTGAAAGAATGTCAGCGTGTCCCAAGGTCTTTGGATTGTCCTCGCGGTCCTGATCGTTCTAGCCACTCTGGTCGTCATCGCCGCGCTGGTCGGAGGCCTGGTGCGGTACCGACGGCGCCGGATCAGGCTGGCCCGGCCCGAGTCAAGCGCGCTCGACCGTTCCGGCGGTTACACCGCGTCGTCGGGCATCGCGTTCAGCCGAACCCCGACCGAAGATCGGCTCGACACCGCCGGGCTGCCGGGGGTAGGCGACGACGCTGCAGTTCCCCGGGACGCGCCGCGGCGCACGATCGCCGACGTTCAGCTGCCGGAACCCGAGACGATCGCGCCGCCGGAACCACCCACGGCGGTCCCACCGGCCCCGGCTCCCGCCGAGGTCGCCGAGACCTCCGTGGCCGCGGGGGCACCGTTGGCCGCCGAGATCGAGGCCATCGCCCCGCCCGACGGCCGGCTGGAGCGGCTGCGCGGCCGGCTGGCCCGCTCGCAGAACGCGCTCGGGCGCAGCGTGCTGGGCCTGCTCGGCGGCGGCGACCTGGACGAGGACTCCTGGCAGGACGTCGAGGACACGCTGCTGGTCGCCGACCTGGGTCCCGTGGTGACCGAGTCGGTGATCGCTCAGCTGCGCAGCCGGCTGGCCAGCGCCAACGTCCGCACCGAGGCCGACGCCAAGGCCGTGCTGCGCGACGTGCTGATCACCGAGCTGCATCCCGGCATGGACCGCTCGATCCGCGCCCTGCCGCACCCCGATCATCCCTCGGTGCTGCTGGTCGTCGGCGTGAACGGCACCGGCAAGACCACCACCGTCGGCAAGCTGGCGCGGGTGCTGGTGGCCGACGGGCGGCGCGTCGTGCTGGGCGCCGCCGACACGTTCCGGGCCGCGGCCGCCGATCAGCTGCAGACCTGGGCTTCGCGGGTGGGCGCCGAGGTGGTGCGCGGCGCCGAAGGCGCCGACCCGGCGTCGGTGGCGTTCGACGCCGTCGACAAGGGCATCGCGTGCGGCGCCGACGTCGTGGTCATCGACACCGCCGGACGGCTGCACACCAAGGTCGGGCTGATGGACGAGCTCGACAAGGTCAAGCGCGTGGTGACCCGGCGCGCCGAAGTCGACGAGGTGTTGCTGGTGCTCGACGCGACCATCGGGCAGAACGGGCTCGCCCAGGCCCGGGTGTTCGCCGACGTCGTCGACATCACCGGCGCGGTGTTGACCAAGCTGGACGGAACGGCCAAGGGCGGCATCGTTTTCCGCGTCCAGCAGGAGCTGGGGGTGCCAGTGAAACTGGTCGGTCTCGGCGAGGGCCCCGACGACCTGGCGCCCTTCGAACCCGCCGCCTTCGTGGACGCCCTGCTGGGCTGAACACCCCTTACAGGGCGCGCGCGACGTTAATAACGCCGAAACATGGCGGCCCCATTGCCGAAACAACAATTGAGCATGGTTCTCGCAGGCCACAGGCACCTGCCTGTCGGCCTGCGCATGCCGACCGGAGGTGAAAGCGAGTGAGTTTCCCGCAATTGGGCCAACCCGATACCGGCGATACCGCCTGGATGTTGGCAAGTTCCGCGCTGGTGCTGTTGATGACGCCCGGTCTTGCCTTCTTCTACGGCGGGATGGTCCGGACCAGAAGCGTGCTCAACATGATCATGATGAGCATCAGCGCGATGGGCGTGGTGACGGTGCTGTGGGTGCTGTACGGCTACTCGATGTCGTTTGGTGACGACAAAGGTGGCGTCGTCGGCAACCCGACCGACTACTGGGGCCTGGCCAAACTCATCGGCGGGAATGCCGTCAAGGCGGATCCGTCCAAGGGCACCGCTCAGGTCGACATCCCCCTGGCCGGCACCATGCCCGCCACCGTCTTCGTGGCCTTCCAGCTGATGTTCGCGATCATCACCGTCGCCCTGATCTCGGGCGCCGTGGCGGACCGGCTGAAGTTCACCGCGTGGCTGGTGTTCGCCGGACTATGGGCGACGCTGGTCTACTTCCCGGTCGCACACTGGGTCTTCGCGGCGGACGGATTCGCCTCGGAGCACGGCGGCTGGATCAACAACAAGCTGCACGCCATCGACTTCGCAGGTGGAACCGCGGTCCATATCAACTCCGGTGTGGCGGGCCTGATGCTGGCGATCGTGCTGGGCAAGCGCAGGGGCTGGCCGACGACGCTGTTCCGCCCGCACAACCTGCCGTTCGTGATGCTCGGCGCCGGGCTGCTGTGGTTCGGCTGGTTCGGGTTCAACGCCGGGTCGGCGACCAGCTCCAACGGCTCCGCCGGATCGACGTTCATGACGACCACGGTCGCCACGGCCACCGGCATGCTCGCGTGGCTGCTGACCGAGCGCATCCGCGACGGGAAACCCACGACGCTGGGAGCGGCGTCGGGCATTGTCGCCGGGCTGGTGGCCATCACCCCGTCGTGCTCGTCGGTCAACATCCTGGGCGCGATCGTGGTCGGCGCTGTGGCCGGCGTGGTGTGCGCGCTGGCGGTCGGTCTGAAATTCAAGTTGGGCTTCGACGACTCGCTCGACGTGGTCGGGGTGCACCTGGTCGGCGGCTTGGCGGGCACGCTGCTGGTCGGTCTGCTCGCCGCGCCGGAGAGCACGGCGATCAGCGGCGTGACCGGTGTGTCGAAGGGATTGTTCTATGGCGGCGGCTGGGCGCAGCTGGAGCGGCAGGCGGTCGGTGCGTTCGCCGTCCTCTTCTACTCCGGCATCGTCACTCTCATATTGGCCTTGATCCTGAAGTACACCATCGGGCTGCGGCTCAACCCCGAGGCGGAATCCACCGGTATCGATGAGGCTGAGCACGCTGAGAGCAGTTACGATTTTGGCGTGATCGGCGGGCAAGGGTCGGTTCTTCCGGCGGCGCGGATTCCCGTGGATGACCGTAACGGTCTCGACGACCGGATGGCCGACAAAGTGGAGGCAGAGCAGTCATGAAGCTAGTCACGGCGATCGTGAAGCCGTTCACCCTCGATGACGTCAAGACCAGCCTCGAGGAGGCGGGCGTCCTTGGGATGACGGTCAGCGAAGTCCAGGGCTACGGGCGGCAGAAGGGCCACACCGAGGTTTACCGCGGTGCGGAGTACTCCGTCGACTTCGTGCCGAAGGTCCGCATCGAGGTCGTCGTCGACGACTCGATCGTTGACAAGGTCGTGGACAGCATCGTCCGGGCGGCGCGCACCGGCAAGATCGGTGACGGCAAGGTCTGGGTCAGCCCCGTGGAAACCATTGTGCGAGTGCGCACCGGTGAACGCGGGACCGATGCGCTATGACGCTGATCGAAAATTGCTGAGCGAGCCCCGGCGGGCCGGGAGGGTATGAATCCAGACCCACCCGACCCGTCCGGGGATCTGACGGGAACGGAAAGCGCCGGCGCGGCAATCGATTTGGCTGCCGCCCGGCGCGCTCTGCTGTCCGATGGCGCCGGGCTGCACGCGGCGGAGCTGCGGCACGCGTGGCTGGATCTGCACCTATCGTGGTTGACCGCCAAGGCGGCCGAGATCGGGATCACCGATAGCAGTGGCTTCGCCGTCGTAGGGATCGGCGGGCTGGGGCGCCACGAGCTGCTGCCGTATTCCGATCTGGACCTGATGCTGTTGCACGACAACAAGTCTGACGACGAGCTGCAGCGGGTCGCCGACAAACTCTGGTATCCCTTGTGGGACGCCAACGTTCGGCTTGACCACAGCGTGCGAACCGTCGCCGGGGCGCTCGGTGTCGCCAACTCGGACCTGATCGCGGCTCTGGGCATGTTGGACTCGCGCCATGTCGCCGGCGATACGCGGCTGTCGGAGGAATTGATCACCGGCGCAAGAAGGCAGTGGCGCAGCGCGATTCGCTCACGAATGGACGAGCTCGTCGACATCACGAATGCCCGCTGGCGGCGCTGCGGCCGGATCTCGCAACGGGCCGAGCCCGATCTGAAATCCGGTCGCGGCGGGCTTCGCGATGTGCAACTGCTCGACGCGCTGGGGGTGGCACAGCTCATCGACCGGCACGGCATGGCCCGCCCGGAAGCGCCGGGGGGTTCACTGGATGACGCCTATCTGACGCTGCTCGACGTGCGCACCGAGCTGCACCGGGTGTCGGGCCGCGGGCGTGACCTGCTGCTGGCCCAATACGCCGACGAGATCAGCGCGGCCTTGCACTTGGGCGACCGGTTCGACCTATCGCGCAAGCTGTCCGGCGCCGGGCGCACCATCGCCTACCACGCCGAAGCCGGGCTGCGCACCGCCCAGAATGCGCTGCCCCGGCGGGGGGTGACAGCCTTGGTGCGCCGGCCCAAGCGGCGACCGCTCGACGAGGGCGTCGTCGAATATGCCGGCGAAATCGTGCTCGCCCGCGACGTCGCGCCCGAGACCGACGTCGGTCTGGTGCTGCGGGTGGCCGCCGCATCGGCCGGCACGGGGTTGCCCATCAGCGCCGGGACGCTGAACCGCCTGGCCGCCAGCGCACCCGACATGCCCACCCCGTGGCCCAGTGAGGCATTGGACGACCTGCTGGTGGTGCTGTCCGCCGGCCCCACCGCGGTGGCGACGATCGAAGCGCTCGACCGCACCGGGCTGTGGGGCCGGTTGTTGCCCGAATGGGCTGCCATCCGCGACTTGCCGCCCCGCGACATCGCGCACACGTGGACGGTGGACCGCCACGTGGTCGAGACCGCCGTCAACGCGGCGCCGCTGGCCACCCGCGTGGCGCGACCCGACCTGCTTGCGCTCGGCGCGCTGCTGCACGACATCGGCAAGGGCCGGGGCGTCGACCACAGCGTGCTGGGGGCGAAGATGACCCACGAAATCGGTCCCCGGCTGGGCGTCGCGCCCAAGGACGTCGAGCTGCTGTCCAAGCTGGTCCGCCACCACCTGCTGCTGCCGATCGTGGCCACCCGAAGCGATCTGAACGATCCCAAAACCATCGAGGGGGTATCGGAGGCCCTGGGCGGCGACCCGCTCGTGCTCGAGGTGTTGCACGCGCTGACCGAGGCGGACTCGAAGGCGACCGGGCCCGGGGTATGGAGCGAATGGAAGGCGTTGCTGATCGACGACCTGGTGCGGCGCTGCCGGATGGTGATGGCCGGTGAGCCGCTGCCGCAGGCGGATCCGACTGCGCCGCACTACCTTTCGCTGGCCGCCGACCACGGCGTGCACGTGGAGATCACGCCGGGTGACAGCGCGCGCACGTATCGCGTCGTCATGGTCGCCCCGGACCAACGGGGACTGGTGTCGAAGGCCGCCGCCGTGCTGGCGCTGAACTCGCTGCGGGTCCATTCGGCGACGGTGAACAGCGATGAAGGCGTCGCGATCACCGAATTCGTGGTGTCACCGCACTTCGGTTCCCCGGCCGCGGTCGAGCTGCTGCGCCAGCAGTTCGTCGGGGCGCTCGCCGGCGATATCGACGTCCTGGCCATGGTGGAGAAGCGTTCCGGCGAGGCCGCCGGTTCTCGCGCGGGGGAGGTGCAGGCGGGGGTCCCCGTGACGCGCTCGACCGCGCCGCCCCACATCGTGTGGCTCGACAGCGCCGCCGAAGGCCGGCTGATCTTGGAGGTCCGCGCCACGGACCGGCCCGGCCTGCTGGCGCTGCTGACCCGGGCGCTGGAGCGCGCCGGAGCCGACATCGGGTGGGCGAAGGTCCACACGTTCGGGTCGACGGCCGCCGACGTGTTCTGCGTCGAGCTGCCCACCGAGGTCCCCGAAGAGCGAGGGGCGCAGGCGGCGGTGGAAAAGCAGCTGCTGGCCGTGTTGGGCGAGCCCGGCGAGGTGACCTTCGGCTAGCGGTGATCGCAAGCGCGGCGTAGCCGGGCGCGGCGGGTCACCACCATTTGGGCTAGCGGTGATCGCAAGCGCGGCGTAGCCGGGCGCGGCGGGTCGCCACCATTTGAGCTAGACGGGCTAGGCCCATTTGGCCTGCTCGGAGTTCAGCTGGCGCAACGCCTCGATGCGGGCCTGGATCTGCTCGCGAGACGCCGCGGCGATCGGCGGGCCGCCGCAGCGGCGGCGAAGTTCGCTGTGAATCCAGCCGTGCGGTTTGCCGGTGCGGTGATGGGTGGCCGAGACCAGGGTGTTGAGCTCGCGCCGCAGCTCGCGCAGCTGGCCATGCATGGACGGCGCCGCAGCCGGGGCCCCGTGGCCCGCCCGGTCGTTAAGCAGAGCCCGCTTCCGGAGCTGTTCGTCCTGGCGCCGGTGTAGCAGGGCGCGCATCTGCTCGGCGTCGAGCAACCCGGGCAGACCGAGGTAGTCGGCCTCCTCGTCGCTTCCGGCCGGGGTGGCGGTGCCGAACGACGATCCGTCGAAGATGACCTGATCCAGCTCGGCGTCGGCCCCGAGCGCGGTGAAGGCCTTGTCGGTGTCGGTCTTCTCGGTTTGCGTCCGGACGGCCGGTTCGCCGTCCAGGGGGTCCTCGGCGTCGCGGTGCGGCTGACCGAGCACGTGGTTGCGCTGGGCCTCGAGCTCGCTGGCCAGCTGCAGCAGGGTGGGCACCGACGGGACGAAGATGCTCGCGGTTTCCCCGGGCCGGCGCGACCGCACGAACCGGCCGATGGCCTGCGCGAAGAACAGCGGCGTGGAGGCGCTGGTGGCGTAAATTCCGACCGACAACCGGGGCACGTCGACGCCCTCGGAGACCATGCGCACCGCGACCAGCCAGCGGCCGGTGCCCTCGGCGAACTCGGTGATGCGCGCCGACGAACCCGGATCGTCGGACAGCACGACCGTCGGCGCCTCGGAGGTCAGCCTTTTCAGCAGGGCCGCGTAGGCGCGCGCGGCCGTTCGGTCCGAAGCGATGATCATGCCGCCGGCGTCGGGCACGTGCGCCCGTTTTTGGCGTAGTCGCTCATCGGCGGCGGCGATCACCGCCGGCATCCACTCGCCTGCCGGGTCCAGCGCCGTGCGCCACGCCCGCGCGGTCTGCTCGGCCGACAGCGGCTCGCCCAGTCGCGCGGTGTGCTCCTCGCCGGCGCTGTCCCGCCAGCGCGCCTCACCGGAGTAGGCGAGGAAGACCACCGGCCGGACCACGCCGTCGGCCAGCGCCTCGGCGTAGCCGTAGGTGTGATCGGCCCGCGACCGCAGCACCCCGTCGGCGCCGCCCTCGTAGGTGACGAACGGGATCGGGCTGTCGTCGCTGCGAAAGGGCGTGCCCGTCAAGGCAAGTCGGCGCGTCGCGTCGCTGAAGGCCTCGCGGATGGCCTCGCCCCAGGTCTTGGCGTCGCCGCCGTGATGGATCTCGTCGAAGATGACCAGCGTCTTGCGCTGCTCGGTGCGCACCCGGTGCAGCGTCGGATGCGCGGCGACCTGGGCGTAGGTGACCATCACGCCGTGGTATTCCGGTGACGTCTGGGGGCTGGTGTTGGAGAATCTCGGATCCAGGGCCAGGCCGTGCCGCTGGGCCGCCAGCGCCCACTGGATCTTGAGGTGCTCGGTGGGCACCACGACCGTGATCTGATCGACGGCTCGCTGGCCGAGCAGTTCGGCCGCCACGCGGAGCGCAAGCGTCGTCTTCCCGGAACCCGGGGTGGCCACCGCGAGGAAGTCGCGCGGCTGGGCGGCGAGGTAGCGCACCAGCGCCCGGCGCTGCCAGCCCCGCAACGGCAGGCCCATGTCGCTGCCCGACTGCATCGACTTGGGCTCCCCCCGTAGTAGCGTCTCCGACGCGGCCGGCTCCGTTGAGTGGCGGCGGTAAAATGTAGCACGCCAATGCTTTTCGGTGCAGCAGCGACTAGCGTGCGTGGCTCGCCAGGTCGCGGGCGCTCAGCCACTCGTCGATTCGCCTGGCGACGTCAGCCCATCCGGGCTCGAGCATCATGTTGTGTCCCATGGAGAAGAATTCGGGCCGCGTCCGGTAGGCACGCGCCGTGGCGCGCACCGCGCCCACGCTGACGAAGCCGTCGTGCACGGCGCCGAGGACCAGCATCGGGGTCGTCACCTGCCGGGTTTTGACCCGGCGGAACATCGGCTCGGTCATCGCCGCGCGGATGCTCTCGGCCCCGGCGCGTTCCCAGCAGGATTCGACGATGGCCTCGGGCGTGTCGGCGCAGAAGAGGTATTGGCGGGCGAGCGCCGAGGAGCTGAGGAATTTGACCAAGGTGGGGTCGTTGAACGACTTCACCGTCATCTGCGGGCGGCGGCGCCAGACGCGCAGCGCCGTCCCGAGCACCCCGGACGGCGGCAGGGAGCCCACCAGGACCGCGGCCGGGGCGGTTCGGTCCTCGAGATAGCGCTGGAGCACGTAGCCGCCGAGGGAATGGCCGATCAGCACGGCCGCGCCCCCCAGCTCGTCGACCACCGAACGCACGTCGTCGATGTAGTCGGCGACGGAAACCTTCGGCAATGGCTTGTCGGTGGGGCTGGTGCCATGCCCGCGCAGGCTCATCGCGGCGGCGCGATAGCCGGCGTCGGCGAAATAGTCGAGGAAGTTCTCCCAGCACCACGCGGCATGCCAACCGCCGTGGACGAAGAGCAGCGGCACGGCATGCGCGTCGCTACGCGACCCCTTCTCGATCACCTCGAGCATGAGCTAACCCCTCTTCGCTATCGGCCTCGCCGAAACATAAACGACAGCGACGCTCGTCGGCGTGTCTTGTGCGCGATTTATGTGTCGCGGAGCCCGCGCTGGCTAAGCGGCTCGCCGGCACCACTAGGCTGGCGGGGTGTTTGAATCGCTGTCTGACCGGTTGACCGGTGCCCTACAGGGACTGCGCGGCAAGGGTCGACTGACCGACGCCGATATCGAGGCCACCACCCGCGAGATCCGGCTGGCGCTGCTGGAAGCCGACGTTTCGCTGCCCGTGGTGCGCGCGTTCGTCGGCCGGATCAAGGACCGCGCCAGGGGCGCCGAGGTCTCGGGTGCGCTGAACCCGGCCCAACAGGTCGTCAAGATCGTCAACGAGGAACTCATCGGCATCCTCGGCGGTGAGACCCGTCAGCTCGCCTTCGCGAAGACCCCGCCGACGGTCGTGATGCTCGCCGGCCTGCAGGGTTCCGGTAAGACCACGCTGGCCGGCAAGCTGGCCGCCTGGCTACGCGGCCAGGGGCACACGCCGCTGCTGGTGGCCTGCGACCTGCAGCGGCCCGCCGCGGTCAACCAGCTGCAGGTCGTCGGCGAGCGCGCCGGGGTGCCGGTGTTCGCGCCGCATCCGGGCGCTGGGGCACCGGGGCCCGACCCCGGGCCCCCAGACCCGGTGGCCGTCGCCGCGGCGGGGCTTGCCGAGGCGCGCGCCAAGCACTTCGACGTCGTCATCGTCGACACCGCCGGCCGGCTGGGCATCGACGAGGAGCTGATGGCACAGGCCGCGGCCATCCGCGACGCCGTCAACCCCGACGAGGTCTTGTTCGTCCTGGACGCGATGATCGGCCAGGACGCCGTCACCACCGCCGAGGCGTTCGGCCAGGGCGTCGGCTTCACCGGCGTGGTGTTGACCAAGCTCGACGGCGACGCCCGCGGCGGCGCGGCGCTCTCGGTCCGCGAGGTGACCGGCGTGCCAATCCTTTTCGCCTCCAGCGGCGAGAAGCTGGAGGACTTCGACGTCTTCCACCCCGACCGGATGGCCGGCCGCATCCTGGGCATGGGCGACGTGCTGACGCTGATCGAGCAGGCCGAGCAGGTCTTCGACGCCCAGCGCGCCGAGGAGGCCGCCGCCAAGATCGGCACCGGCGAGCTGACACTCGAGGACTTCCTCGAACAGATGCTCGCCATCCGCAAGATGGGTCCGATCGGCAACCTGCTGGGCATGCTGCCCGGCGCCGGCCAGATGAAGGACGCGCTGGCCCAGGTCGACGACAAGCAACTCGACCGGCTGCAGGCCATCATCCGGGGGATGACGCCCGCGGAGCGAGCCGACCCGAAGATCATCAACGCGTCGCGCCGGCTGCGCATCGCCAACGGCTCGGGGGTGACGGTGTCGGAGGTCAACCAGCTGGTCGACCGCTTCTTCGAGGCCCGCAAGATGATGTCGTCGATGATGGGATCGATGGGCCTGCCCGGGTTTGGCCGCAAGTCCTCCTCGCGCAAAGCCAAAGGCGCGAAGGGCAAGAAGGGCAAGAAGGGCGCCCGCGGCCCGACGCCACCGAAGGCTCGCAATCCGCTCGGCGCGGGGATGCCGGGCATGCCGGCGGGGTTCCCGGACCTGTCGCAGATGCCCGAAGGCCTCAACGAACTGCCGCCCGGGCTGGCCGACTTCGACCTGTCCAAGCTCAAGTTCCCGGGCAACCCTGGAAGAAACTAGCCGCACGGTGCGCCTGCATGTGCGAGGTCGGGCGCTGCCCGACGGAACCGAGATCGAGCTGTGGATCGTCGACGGCCGCATCAGCCCCGAACCGGTCGCGGGGGCCGACACCGTTTTTGGCTCATCTGGTTTTCAAGGCTGGATCCTGCCCGGGCTGGTCGACGCCCACTGCCACGTCGGGCTCGGCGACCACGGCGAGATCCCGCTGGACGAGGCGATCGCCCAGGCCGAGACCGAACGCGACGTGGGCGCGCTGCTGTTGCGGGACTGCGGTTCACCGACCGACACCCGCAGCCTCGACGACCACGACGACCTGCCCCGCATCATCCGCGCCGGAACGCACCTGGCCCGGCCCAAGCGGTACTCACCGGGCTTCTCCCGCGAGCTCGACGACGAATCCCAACTGCCTGCCGCCGTCGCAGAGGAGGCGAAGCGCGGCGACGGCTGGGTCAAGCTGGTCGGCGACTGGATCGACCGCAGCGTCGGCGACCTGGCGCCGCTGTGGTCCGACGAGGTGCTCAAGGCCGCCATCGACACCGCGCACGCCCACGGCGCCCGCGTCACCGCCCACGTGTTCAGCGAGGACGCGCTGCCCGGCCTGATCAACGCCGGCATCGACTGCATCGAGCACGGCACCGGGCTCACCGACGACACCATCGCCCTGATGGTCGAGCACAAGACCGCGCTGGTGCCCACGCTGGTCAACATCACCGAGAACTTTCCGGGCATCGCCGAGGCCGCGGCGCGCTACCCGACCTACGCCGCCCACATGCGCGACCTGTACGCGCGCAGCGCGGAGCGGATCGCCGCCGCGCGCGATGCCGGCGTGCCCCTGTATGCCGGCAGCGACGCCGGCAGCATGGTCGTCCACGGGCGGATCGCCGACGAGGTCGAGGCCCTCAAGGGCATCGGGATGAGCCCGACGGAGGCGCTGGGCGCGGCGTGCTGGGATGCCCGCCGCTGGCTGGGCCGGCCCTGCCTGGAATACGGCGCGTCGGCCGACCTGTTGTGCTACTCGCAGGACCCGCGGTTGGGTCCCGCGGTGCTGAACCGGCCGGATCTTGTGATACTGCGCGGCAAGGTCTTTCGGCCGCAGGCTTAGACGGGCGCGGCGTCGCGATCGCGGATAGGATTGCTCGAATGGCGTTGGCCAGCGGCGCGACGTTTGCCGGATGCATCGTCGCGCGGAGGCTGGGTTCTGGAGGGACCGGTGCGGTCTACCTCGTCCAGGACCCCCGATCGTCGCGCTGGCAGGCGCTGAAGGTTCTTTCGCCTGCGCTTTCCGCGGACGGCGAATTCCGACGGCGATTCCTGGCCGAGGCACCGATCGCGGCAAATCTTTGCCACCCGCACATCGTCGGGGGGAGTGACCGCGGCGAATTCGACGACCAGCTGTACGTGGTCATGGACTACGTCGATGGGATCAACGCCGCGCGGCTCATCACCGATCGATTCCCGGCGGTTGCACCGGTGGGCGACGTGCTTTCCATCGTGACGGCCGTCGCGGGAGCCCTCGACTACGCCCACCACCGCGGAGTGCTGCACGGCGACGTCAAGCCGGCCAACATCTTGTTGCCGGACTGGGGGGAGCGCGAGCAGCGGATCCTGTTGTCCGACTTCGGGATAGCCCGCCAGGCCGGCACGTTCGGCTACGCCGCGCCCGAACGATTGCTGGGCGCAGACGCCGACGGGCGCGCCGACCAGTATGGGCTGGCGGCCACCGCCTTTCACCTGTTGACCGGTGCGCCGCCGCCGTTCGACGATGGGCCGCCCAGGCTCAGCGACCAACGTCCGGAGCTGGCGCGCCTGGACGGTGTGTTCGCCCGGGCGCTTGCGGAACGACCGGCCGATCGGTTCGAGACCTGCGGCGACTTCGCCGAGGCGGCCAACGAGCAAGCGGGCGTCGCCGGCGGCGACCACAGTCCCGAACCCGTCTTGGTGGCCGAAAATCAGGCCTACGCTTGGCCCTCCCGGGAGGACATCGACGACCGCAGGGTCGCCGCCAAGGTCCGGCGCGCGCTCAGTCGACCCGTGTCCCAAGGCGTTTCGGTGGCGCCCGCCCACCCGCGGGTGCCCGCGGTGCGCGCGCCGAGGGGGCGGCGCCGGCGCAAAATCCTGCTGGGCGCCGCGGCGGTCGCGGTCGTCGTCGCGCTGTTCGCCGTGGCCCTCGTCGCCGGCCGCAAGGCCGGCACCACCGCTGGCCCGGCCGCCCGGCCGACGACGAGCCCGACGGAGGCGCCCGGCGGTGCGGTCGCCCCGCCGGTTCCGCCGGTCCCGCTCCAGGGCACCTACCGCCTCGAGGTGCAGCGCACCCAGCAGACGTTCGACTCCCAGCCCGATCCTCAGCCGCCCGACGTGACCACCTGGTGGGCCTTCCGGTCGTCCTGCGCGCCCGGCTCGTGCGCGGCCGTCGGCGTGCTGCTGGACGACACCGAACACGCACGGCCGCAGTCGCCCGGCGGCCAGTCCGTCGTGCTGGACTTCCGCGAGGGTCGTTGGCTCTCCCGGCCGGAACAGTCGACGTTCCCCTGCGTCGGACGCAACGGGGTGGAAGCGACGCACGCCACCACGCAGGTGCTGTCGCTGCGACCCCGGCCCCAAGGGGAGTTGGTGGGCGAGCTGACGGTCACCGCGCAAAGCGACGAGTGCGGCCAGCGCGGGGCGGTCTTGCGGGCGCCGGCGGTGGCCAGCCGCAGCGGCGACACACCGCCGGACGTCGTGGTGCCCGACCCGGCCGCACCGGTCGGGCCCGCTCGCTGAGCTGGCTGACCAGCACTTTGCATGAACCGACGCGTGCAAAGCAAAAGATTGCGAGTACTTGCTATCTTGGTTAGGCTCGTGGCTACCCAATGACGTGGAGGAAAAACGGTGGCCTACGACGTGATCATTCGCCAGGGATTGTGGTTCGACGGGACCGGCGGTGCGCCGAAGACCCGCACGCTCGGCATCCGCGACGGCGTGGTCGCCGCGGTCGCGGGACCTTCCGACGGGCCGCTGGACGAGACCGGTTGCCCCGACGTCATCGACGCCGCCGGCAAGTGGATCGTTCCCGGCTTCATCGACGTGCACACCCACTACGACGCCGAGGTGCTGCTGGACCCGGGGCTGCGCGAGTCGGTGCGCCACGGTGTCACCACGTTGCTGCTGGGCAACTGCTCGCTGTCGACGGTCTACGCCGCGGCCGAGGACGCCGCCGACCTGTTCAGCCGGGTCGAGGCCGTGCCGCGCGAATACGTCCATGGCGCTTTGCAATCCAACAAGACGTGGTCCACGGCCGCCGAATACATCGAGGCGATCGACTCCCTGCCGCTCGGGCCCAATATCGGTTCGCTGGTTGGCCATTCGGACCTGCGGACCGCGGTGCTCGGACTCGATCGCGCCACCGACCCCACCGTCGAGCCCACCGGCGCCGAACTGGAGAAGATGGCCGCATTGCTCGACGAGGCGCTCGAGGCCGGGATGCTGGGCATGTCCGGGATGGACGCGGCCATCGACAAGCTCGACGGCGACCGGTTCCGGTCGCGCGCGCTGCCGTCCACCTTCGCGACGTGGCGAGAGCGGCGCCGGCTGATCAAGGTGCTGCGCAAGCGCCGCCGCATCCTGCAGAGCGCCCCCGACGTGGACAACCCGACGTCCGGGCTGCTGTTCTTCCTGGCCAGCAGCCGGATGTTGGGGTGGCGCAACGGGGTTCGGATGAGCCTACTGGTGTCGGCCGACGCCAAGTCGATGCCGCTGGCCGTGCACACCTTCGGGCTCGGCACCCGCCTGCTGAACAAGATCCTGGGCTCCCAGGTGCGGTTCCAGCACCTGCCGGTGCCCTTCGAGCTGTACTCCGACGGGATCGACCTGCCGGTCTTCGAAGAGTTCGGCGCGGGAACTGCCGCCCTGCACCTGCGCGACCAGCTGCAGCGCAACGAGCTGCTGGCCGACGAGGGCTACCGCCGGCGGTTCCGGCGCGAGTTCGACCGCGTCAAGCTGGGACCGTCGTTGTGGCACCGCGACTTCCACGACGCCGTCATCGTCGAATGCCCGGATTCCTCGTTGATCGGCAAGAGCTTTGGCGCGATCGCCGACCAGCGCGGGCTGCACCCGCTCGACGCCTTCCTCGACGTGCTCGTCGAAAACGGAGAGCGCAACGTCCGGTGGACGACCATCGTGGCCAACCACCGGCCCAAGCAACTGAACAAGCTCGCCACCGAGCCGAGCATCCACATGGGCTTCTCGGACGCCGGCGCGCACCTGCGCAACATGGCCTTTTACAACTTCCCGTTGAAGCTGCTCAAGCGCGCCCGCGACGCGCACCGTGCCGGCGCGCCGTTCCTGTCCACCGAACGCGCGGTGCATCGGCTGACCGGGGAGCTGGCGGAATGGTTCGGCATCGACGCCGGCACCTTGCGGGAGGGCGATCGGGCGGACTTCGTCGTGATCGACCCGGCCGGCCTCGACGAGTCGGTAAACGGCTACTACGAGGAAGAGGTGCCGTTCTACGGCGGCCTGCGGCGCATGGTCAATCGCAACGACCACGCCGTCGTCGCGACCGGCGTCGGTGGCGCCGTCGTCTTCCGCGGGGGCCACTTCCGGGACGGCTACGGCGACACCGTGAAGTCGGGCCGGTACCTGCGGGCGGGCGAGCGGCACCGGGGCCGCAGCGCCGTCAAAGTCGGCACCTGACATGGCCCGAACTCAGCAGCAGCGTCGCGAGGAGACCGTCGGGCGGCTCCTCGAGGCCTGCATCGCCACCATCGTCGAGGTCGGCTACGCGCGAGCGTCGGCCGCCATGATCACCAAGCGCGCCGGGGTGTCCGTCGGCGCCCTGTTCCGCCACTTCGAAACCATGGGCGACTTCATGACGGCCACGGCGTCGGAGGTGTTGCGCCGCCAGCTGGAGTCGTTCACCAAGCGGGTCACCGAAATACCAGCAATGCCGGCCTCCCGGCCGGCGCTGGAGGCGGCGCTGGCCATCCTGCGCGACATCACCAGCGGCCCCACCAACGCCGTCCTCTACGAGCTGTTGGTCGCCGCGCGCACCGACGAAAAGCTCAGGGAGACTTTGCAACACGAGCTCGGGCAGTACTCGGCGAAGATCCACGAGGCCGCCCGCGCGCTGCCCGGCGCCGAGGGCTTCCCGGCGGAGACGTTCCCGGTCGTCGTGGCGTTGTTGACCAACGTGTTCGACGGGGCAGCCGTGGTGGAAAGCGTGCTGCCGCAGCCCGAGATCGCCGAGCGGCGGATTCCGGTCCTGACGGCGCTGCTGACGGCGGCACTGCCGAGCACGGCTGAGCTATAGCGAGCCGATACTCGTCTCGGGATTGAGGGCGAAACCCCAGTCGAACAGGCTGCCGGCCTGGTCCCAGTAGCTCGGACCGCCCCCCTTGACCAGCCCGTACATCATCGCGATCACCAGCCGGCGGCCACCGCGAGCGGCAGCGCCGACGAACGTCTTGCGGGCCGCGTTGGTGAAGCCCGTCTTGCCGCCGATGGCGCCGGGGTAGCGCGCTAACAGCTCGTCCTGGTTGGTAATCGGGTGATCGCCGCTATCGCCGGGGAACATCGCCGACGGCTCGGCGGTGATCTGTGCGAACACCGGGTTGGCCATCGCGGCCCGGAAGATCACGGCCAGGTCGTGCGCCGTCGACGCCCCCGAACCGCCAGGCCCGTCCAGCCCGGACGGGGTCGCGGCCTGGGTGCTCGTCGCCCCCAGGGACGCGGCCTTGGCGTTCATCTTGGCCACCGTGGCGTCGGCGCCGCCCAGCAGGTGCGCCAGCGTGTTGGCGGCGTCGTTGCCCGAGACCAGCAACAGTGCGTCCAGCAGCTGGCGGGCGGTGTAGGTGCGACCCGGCTTGATGCCTACGCAGTTGCACTCGACCTGGGTGTCGGAGACGTCGGCGACGACGGTGGAGTCCAGGCTGACCTCGTCCAGGGCCACCAGCGCCAACAGCACCTTGATGGTGCTCGCCGGCGGGTGGGGCACGTTCTGGTCGCGACCGGCCAGCACCTGGCCGCTGTCGAGGTCGGCGACGATCCAGGTCTGGGCCGGACCGTCGGGAATGGGGACCGAGCCGGCGGGCTGCGCACTGTCGGCGCGGGAAGCGGGGGCGGTTGCCACGCCGACGGTGGCGCTGGCGCCGAACGCCAGCGCGGCGGCGAGGGCGGCCATGAGCTTTCGCATGGGCGCACAGTTTAACTTCCGCACCCGCGTGACGACTACGTCGAGGCCGCTACCGCCAGGGCATGTCCCGCCAGGAGTAGAAGGCGCCGGTGCCGATGTCGTGGACGCCGTAATAGTCCCAGAAGAAGTCGTGGCAGACATTGCCGTCCCACGGGACGGGCCTGCCAGCCGGGTTGGGGTCGCCCGGGCACCAGTGCTGGCAGGATTTTCCGGCCGGGCACGGGTCGGCCTGCGCGGAAGGCGCGGCCAGCGCCGAGCCGCCGAACATCAGCAGCGTCGTCGCCAATCCCGCGATCACAGCTTTCCTCGGCCGGAATCGTCGCGCTCGGTTCACGTGGGGCTCCTTCGTTGCTGGCGGTCCAGAGGCAAGTCAACCCCGCCCGCAGCGCTACCGATCCCAACTTCGGGCCACCGGTCAGCCGCCGGCCATCGCCCCGACGACCAGCAACGGCTCGAGGCCCATGGCCACGGCGTCGGGCAGCGGGTCGTCCGGCGCGTCGTGGGACAGGTCCTGCTCGCAGGCGAACAAGCGGACGAACGCGCGCCGCCGACCCGTCGAACGGTCCCGGATGGTGCCGCACAGCACGGGATAGCGGCGCTCCAGCGCGTCGAAGACGGCCCGCTGCGTGACGGGCGTGCCGACCGGAACCGTCACCGCGCCGTCGACGTGGGCGAGGTTTCGCAGGTGATACGGCAGCAGCACGCGCACCGCGGCGTCACTCAAGGGTCTGCGCCTCGATCGAGAGCACGGCCGGAAGGTCGCGCACGATGGGCGCCCACGTTTCCCCGGCGTCCGCGGAGCCATACACCTGGCCACCCGTGGTGCCGAAGTACACGCCGCAGGAGTCCAGCGCGTCGACCGCCATCGCGTCGCGCAGCACGTTGACGTAGCAGTGGCTCTGCGGCAGGCCCTCGGTCAGCGCCTCCCACTCGTCCCCGCCCGTCCTGCTGCGGTACACGCGCAGCCGGCCGTCGGGCGGATAGTGCAGCGAATCGCTGGTGATCGGGACGACGTACGCGGTGTCGGGCTCGTGGGCGTGCACCGCGATCGGGAATCCGAAGTCGGTGGGCAGGTTGCCGCTGACCTCGCGCCAGGACTCGCCGGCGTCGTCGCTGCGCATCACGTCCCAGTGCTTCTGCATGAACAGCACCTGCGGCCGGGAGGGATGCATCGCGATGCGATGCACGCAGTGGCCGACCTCGGCGTCGGGGTCGGGGATGCCGTCGGAATGCAGGCCCCGGTTGATCGGCCGCCAAGTGGTGCCGCCGTCGTCGCTGCGGAACGCGCCGGCCGCCGAGATCGCCGTGAACATGCGCAGCGGGTCTTTCGGGTCCAGGACGATCGTGTGCAGGCACATCCCGCCGGCGCCGGGCTGCCAGGACGGCGCCGACGCGTGGCTCCGCAAGGCGGGCAGCTCCTGCCAGCTGTGGGCGCCGTCGGTGGTGCGGAACAGGCCGGCGTCTTCGACGCCCGCATACACCGTGTCCGGATCGGTGGGCGACGGCTCGAGGTGCCAGACACGGGCGAACTCCCAGGGATGCGGGGTGCCGTCGTACCACTGGTGGGTGCCGGGCGTCCCGTCGTAGCGGAACTCGTTGCCCATCGGCCGCCACGTCGCGCCGCCGTCGTCGGAACGCTGGATGAGCTGCCCGAACCAACTGGTCGACTGCGACGCGTACAGCCGGTCGGGGTCGGCCGGCGAGCCGGCCATGTGGTAGATCTCCCACCCCGCGAAGTAGGGCCCGCAGACCCGCCAGTCCTGCCTGGTGCCGTCGGCCGTGAGCACGAACGCGCCTTTGCGCGTGCCCACCAGCAACCGAACCCCGGTCATGCGCGCTCCCTTCCGCGGATGCTTTGCGTCATGACGGGATAGACCGACCCGGCCGACGAAACTCATCGTGTTGAATCGACGCATGTTGAGCCTGGAGGAAATCTCGGACCGATTGGAGATCCAGCAGCTGCTGGTGGACTACTCCACCGCCATCGACAACCGCCGATTCGACGACCTGGACAAGGTGTTCACCGAGGACGCGTACATCGACTACACGGCGCTAGGCGGGATCGAAGGCCGCTATCCGGAGGTCAAGAAGTGGTTGTCGGAGGTGCTGCCCGGCTTCCCGGTCTACGCCCACATGCTCGGCAACTTCTCGGTGCGCATCGACGGCGACTCCGCGTCCTCGCGGGTCATCTGCTTCAACCCGATGGTGCTGCCCGGCGGCTCACCCAGTAACAAAGACCAAGTGCTTTTTTGCGGCCTGTGGTACGACGACGAATTCGTGCGCACCCCCCAGGGCTGGCGGATGACGCGGCGCGTCGAGACGAAGGTCTTCCAGAAGGTGATGTGAGGCGGTGCGGATAGATAGCGGCGACCCGCGGCGCCCGGCTCCACCGCGCTTGCGATCGCCGCAATTTCCGCCGATGAGCCTGGCTCTGGCACAATGGGCGGCTGTCCGCCGAGCGACCCACCCGTGATTCGGGTGCTCGTTCGCCCGGTCACACACGCGAGGCAAAACCGGACCCGGGCAACCCGCCCGGATCGCTGAATTGCAGCGTGACACCCGCAGGAGAAATCGCTTAACCATGGCTGTCAAGATCAAGCTCACCCGGCTTGGCAAGATCCGCAATCCCCAGTACCGCATCGCCGTCGCCGACGCTCGTAACCGGCGCGACGGCCGCTCGATCGAGGTCATCGGCCGGTACCACCCGAAGGAAGAGCCGAGCCTCATCGAGATCAACTCCGAGCGCGCTCAGTACTGGCTTTCGGTGGGGGCTCAGCCCACCGAGCCCGTCCTCAAGCTGCTGAAGATCACCGGCGACTGGCAGAAGTTCAAGGGCCTGCCCGGCGCCGAGGGCAGCCTGAAGGTCGCCGCGCCGAAGCCCTCCAAGCTGGAGCTGTTCAACGCCGCGCTGGCCGAGGCCGACGGCGCGCCCACCACCGAGGCGGCCAAGCCGAAGAAGAAGGCTTCAACTTCAGGGGCCAAGAAGGCCGCCAAGGCCGAAGAGGCCGGTGCCGAAGCCGCCACCGAAGCGACTGAAACCACCGACGCCGCACCGGCGGCGGGTGGCGAGCAGTCCGAGCCGGCGACCGAGGGCTGACCGACATGAGCACGGTCGTCGTCGACGCTGTCGAGCATCTGGTCCGCGGGATCGTCGACAACCCCGACGATGTCCGGGTGGACCTCGTCACCAACCGGCGCGGGCGGACCGTGGAGGTGCACGTCCATCCCGACGACCTGGGCAAGGTGATCGGTCGCGGGGGACGCACCGCGACCGCGTTGCGCACACTGGTCGCCGGGATCGGCGGCCGCGGCATCCGCGTCGACGTGGTGGACACCGACCAATAGCTGATCATGGGGCTCCCTTGGAGTTGACCGTCGGGCGCGTGGTCAAAGCGCACGGCATCAGCGGCGAGGTGGTGGTGGAAATCCGCACCGACGATCCCGCCGCCCGGTTCGCGCCCGGTAACACGTTGCGCACCAAGAACTTTCGCACCGGCGCTGAAGGCAGCTACGTCGTCGCCGATGCGCGCGAGCACGGTGGGCGGCTGCTGCTGCGACTGGCCGGGGTCGACGACAGAGACAGCGCCGAGGCGCTGCGGGGCAGTGTGTTCGTCGTCGACTCCGACGACCTGCCGCCCATCGACGAGCCGGACACCTACTACGACCACCAGCTCGAGGGCCTGCAGGTCCGGACAACGGCGGGGCAGGACGTCGGCGTCGTTGCCGAGGTGCTGCACACCGCGGCCGGCGAGTTGCTGGCCGTGCGAAGCGATTCCGGCGAGGTGTTGGTGCCGTTCGTCAGCGCGATCGTCACCTCGGTGTCGCTGGACGACCGGCTGGTCGAGATCGACCCGCCGGACGGCCTGCTGGATTTGGCATGAGAATCGACGTCGTCACGATCTTCCCGTCCTATCTGGATCCCCTGCGGCAATCCTTGCCCGGCAAGGCGATTGCGTCGGGCCTGGTCGATTTGCAGGTGCACGACCTGCGCCGGTGGACCTACGACGTGCACCACTCGGTGGACGACGCGCCCTACGGCGGCGGCCCCGGGATGGTGATGAAGGCGCCGGTCTGGGGTGAGGCGCTGGACGAAATCTGTTCCGGCGAAACCCTTTTGGTTATTCCCACCCCGGCCGGGGCGCTGTTCACGCAGGCGACCGCGCAGCGCTGGACCGGCGAGCAGCACCTGGTGTTCGCGTGCGGCCGCTACGAGGGCATCGACCAGCGGGTCATCGACGACGCCGCGCGGCGGATGCGGGTCGAGGAGGTCTCGATCGGCGACTACGTGTTGCCGGGCGGCGAGTCGGCGGCCGTGGTGATGATCGAGGCCGTGCTGCGGCTGCTCGACGGCGTTCTCGGCAATCCCGCGTCGCATCGCGACGATTCCCACTCGCCGGCGCTGGACCGGCTGCTGGAGGGGCCCAGCTACACCCGGCCGCCGAGCTGGCGCGGGCTCGACGTCCCCGACGTCCTGCTGTCGGGTGATCACGCGCGAATCGCCGCCTGGCGCCGCGAGGTCTCGCTGCAGCGCACCCGCGAACGCCGCCCCGATCTGCTGGACTAATGCCCCGTCTGCTCGCGCAGGAACCGGCCCAGCTCAGATGCGGCCGTTGGGAAATATCGTCTTGACGGCCTGGGTGATGGTCTGCCGCGCGGTCGCGTCGTCGGTGGTCTGCAGCGACTGCACCACCATGACGTAGCGGTGGTCGGCGCCGATCACGCCGGTCGACAGGTGCATCCAGTCGGCGCCGATGCAGCACATCCAGCCCTGCTTGACCGCCACCGGTTCGGCGAACAGGCCCTCGGGAATGCCGAACCGCTGCGGGTAGCCGTCGACGCCGGTCGGGGTGGACTGGGCCAGGTCGTTGACGATGGACAGCGCCCGCTCCGCCGACAGCCCGCCCGACCCGTCGAGCAGCTCGTCGTAGTAGCGGATCAGATCGGTCAGCGTGCTGGTGGTGTTCCACCAGCGCCCGTCGCTGGGCGGGGTGGTCGACGACAGCCCGTAGCGGGTCGCGACCTGGGTGATGATGGCGCCGCCACCGCCCTGATCCCAGAACTTCTCGGCCGCCCCGTCGTCGGACGACTGCAGCATGGCATCGAAGGCCTGGCGGTCCTCGGCAGACAGGGTGGTCTTGCCCCCGGCTTGGTGCAGCAGCAGGTCGTCGGCGATGAAGAGCTTGGCCACCGAGGCGGTGCCGATGATCTGGGTGTTGCCGTTGGAGACCAGCTCGTGGGTCTTGCGATCGAGCACGGCCACCGAGAGCGCGGCCCCGCCGGCGGCGGCTTCGTCGATCGCCTGCTGGATCCGTGCCGGTAGGCCGCCGATCGGGCCCGACAGTGCCTGCGGCGGCGCGGGTGCCTTGACGGCGTCGAGCAGCAGCTGGACCGTCTCCTGTTGCGCCGGCAGCAGGCGCGCGGGCGTGTTGCGTACCGGCTTGCTGGATTCCTTCGCCTGGAGCTGCGGCTCGATCAGTGCCTCGTCGCACCCGGCCAGCACCAGCGTGACCACCGCCATGGCGGCGAGCATGGTAAGCGGGCGGGCGCGCATTCCTCGATCTCCTCCGACGCCGAACGTGCATGTGGGCGGGCCGCATCGCCAGCTGCCCGGGCACCCGAGTTTTCCGGGCCCGACCAGCGCGTTTTGACCCGAGTCATGTGTACCATCCACCAGCGCTTTCGGCGCGCTCCGAACCGCGACGTTTACATGTGATTTTCAAAGCACCCGGGCCGTCTGGCACAATTGGTCAGTTGTCTCCAACGTGTCAGCGGGCCGGGCAGCTTCCCGCCTGCTGCGAGATACGCGCTAGAAGCCCGAAACCCATCGGCTTGACCACGTCCCACGCCTGCGTGTGGGCAGCTGCCGCAAGCCGCGACCGCAAGGAAGTTCTTAGAAATGAACCGGCTGGACTTCGTCGACCAGGCGTCGCTGCGCGACGACATCCCGGCCTTCAACCCGGGTGACACCATCAACGTGCACGTCAAGGTCATCGAGGGCGCCAAGGAGCGTATCCAGGTGTTCAAGGGCGTGGTGATCCGCCGTCAGGGCGGAGGCATCCGCGAGACGTTCACCGTGCGCAAGGAGAGCTATGGCGTCGGCGTCGAGCGGACCTTCCCGGTGCACTCGCCGAACATCGACCGCATCGAGGTGGTGACTCGTGGCGACGTCCGGCGCGCCAAGCTGTACTACCTGCGTGAACTGCGCGGCAAGAAGGCCAAGATCAAGGAAAAGCGCTGACCCGGTGCGCGTAGGTCTGATCGCCCGACTCCTTGTTCGCGCCGCATCGGCGCTCGGCGTCGTCGGGCTAGGTCTGATCGCCCGACTCCTTGTTCGCGCCGCATCGGCGCACGCCGTCGGGCTAGGTCTGCCAAAGCCACATACCGTGCTGGCTACGCTGATCTCGTGACCGACAACCCGGACTCACCTGAGCCCCCGTCCGACGCTGGCCAGTCAGAGCCGAAGGTTTCCACCCGCGACCCCAGGGACACCGGGGTGCCCGCCGACGGGCTGCAGCCCCCAGAAACGGTCGAGCCCCCCGTGCCGCCCGAAGCGGTCGAGCCGGAGCCCAAGAAGAAGTCGACGCTGCGCGAGCTCGCGATCTTGGCGCTCATCGCGGTGGTGCTCTATTACGTGATGCTCACGTTCGTCGCCCGCCCCTACCTGATCCCCTCGGAATCCATGGAGCCCACGCTGCACGGGTGCGCCGGCTGCGTCGGCGACCGGATCATGGTGGACAAGATCACCTACCGCTTCGGCTCACCGCATCCCGGCGACGTGATCGTCTTCAAGGGACCCCCCTCGTGGAACCTCGGGTACAAGTCCATCCGCTCGAACAACACCGCGCTGCGCTGGATGCAGAACGGTCTGTCGTTCATCGGTTTCGTGCCACCCGACGAGAACGACCTGGTCAAGCGCGTGATCGCGGTCGGGGGACAGACCGTGCAGTGCCGGGCCGACACCGGGCTGACGGTCAACGGCAAGCCGCTCAAGGAGCCCTACCTGGACCCGGCCACCATGATGGCCGACCCGTCGGTGTACCCGTGCCTGGGCAGCGAGTTCGGGCCGGTTACCGTGCCCGCCGGCCGGCTGTGGGTGATGGGCGACAACCGGACGCACTCCGCGGACTCGCGGGCCCACTGCACCAGCGTCCCGGCCGAGGCGCTCAAGGGGATCCTGTGCACCGGCGACCCGATGTCGGGGACGGTGCCGGTATCCAATGTCATCGGTAAGGCGAGGTTCATCGTCTGGCCGCCCTCGCGGTGGGGTGGCGTGGGCTCGGTGAACCCCCAGCAGAGCCAGTAGCCATGGCCACGACGTGGCCGCCGCGGACGGTGATCCGCAAGGCTGGGGGGTTGCGCACCCTGGAGTCGGCGCTGTACCGCAGCGGCCTGGGCCCGGTGGCCGGTGTGGACGAAGTGGGCCGCGGCGCCTGCGCGGGCCCGCTGGTGGTGGCGGCCTGCGTCCTGGGACCTGGCCGATTCGAAAGCCTTGCGGCCCTTGATGATTCGAAAAAGCTCACCGAGAAGGTGCGGGAGAAGCTGTTCCCCTTGATCCGGCGCTATGCCCTGGCCTACCACGTGCTGTTCATCCCGTCCGAAGAGGTCGACCGGCGCGGGGTGCACGTGGCCAACATCGAAGGCATGCGCCGCGCGGTGGCCGGGCTGTCGGTGCGCCCGGGTTATGTGCTGAGCGATGGCTTCCGCGTGCCCGGCCTGCCGATGCCGTCGCTGCCCGTGATCGGGGGAGATGCGGTTGCCGCCTGCATCGCGGCGGCCAGCGTGCTCGCGAAGGTCAGCCGCGACCGGCTGATGGTCGCGATGGACGCCGAGCACCCCGGCTACGGCTTCGCCGAACACAAGGGCTACAGCACGCCGGCGCACTCGACCGCGCTGACCCGGCTGGGGCCCTCGCCCGCACACCGCTATTCGTTCATCAACGTGCGGCGGGTGGCTACCGGCGCGGGCGCGCGGCTGGTGGCCGAATGCAAACCGGACCCTCCGGCCGAGCGTTCCGGATACCCGTGAGGAAAGATGGGACCAGGTTCTAGGGGAGAAGGACGTCTGAGCAGATGAGTGGCAGATGAGTGCAGAAGATCTCGAAAAGTACGAAACCGAGATGGAGCTCTCGCTGTACCGCGAATACAAGGACATCGTCGGCCAGTTCAGCTACGTCGTGGAAACCGAGCGGCGCTTCTATCTGGCCAACAGCGTGGAGATGATGCCGCGCAACGCCGACGGCGAGGTCTACTTCGAGCTGCGGCTGTCCGACGCCTGGGTGTGGGACATGTACCGGCCGGCGCGGTTCGTCAAGCACGTGCGGGTGGTCACCTTCAAGGACGTCAACATCGAAGAAGTCGAAAAGCCCGAGCTGCGGCTGCCGGAATAACCCGGACGGGTCGGAGCCCTAGGTGGCCGCCAGCGGCTGGTCGTCGTCATTGGCGGGCAGTTGCCCGCGGTTTTCGATGACGGCCCGCGCCACGTCGGCCAGTTTGATGTTCAGGGCCTGGGAGTGTCGCCGCAGCAGGTCGAACGCGTGGTCTTCGCCCATGTCGTGCAGCAGCATCAGCATGCCGACCGCCTTGCCGATCTCGCGGTTGCTGAGCAGCCCGCGCCGCAGGCTCGCCGCGTCCTCGCCCTTCGCGACAGCGTTGATGGCCACGCTGGCAAACGAAGCCAGCACCGCGGCCCGCCCGGCCGACTCGGCGTCGAACATGTTCGACGTGTCGCTGAAGAGGTTGAGCGCGGCCCCCTTTCGCTTGTCGACCAGGAGGCGGAAGCCCATGGCCCCGCGTACCGGTGTCTCCTCAACGAGGATGGACGCCAACTTCGGCCACAGCGACGGCGTGGTCAGGTCCGTGTCGATCTGGGGGGTCTCCTCCTCGATCGCGTCGATGCACGGGCCGTCGCCGGCGCGCCGCTCCAGCTCGTCGATTTGCTGTGCCAGCCGGTCGCTGGCGCCGACGGTGATGTAACGGTCGTTTTCGCGCACCATCAGGCTGGCGTGGTCACAGCCCCGCACGGTCAGGGTCGCCGCGACGCAGATCGCCGCATACATTTGTTTGGCGTCCGACCCCTGGTAGATGATCTCGGCCAGGGCGGCGAAGACGGTGGCCGGGTCGGCCGTCTCACCGCCGGGTATCGAACCGCCGGCGTCGGCGATCGATTCGTCTGCCATGTGGTGCCCCATTTCTGCGGTGTCGATAGTTAGACCCGCGTGCAATCGCCGTAGATTATCGGTCGCCACCACTGGACGTATACGGTATCTCCTCCTTATTTGCCGAAAGATTCCCGACGGCATGGACCACCACGGATCAAGCGGTACCGCGGGACTTCTGCGATCGTTGTTTCCGACGGGGGGCGGGAGGGAAGGACATCGAGGTGGGACTGACCGTGGCGGTGACCGGGCCAACCGGAGAGATCGGCATCTCCGCGGTGACGGCACTGGAGGGCGAACCGACGGTCGACAGCATCATCGGGATGGCCCGCCGGCCGTTCGACCCGTCTTCACGCGGCTGGGTGAAGACCCGTTACCAGGAGGGCGACATCCTGGACCGCGAGGCCGTCGACGCCTTGGTGGCCCAGGCCGACGTGGTGATCCACTTGGCGTTCATCATCATGGGCTCGCGCGAGGAGAGCTCGCGCATCAACCTGCAGGGCACACGAAACGTGTTCGAGGCCACCGTCGCCGCCGAGCGGCCGCGGCGCCTGGTGTACACCTCGTCGGTGGCGGCGTACGGCTACCACGCCGACAATCCCGTGCCGCTCACCGAGGACGTGCCGACGCGGGGTTCCGCCGAGCATTACTACTCCGCGCAGAAGGCGGAGTGCGAGGCGCTGCTCGCCGAGATCACCAAGGATTCATCGCTCGAGGTGTTCGTCCTGCGGCCCTGCATCGTCGCCGGGCCCAAGGCAACCGCCTTGGCCGACGCGATGCCGTGGAACCAGCTGCCCGGGCCGCTGCGCGCGGTCGCCAAGGTGGCGCCGGTGTTGAAGCCGGTGGTGCCGGACCCCGGTTTCCCGCTGCAACTGGTCCATCACGACGACGTCGCCGAGGCGGTCGCGCTGGCCGCGACGGCACCCGCCCCGCCGGGCGCCTACAACATCGCCGGCGACGGGCTGGTCACGGTTTCGGAGGTGGCCAGGGCGCTGGGTGGCCGGCCGGTACGGGTTCCGGCCGTGGCCGCCTCCGCGGCGTCGGCGGCGATCTCGAAGGTGCCGTTCGTTCCGTCGATGCTCGAATGGCTGCACGTCGCGCGGACGTCGGTGGTGATGGACACCAGCAAGGCGCGCAACCAACTCGGCTGGCGACCGGTCCACTCCTCGGCGGACACCCTGGCGGCGCTGGCTCAGGCGGTGTGACGGGCGCCAACGAAGGTAGTTTGGCCTGCGTGGGTCATGTCACGGCGCGCCGGAGCGCACACCATCTCAGCGCGGACCGCGCGGTCACGCGGCCCGAGACCCTGGCCGTCGAGGAGCCGCTCGAGATCAGAGTCAACGGGGCGCCGGTCACGGTCACCATGCGCACGCCCGGCTCGGATATCGAACTGGCGCAGGGCTTTTTGCTCACCGAGGGGGTGATCGGAGCCCGCGAGGACGTGCTGACCATTCGCTACTGCGGCGGCCGCGGCGACGACGACGCAAACAGCTACAACGTCCTCGACGTGACCCTGGCCCCCGGCGTCGACCCGCCCGGCCTCGACGTCACGCGAAACTTCTACACCACCTCGTCGTGCGGGGTCTGCGGCAAGGCATCGCTCGAAGCGGTCCGGCTGATCAGCCGCTTCTCGCCCGGTTCGGATCCGGCGAGCGTCGCCGCGGCCACGCTCAAGGCGATGCCGGCCCAGCTGCGCGCCGCGCAAAAGGTGTTCGACACCACCGGCGGGCTGCACGCCGCGGCGTTGTTCGGCGTCGACGGGACGATGCTCGTGGTGCGCGAGGACATCGGCCGGCACAACGCCGTCGACAAGGTCATCGGTTGGGCGCTGGAACGCGAGCGGGTGCCGCTGCGCGCTTCGGTGCTGCTGGTCAGCGGGCGGGCGTCATTCGAGTTGACGCAGAAGGCGGTGATGGCCGGGATCCCCGTGCTCGCGGCGGTGTCCGCGCCGTCGTCGCTGGCCGTGTCGCTGGCCGAGGACTCCGGGATGACGCTGGTGGCGTTCCTGCGGCAGGACTCGATGAACGTCTACACCAGGGCCGACCGCATCACCTGATCCCGGTTGTGGACGAACCCCCGTCTGGGGATAACCGCTTGTTTCGGCCGCCCTTCGGCCTCGACGACGCAGCGCCGTGTCGGGGTTGCCGGGCACGGTTGCCGGCATGACGACCCAAACGACGATGACCCGGGTCCAGCTGGGGGCGATGGGCGAGGCACTCGCCGTTGATTACCTGACGCGGATGGGATTGCGGATCCTGGGCCGCAATTGGCGGTGCCGCTACGGCGAACTGGACGTGATCGCCTGCGACGAGGCCACCGGCACGGTGGTGTTCGTCGAGGTGAAGACGCGCACCGGCGACGGTTATGGCGGTCTGGCGCACGCGGTGACGCCACGCAAGGTCCAGCGGCTGCGCCGGCTGGCCGGGCTGTGGCTCGCGGGGCAGGACCGGCGTTGGGCGGCGTTGCGGCTCGACGTGATCGGCGTGCGCGTGCGGCCTAAAAATTCGGGCCGCACCCCGGAGCTCACTCACCTGCAGGGGATCGGCTGATGGCGCTGGGGCGTGCCTTCTCGGTCGCGGTGTGCGGGCTGGACGGCCAGATCGTCGAGATCGAGGCCGACATCAGCTCCGGCCTGCCGGGCGTGCACCTGGTCGGCCTGCCCGACGCAGCCCTGCAGGAGTCTCGCGACCGGGTGCGGGCGGCGGTCACCAACTGCCGCAACGACTGGCCGATGTCCCGGCTGACGCTCGCCCTGTCGCCGGCGACGCTGCCGAAGGTGGGGTCCGTCTACGACATCGCCCTGGCGGCGGCCGTGCTGTCGGCGCAGCGAAAGCACCCGTGGGAGCGCCTGGAGAAGACGGTGCTGCTGGGGGAGCTGTCGCTGGACGGACGGGTGCGGCCGGTACGTGGAGTGCTGCCCGCCGTGCTGGCCGCCAAGCGGGAGGGCTGGCCGGCCGTCGTCGTCCCCGTCGACAACCTGGCCGAGGCCGGCCTGGTCGACGGGATCGACGTCTGGGGCGTGCGCACGCTACGTCAGCTGCAGGCCTGGCTCGGCGGCGCGGGCGGCCTGGAACCCAGGATCAGCGCGCGCGCCCCCGAGCCCGAGCCGGCGGCCGATCTGGCCGACGTGGTCGGGCAGTCGCAGGCGCGGTTCGCGGTGGAGGTAGCCGCCGCCGGGGCGCATCACCTGATGCTGACCGGTCCGCCCGGGGTGGGCAAAACGATGCTGGCCCAACGCCTTCCGGGCCTGCTGCCGCCGCTGACGGACGATGAATCGCTGGCGGTGACCGCGATCCACTCGGTGGCCGGGCTGCTGACGGCCGATACCCCGTTGATCACCAGGCCGCCGTTTGTGGCGCCACACCATAGTTCCAGCGTCGCGGCGCTGGTCGGCGGCGGCTCTGGGATGGCCCGTCCGGGCGCCGTCAGCCGCGCCCATCGCGGCGTGCTGTTCCTCGACGAATGCGCCGAGATCAGCGTTCGCGCGCTGGAGGCGTTACGAACTCCGTTGGAGGACGGGGAAATTCGGCTGGCCCGCCGCGACGGGGTGGCCACCTACCCGGCCCGCTTCCAGCTGGTGCTGGCGGCCAACCCGTGCCCGTGCGCGCCGGGCAACCCGCGCGACTGCGTCTGTGCGGCGGCGGTCAAGCGGCGCTACCTGGGCAAGCTGTCGGGGCCCTTGATGGACCGGGTGGACCTGCGGGTGCAGATGAACCCGGTGCGTGCGGGCGCGATCTCGGTCACCGCCGGCGAATCGACGGCGCAGGTCCGCCGACGGGTGGCCGCGGCGCGCGACGCGGCCGCCGAGCGCTGGCGGCCATACGGGGTTCGCACCAACGCCGAGGTCAGCGGCACGCTGCTGCGGCGTAAGTTTCGTCCCGGCGACGCCGCGATGGACCCGCTGCGTAAAGCGCTGGACAACGGGTTGCTCAGCATCCGCGGCCTGGACCGCACGCTACGGGTCGCGTGGAGCCTGGCCGACCTGGCCGGCCGGGTGGCGCCGGGCCCCGGCGAGGTCGCCGCCGCGTTGAGCTTCCGGCAGCCGGGAGCGCAGCGATGACGCCGGCGGATCCCGTGGCGCTGGCGTGGGCATACCTGTCCCGGGTGGCCGAACCACCGTGCGCGGAGCTGTCAGACCTGGTGGCTCGGGTCGGGCCGGTGGAGGCGGCCGACCGGGTCCGGCGCGGCGCAGTTGACGACACCGTGGCGCGGCACACCGAAGCAAGGCGTGGAATAGACAGGGCCGCAGCCGATCTCGAGCTGCTCGCGCATAGCGGCGGCCGATTGATCACCCCCGACGGCGACGAGTGGCCGCTGCTTGCTTTCACCGCGTTCGCCGGAGCCGAGGTCAAGGCTCGCGGGGGGCCTCCGATGGTGTTGTGGGCGCAGGGTCCTCAACGCCTCGACGACGTGGCACGGCGCGCGGCGGCCGTGGTGGGAACGCGGGCTTCCACGGTGTACGGCGAGCAGGTGGCCACCGACTTGGCGACCGGTCTGGTCGAGCGCGAGGTCGCGGTGGTCTCCGGCGGCGCCTACGGAATCGACGGCGCGGCGCACCGAGCCGCGCTGGAATGCGACGGCATCACGGTGGCCGTCCTCGCGGGCGGGATCGACATTCCTTATCCGGCCGGCCATGCCACATTGCTGCACCGCATCGGCAGGCATGGGCTGTTGTTCAGCGAATACCCGCCCGGGGTGCGCCCGGCCCGGCACCGCTTCTTGACCCGCAACCGCCTGGTGGCCGCCGTCGCGGGGGCCGCCGTGGTGGTGGAGGCGGGGCTACGCAGCGGCGCGGCCAACACCGCCGCCTGGGCGCGGGCCCTGGGGCGGGTGGTGGCCGCCGTGCCCGGACCGGTGATGTCGTCGGCGTCGGCAGGGTGTCACGCGCTGCTGCGCAATGGCGCCGAGCTCGTCACGCGCGCCGACGACATCGTCGAATTGGTCGGCCGCATCGGCGAATTCGCGCCCGAACAACCGCGGCCGACCACCGAGCTGGACGGGTTGAGCGACGCCGAGCGCCGGGTATACGAGGCGCTGCCGGGGCGCGGCGCCGCCACGGTCGACGAGATCGCGATCTCATCGGCATTGCCGCCCGAACACGTCCTCGGGCCGCTGGCGATGCTGGAGCTGGCCGGGTTGGCGAGGCGCGACGACGGGCGGTGGCGCATCGTCCGCGCCGGTGCCCGATGAGCCGGGTCAGGCGGGAAGCCGCTCGCCGATCAGCCATTCCAGCGCGTGCGCGGTGGACCGTGCGCCTTGGGCAGCCTTGGACCGGTTCGGCTCGCCGAGCACGGCCAGGACTTGTTCCCCGGCGCGCACGATGTCGGCGAACACCCCGGGGGTCAGCCAGCGGGGTTGCAGCGCGAACAGCAGATCCTCGGTGGCGGTGTTGCCGCTCGCCCCCGGCGCGAAGGGGCAGCCGCCGAGGCCGCCGAGCGCCCCATCGACCATGGTGGCGCCGGCCTGGATGGCGGTGAGGGTGTTGGCGACCCCCAAGCCCCAGGTGTCGTGGCCGTGGAAGACGATCTCATGGTCGGGCGCGACGGTGCGTACCCGCTCGATGAGCCCCCGCACCTGTTGGGGCGTGGCCTGCCCGAGCGTGTCGCACAGCACCACGCTCGAGACGGCCCCAGCATGGCCGTCGGTGATCAGGTCGATGACGCGCTGTGGGTCGACGGGACCGCTGTACGGGCAGGTGAAGGCGGTCGCCAGGGTCAGTTCCAGGCGGCCACCGGCGATCATGACGAGGTCGACCACATTGGGGAGGGCCGCCATGCTCTCGGCGGTGGTGCGCCCGACGTTGGCCATGTTGTGCTGGTCGCTGACCGACAGGCAGTATTGGAAATTGCGGGCCCCGGCCTCGATCGCCCGGACGATGCCCCGCGGCGTAGCCGCCCACACCCAGCAGCGTTGCAGCTCTTCGGGAGTCAGCGCCGCGATGACGTCCAGCGTGTTGGCCATCGGCGGCACCAGGTCGGGCCGGGCCATCGCTCCGATTTCCACCGCGTCCACACCCAGGCCCAGCAGCCGCCGCGCCAACTCGACCTTGCGGGCCGTATCGAGCATTTTGCCGGTGAGCTGCAAGCCGTCGCGCAGGGTCACGTCGCGCAGGTGTACCGAGGGCGTCATCCGATGAGCTCCTTGATGTCGAGGGGGTCGGGGTGCCGGCCTGGGAACGGGCCGAGTATTTCCTCGGTGTGCGCACCGAGCTCCGGTCCGAGGCTTCCGATCGCGCGCGCGGCGTCGCCTATGCGCGGGACTATGCCGGGGAACGCTACGTCGGGCAGGATCTCGGTGCCGGTGGAGACCGGCAGGCGCTGAATCATGCCGCGCGCCAGGAACTGTTCGTCGGTCTTGATGTCGGCGGCGGTGTTGATGGGCCCGGCCGGAACCGAGGCGGCCTCGAGGGCGGCCAGCGCTTCGGCGGCGGGCATCGTCGCGGCCCACGCGCCGATCGCTTCATCGAGCTCGTCGCGCGCCTGCCAGCGCTGCGTATTGTTGGCCAGCCGTGGATCGTCGCCCAGGTCGGGCCGCCCGATCGCACTCATGAACCGGCGGTAGATGGCGTCGCCGTTGCCAGCGATGACCACCCACCGGCCGTCCGCGCACAGGTAGGCATTCGACGGCGCGATGCCCTCCATGCGGCCGCCGGTGCGGGTTCGGGTGACCTGATAAGCGTCGTACTCGGGGACCAACGATTCCATCACCGAGAAGATCGCCTCGGTCAGCGCGACGTCGACGGTACGGTCGGGCAATGGCGTGGATCGACCTGCGGCACGGTCCTTTTGGCGTTGCTGCAAGGCCAGCAGCGCGCCGAAGGCGGCGTAAATACCGGCGATGGAGTCGCCGATGGACACACCCACCCGTGACGGCGGACGGTCCGGTTCGCCGGTCAGGCCACGAAGGCCCGCCATCGCCTCGGCAACGGCGGCGAAGCCCGGTTGGTGGGCACGCGGTCCGGTCTGCCCGAAGGCCGAGACGCGCACGATGATCAGATCCGGGTTCTGCGCGCTCAGCTCGGCAGGGCCGATGCCCCACCGTTCCAGGGTTCCCGGCCGGAAATTCTCCATCACGATGTCGCAGGAGCGCGCCAACTCACGCACCGCGGCCTGACCCTCTTCGGTCTTGAGATCCAGGACGACGGACTTCTTGTTGCGGTTGATCGTGTGAAAGAGCATCGAGGTCGTGCCGGAGTAGAGACGCCAGGTGCGCAATTCGTCGCCGGTGCCGGGCCTTTCGATCTTGATGACCTCGGCGCCGAAGTCCGCCAAGAGCCGCGACCCCGTTGGCGCCGCGATGTAATTGCCCAGCTCGAGGACGCGCACACCGTCGAGTGGGCCGCCGTTGAACCTGTCCACCGAATCCCCTCTCTTTACCCACATCGTGCATCTATACCCACAATATGGCAAGAAGGTCTTCACAGCTGTGACGCGAACCGCTACAGTCGGCCAGGTGTCGTGAAACTCACATTGCAAGCGACAGATTACTCAGTAGGCGAGGTCTGCGGACCCGCGGGGACGAGAGAGCAGGAATGACAACATCAGCAGCCATGCCCGTAACGACCACCTCTGTCGGCGAGCAACTGGATCGCATGCCGGTAGGGACGGTGCACCGCAAGGTGATCGTGGCGGTCGGGCTCGGCCTCTTCTTCGAGATGTACGAGATCTTCTTGGCCAGTACCATGAGCACCGCGCTTCGACACGATTTCGGCGTGCATGGCACCGGGCTCAAGCTGGTGCTGGCCTCGTCGTTCGTCGGAATGTTTTTTGGCGCAGCGCTTTTCGGCCGGCTCGCCGACCGGATAGGACGCCGCAAAGCGTTCCTGCTGGGTCTCACCTGGTTCTCGGTGTGCTCACTGGCCGGCGCGTTCGCACCGTCGCCCGGGTTGCTGGTGGTCGCGCGTTTCCTGGCCGGCGTCGGCGTGGGAGCCGTATATCCGGTGGCCGACACGTACCTGGCCGATGTCCTACCCAAGGAACGCCGCGGCCGGCTGGCCTCCTACGCCTACACGTGCTCGTACCTCGCCGTACCGTTCGCGGGGTTTCTCGCGGTGTGGTTGACCCAGCATTCGCCGCTGGGCGTCGCCGGCTGGCGCTGGCTATTGGCCATCGGCGCCTCGGGCGCCGTGATCGTCTTTCTGCTGAACCGATGGTTGCCGGAGTCACCGCGCTGGCTCGCCGACACGGGACGGGCCGAGGAGGCGCAGCGGGCACTGGAGCGATTCGCGGCCGGGTCGAATGTCCCTGCGCTACCGATCAATTCCGCTGTCGACGCACAGCGCAACGGCGCGGCGCGGCCCGATCCCCACGAGCCCGCGCTGACCCGCCTTCGGCGCGCCCCTTACCACCGCCGAATGGTGATGCTGGCGTTGTTCCACCTGTTCCAGACGTTCGGCTATTACGGCTTCGGCACGCTCGCCGCGCTGGTCCTGGTCAGCCGCGGCTACGACGTCGCCTCGTCGATGCTGTTCAGTGCGCTGTCGTTTCTCGGATATCCGATCGGGTCCGCGCTGGCGATCCCCCTGATGGCGCGATTCGAGCGCAAGTTTCTGCTCGTCGGCTCGACGGTGGCGATCGCCGTGTTCGGCTTGATGTTCGCAACCCAGTCGTCGGTTCCGTTGATCGTTTCGTTCGGCTTCTTGACCACCGCGACCGGCAATGTCTTCTCCAACGTCTACCACGTGTACCAGGCCGAGATCTTCCCAACGGCCGTGCGCGCGACGGCGGTCGGCTGGACCTACTCGTTGTCGCGGCTTTCCAGCGGCGCCTCGCCGTTCATCTTGATTCCCGTCCTGCACACCTATGGTGCGGGCGCGATGTTCGGCGTGGTTGCAGTGGCACTGGTCGTAGTGGTCGTCGCGGTACTGGCCCTGGGGCCGCGGACGTCGCGCCGCAGCCTCGAGGAGATCAACCCGGCATGACGGCTCGACGGATCCAGATGCCTGATGCGCACACAATCGGCTGAGGAGTGGTGGTGTTCGACTTCGGGGCGTTACCGCCGGAGATCAATTCGGGCCGGATATATGCCGGGGCGGGGTCGGGATCGATGATGGCAGCCGCGGCGGCGTGGGACGGGCTGGCGGCAGAATTGAGTTCGACCGCGTCGGGCTATATGTCAGCGATTTCGGAGCTGACCAGCTCGTGGATGGGTCCCTCGGCGCAGTCTATGGTGGCCGCGGCCACGCCCTACATCTCGTGGCTCAGCGCGGCGGGCGCAGTGGCCGAGCAATCCGGCATGCAGGCCAGGGCGGCCGCGGCGGCCTACGAGGCCGCGTTCGCGATGAGTGTTCCGCCGCCGGTGATCGCTTCCAATCGCACGTTGTTGATGGCGCTGATCGCGACGAACTTCTTCGGCCAGAACACCCCCGCGATCGCGGCAACCGAGGTCCAATATGCCGAAATGTGGGCCCAAGACGCCGTCGCCATGTACACCTATGTAGGTTCCGCTGCGACCGCTTCGCAATTGACCCCGTTCACCGAGCCGACCCAGACCACCGACCAAGCCGGACTGGCTCAACAGCAAGCTGCGGTCGCTCAGGCCGCGGCCGCACCGTCGGCGACGCAGGCAGCGATCAACGACATCGTCAACAACTTGGCCAGTCAGGTAAAAGGAATCCTGTTCAGTCCCCTGGACGTTATTTACTGGCCGATGATCTATGTGGGATCTCTGATTTTTGCGCAGATGGGTGCGCTGTGGCCCGAGCATCTCGCCGGCGGGGCCGCAGCTGCGTTATCCGCGCCGCCCGCCCTCGCGGCGCCGGCCAACCTCGGCAGTGGGCTGTTCTCGGCAAACTTGGCTTCGTCCACCAAGATCGGTCCGCTATCAGTTCCAAGGAGCTGGGCCGCGACAGCACCGAATGCGGCACAAAAGTCACTCGTCGAGGGGATCGGCATCGAGGGTGCCGGCGCCCCGTCGGACGGACCAGAGACACTGCTCCGCCAAATACCGCCGGGTCGCGGCAGACGTGACCGCAGCGGCTGGCCGCCCCGCGAATACGGATTTCGCCCCCGCTTTACTGCTCGTCCACCATCGGCCGGATAGCGCAATGGCCCGAACACAATTCGAACATCAAAGCCTTCAAATGTGATCGTCCAGAGTGCGATCCCATCGTTGTCGGTACCGAAAGCCTCGAGGCTCTTGAGCCGGAAGGTTATGAGAAAGGAGAACCATATGTCCTTTGTTACTGCGAAACCAGAAGCGTTGGCGGCAGCGGCCGGCGCATTGCGGGCTATCGGCGCAGCGCTTGCGGCTCAGAACGCGGCGGCGGCGGCGCCGACGACGGGGGTGGTGCCCGCCGCAGCAGACCAAGTGTCAATACTGACCGCGGCGCAGTTCGCAGTCCATGCACACCTGTATCAGCAGGTCAGTGAGCAAGCCACGGCTATTCACGAGATGTTTGTCAACGCATTGGATTTCAGCTCGGGATCGTATGCGGCCACTGAGGCTGCTAATGCGATCGCGGCAGGTTAAGGGGCCCGTGATGCTCGACTTTGGGGCGTTACCACCGGAGATCAACTCGGGGCTGATGTATGCGGGTCCAGGCTCAACTTCGATGATGGGGGCGGCTTCTGGGTGGAATATCCTTGCCGCTGAGCTCAATTCGGCCGCCGTAGCCTACGACAGGGTGGTGAACACCTTGTCCAGCGAGGAGTGGTTAGGGCCGGCCTCGGCAGCGATGGCGGAGGCCGTCACCCCTTATGTGGAATGGATGAGAACCACTGCCGCTGCGGCTGAGCATGCGGCCAGTCAAGCCATGTCCGCTGTGACAGCTTTCGAAACGGCGCTTGCCACGATCGTGCCGCCGCCCGTGATCGCGGCCAACCGTCTCAATCTGGCGCAGCTGCTGTCCACCAACGTGCTGGGCCAAAACACCGCGGCGATAGCAGCTTTGGAAGCCCAGTATGGGGAAATGTGGGCAATCGACTCGGCCACGATGTATAACTATGCGGGCCGATCGGCGAGCATCTCGGCGGTCAAACCCTTCGCCTCGGCACCCCACACGACCAACCCCGCAGGTATGGCCCATCAGACCGCCTCGGTCACCGCGGCCACGGGTACCTCGGCGGGCACGGCGCAAAACACGTTGCACAATGCTATGAGCAACGTCACCTCGGCGCTGGGAAAGCTGTCCACCGGTGTGGTGGCCGCCGAAGCGGCGGCCCCGCCGGCGGATCCGGTGAAGAGCGTGCTGTCCTCGGGGTTGGTGGGATACCTCGGTGACATTTTCACCTTCTACGCACCGTTTTCCACCACGTTCTACAACACTGAGGGCCTGCCCTTCTTCTCCGCTGGCATCGCCAACACCTTTATGACGATCGCGAAAACCGCGGGCTCATTTGGCGGTCGTAGCCCCACCGGCACTCGGGCTAGGGCTGGCCCATGGCGGGGCTTCGGTTGCGGGAGCGTTGGGCCACGCGACCTCCGTCGGTCGTTTGTCGGTCCCGCCGGTCTGGGGCGAGAACATGCTGGGGCAGCCACACCACGGGGCGGTTCTGCCGGTCAGCAATATCAGGGAAGCCCCGGACGCACGGGCGGGAAACATGTTCGGCGGCATGCCGCTGGCCGGGGCAGGTGACGGAGGCGCCGGCAGGGGACCCCGATACGGCATGCGTCTCACCGTCATGCCCCGCCCACCGGCCGCCGGGTAGCGCCCTCGCGCCGCCTCAATAGGGAAGGCGGCCGCCGAGTGTCCGCGTCACCTGATCGGCGGCCCCGACCACGTTTTCGGCCCACAGCTCGGCGCGCTCGTGTGGCAGACGAAAGCTCGGTCCGCTGATCATCAGCGCACCGGCCACCCTGCCGCGAGAATCGAACACCGGCGCTGCGACCCCCGTAGCGCCCTCGTCACGCTCCCCGGAGGTAACGGCGAACCCCATGCGCCGCGTGTCTTCTACCTTGGCGCGCAACAAGTCTGGATCGGTGATGGTCGCATCGGTGAACCGGTCCAGGCCCTCCGACAGCACGTCGTCCAAGGCCTCGTCGTCCCAGGCCATCAACACCCGGCCCGCCGACCCGACGTGCAGCGGGACCACCTTTCCCACGTGCATCTCACGCCGGATCGCATGGCGCGTCTCGGCAATGGCGACGCACACCCGGAACGGGCCCTCCCGGCGGAAGAAGCACGCCGTCTCACCGCTGGCGTCGCGCAGCGACTCCAGCGCCGGCGACACCGCCTGCAAGATGTCCATGCTGCTCGCGACGGGGGCCGCCCAGTAGGCGACGCGGGCGCCGATCCGAAAGCGGTCGCCGACCCGGTCGAGGAACTCCTCGGCCACCAAATTGGCCACCAGCCGCTGCACCGTCGACGTCGGATAGCCGGTGCGCGCACGAATCTCGCCGAGGGTCAACTCGGGCTCCGACAGCGTGAATGCGTCCATGATGCCGCGGATCTTCACCAAAACCAGCAGCGGTTTGATGCCCGGTGACAACGGCCGCGACGATGGCGCCAACGGTGGAACAGCCAAGCCCTCGGCCTCACTCATTCGTTCATTCTCCCGTATCGGATTCGCCGCACCGCCCAACGCGCAAAACTGCGCAATCGGGGAAGCTCGTATAGTCGACGGGGGGTCGGGTCTGGACAGGAGGATAAGTGGCCGGTCGACCTCTGCAGTTCTTCGAAGTTGTCCGCACCAAGCAACTCGCACCCCACATGGTCCGAGTCGTGCTCGGGAGCAGTCAATTCGACACCTTCGTGCCGAGCAAATTCACCGACTCTTACGTCAAGCTGGTTTTCGTCCCGGACGACGTGGACGTCGCCGGGCTGCCCCAGCCGTTGACGCTGGACAGCTTCGCCGATCTCGCCCCGGAGAAAAGGCCTTCGGTGCGGACCATGACGGTCCGCCACGTCGACCCCGCGGCCGGCGAGCTCACCCTCGACATCGTCGTGCACGGCGAGCACGGGATCGCGGGCATCTGGGCCACGGAGGCCGAGCCCGGCCAGCCGATCTACCTGATGGGCCCCGGCGGCGCCTACACCCCCGACCCGGCCGCCGACTGGCACCTGCTGGCCGGCGACGAGTCGGCGCTGCCGGCCATTGCCGCGGCGCTCGAAGCGTTGCCCCCCAACGCTGTCGGCAAGGCGTTCATCGAGGTGGCCGGCCCCGCCGACGAAATCCCCCTGACCGCACCGGAATCGGTGCAGGTGAACTGGGTCTATCGGGGTGGCCGCGCGGACCTCGTTCCCGAGGACCGCGCGGGCGACTTCGCGCCGCTGATCGAGGCCGTCACCACCACCCTGTGGTTGCCCGGGCAGGTGCACGTTTTCATCCACGGCGAGGCGCAGGCCGTCATGCACAACCTGCGGCCGTACATCCGCAAGGAGCGCGGCGTGGACGCGAAGTGGGCGTCGTCCATCTCGGGCTACTGGCGGCGCGGCCGCACCGAAGAGACTTTCCGGCAGTGGAAGAAGGAACTGGCCGAGGCGGAGACCGGGGCTGCCGGGGCTTCTTAGGGGCCGACCTTCGCCCGGCTGGCATGCTCGTCGCATGGCTCATTTTGGGGACTACCAGAACGAGATCTACCTGCAGGGACTCGCAGGGGTGGTGCCGCCGTGGCCGATGGCCTTCACTGAGCTGGAGGCCAAGGCCGCCACGGCGCTGCCGCCGTCGGTCTGGTCCTACGTCGCGGGCGGGGCCGGTGACGAGCGCACGCAGCGGGCCAATTGCACGGCCTTCGAGCGGTGGGGCCTCATCCCGCGCATGTTCGTCGGCGCCGCGCAGCGCGACCTTTCCATCGACCTGTTCGGAATGACCCTGCCGTCGCCGATCTTCATGGCGCCGATCGGCGTCATCGGCATCTGCGCCCAGGACGGCCACGGCGATTTGGCCACCGCCCGCGCGGCCGCGCGCACCGGCGTTCCGATGGTGGCCTCCACGTTGACCGTGGATCCGATGGAAGACGTCGCCGCCGCCCTGGGCGACACGCCGGGGTTCTTCCAGCTGTACACGCCGAACGACCGCGATCTGGCCGCCAGCCTCGTGCACCGCGCCGAGGCGGCCGGCTTCAAGGGCATCGTCGTCACCCTCGACACCTGGGTCACCGGCTGGCGCCCGCGCGACCTGGGCACGTCGAACTTCCCCCAGCTGCGCGGGCACTGCCTGGCCAACTACACCAGCGACCCCGTCTTCCGCGCCGGCCTGGCACGCCCGCCGGAAGAGGACCCGCAATCCGCCGTGCTGCGCTGGGTGCAGGTCTTCGGTAACGCCCTCACCTGGGACGACCTGCCCTGGCTGCGCTCGTTGACCGACCTGCCCCTGCTGGTCAAGGGCATCTGCCACCCCGACGACGCCCGGCGCGCCAGGGACGGCGGCGTCGACGGCATCTACTGCTCCAATCACGGCGGCCGGCAGGCCAACGGCGGCCTGCCCGCGATCGACTGCCTGCCCGCGGTGGTGGAGGCGGCCGACGGGCTGCCCGTGCTCTTCGACTCGGGCATCCGCAGCGGCGCCGACGTCATCAAGGCGCTGGCGCTGGGCGCGACCGCGGTCGGTGTGGGCCGTCCGTACGCCTACGGCCTGGCGCTCGGCGGCGTCGACGGCATCGTCCACGTGCTGCGCATGCTGCTCGCCGAAGCGGACCTGATCATGGCCGTCGACGGCTATCCCGCGCTCAAAGATCTCACCCCGGACACGCTTCGGCGCGTCGACTGAGCCGGCCCTGCGGCTCCTGCCAACGTAAGGGCGTGGACGCGATCCTCGCCGAGTTCGACCAGTACCTGAACCTGCAGTGCGGCCGTTCCGCGCACACCCGCCGGGCGTATCTGGGCGACCTGCGCTCGCTGTTCGCCTTTCTCGAGTCCCGCGGGATCGGCCTCGACGGACTGAGCGTGCCGGTCCTGCGGGCGTGGCTGGCGACGGCGGCCGGCGCCGGTGCGGCCCGCACCACGCTGGCCCGGCGCACCTCGGCGGTCAAGGCTTTCACCGCGTGGGCGGCGCGGCGGGGGCTGCTCACCGACGACCCGGCCGCCCGGCTGCAGGTGCCGAAGGCCCACCGCACCCTTCCGTCCGTGCTGCGCCAGGACCAGGCGCTGCAGGCCATGGCCGCGGCGAAATCCGGTGCGCAGCAAGGTGATCCGCTGGCCTTGCGGGACCGGTTGATCGTCGAGCTGCTGTATGCCACCGGCATCCGGGTGAGCGAGCTGTGCGGCCTGGACGTCGACGACGTGGACACCGGGCATCGGCTGGTGCGGGTGCTGGGCAAGGGCAACAAGCAGCGCACCGCGCCGTTCGGGACGCCGGCGGCCGAAGCGCTGAGCGCCTGGCTGGCCGACGGTCGTCCCGCCCTGGTGACCGCGGAGTCGGGCCCGGCGCTGCTGCTGGGTGCCCGCGGCCGCCGGCTCGACGTGCGCCAGGCGCGCACCGTCGTGCACCAGACCGTCGCCGCGGTCGACGGTGCGCCCGACATGGGGCCGCACGGGCTGCGGCACAGCGCGGCCACGCACCTGCTGGAGGGCGGGGCCGACCTGCGGGTGGTCCAGGAATTGCTCGGCCACTCCAGCCTGGCGACCACTCAGCTCTACACGCACGTCGCGGTGTCCCGGTTGCGCGCGGTGCACGACCAGGCCCACCCGCGGGCCTGAATTCCGCGGGGTGTGCAGTCAGGGCCTTGAGTGTGCAGCCTGGGTGACGACACGCCGTGGGAGATCGCCATGGATGCACACGCGGTGCGCCTCACCCGTACAGCGGCTTGAGCCGGATCGGCGTCGACCTCAGCAGCCCCAGCGGGTCGACATACTCGGCGCGCGACGCCGGGCCCCACATCGCGCCCCAGTGCAAGCACGCCGCGGCCGGGCAGCCGGGATGCCCGGCCACCAGCTCGCCGATCACCGTCCCGGCCGTCACCGCCTCACCGACCCGCACCGCCGCCCGGACCGGCTCGTAGCTGGTGTGCAATCCACCCGGATGGGCCAGCGACACCACGGGCCGCCCGGCCAGCAGCCCGGCGAACACCACCGTCGCCGCGCCCGCCGCATACACGCGCTGACCGGGGGAGCCGGGCAGGTCAACGCCCCGATGGCCGGGATTCCAGTCGGGTGCGGGGGCGTCGAACCGTCGGGTCACGGCCGGGGCCGGCCGCATCGGCCAGTCCAACCGCACGTCGTCGGCGGCCGCCGGGGCCGCGCCGGCCAGCGTCAAGCACAGAATCAGCCCCGCCCATCGCACCGGTTCAGTTCAGTGGCACGCCGACGCCCTCACCACTCACCACCGCCGGTGCTGTGGAAAAACCACCTGCTGAGTCGGTGTAAACTGCTGGTCGCAGCTCGCTAGCGGGCTGACTTCGCGCGTCTGCAGCCAACCGATTGCCGTGCGGTCCCGTGTCCGGGTTTCCCTTCGGGGAGTCCGAGCCGGGCGCGGCATCGGCAGACGCCAGGGCCCGGCTTCACCCGACGCCGGGCGACAACCGACAACAAAGGAATGGCCGACCATGGCTGTTGTAACCATGAAACAGCTGCTCGACAGCGGCACCCACTTCGGGCACCAGACCCGTCGCTGGAATCCCAAGATGAAGCGGTTCATCTTCACCGACCGCAACGGCATCTACATCATCGACCTGCAGCAGACCCTGACCTTCATCGACAAGGCGTACGAGTTCGTCAAGGAGACCGTCGCCCACGGCGGCACGGTGCTGTTCGTCGGCACCAAGAAGCAGGCGCAGGAATCCGTCGCCGCCGAGGCGACCCGCGTCGGCATGCCGTATGTCAACCAGCGCTGGCTGGGCGGCATGCTCACCAACTTCTCCACGGTGCACAAGCGGCTGCAGCGCCTCAAGGAGCTCGAGGCGATGGAGCAGACCGGCGGCTTCGAGGGGCGCACCAAGAAGGAGATCCTGGGCCTGACCCGCGAGAAGAACAAGCTGGAACGCAGCCTCGGCGGCATCCGGGACATGAACAAGGTGCCGTCGGCCATCTGGGTCGTCGACACCAACAAGGAGCACATCGCCGTCGGCGAGGCCCGCAAGCTGGGCATCCCGGTCATCGCGATCCTGGACACCAACTGCGACCCCGACGAGGTCGACTACCCGATCCCGGGCAACGACGACGCAATCCGTTCGGCCGCGCTGCTGACCAAAGTGATCGCCTCCGCGGTCGCCGAGGGCCTGCAGGCCCGCGCCGGGTTGGGCCGCGGCGACGGCAAGCCCGAGGTCGAGGCCGCCGAGCCGCTCGCCGAATGGGAGCAGGAACTGCTGGCCGCTGCAACAACTCCCGTCGCCGCCGGTGCCGCCCCCGCTGCTGGCTCCCCTGTTCAAGACGCCGCATTGGGCGCATCCGAATCGACCACTGACCCCTCTTAGGAAGGCTGACCATTGGCGAACTTCACCGCCGCCGACGTCAAGCGGCTTCGGGAACTCACCGGTGCCGGCATGCTCGACTGCAAGAACGCGCTGGCCGAAACCGACGGCGACTTCGACAAGGCCGTCGAGGCGCTGCGGATCAAGGGCGCCAAGGACGTCGGCAAGCGCGCCGAGCGGGCCACCGCCGAAGGCCTGGTCGCGGCCAAGGACGGCGCGCTGATCGAGCTGAACTCCGAGACCGACTTCGTCGCCAAGAATGCCGAGTTCCAGGCCCTGGCCGACCAGGTCGTCGACGCCGCCCTGGCCGCCAAGGCCACCGACGTCGACAGCCTCAAGGCTTCCCCTATTAGCCAAGATTCGGCGACTACCACGGTCGAGCAGGCCATCGCCGACCTGTCGGCCAAGATCGGCGAGAAGCTGGAACTGCGCCGCGTGCAGTACTTCGACGGCAACGTCGAGACCTACCTGCACAAGCGCGCTGCCGACCTGCCGCCGGCCGTCGGGGTGCTGGTCGAGTTCACCGGTGACGACAAGAACGCGGCGCACGCCGCCGCGCTGCAGATCGCCGCGCTCAAGGCCCGTTACCTGTCCCGCGAGGACGTGCCCGAGGACGTGGTGGCGACTGAGCGCCGCATCGCCGAGGAAACCGCCAAGGCGGAGGGCAAGCCCGAGCAGGCGCTGCCCAAGATCGTCGAGGGCCGGCTGAACGGCTTCTTCAAGGACACGGTGCTGCTCGAGCAGCCGTCGGTGTCCGACAGCAAGAAGACCGTCAAGGCCCTGCTCGACGAGGCCGGTGTGACGGTGACGCGGTTCGTTCGCTTCGAGGTGGGCCAGGCCTAGCCCCGGCCTACCCCGGAAGCGGCTAGCGTCACAGTTATGCGACGCGTGCACGCTTTCGGCGACGATGCCCTCGGTGACCTCGACGCCGTCGGCCTGGCCGGCGCCATCCGGGCCGGTTCGGTTGGCAGGGCCGACCTGGTCGAGGCGGCCATCGCGCGCGCCGAGGCGGTCACCCCGGCCCTCAACGGCTTGGCTCACGCCGCGTTCGATCAGGCGCGGTCCGCCGCCTCGGCCCCCGCGAACGGTTTTTTTGGCGGCGTCCCGACGTTCGTCAAGGACAACATCGACGTCGCCGGGCAGCCCAGCATGCACGGCGCCGACGCGTGGGCGCCCTTTGACGCCCCCGCCGACGGCGTCTTCACCACGCTGTATCTCGGCACCGGCCTGACCTCGCTCGGCAAGACGCAGCTGTCGGAGTTCGGCTTCAGCGCGTCCGCCGAGCACCCGCGGCTCGGGCCGGTCCGCAACCCGTGGGACACCGAATACACCGCGGGGGCGTCGTCGTCGGGATCCGGGGCGTTCGTCGCCGCCGGCGTGGTCCCGATCGCCCACGCCAACGACGGCGGCGGCTCGATCCGGATTCCGGCGTCCTGCAACGGGCTGGTGGGACTCAAGCCGTCGCGCGGCCGGTTGCCCCTGGACCCGGCGCACCGCCGGATGCCCGTGGGCATCGTCGCCAACGGCGTGCTGACCCGTTCGGTGCGCGACACCGCGGCGTTCTACCGGGAGGCCGAGCGAATCTGGCGCAATCCCAAGCTGGCGCCCATCGGCGACGTGACGGGCCCCGGCAGGCAGCGGCTGCGGATCGCCGTCCTCACCCGCTCGGTCCAGCGCGAATGCAGCCCCGCGGTGCGCGAACTGGCCTTGAAATCGGCCGGGCTCCTCGAGGAGCTGGGCCACCGCGTCGAACACCTCGACGAGCCCCCCGTGCCGGCCAGCTTCGTCGATGACTTCGTGCTGTATTGGGGCTTCCTGGCGTTGGCCCAGGTGCGGGGCGGCCGGCGCCTGTTCGGCAATACCTTCGACCGCACCCGGCTGGACAGCCTGACTCTCGGCCTGGAGCGATACAGCGGCCGCAACATCCACCACCTGCCTATGGCAATCATGCGGCTGCGCAGGCTGCGGCGGCGCACCGCGGAGTTCTTCCGCACCTACGACGCGGTGCTCACCCCGACGCTGGCGGACGAGACGCCGCGGATCGGGTACCTGGCGCCGACCGACTACCGGCAGGTGATGGACCGGCTGATCGATTGGGTGGCGTTCACCCCGCTGCAGAACGTCACCGGCGAGCCGGCGATCTCGCTGCCCGTGGCCCAATCCGCGACCGGCATGCCGGTGGGCATGATGCTCTCTACCGACCTCGGGCAGGAATCGCTGCTGCTCGAACTGGCCTTTGAGCTGGAAGCGGCCCGGCCGTGGGCGCGGATCCAAGCCGCGAGCTGATCCGTCAGTCGGATCCCAGCTTGTCGAGCATGCGTTTGAAGTCGCGCTGCTGTGCTGCGGTCAGCTTGCTCAGGATGCGGGCATCGGCCGTCCGCACGGCGGCCTCGGCCCGCTTCAGCAGGGCGCGGCCCTGACCGGTCAGCGTGGCCGGTAGCGCGCGCCCGGAGGACACCGATGCGGGCCGTTCCACCGCGCCGACGTCTTCCAGCTTGCGCAGCACCGTGTTCATCGCCTGCGGCGTGACGTTGGTGTGCCGCGCCAGTTCGGCGCTGGACAGTCCCGGGAAGGCGGAAAGAATGCGCAGGCACACGAATTCGGGCAGCGTCAGGCCCAGCGGGCTCAACGCGGCCGAAACCTCCGGTCGCAAAACGGCTGCCACCCGGTACAGCAGGTAACCGAGGGGAGGGTCTGCAGCCTGAATCATGTCAACGATCTTGACATATCCGGGGCCCTTGCAGGTGCACCTCCGGCGGCGCGGCCCCCTCGTTTGGCCGGCCGTCATGATTTCCAAGCGCCCGAAGGGGTAACCCACAAGGGATCCAGACGTAAAGGAGCGCCCATGGGCGAAGCAACGCAACTCACCGAAGGGGTGACAGAGCGTGCGCGGCGCGAAGCCGACGCATACCGCGGCGACAACCCACGGCCGTTGGAGGGCTATTCGGTCGTCCTGGCGATCTACGGCCTCTTGGTCGCGCTGACGGGCATGGTCGTCGCGGCCACCGGACGAAAGCTGCCCCAGCGGTGGGGCATCCAGGATCTTTTGACCGTCACCATCGGCACCCACAAGTTGGCGCGCACGATCTCCAAGGACGCGGTGACCAGTCCGTTGCGGGCGCCGTTCGCCCACTACTCGGGAACGGGCGGTCCGGCCGAGGTGATGGAGGAAACCCGGCAGGGCAGCGCGCTACGCCACAGCGTGGGCGAGCTGTTGACCTGCCCCTTCTGCCTGGACATGTGGGTGGCCACGGGATTTGTGATCGGCCTGATCTTCGTGCCCAGGTTCACCCGCCTGGTCGCGGGCACCTTTACCGCCCTGGCCGGCGCGGACTTTCTGCAGCTCGCCTACGCCAAGGCGCAGCAGATGGCCGAGGGCTGACAAAGCGAGGAGGTTCGATGCCCAAGACAACCAAAGGCGGCAAGCCCAAGCAAAGCGAATTGCCGAGCACCCTGCAGCGTTCCGAGGCCAAGGCGCAACGCACGTTCGCCAAGGCACATGACTCGGCCGCCGAACAGTACGGCAGCGAGGAGCGCGCCCACCGGGTCGCCTACTCCGCGGTCAAGCACAGCTTCGAAAAGGTCGGCAATCACTGGGAGCCCAAAGAGCAGAAGGGTCCGTCGGACGAGCTGGCCGAGGGCGGCGGCCCGCGCAGCAGCGGCCGGTCGGCCGAGGGTGTCGACGCCAACGCCAGCAAGAAGCATCTGCTCGACGTGGCGCGCCGGCTCGACGTGCGCGGCAGGTCGACGATGAGCAAGTCGGAGTTGGTCGAGGCCATCAAGAAAGAAAACCGGCGGGTCCGGGGCCGCTGACGCGCGAAGGCGTGGGGGCGTTCAGGCCCGTTTGGATCGAGGCCCGTTGGGCATTCCGAGGGCCATGGTCGCGTCCACCACCCGCAAGCAACTCGAGCAGTCCCTCAGTGACGTGGATTTTCCGGCGAACAAGGCCGACCTGCTTCAGGCCGCCCGCGACGCCGGCGATGACGACACTCTTAGTGCGCTGAAGGCGATCCCACCCGAGACCTACAACAACCTCGACCAGATCCTGGCGTCGGTCACCATCGACCAACAGGCTCATGACGGCGACAAGGCCGCCGCCCGCCGGTCACACACCAAGCCCGGTCTCGCCGAAACCGCCAAGGACATCGAAAGCCGAAGCCCCATCGTCGACGAGTTAGGCGAAAACCGCGGCTCCTGACGACCCAAAGCCCTTGTGCCGCACAGTCCGGGCGCGGCCGGTTACAGGATCGGTCGGCCGCCGGTCACCGCCACCCGCGCCCCGGAGATGTAGCTCGCCTCGTCAGAGGCCAGGAGCACGTAGACCGGCGCCAGCTCGGCCGGCTGGCCGGCCCGCCCCAGCGGCACGTTGTCCCCGAACGATTCCACGCTGTCCGGAGGCATCGTCGAGGGGATGAGCGGTGTCCATATCGGGCCCGGGGCCACGCTGTTGACACGGATTCCCTTGTCGCCCAATAGCTGAGCGAGGCTGGCCGAAAGGTTGGCGATGGCGGCCTTGGTGGCCGCGTACGGCGCCAGGGTGGGATTGGGGCTGTCGGAGTTGACCGACGAACTGCCGATGATCGACGACCCCGGCCTCATGTGTGGCACGGCGGCCTTGACGAGGTAGAAGTAGGCGCCGACGTTGAGCCGGAAGGTGTACTCCCATTCCTCATCGCTGATCTCTTCCAGGCTTTTGTGCATCATCTGGAAGGCGGCGTTGTTGACCAGGATGTCGATGCCGCCGAGTTCCTCGACGGCCCGGTCGACAACCGCGCGGCAATGGGCCGGATCGGAGAGATCGCCGGGAACCAGCACACAGTTGCGCCCCGCCTCCTCGACATAGCGGGCGACATCGCGCGCGTCCTCGTCCTCATTGAGATAGGAGACGAGCACGTCGGCGCCCTCGCGCGCGTACGCGATCGCCACGGCGCGGCCAATGCCGCTGTCGCCCCCGGTGATGATCGCCTTTTTTCCGGTGAGCTTTCCCGAACCCCGGTAACTGTTTTCGCCGCAATCGGGAACGGGGTTCATCTCGGACTGCAGGCCGGGAACGGTTTGTTGCTGCGGCGGAAAGCTCATTGCGGCTTACCCTTTCGTGAGTCAAGTGAGTTCTGCATTGAGCCGGCAAAGTTCATCAGGATTCGCGGGTCGTTGGACCCGCGGTGGGGACATCCGGATCGTCGTCGGCCGGCGGCTCCGGATCACGCCATTCCTCGCTTCGACTCGACCTGTTCCCGCGTATCGTCCCGCTTCAATTCGTGCTTCAATTCGTCGTCTTCGCATGGACTGTGCTTGGCGCTCCCACGTTCCATCGACGGCCCCCTTTACGTTTCACTTTCAGGTTGTGCCGACAGGCAACTTCTATGGCTCCGGCTACCCCCCGTCGCCGCGATTAATCGCCGCGTGGGAGAGTGGCCGAGTGATAGCACTGATGCCCATGTGAATTCTGTGACCCCAAAGGCGCTGCGGCACAAATACAACACCGGTGCCGTTCACGCAGGCAGTAAGCCTGCTGTGGCAATTATCGGTTCGTCCGTGTTTAGGCCCGGAGCCGATGGGTTATGCCGTCTTTTGTGCGTATATCGCCCTGCGTGGGAGCGATTGTTCGACACGAAAGGAAAATCATGAAGTTCAACACCACCGCTGTAAAGACAGCTGTTGCTGCTGGGGGGATAGCGGCGGCCGGCGTTTTCGCTGCGGCAACCGCTTCCGCTGCGCCGCCCAACATTCAGGGATTCGGCACCAGCGAACAACTCATCGATGGACCGATGATCACCAATTACACGGTGAGCAACCTGCAGCCGAGCAACGCCTCGATTCCCGGCTACACCCCTAAGGGAACGCTCTACCAGGCGGACATCACCGCCAGGTCGGACGGTGGCGTCGTGACCCCCATGGTCAACGACTTCATCGCCCGCGGACCGAACGGGCAGAACTACCGGGTGATCGACAAGCACCCCGTCCCGAACGGCCTTAACCCGGCGCCGATCGCGCAGGGCCAGGAATCGACCGGCACCCTGTACTTCGACGTGACCGGCGCACCGCCGAACGGCGTCGTCTACAACGACGGAATGCAGGACATTCTGATCTGGACGTCGAACGTGCCAGGGTCCTCGACGCCAGGCGCACCGAACTCGCCGGGCGCAAGTCCGGCACCGGGTGCACCGCCCGCGCCGGCGCCGCACGCGTAATCCGCTTCAACGCAGATCTCCCCGCGCCACACCGAGTGGTGTGGGGAGATTTGTGCTTGGGGGCATCCTGCGCGCCCGAACCGGGTATCCGACCCTCATGAGTAATCCCGATCACAGGCCAGCCAAAGTACGTGCCCAAGCGCAGCGCCACGCCGAGCAGGCGCGATCCAGGATGGAGGAAGTGCGCAGCGGGCAGGAGGGCGGGCTCAGCGGCTGGGTCGCCGAGCGTGCCGGCCGCTGGGATCTCAGCGGGCAGGATGAGACCACGCTGCAGCGGCAGAAGTTTCTGTGGAATCTGCTGGTGGACTACTGGTTTCGGATGGAGATCGACGGATGGGAGAACATCCCGAGACCGCCGTCGCTGTTGGTGGGGATTCACTCCGGCGCCCCGTTCGTGTGGGACGCGTGGACCGTCGGCATGCAGTGGTGGCGGCGATTCGGCCAGGATCGTCCGCTGCATGGCACGGCGCACGACGCGCTGATGGCCATCCCGCTCTTTGGGCGTTATTTCCGTTCGATGGGTGTGCTTCCGGCCGCCCCCGACGCGATTGCCACGGCGTTGGCGGAGGGACGCGACGTCGCGTTGTGGCCCGGCGGTGAAGTGGACTCGCTGCGTCCGTGGGTCGAGCGTGACCGCGCCAACCTGGCGGGGCGAAAAGGGTTCGTCAAGATGGCGATTCGTGCTGGTGTGCCGATAGTGCCCATCGCGACCGTCGGCGGGGCCGACGCGATGCCGGTGCTGATCCGCGGGGACCGCCTCTCGAAGGCGTTGAAGCTCGACCGAATATTGCGACTCAAGGTCTTCCCGGTGGCGATCTCTCTGCCCTGGGGGATCGCGCCGGCGGCGCTACCGCAGCTGCCGCTACCGGCCAAGATCAGGACCAGGTTCATGCCGCCCGTCGAACTCGACCACGATCCCGCGCGCGCCGAGGACGACGACTACGTCGAGCGCAAGTATCACGAAGTGGAAGACGCCATCCAGGAAGGGATGGATGCGCTGGCCCGCAAGCGCGCATTGCCGCTCTTCGGCTGACCCCGCGAAGGGTTAGGCGCAATAACGGCTTTCGAGCTCGCGTCAGCCGTCACCGCGCGACCGGATCGGTGGCGGGTCGCGCGGTGGACATCCACACCGGAGTCAGCGTCGACTCGCTGAGGACCCACTCCGGCTGCGGCGGCGTCCCCGCCATGTAGCCGACACCGCGGACGGTGTCGATCATCGATTCGTGTTCGACTCCGAGCTTGGCGCGCAGCCGTCGCACGTGAACGTCCACCGTGCGGACGCGACCGTTGCAGTCATAGCCCCACACCTCGTGCATCAGCCGCGTGCGGGAGAACGCCCGGCCCGCGTGCTGCACAAGGAAATTCAGCAACTTGAACTCGGTGAGCGTCAGGCCCAGGTCGTTGCCGCCCAGCGACGCCGTGAAGCTGGCCGGGTGAAGCCTGAGGTCGCCGAATTTCAGCGTGCCGTCCATGGCGCTGCGCCGTCGCGCGATCGCCAGCCGCAGCCGCGCCTGCAGCTCGTCCGCCCCGGCGGCCGGCAGCAGCACGTCATCGAAGTTCCAGTCAACGTCGACGGCCGCGAAGTCGGCGGGGCCGACCAGGGCCACCACGGCGACTCCGGGCGCGTCGGCCCGCAGTCGGCGGCATACCCGGTGGGCCGCCTCGAGGTCGGTGCGCGCGTCGATGATCGCCACGTCGGCGGCCGCGCGATGCCCGTCGATGTGGTGGGTGAGGGGGACTCGCCGCAGGGTTTGCGTGAACGACTTCAGTGTCGGTAGGGCCGATTCGAAATCGTCTTCATCGGTCAGCAGTACAACGTCCAAAGACATCTCCAAACCTCGTGAGGCTTTGCCATCGCCCCCGACCCCGTAGGCACCTCGCCGGGAGATGTCTGCAGCGCAGCTGGGTACCCGGTTCAGAGCAAACTATGCCAAGTTTATGCCCTCACCTTCGGGCATCAACGCCTTACCGTTGCTCCGACCCGGAAAAGTCGACGGGTCCGGTCCGTTTTTCACGGACCGGACCCATCTTCGCGACAAGCTGCTACTGGTTTTGCCTCTGGCGCTCCTCGGCCGCCTTGGCACCGCCGCGAGCGGCCTCCGCTTCGGCTTCCTTCTTCGCCGCGTCACGCTGCGCTTCGGCCTTGTCCTGCTGGGCCTGGCCCTCGCGGGTGAGGTCGTCGCGACCCGCCACCGCACCGACAGCTTCCTTGACCTTGCCCTTGGCGTCCTCGACGACGCCCTTCACGGCTTCTGCAGGTCCAGAGTTGTTATCCGCCATGGATCCATTCCTCCTCAGTGGCGTAACTGGTTGAGCGATTGCCGCTCAACGCCGACCGACCGAACGATCGGCCTCATTCACACGGCGAGGCTGGTCCTTATTCTCAAGACCGTGATTCGCCGCCCCGCGTTGGCGCGTATTCCCGTTGCCGTCGCCCGCTCAAACATCCGATTGGTACGCCGGCAGCGCCGACGCATGAATCGCCTACTCGCAGATAATGCACCCCGCCGGGCCCATATTGTGCTGCGATGAGGCAGGATGTGAAATGCCGTTCCGGACGAGGTCGCCCGGGATGGCGCTTGCATGCGAGGAGTCTGATGACAGAGTCCAGCGAGGCCCGAGTCGCCGACGTGGCGGCTCCGCAGCCGGAGCCGACCAAAAGCGGCAACAGCGTCCCGGCGTCCGCACCGGAGACCGGGCACGCTCCCGGCCAGCCGCGGAGCGGATCCAAGTATTCGAGGGTGCTGCTCAAGCTCGGCGGCGAGATGTTCGGCGGCGGTCAGGTCGGGTTGGATCCCGACGTCGTGGCCCAGGTCGCCCGCCAGATCGCCGAGGTGGTCCGCGACGGCGTGCAGGTCGCCGTGGTGATCGGGGGCGGCAACTTCTTCCGCGGTGCCCAGCTGCAGCAGCGCGGCATGGAGCGCACCCGCTCCGACTACATGGGCATGCTCGGCACCGTCATGAACAGCCTCGCGCTGCAGGACTTCCTGGAAAAGGAAGGCATCGTGACCCGGGTCCAGACCGCGATCACGATGGGCCAGGTCGCGGAGCCCTACCTGCCGCTGCGCGCCGTTCGCCACCTGGAGAAGGGCCGGGTGGTGATCTTCGGCGCCGGCATGGGCCTGCCCTACTTCTCCACGGACACCACGGCCGCCCAGCGCGCGCTGGAGATCGGCGCGGAGGTGGTCTTGATGGCCAAGGCGGTCGACGGCGTGTTTTCCGAGGATCCGCGGCAAAACCCGGAGGCCGAGCTGCTCACCGCGATCAGCCATCGTGAGGTGATCGACCGCGGTCTGCGAGTGGCCGATGCCACGGCATTCAGCCTGTGCATGGACAATGGCATGCCGATCCTGGTGTTCAACCTGTTGACCAATGGGAATATCGCCCGCGCGGTCGCCGGTGAGAAGATCGGGACACTGGTCACCACCTGAGGGGAAGACGCGCAAATGATCGACGAGGCTCTCTTCGATGCCGAAGAGAAAATGGAGAAGGCCGTGGCGGTGGCCCGTGACGACTTGGCGACCATTCGAACCGGCCGCGCGAACCCGGGCATGTTTTCCCGGATCACGATCGACTACTACGGCACCAGCACCCCGATCACCCAGCTGGCCAGCATCAATGTCCCCGAGGCGCGGCTTGTGGTCATCAAGCCCTACGAGGCCAATCAGCTGCACGCGATCGAGACCGCGATCCGCAACTCCGAGCTCGGGGTCAATCCCACCAACGACGGCACCTTGATCCGGGTGGCCGTGCCGCAGCTCACCGAGGAGCGCCGGCGGGATCTGGTCAAGCAGGCCAAGCACAAGGGCGAGGAAGCCCGGGTTTCGGTGCGCAACATCCGTCGCAAGGCGATGGAGGAGCTGCACCGCATCCGCAAGGACGGCGAGGCCGGCGAGGATGAGGTGGGCCGGGCGGAAAAGGATCTGGACAAGACCACCCATCAGTACGTCACCCAGATCGATGAGCTGGTAAAGCACAAAGAAGGCGAGCTGCTGGAGGTCTAGCGGCCGATCAGCAGCTAACTCGTTCAGGTCAGTGGCGACTACCGGCGCAGCCACCCCGCCCGACGAGCCCGCGCGCGGATCCAAGGAGACGGTGCAGGAACCGGCCAAGAAGACGTCCCGGGCCGGCCGCGACCTGCGCGCCGCGATCGCGGTGGGTGTGGGCATCGGCAGCGTTCTCGTCGTGACGCTGCTGTTCGCCCCCCGCTTTTGGGTCGCCCTCGTCGCGGCGGCCATATTGGTGGCCAGCCACGAGGTGGTGCGGCGGCTGCGCGAGGCGGGCTACGTCATCCCGGTCATCCCGCTGCTGGTCGGTGGGCAGGTGACCGTCTGGCTGACCTGGCCGTTCCACGCCGCGGGCGCGCTGGCCGGGTTCGGCGGCACGGTGGTGGTGTGCAACTTCTGGCGGCTGTTCATGCAGGACAACAGCAAACGGACCGAGCCGTTCGCCGGTTCGCCGTCGGCGAACTACCTGCGGGACGCGTCGGCCACCGTTTTCCTGGCCGCCTGGGTGCCGCTGTTCGCGTCCTTCGGCGCCTTGCTGGTGTACCCGCACGACGGCGCCGGGCGGGTGTTCTGCCTGATGGTCACCGTTGTCGCCTCCGATGTGGGCGGCTACGCGGTGGGCGTGCTGTTCGGCAAGCACCCGATGGTCCCGGCGATCAGCCCGAAGAAGTCCTGGGAGGGATTCGCCGGGTCGCTGGTGTTCGGGATCACGGCCGCGATCCTGACCGCGACCTTCCTGGCGGAAAAGCCGCCGTGGATCGGTGCCGTGCTGGGTGTCGTCCTCGTGCTGACCTGCACGCTGGGCGACCTGGTGGAGTCCCAGGTCAAACGCGACCTCGGGATCAAGGACATGGGCCGGCTGCTGCCCGGCCACGGCGGCCTGATGGACCGGCTCGACGGGGTACTTCCGTCGGCCGTCGCTGCCTGGACGGTGCTGACGCTGCTTCCCTAGATTTTTCGGGGTGCCCTGACAGGACGGATACTGGACAGGTCATGGCCCAACAGTTGGTTTTCTCCGAGCCCCGCCGCAACAGGCCGCCGCGACACCTGGCCGATCTCGACGCGGCGGGCCGCGCGTCGGCCGTCGCCGAGCTGGGTTTGCCTCCGTTTCGCGCCAGGCAGCTCGCGCACCAGTACTACGGACGGCTGATCGCCGATCCCCAAGCGATGACGGACCTACCGGCGTCGGTGCGCTCGGCCATCGCCGAGGCGATGTTTCCCGACCTACTCACCGCCGCCGCCGAGGTGAGCTGTGATGCCGGCCAAACCCGAAAGACGTTGTGGCGCGCCATCGATGGCGCCACCGTCGAGTCGGTGCTGATGCGTTATCCGCAACGCAACACGGTGTGCATTTCGTCGCAGGCCGGTTGCGGCATGGCCTGCCCGTTCTGTGCCACCGGCCAGGGCGGGCTGACCCGCAACCTGTCCACGGCCGAGATTCTCGAACAGGTGCGGGCGGCCGCCGCGGCCCTGCGCGACGACTTCGGTGATCGGCTGTCGAACGTGGTTTTCATGGGCATGGGGGAGCCGCTGGCCAATTACGCCCGGGTGGTGGCCGCGGTGCAGCGCATCACCGAACCGCCGCCCGACGGCTTCGGCATTTCGGGCCGCTCGGTGACGGTGTCGACGGTGGGCCTGGTTCCGGCGATCCGCAAACTCGCCGACGAAGGGCTGGGGGTGACCCTGGCGCTCTCGTTGCACGCGCCCGACGACGAGCTGCGCGACACGCTGGTCCCGGTCAACACCCGGTGGAAGCTCGGGGAGGCTCTGGACGCGGCCCGGTATTACGCCGACGTGACCGGTCGCCGGGTCTCGGTCGAATACGCGTTGATCCGCGACGTGAACGACCAGCCCTGGCGGGCCGACCTGCTGGGTAAGCGGCTGCATCGGGCGCTCGGGCAGCTGGTGCATGTGAACCTGATCCCGCTCAACCCGACGCCGGGCAGTGATTGGGACGCCAGCCCGAAGGCGGTGGAGCGGGAATTCGTGCGGCGAGTCCGCTCCAAAGGGGTGTCGTGCACGGTGCGCGATACGCGGGGTCGTGAGATCAGCGCCGCCTGCGGACAGCTGGCCGCCGAAGGCGGGTAGCAGCCGCGCCGAACGTGCAGCCGTTGCGAAAAACTCGCGAAAAACTCGCAATGGCTGCACGTTCGGCGAGCCGTCGGCTGAACCGCGGAGGCGATTCGAACGTCGTAAAGGCATAACACCAGCAAACGAGGTGAGCCATGATTGTTCGCTTGTTGTCTCCATTGAAATTCTTTGCCGCCGCGGTGTTCGCGGCTGCCCTGATATTCGGTCTGGCCGAACCGCCCCGGGCGGCGGCCGCCGACGATCGCATGCAGTTCACCGCAACCACGCTCAGCGGTGCGCCGTTCAACGGCGCCAGTCTGCAGGGAAAGCCCGCGGTGCTGTGGTTCTGGACGCCGTGGTGCCCGTTCTGCAACGCCGAGGCCCCCGGCGTCAGCCAGGTGGCGGCCGCTAATCCGCGTGTCACGTTCGTCGGTGTCGCCGCGCACTCCGACGTTGGCGCGATGCAGAACTTCGTCTCCAAGTACGGCCTGAACTTCACCACCCTCAACGACGCGGACGGCTCGATCTGGGCCCGTTACAACGTGCCGTGGCAGCCGGCGTGGGTGTTTTATCGGCCCGACGGCAGCTCGACGTTCGTCAACAACCCGACCTCGGCGATGTCACAGCAGGAGCTGTCCGGCCGGGTCGCCGCGCTGGCGTCCTGACGCCGTGGATCGGGGTCTCGTCGGTCTGGCCTTCGCCGCCGGATTGGTCGCGGCCCTCAACCCGTGCGGCTTTGCGATGCTGCCGGCGTACCTCCTCCTCGTGGTGCGCGGGCAGCAAGCCCGCGAGCGGGCCGGACTGGCCGCGCTCGGCCGGGCGCTGGCCGCCACCATCGGGATGGCGCTCGGCTTTTTGACGGTGTTCGGATTGTTCGGCGCGCTGACCATATCGGCGGCCACAACGGTGCAGCGGTACCTGCCGTACGGCACCGCGGTGATCGGCATTATCCTTGTGGCGCTTGGGGTTTGGCTGCTGTCGGGTCGGGAGTTGGCGGCCCTGACACCCCGGTCGCTCGGCCCGCGCTGGGCGCCGGATGCGCGGCTGGTGTCGATGTACTCCTATGGCGTCAGCTACGCGATCGCCTCGCTGTCGTGCACCGTCGGGCCGTTCCTGGCGGTCACCGCCGCCGGTTTCCGTGCCGGATCGGTTCTCACGGGCGCGTCGATCTACCTCGCCTACGTCGCGGGCCTGAGCCTGGTCGTGGGGGTGCTGGCGATCGCCGCGGCGACGGCCACTTCGGCGATGGCCGACCGATTCCGGCGAGCCCTGCCGTTCGTCAACCGGATCGGTGGTGCGCTGCTGGTGCTGGTCGGGCTGTACGTCGCCTATTACGGCGTCTACGAGGTGCGCCTCTTCAGCGCCCAGGCGAACCCCCACGATGCCGTGATTGCCGCGGCGGGCCGGCTTCAGGGGGCGCTGGCCGGGTGGGTGCACCAGCACGGCGCTTGGCCGTGGGCGGTTGCGCTGGTGGTGGTAGCCGTCGGCGCGTTCGGGGGCGCGTGGTACCGCCGGGCCCGCCGCCAGCACCATCGCGACACTTGCGGTGACGTCAAGATAGTGTCACCATGACACCATGGATCTGCAGCCCTACGTCGACGCCGTCCGCCACGAGCTGACCGTCGCCGCGGCGGCCGGCGGCGCGGAGGCCCAAGAGCTGGCCGAGCGGCTGAGCGCCCCCTTGGAGTCGGCCATGCGGCTGGCACTGCTAGAGGCCGTGTCGGCCGCGGCCGAAGAGATCACCCGTGAGCTGGCGCCGCGGTCGGTGGAGGTGCGGCTGCGCGGCCGTGATCCGGAGTTCATCGTCACCGCTGCGCTCGACGAAGCGCCCGACGAGGACGCGGTTGTCGCGCAGTACGACGACGACGGCGGCACCTGGCGGGTCACGCTGCGGCTGCCCGCGGGCCTCCGGCCGGGCGTCGAGGCGGCCGCTCGTCGCGAAGGGGCGTCGTTGAACTCCTGGCTGGTGCGCGCCGCCGCGGTGGCCAGTCAGGGGGCCAGTCAGGGGGCCGCCAATGGCAACGCCAAGTCCGACGCCGGTCGACCCGCACGTACCTCCGCCCACCGCGTGACCGGCTGGGTCCGCTGACACCGAGGAGAAACGCATGCCTACCTTTGCCACCCCAGAGCCGATCGCGGTGCGAATCGACGCCATCGAAGGCTCGATCCGGCTCGTGGCCACCGACCGCGCAGACACCGTGGTACAGGTCCTGCCTCGCGATTTTTCCCGGGATTCCGACGTCTGGGCCTCCGAGCACACGCGGGTGGACTTTCGCGACGGCAAGCTCGTCGTCTCGGGCGCCAAACGGGGCCTGGCGTTCTTTCGGAACTGCGCCACCGACGTCGAGATCGCGCTGCCGGCACGCTCGCGGTTGCAGGCATCGCTTGGGTCGGCCGATCTGCGCGCCGCGGGTGAGTTCCGCGACGTTCGGATCGCGACGGCCAGCGGAGATGTCCAGATCGACGCCGTGACCGGAAACATCAAGGCGACCAACTCGTCCGGCTCGTTCACCGTGCACACCGTCCACGGGAACGCTTGGATCGCCACCGCTTCCGGCGAGGTCAGCGTCGGGGAGCTGGACGGCGACCTCAAGTTCAAGGCCGCCGGCGGCTCCCTGACCGTCCGCCGGCTGAGCGGACACCTCAAGGCGCACACCGCGTCGGGATCGGTCGAGGTGGCTGCCGCCGTTCGTGGCGGCGTGTCCGCCCACACCAGCAGCGGCGAGGTCACGGTCGGCGTTGCCGAGGGCACCGCGGCAAGGCTGGACATCGTCACCGGATCCGGCGCCGTCAGCAATGACCTGCAGGCGTCGGACGGGCCGCATCAGGGCGACGAAACCCTCGTGCTTCAGGTGCGCAGCGGCTCCGGGGATGTGAGCGTCCGGCGGGCGAACCCGGCGCGCGAAACCGTGCCCGCTACCTGATCCAGCCGCGCCGGCGGCCCCACCAGTCGCGGCCCAGGGCGAAGAGCGTGAGGACGGCGAATGCGATCAGGAACCAGTTCTCGACATGGCCGACGTGGTTGCCGCGCAGCATCGCCAGCAGAAATATGACGATGACCACCCCGGTGATGTGCCAGGTGCGGATGTTGATCTTGCTCCACCCCCAGGCTGCCGACGGCACCTCGGCGACGTCGACGCCGTTGTAGTGCTCCACCTCGGTACTGGCCACGGCGAATCCCTTTCGGATCGGATCGGCTGGTATCCAAGATTCTGGCATACCGGCCGCGAGACCCTCGGCGTCGCCGAGCGGGGCACAATAGGTGAGTGAGCAACCCCACCGCCGAGCGCCGCCTGCGCGTGCTGGTGCTGGGCAGCACCGGTTCCATCGGTACCCAGGCGCTGCAGGTCATCGCGGCCAATCCGGACCGCTTCGAGGTCGTCGGGCTGGCCGCCGGGGGCGCGAACGTGGACACCCTGGTGCGCCAGCGCGCCGAGACCGGGGTCACCAACATCGCCGTCGCCGACGAGCGGGCGGCGCAGCGGGTCGACGAAATCGGGGGGGTCACCTTTTGCGGTCCCGACGCGGCCACCCGGCTGGTCGAGGAGACCGAGGCCGACGTCGTGCTCAACGCGCTGGTCGGGGCGCTGGGACTGCGACCGACGCTGGCCGCGCTTGCCTCCGGCGCCCGGCTGGCGCTGGCCAACAAGGAATCGCTGGTTGCCGGGGGTCCGCTGGTGCTGCGGGCGGCACGGCCGGGCCAGATCGTGCCCGTCGACTCCGAGCACTCCGCCCTGGCCCAGTGCCTGCGCGGCGGCACCCCCGACGAGGTCGCCAAGCTGGTGCTGACCGCCTCCGGCGGGCCGTTCCGCGGCTGGTCGGCGGCCGACCTCGAGCACGTCACCCCCGAGCAGGCCGGCGCCCACCCCACATGGTCGATGGGCCCGATGAACACGCTGAACTCGGCGTCGCTGGTCAACAAGGGGCTGGAGCTCATCGAGACGCACCTGCTGTTCGGCATCGCGTACGACCGGATCGAGGTCGTGGTGCACCCGCAGTCAATTGTTCATTCGATGGTCACCTTCGTCGACGGCTCGACGATCGCCCAGGCCAGCCCCCCGGACATGAAGCTGCCCATCGCGTTGGCCCTGGGCTGGCCCCGCCGGGTTCCGGGCGCGGCGGCGAGCTGCGACTTCAGCACCGCCGCCAGCTGGGAATTCGAGCCGCTGGACAGCGACGTTTTCCCCGCCGTCGAGCTGGCCCGGCACGCCGGGGTGACCGGCGGCTGCATGACCGCGGTCTACAACGCCGCGAACGAAGAGGCGGCGGCGGCCTTCCTGGCGGGTCGGATCGGTTTCCCCGACATCGTCAAAACCATCGCCCACGTGCTGAGCGCCGCCGACCAATGGGCCGCATCACCCGCTACCGTGGATGAGGTACTGGACGCGCAACGCTGGGCACGGGAGCGGGCGCAGCGCGCGGTCGCCAGTGCGGGCCCCGCCAAGGGTTCCGGAATGGTATCCAGAAAGGTCTTTAGCGCCTGATGATGTTCGCAATCGGCATTGTGCTGTTCGCGCTCGCCATCCTTATCTCGGTGGCCCTGCACGAGTGCGGCCACATGTGGGTCGCCCGCGCGACCGGCATGAAGGTGCGCCGCTATTTCGTCGGCTTCGGCCCCACGCTGTGGTCAACCCGGCGCGGTGAGACCCAGTACGGCGTCAAGGCCGTGCCGCTGGGCGGCTTCTGCGATATCGCCGGCATGACCCCGGTCGAGGACCTGGCGCCCGACGAGGCTGACCGCGCGATGTACAAGCAGGCGACCTGGAAGCGGGTGGCGACGCTGTTCGCCGGCCCCGGCATGAACTTCGTCATCTGCCTGGTGCTGATTTACGGCATCGCGCTGGTCTGGGGGCTGCCCAACCTGCACCCGCCCACCAAGGCCATCGTCGGCGAAACCGCTTGCGTCGCACCCGAAGTCGCGCCCGGCAAGGTCGGCAACTGCTCCGGGGCAGGCCCGGCGGCGCTGGCCGGGATCCGCCCCGGCGACGTCGTCGTCAAGGTGGGCGACACCCCGGTGTCCACCTTCGACGACATGGCGGCGGCCGTCCGCAAGCTGCATGGCACCGTTCCCGTGGTCGTCGAGCGCAACGGCGCCGCCATCACCACCTACGTCGACGTCACGCCCACCCAACGCTTTCTCACCAAGGGCCAGGGCGGCCAACCCGAGGCGGCCACGGTCGGCGCCATCGGCGTCGGTGCCGTCAGGGTCGCGCCCACTCACTACAACGTCCTCTCGGCAATACCGGCCACCTTTGCCTTCGCCGGCGAGCTGACAGTCGAGGTGGGCAAGGCGCTGGTCACGATCCCGACCAAGGTCGGGGCGCTGGTGCATGCGATCGGCGGCGGGCAACGCGACCCGCAGACGCCGATGAGCGTGGTGGGGGCCAGCATCATCGGCGGTGACACCGTCGACCACGGCCTGTGGGTGGCGTTCTGGTTCTTTTTGGCCCAGCTGAACCTCATCCTGGGCGCGATCAACCTGGTGCCGCTGCTGCCCTTCGACGGCGGCCACATCGCCATCGCGGTATTCGAGAGGATCCGCAACCTGATCCGGTCGGCCCGTGGCATGGTCGCGGCGGCGCCGGTGAACTACCTGAAGCTCATGCCCGCCACGTACGTGGTGTTGGTCTTCGTGGTCGGCTACATGCTGCTGACCGTGACCGCCGACCTGGTGAACCCGATCAGGCTGTTCCAGTGAGTACGGGATCCGTCGGACTGGGGATGCCGAAGCCGCCGGCGCCCACGCTGGCCCCCCGGCGCAAAACGCGGCAGCTGATGGTCGCGGACGTCGGGGTGGGCAGCGAGTATCCGATTTCGGTGCAGTCGATGTGCACCACCAAGACGCACGACGTCAACTCGACGCTGCAGCAGATCGCCGAGCTCACCGCCGCAGGCTGCGACATCGTCCGGGTGGCCTGCCCGCGCCAGGAGGACGCCGACGCGCTGGCCGAGATCGCCCGGCACAGCCAGATCCCGGTGATCGCCGACATTCACTTCCAGCCGAAGTACATCTTCGCCGCCATCGACGCCGGGTGCGCCGCGGTGCGGGTAAACCCCGGCAACATCAAGGAATTCGACGGCCGGGTCGGCGAGGTCGCCAAGGCCGCCGCCGCGGCCGGCATCCCGATCCGCATCGGCGTCAACGCCGGCTCGCTGGACAAGCGCTTCATGGAGAAGTACGGCAAGGCCACCCCCGAGGCGCTGGTCGAATCCGCGCTGTGGGAGGCCTCGCTGTTCGAGGAGCACGGGTTCGGCGACATCAAGATCAGCGTCAAGCACAACGACCCCGTCGTGATGGTCGCCGCCTACGAGCAGCTGGCCGCCCAATGCGATTACCCCCTGCACCTCGGCGTCACCGAGGCCGGTCCCGCGTTCCAGGGCACCATCAAGTCCGCGGTGGCCTTCGGCGCGCTGTTGTCGCGGGGTATCGGTGACACCATCCGGGTGTCGCTGTCGGCGCCGCCGGTCGAGGAGGTCAAGGTCGGCACTCAGATTCTGGAGTCGCTGAACCTGCGGCCGCGGTCGCTCGAGATCGTGTCCTGCCCGTCGTGCGGTCGCGCCCAGGTCGACGTCTACACGCTGGCCAACGAGGTCACCGCCGGCCTGGACGGTCTCGACGTGCCGCTGCGGGTCGCCGTGATGGGCTGCGTCGTCAACGGTCCCGGCGAGGCCCGCGAGGCCGACCTGGGCGTGGCGTCGGGAAATGGCAAGGGGCAGATCTTCGTTCGCGGCGAAGTGATCAAGACGGTGCCCGAGGCGCAAATCGTAGAGACGCTGATCGAGGAGGCCATGCGGCTCGCCGCGGAGCAGGGCAGCGATCACGGTCCGGGAACAGAAACGAGCGGTTCGCCTATTGTGACCGTAAGCTGATAGGGCCAGTTCGCTTCTGCTGGTCTTCAGTTCGCACCACAGAGAGTCTCGCCAGATGTCGGCTCCGCCACTCTTTCGCCTAGTCGGCGAGCGGCGGGTGTCTGTGGTGCGCGACGCCGCCGCCGTTTGGCGGGTGTTCGAAGACGACCCGGTCGGTTCCTGCATGGTTGCGGCCCGCGTCGCTGACCACGGCATCGAACCCAATTCGATCGGCGGGGAGCTGTGGACTCGCCGCGGCCCGGAGGAGTCGCTGTGCTTCGCCGGCGCCAATCTGATCCCGCTGCGCGGCGGACCGGCCGACCTGACCGCCTTCGCCGACGAGGCGATGAGCGGAACGCGGCGCTGTTCGTCGCTGGTGGGCAGGGCCGACCTGGTGATGCCGATGTGGGAGCGGCTCGAGCCGGCGTGGGGTCCGGCGCGTGACGTGCGCGACAACCAGCCGCTGATGGCGCTCACCAGGCACCCGAACTGCGACATCGATCCCGAAGTGCGTCAGGTCCGGCCCGACGAGCTGGACGCCTATCTCGTAGCCGCCGTCGACATGTTCATCGGGGAGGTGGGCGTCGACCCGCGGCTCGGTGACGGCGGTCGCGGCTATCGCCGACGGGTGGCCAGCCTGATCGCGGCGGGGCGGGCCTGGGCGCGCTTCGAGCACGGGCAGGTCGTCTTCAAGGCCGAAGTGGGGTCGCAATCTCCCGGGGTCGGCCAGATCCAAGGGGTTTGGGTGCACCCGGAGTGGCGCGGCCTGGGCCTGGGCACCGCCGGCACCGCGACGGTGGCCGCCGTCACCGTCGGCAGCGGACGGATCGCCAGCCTTTACGTGAACGACTTCAACACCGTCGCGCGCGCCGCCTACGCCCGCGTGGGCTTCACCGAGGTCGGCACGTTCGCCACGGTGCTGCTGGACTGATCCGCGAAGGTGCGGCTGGCCGCACGCTAGGCACCCAAAGTGCGGCTGGCCGCACAGTCGGGGCCGCGCCCTATCTGCCCATAACGGTCGGGTCTCGGTGTGTCGGCGCTGGTGTTGGGCTCGCAGTTCTTAACATCAGCAACGATGGCAACAAAAAGAACATTAGCCTCATGCGTCTTGAGTTTGCTGCTGGTCGGGGTCATCGCCCTGTCCGGGTGCACGCCTCGACCGGAGGGCCCCGGGCCGGCCGCCGAAAAGTACCTGCGCGCCTTGTCCATCGGCGACACCGCGACGGCCGCCCAGCTCAGCGACAACCCCAACGAAGCCCGCGAGGCGCTCAACGCCGCGTGGGCGGGGCTGCAGGCCACCCACCTCGATGCGCAGATCCTCAGCTCCAAGTACGCCGAGGACACCGGCACGGTCAACTACCGCTTCACCTGGCACCTGCCGAAGAACCGGACGTGGAGCTACGACGGGCAGCTGAAGATGGCCCGCGACGAGGGGCGCTGGGAGGTCCGGTGGGCCACCACCGGCCTGCACCCCAAGCTGGGTGAGCACCAGACGTTCGCGTTGCGCTCCGATCCGCCGCGGCGCGCCTCGGTGAACGAACTCGGCGGCAGCGACGTGCTGGCCCCGGGCTACCTGTACCACTACACGCTCGACGCCACCCAGGCCGGGCCGGCGCTGATCGGGACGACGCACGCGATCGTCGACGTGTTGCGGCCCTTCAACAACACGCTCGTGGACCCGCAGCTGCTCGCAGAGCAGGCCACCTCGGCCCCCCATCCGCTGGACCTGGGCGTCACGCTGCAGCCCGACGACAACGACAAGGTCTTCCCGGCGATCGGAAGACTGCCCGGCATCGTGATCACCCCCCAGGCCGAAATGCTGCCGACCGACCCGCATTTCGCGCCGGCCGTCATCAACGCGGTGAAGAAGGCCGTGATGGACCAGCTCGACGGCCAGGCGGGGTGGCGGGTGGTCAGCGTCAACCAGAACGGCGTCGACGTCGCCGTGCTTCAGGAAATCGAGGGCTCGCCGGCGCCGTCGGTGTCGATCACCTTGGACCGGGCCGTGCAAAACGCCGCTCAGCGCGCGGTGGACACCCGCGGCGGCAAGGCGATGATCGTTGTGATCAAGCCGTCGACCGGGGAGATCCTGGCGATCGCGCAGAACAAGGGCGCCGACGCCGACGGCCTGCTCGCCACCACCGGCCTGTTCCCGCCCGGGTCGACATTCAAGATGATCACCGCCGGCGCCGCCGTCGACCGCGACATGGCCACGCCCAACACGATGCTGGGCTGCCCCGGCCACATCGACATCGGGCACCGGACCATTCCCAACTATGGCGGCTTCGACCTGGGCGTGGTGTCGATGTCGCGCGCGTTCGCCAGTTCCTGCAACACCACGTTCGCCGAGCTGAGCAGCAGGATGCCGCCGCGCGGCCTGACGCAGGCGGCCAACCGCTACGGGATCGGTCTGGACTACCAGGTGGACGGCATCACCACCGTGACCGGGTCGGTGCCGCCGACGGTGGACCTGGCCGAGCGCACCGAGGACGGCTTCGGCCAGGGCAAGGTGCTGGCCAGCCCCTTCGGCATGGCCTTGGTCGCCGCCACCGTAGCCGCCGGGAAGACCCCGGTGCCGCAGCTGATCGCCGGGCGGCCGACGACGGTCGACGGCGACAACACGCCGATCTCGGAGAAGATGATCGGCGCGCTGCGGCCGATGATGCGGCTGGTGGTGACCAACGGGACCGCCAAGGAGATCTCCGGCTGCTGCGGCGAGATATACGCGAAGACCGGTGAGGCCGAGTTCCCCGGCGGCTCGCACTCCTGGTTCGCCGGGTACCGCGGCGACCTGGCGTTCGCGGCGCTGATCGTCGGGGGCGGCAGCTCGGAATACGCGGTCCGGATGACCAAGGTGATGTTCGAATCGCTGCCCCGGGACTACCTCGCTTAGCGTGGGTCTGGCCCTGCCGCAGCGTTGCGTGTGCGGTGACGGCTTTGCGTGTGCGCTGACGGCGGGGAATGTGAACAGGTGGCGACCCACGCTCACACTCAAAGCCGCCGATTCACACGCGAGGCTGAGCCGGCGCTGCGCGCGCGATTATGCTGGTCGCCATGCCTGCTCGGACCGCGCTTTCCCCCGGAGTGATCTCCCCGACGCTGCCGGTGCCCGGCCGCATCGAGCGTCCGGAATATGTCGGCAAGCCGACGGCCCGGGAAGGCAGCGAACCGTGGGTGCAGACGCCTGATGTGATCGAGAAGATGCGCGTGGCCGGCCGGATCGCGGCCGGCGCGCTGGCCGAAGCGGGCAAGGCGGTGGCGCCCGGGGTGACCACCGACGAGCTGGACCGGATCGCCCACGAGTACATGATCGACAACGGCGCCTACCCCTCGACGCTGGGCTACAAGGGATTCCCGAAGTCGTGCTGCACGTCGCTCAACGAAGTCATCTGCCACGGCATCCCCGACTCGACCGTGATCGAAGACGGGGACATCGTCAACATCGACGTCACCGCCTACATCGACGGGGTGCACGGCGACACCAACGCCACGTTCCTGGCCGGCGACGTCTCCGAGGAGCACCGGCTGTTGGTGGAGCGGACCCGCGAGGCCACCACGCGCGCCATCAACGCCGTCAAACCCGGGCGGGCGCTGTCGGTCGTGGGCCGCGTCATCGAGTCCTATGCAAACCGTTTCGGGTACAACGTCGTTCGTGACTTCACCGGCCACGGCGTCGGCACCACGTTCCACAACGGGCTGGTCGTGCTGCACTACGACCAGCCCGCCGTTTCGACCATCATGCAGCCGGGCATGACGTTCACCATCGAACCGATGATCAACCTCGGCGCGCTGGACTACGAGATCTGGGACGACGGCTGGACGGTGGTCACCAAGGACCGCAAATGGACCGCGCAGTTCGAGCACACGTTGCTGGTCACCGACAGCGGCGTCGAGATCCTGACTCAGCTGTGAGGCTTTCGGCGCGAGCAGACATAAAAGCCCCTATTTGGGCCCCACATTGGGGGCTTTTGCGTCTGCTCGCCACAAAAAGGTGAGTGGCGCGCTGCTGGTCGCGGGCACCAGCTCCGACGCCGGGAAATCGGTGGTGGTGGCTGGCCTGTGCCGGTTGTTGGCGCGCAAGGGGATTCGCGTGGCGCCGTTCAAGGCGCAGAACATGTCCAACAACTCGGTGGTCACCGTCGAAGGCGGCGAGATCGGCCGCGCCCAGGCGATCCAGGCGCGGGCGGCGGGGCTCGAGCCCAGCGTGCGATTCAACCCGATCCTGCTCAAGCCCGGCAGCGACCGGTCCGCCCAGCTGGTGATCCGCGGCCGGGTCGCCGAATCCGTCACCGCCGCGGGCTATGTGAACCATCGCGACCGGCTCGCCGGCATCGTCGGAGACGAATTGTCATCCCTGCGCGCCGAATTCGAAGCGGTGATCTGCGAGGGAGCCGGTTCGCCGGCCGAGATCAACTTGCGTGCAACCGATCTGGCGAACATGGGATTGGCCCGCGCGGCAAACCTGCCGGTGATCCTGGTCGGCGACATCGACCGCGGCGGCCTGCTCGCCCACCTGTTCGGCACCGTCGCGGTGCTCGAGCCCGAGGACCAAGCGCTGATCGCAGGCTTCGTCGTCAACAAATTCCGCGGCGACCCGGCGCTGCTCGAACCCGGGCTCAAGCAGCTGCACGCCATGACCGGCCGCCCGACCTACGGGGTCGTGCCCTACGCCGACGAGCTGTGGCTGGACGCCGAGGACTCGCTGTCGGTGGTCGCCCACCGCGTGGTCGGCACGCCCGCCCCGCCGCGCGGCGACGAGTGGCTGCGGGTGGCCGCGGTCCGGCTGCCCCGGATCTCGAACTCCACCGACGTCGAGGCCCTGGCCTGCGAGCCCGGCGTGCTGGTGCGCTGGATCACCGACCCCGCCGATCTGGCCGACGCCGACCTGATCGTGCTTCCGGGCAGTAAGGCCACCGTCGCCGACCTGTCCTGGCTGCGCGATCGCGGCCTGGCCGGCGCCATCGCCGAGCGTGCCCGGGCCGGCAAGTCGGTGCTGGGCATTTGCGGCGGACTGCAGATGCTCTGCCGGCGCATCGAGGACACGGTCGAATCGGGCGCGGGGGAGGTCGCCGGGCTCGGCCTGCTCGACGCCGACGTCGCCTTCGCGGAGGCCAAGGTGCTGCGCCGTTGGCAGCGGCCGCACGACGGCCCTCTGTCAGGCTACGAAATCCATCATGGGCGGCTCTCCCGGTGCGCCGAGGAGACCTGGTTCGCGGCCGACTCGCAGCCGCAGGGCATCCTGCGCGGCGCGGTGTTCGGCACCCATTGGCACGGCCTGCTCGACAACGACGACTTCCGTCGCGCATGGCTCGCCCGCGTCGCCGAGGCGGCCGGCCGCACCGGATTCGTGGTCGGCGAGACCAACGTCGCCGCGCGCCGCGATGCCCAACTCGATCTGATCGCCGACCTGCTGGCGGCCCACCTCGACGTCGACACCGTCCTCGGGCTGCTCGACGGGCCACCGCCGCGGCGACCCCGTATCGCAACCGGGTTGCGGCCGTAGGCGGAGCTGGCGAGCGGCGGAAGCCTCGCGCGCGCAGGCCATTGCCTGTAGCGTGCGTGAGTGTCCTCCATGATGACCACGCTCGACGGGTTTCCTGTCCCGGTGGCCGTAGCCGGCCCGGAGAACGGCATTGTCGTCGTCATACTGGGCGACGGTCAGCGTGCGCCGGTCGCCTATGACGCGGTGTGCGAGCGGCTGCATACCGCATCGCTTCGCACCGTCGTCATCGGCCACCATGAGCGGCTCACCCCCAAGTCCGTCGTCGGCATCCTCGATGCTTTGGGCATCGGCTGGGCCGTCGTCGTCGGCGACCGCGCCGGCGGTGAGCTCGCCTGGGAACTCGCGGCAACCAAGCTGGGCCGGTTTGTCGGGCTGGTGGTGATCGACCGCGGACATCCGCAGGTGGCCGACCCCAAGGGTGTGGTTCAGGACGAACACTGCCCCCCGGTGGAGATCGGCACCACCGTGCTGGTCAGCTCCGCGGCGGCTCGGTCGGTGGCGCGGGCCAGCCAGCGGTTCGTGTACGCCGAATACCGCCTGGTCGAGCTGGGCCGGCGCAACGTGCAGGAGTCGACCGCGCAGTTGGCGGCCGAGATCGTCTTGCGCACCAGCACCTGGTAGCTGGTCGGGATTCCCCGATGTTGTCGTTGGGAGCGCTGCAAGAACTGGTGGCAAGCGACGCGGTGGACACCGTGATCGTCGCGTTCACCGACATGCAGGGCCGGCTGGTCGGCAAGCGGGTGGCCGCCCGGCTGTTCCTCGACGAGGTCGCCGCCGACGGCGCCGAGTGCTGTAGCTATCTGCTCGCCGTCGACGTGGACATGAACACGGTGGCCGGCTACGCGATGTCGAGCTGGGACACCGGCTACGGCGACATGGTGATGCGGCCGGACCTGTCCACCCTGCGGCTGACCCCATGGCTGCCCAACACGGCCCTGGTGATCGCCGACCTGGGTTGGGCCGACGGCAGCGAGGTCGCGGTCGCGCCCCGGGCTGTCCTGCGGCGCCAGCTCGACCGGCTCCGCGAGCGCGGGCTGGTCGGCGATGTCGCGACGGAGCTGGAGTTCATCGTGTTCGACCAGTCGTATCGCGAGGCATGGGCCGCCGGCTGGTGCGGGCTGACACCGGCCAGCGACTACAACATCGACTACGCGATCCTGGCGTCGTCGCGGATGGAACCGCTGCTGCACGACATCCGGCGGGGCATGCAGGGGGCAGGCCTGCGGTTCGAGGCCGTCAAAGGCGAATGCAACAAGGGACAGCAGGAGATCGGCTTCCGCTACGACGAGGCGCTGGTCACCTGCGACAACCACGCCATCTACAAGAACGGCGCCAAGGAGATTGCCGACCAGCACAGCAAGAGCCTGACGTTCATGGCCAAATACGATGAGCGCGAAGGCAATAGCTGCCACATTCACCTCTCGCTGCGCGGCAATGACGGCGCCGAGAACAGCCCCGTGTTCGCCGACAGCTCCCGCCCGCACGGCATGTCGCCGACATTTTCCGGCTTCCTGGCGGGGCTGCTGGCGACGTTGCGCGAGTTCACCCTGTTCTACGCCCCAAACATCAACTCCTACAAGCGATTCGCCCACGGTAGCTTCGCGCCCACCGCGGTGGCCTGGGGGCTGGACAACCGCACCTGTGCGTTGCGGGTGGTCGGGCACGGGCGCAACAAACGGGTGGAATGCCGCGTCCCAGGCGGCGATGTCAATCCCTATCTGGCGGTGGCGGCGCTCGTCGCCGGCGGCCTGTACGGTATCGAACGGGGCCTCGAGCCGCCCGAGCCCTACGCCGGCAATGCTTATGACGCAACGGGAGTCGAGCGGTTGCCGGCCACGCTGGCCGAGGCCGCCACGCTGTTCTCCGGGTCGGCGCTGGCCCGCGAGGCGTTCGGTGAGGATGTCGTCGCGCATTACCTGAACAACGCCCACGTGGAGCTGACGGCGTACAACGCAGCGGTCACCGATTGGGAAAGGATGCGTGGCTTTGAGCGGCTGTAGGGCGAGGCCGGTGGTGGGCCTGACGGCCTATCTCGAACAGATCCAGACCGGGGCCTGGGACATCCCCGCCGGTTACCTGCCGGCCGATTACTTCGAGGGCGTCACGATGGCCGGGGGCATCGCGGTGCTATTGCCGCCGCAGCCGCTGGACCCCGAGATAGTAGAAAGCCTGCTCGACGGCCTGGACGCCCTGGTGATCACCGGCGGCTACGACGTCGACCCCGAGCGCTACGCCCAGCAACCGCACCCGGCCACCGATCGCCCCCGCACCGACCGCGACGCCTGGGAATTCGCGCTGCTGCGCGGGGCGCTGGACCGTGGGCTTCCGGTGCTGGGCATCTGCCGCGGCGCGCAGGTGCTCAACGTCGCGTTCGGCGGCACGCTGCACCAGCACCTTCCCGACGTCCTCGGCCACAGCGGCCATCGGGCGGGCAACGGGGTGTTCACCAGGCTGCCGGTTCGCACCGTGGCGGGCACCCGACTCGCCGCGCTGATCGGGGAATGCGCCGACGCGCCGTGCTACCACCACCAGGCGATCGACAAGGTCGGAGAGGGGCTGGTGGTCAGCGCGTGGGACCCCGACGGCGTGGTCGAGGCGGTGGAGCTGCCCGGCGAAAGCTTCATGCTCGCGGTGCAATGGCACCCGGAGAAGTCGCTCGACGACCTGCGGCTGTTCAAGGCGGTGGTGGAGGCGGCTCGATCGCACGCGGCCGGCCGATGACCGCGACGGAGCTGATCAACCCCGCGACCGAGGAAGCGTTGCGTTCGGTCGAGTTGCTGGACGCCGCCGCGGTTGACGACGCCGTGCGGCGGGCGCGGGTGGCCCAGCGGCGCTGGGCGCGGTTGGCGCCGGCCGACCGCGCGGCGGCCCTGCGGGCGTTCGCCGCCGCGGTCGACGCCCACACCGGCGAACTGGCCGCCCTCGAGGTGGCCAATTCCGGACACCCGATCACCGCGGCCGAGTGGGAGGCCGGTCACGTGCGCGACGTGCTGGCGTTCTACGCGGGCAGCCCGGAGCGCTTGTCCGGCAAGCAGATTCCCGTGGCTGGGGGACTCGACGTCACCTTTCACGAACCGTTGGGCGTGGTCGGGATCATCACGCCGTGGAACTTTCCGATGATGATCGCGTCCTGGGGCATCGCGCCCGCGCTGGCCGCGGGCAACGCGGTGCTGGTCAAGCCCGCCGAATGGACGCCGCTGACGACGATGCGGCTGGGCGAGCTGGCCGTCGAGGCCGGGCTGGACGCCGACCTGCTGCAGGTGCTGCCGGGACGGGGCGCGGTGGTGGGGGAGCGGTTCGTCACCCACCCGGACGTTCGCAAGATCGTGTTCACCGGCTCCACCGAAGTCGGCAAGCGGGTGATGGCCGGCGCGGCGGCGAACGTCAAGCGGGTGACGCTGGAGCTGGGCGGCAAGAGCGCCAACATCGTTTTCGACGACTGCGACCTCGAGCGCGCGGCGGCAACCGCGCCCGCCGGCGTGTTCGACAACGCCGGGCAAGACTGCTGCGCACGGAGCCGGATCCTGGTGCAGCGCAGCGTTTATGACCGGTTCATGGAACTGCTCGAGCCCGCGGTGAAGGCCATCGCCGTGGGCGACCCCAGCTCCCGCGACACCGAGATGGGCCCATTGGTGTCGGGCGCGCACCGCGACAAGGTGGCCTCCTACGTGCCCGACGGCGCCCCCGTCGCGTTCCGCGGCACCGCACCGGCCGGCCGCGGATTCTGGTTCCCACCAACGGTTCTGACCCCGCAGCGCACCGACCGCAGCGTCACCGACGAGATCTTCGGCCCGGTCGTCACCGTGTTGCCCTTCGGCGACGAACACGACGCCATCACGTTGGCCAACGACACCGCCTACGGCCTGTCGGGATCGGTCTGGACCGACGACCTGTCCCGGGCGCTGCGGGTATCGCGGGCGGTCGAGGCCGGCAACCTGTCTGTGAATTCGCACTCGTCGGTCCGGTACCACACGCCGTTCGGCGGTTTCAAGCAGTCGGGGCTGGGCCGCGAGCTAGGCGCGGACGCGCCGCTGCACTTCACGGAAACCAAGAACGTCTTCATCGCGATCAAGGAGGGACCGTGATGGACCTGACGCGACGGCTGGCCGGCCGGGTAGTGGTCATCACCGGCGGTGGCAGCGGAATCGGTTTGGCCGGCGGACGGCGGATGCGCGCCGAAGGCGCGACCATCGTCGTCGGCGACATCGACCGCGACGCCGGCGCCGGGGCGGCGCGGGAGCTGTCGGGTTTGTTTGTGCCCACGGATGTTTCCGACGAGGCCGCGGTCAACGCGCTGTTCGACGCCGCGGCCGAAACCTACGGCCGGGTCGACGTCGCGTTCAACAACGCGGGGATCTCACCGCCCGAGGACGACCTGATCGAGAACACCGAACTTGCGGCGTGGCAACGAGTCCAGGACGTCAACCTCACCTCGGTGTACCTGTGCTGCCGGGCCGCGCTGCGCCACATGGTGCCCGCGCAGAAGGGTTCGATCATCAACACTGCGTCGTTCGTCGCCGTGCTGGGGTCGGCGACGTCGCAGATCTCCTACACCGCCTCCAAGGGCGGGGTGCTGGCCATGTCGCGGGAGCTGGGTGTGCAATTCGCCCGGCAGGGCATCCGGGTCAACGCGCTGTGCCCAGGACCGGTCAACACCCCACTGTTGCAAGAGCTTTTCGCCAATGACCCCGAAAGGGCCGCCCGCCGGCTGGTGCACGTTCCGTTGGGCCGCTTCGCCGAGCCCGACGAAATCGCTTCCGCCGTAGCATTTTTGGCCAGCGATGACGCGTCGTTTATCACCGCGTCGACGTTCTTGGTGGACGGCGGCATCAGCTCCGCCTACGTCACTCCGCTCTGAGCGCCCCTACGCGACGGTGCCACGGTAGACGGGGATTGGTGCCGCGGCCGCCCAGGCCGCTGGGACCGACAGGGCGCCGATCGACGTCGCGCTGCCGAACGCCGCAGCGATCGGCGCGCCACGGGCGCCACCCTGGTTCGGTAGGAGCCAGCGCAAGGCCGCCGCCTTGTTGAGCGAATTCAGTTGACTGATCGCCACGCCCGACGGCGCGCTCAGCGAGCCCAGCCTCGACAGGGACGACGTCACCGGACCCAGGGACGCATCGAGCGAGGCCACCGGCGACAGCGAAAACGCCTGCAGCGCCAGGGGAATGGTTGTGATCACAGCTAGGCCGGTCGACACGACCTCCGGCGCCGATCGCAGTGCCCACGTGCGAGGCGCTCCGCCGGCGGCGGAAGTGGGCGGCGGGGTGAAGGGCGTCATGGTCGATGCCTTCGCCGAGGCGGTGGCGTAGGCGTACATGGCGGCGACGTCCTGGGCCCAGATCCGTTCGTATTCGGCCTCGGTCGCCGCGATTTCCGGGCCGGCTTGGCCGAGGCGGTTTGCCGCGACCAGCGACCTCAGCTCCGCACGGTTGGCGTCGATTATCGGCGGGGCGACCATCGCCGCCAACGCCGACTGATGGGCGTTGGCGGCCGCCGCGGCCTGGGCGGCGGCTTGCCCGGCCCGTGCCGCGCTCGCGTTCAGCCAATCGATGTAGGGCGCCGTGGCTTCCGTCCTTGGCGTCTTGGCCGCTGCGGCGTGCAGGCCTGCGGCCAGCCGGTCCCAAGAAATGACGGCCTTGATCATCGATCCCGAGCCGGCACCTCGGTACATGCGTCCGGAGTTGATCTCCGGCGCCAGCATCATGAAATTCATCTGCGTCTGCCCCAAAACACTCACGTCTACTTCAACCCATAGACGTCGGGGTTACATCGCCTCGTTCATGTAATGCTTCACACACCCCAGCGCGTCGCGCGTGGTCCCCGACGAGGCGCTAGCCCATTTCAGCTGTGATTGCGGTCGCCCGTGAAAGCGATTAACGGGATGGCCATTTCCACCGCGGTCGCGGCGCCGTGAAAACCTATGAGGCGGGCCGCCTCCGGCGGCTCGTGGCCGGTCGCCAGCACGGCGGCGTCGCCGGTGCAGACGATGACGACGTCGCCGATCCGCGGCAGATGTCTTGGGTTGACCGGCCCGAACATGCCGGTGGCCACGGCCTGCTCACGGCTATACACCTGTGCCGAACCGTCGAGCGCCTCGCTCCACGCCGCCTGCACGTCGGCGGCGGCCCCGGGTTGGGTGTGCAAGTAGCGCACCCGTGGCTCGCCGACGACCACCCGCACCCCCGCCGCCAGCCGGGGGTCGGTGTCGAGGTCGAAGCGGGCCTCCGGCGGGACGTTGAGACCGCCGTGGTCGGCGGTCGCCAGCAGCGCCGCGCTCGCGGGTAGCGCCTCGACGAGCCGGGTCAGCAGCGCATCGACACGAGCCGCCGCTTCGTGCCACTGGACGGAGCCGATGCCGAACACATGGGCCGCGGTGTCCAGGTCGGCGATGTAGCCATAGACCAGGCCCGGCGCCGCGTTCAGCTCGTCAGTCAGCTGCTGGGCGTAGTCGTCGTCCGGATATGTGGGGCGAAAGCGGGCGCCGCGATACGCCGCGTCGGTCAGTCCGCTGCCCAGGAAAGCGGCGGGCAGCACGGCGCGCGCGCCGATGCCGGCCCGCCCGAGCCGTTCGAACCAGGTGGGCAGCGGTTGCCATTCGGCGGGCGGCGGGTCGTCGCGCCACTGGATGTGATTGAGCACCCTGTCGGTGCCGGGCACGTTGAGCGTGAAACCGAGGATGCCGTGTTCGCCGGGCTGGGCTCCAGTGGCCAGGGACACCAGGCTGCTCGGGGTGGTCGACGGAAAGGTGCAGGTGAGTTCGCTGAGCCGTCCCGCGCCACCGGCCAGGACGGACGCGAGCAGGGGTGCGCTGCCGGCCAGTTGCGGGAGCAGGTGCCAACCAAGTCCGTCGACCAATACCACCGCTACGCGATCCTTCGCGCCCACCGATTCCGCGACGCCGAGGCTGTCGACAGCGCCCGGCGCACCGAGCAACGCCGCCGCGGCGGGCAGCACGTCGCAGATCGAACCGGGCGCTGGACCGGTTTGACGGCGAGTCGCGCCGCTAGTCGACGAAGCCAAGATCTCTCTTGGCTGCCTCGATAAAAGCTTGTCGCAGACGGTCGTCATCGCGTTGCACCTTTTCTACGACTCTTTGCAATTCTGACACCTTGCCTCCGTAACTTCGGGGATTGCCGGCCTTGGCAATCGCCAGAGCCAGCGGCTGGATTAAGTTCTGTATATCGTTATGCTTATCAACGAGTTCTCCTCGCGCTTTATCAACTGCAGCTGAACCGATGAGTTCGACTGTCGCCGAGGCGCTTCGGCACTTGCCGCTCTGGGTGGCGTAAGCAGCGCTTTTGTCGACCACCGCACTCATCTCGAAGTCATCGGTTCTCGCCAATTGATGAGTGAATTCGAACTCTACTTCTGACAAATCGGTATATGCGGTGAGAAAATCTGCGTACGCGGACTTTCGCTGCTCCTTGCTGAATTGGACGGCGACGCGGTCCGTCTCAGCTTTGATTTGGTTGCCGGATGCACGGTAGGCCAGGCTACTGGCCGTCACACCCACCACTACGGTCGCAAATATTCCCGCCAGCGCTAACCAGAACTCGTTTGAGCGGCGTGAGCGTGACTTGGCCGCTTCTTGCTCGCGGGTGCTCGGCCGCGGCGGACCGGCATCTTTGGTTGAGTTGTCCGGGCTTGCTTTGTCCGGCTCCTCTTCAGGCCCGTTCGGCGGTGGCGAAGTGCCTTGGGTCATGTGGCACAGACTACTTCGCCGCGCATCCCCTTTGAGCGGCCGTCAAATATCCCGGCGCTGACAGCCCGGCTTGAACTACACGTGCGCGAGCCGCTGGCTCGTCACCCGCAGCTGACGTTCGGTGCTGTCGGCGAGCGCGCGAAGCTGCTCAGGCGCGAGCCGGCCGCACAGCCGGCCCCAGTGCACCGCGACCTCGTCGCCGACGGCGACGTCGGGCACCGCGCTGTACCCGTCGGCCCAGATGTCGAGCCGGCGCACCGACGGCTCGGACAGCGCGAGCTCCCGGCCGTTCCACGCCAGCTTCCGGCACAACACCTCGACGTCATCGTCGGCGCGGGAAACCACTGTGCCCCAGGTGATTCGGCAGTTGTCGAGGACATTGAGTGGCTGCTCATCCATGCCCCGGCCCAAGAACCGGGTCCAGGGGTAGACGCCGAACACGTGGAAGTTGTGGTCGGGGGCGGCTTCGCGGGCGAGGTCGGGGGTGAGGTGGGTCCAGTAGTGGCCGGCTTGGGGGCCGATGACGGCCAGCAGCGCGTCGAAGAAGTCTAGGGGGTCCAGCTCGGCGCCGAGACCGCCGCCGAGCCAGTACGACTCAACGAGCCGATAATCCAGCGGATCGGCGATTCCGGTCAGTTGAGACAGCACACGCAGGTATGGCCAGGCCCCGGAAAACCTGGTCGCCGCGCGGCGCACCTCGTCGACGGAGCCATCGCGCAGCGTGGCCCCCAGCGGGGGACCGCAGTAACCCAGGGCGTTGGGGGCATACGCGTATCGGGCGAACATCTCGGCGCCGCGGGTGTGGGTGGTGGTCAAGTTCGGCCTACGAGTTTGGCGGCGTCACGGTGCATGCGCCCGAAGTTGTAGTACGCCGCGCAGGCTCCTTCGGGGGAGACCATGCATGTTCCGATCGGCGTCTCCGGGGTGCAGGCGGTGCCGAAAACCTTGCATTCCCAGGGCTTGAGCACTCCCTTGAGCACCTCGCCGCATTGGCAGGCCTTGGGGTCGGCGACCCGCACGCCGGGCATGGCGAACCGCAACTCGGCGTCGAACTCCGCGAAGTCGTCGTGCAGCCGCAGGGCGCTTTGGGAGATGAACCCCAGGCCGCGCCACTCGAAGTGCGGGCGCAGCGCAAACACGCGGCCCAGCAGCGCCAGCGCGGCGGGGTTGCCGTGCTCGGGCACGACCCGCTTGTACTGGTTTTCCACCTCGCAGCGGCCCTCGCGGATCTGGGTCAACAGCATGGCGACCGCCGCCAGAATATCGAGCGGCTCGAACCCGGCCACCACCAACGGCTTTCGATACACCTCCGGCACGAACCGGTAGGGCCGGTTGCCCACCACGGTCGAGACGTGCCCGGGGCCGATGAACCCCGAGAGCCGCAGATCCGGGGATTCCAGGATGGCCTTGATCGGCGGGACGATGGTGACGTGGTTGCAGAACACGCTGAAGTTGGGCAGTCCGAGGTCGCGGGCCCGGACCAGCGTCACCGCGGTCGAGGGTGCGGTGGTCTCAAAACCGATGGCGAAGAACACCACCTGTTTGTCGGGGTTGTCGACCGCGATCTTCAGCGCGTCCAGCGGTGAGTAGACGAACCGCACGTCGGCGCCTTTGGCTTTGGCGTCCAGCAGGCTCCCGTTCGAGCCGGGCACCCGCATCATGTCGCCAAAGCAGGTGAAGATCACCTCGGGCTGGCCGGCCAGCCACATCGCGTCGTCGATGCGGCCCATCGGAATCACGCACACCGGACACCCCGGGCCGTGCACCAGTTCGACGTTGTCGGGCAGCAGGTGTTCGATGCCGTGGCGGTAGATGGTGTGGGTGTGCCCACCGCACACCTCCATGAACTTGAACTCCTCACCGCCGCTCGCCAGATGCTCGATGGCGCCCAGCAGCTTGCGGGCCGCGGCCGGATCACGGAATTCGTCAACGAATTTCATTGCGGCGCCTCCTCAGACGATCGCGGACGAGTCGAAGGCTTCCATCTCGGTGGCATAGGCCTCGCCGAGTTTCTTGATGGCCGCCAGGGTGAGCAGAGCCTCGGTCTCGTCGATCTTGGCCATCGCGAACCCGACATGGACCAACACCCACTCGTCGGGGATGGGCAGGTCGTCGGCCAGCAGCCGCACGCTGATCGTGCGCTGTACCCCACTGACGTCGACCTTCGCCAGATAGTTTGCCGGATCGGTGATTTCGACGATCCGGCCGGGAATCCCCAAACACATCTCAGTCTCCTTTCAGCAGATTCGCGGCAGCGGATCGCCGACGAGCATGTCGACTATGCGGGTGCCGCCGAATCCGGTTCGTAACACGACGCTTTCGGCCGGTTCGGTCACGATCTGCCCAACCTCGGCCGCCTGGGCGCCCAGCGGGTGCGAGCGCAGCGCCGCCAGCCCGGTCTCGGCTTCCTCGGGGGCGACGACGGCGACGAACTTGCCCTCGTTGGCCACATAGAGCGGGTCGATCCCCAGCAACTCACACGCCCCATTGACCATGGGCGCCACCGGCAGCCGCTCCTCGTCGAGCAACACACCCAGGCCGCAGGCCTGCGCCAACTCGTTGCACACCGTGCCCACCCCGCCCCGGGTCGCGTCACGCAGCCACCGCGTCGATGGGGCGGCGGCCAGCAGTAACTCGACCAGCGGGCTCACACTCGCGGTGTCGGATGCGATGTCGGCCTCGATCGCCAGGTCGCCGCGGGCCAGCATGACGGCCATGCCGTGGTCGCCCATCGACCCCGACAACAACACCTTGTCCCCGGTGCGCACCAGCGACGCCGACAAGGCGCGGCCTTCCGGGATGACGCCGGCGCCGGTGGTGGTGATGAACAGCCCGTCGGCGGCGCCCTTGGGCACCACTTTGGTGTCGCCGGTGACGACCTGTACCCCCGCCGCCGCGGCCGCGGCGGCCATGTCGGCGACGATCTCCTTCAACTCCGCGACCGGGAATCCCTCTTCGAGCACGAACGCCGCCGCGATCCAGGCCGGCACCGCGCCGGCCATCGCCACGTCGTTGCAGGTGCCGTTCACGGCGAGCTCTCCGATCGACCCGCCGGGAAAACGCCGCGGCGACACCACAAACGAATCCGTGGACATCGTCAGCCGCTCGCCACCGGGCAACGCCAGCACCGCGCCGTCACCCAGCGACTCCAGCACCGGATTGCGAAACGCCTCCACAAACACCGCATCCACCAGCGCCGCCGACGCCTTCCCCCCGGCGCCGTGCGCCAGCGTCACATGCTCGTCGCGCAACCGGGGACGGCGCCGGCGAAACGACTCGATCCGCTCGATCACCTCGCCCTCGCCGAACCGCGGTCCCGACGACAGGTACTCGCCCGCGTGGTTGCTCATGCTGCCCCCAAACCCTTATCCCCGAATCGTTCGTGCACGCTCAACCACAGCTGATAGCCCAGCAGCGCTTGGGATTCCTGGATCCGGTGCACGCTTTGGGAACGAACGACGAAGCAGGCGTCCACGTCTGGGTTGTCGACGAACGCACCGCCGCCGTAGCCGGCGAAACCGATTGTGTACAGGCCGCGCCGGCGCGCCTCGGCCAGCGCGGCGAGCAGGTTGGGCGAACCGCCGCTGGTCGACATGGCGATCGCGATGTCGCCGGCCTTGGCGCGGGCGATCAACTGGCGGGCGAACACCAGCTCGAACCCGACGTCGTTGCCCAGCGCCGTCATGACCGCCTGATCGGCGGTCAACGACCACGCCGGTAACGGCCTTCCCATCGGTGGCCGGGCGAATAACCGCGCCAATGTCGTGGAATCGGTGCAGCTGCCACCGTTTCCGAAGGTGAACATCCGACCGCCCGCCGCGAAACGCCGCGCCATCTCGGTGGCGGCCCCCTCCAACAGGTCGGCGTTGGCTTCCAGACTGGAGCGCCGCAGGGCCAGGCTTTCGGCCGCCTTGGCCTGCGCCGACGCGGCCAGGTCGGCGAGCAGCGATTGCGGGTCATCTTCCTCGGCGTCGATGAAGGGGTACAGAAAGTTGGTGGGTTCGTCACTCACGAGACGTCCTCCTCGTCGAGTCGACTGATCACCGTGCCGGCGTGCACCAGGACAAGCTGGCCGGCGGCCACCGGGTCGACGAGCGTGGTGACCACGTTCTCGACGCCCTGCGCCGTGCGCACCGCCGCTTGCCCGCTTTCCGACAGGCTCACCACCTCGCCGAGGCGCCCCTCGTCGCTGCAGGTGAGGCAAACCTCCTCGGAGGGTTCGGGTTTGAGCAGCCCGGAATGCTCGAAACAGACGTGGGTCAGCTCCCACAGCAGGTGGTAGAACAACACGAACCCACCCGTCGCCGGCACCCGTGGGTCGGGATCGTCCAGCCACAGCACGTGGTCGGCCATTCCCGCCGCGGGTCGTGCACCGGAGCCGATCCAGATGGTGGTGGCCCCCCACGCCGGGCTGCGGCGCATCACCGAGCGCACCTGCGGGTCGTCCGCGCCGGAGACCGCGATCACGATGTCGCCGGGTCGCGCCGACACCCGCACCAGATCCACCAGGTCGGGCCCGGTCAGCGCCACCGCGGGCAGGGCCCGTTTCCCCATGATCACCGGGTGCACGAACTCGACCGCGATGTGCAGCGCGTGCGGTTCCCACGACGGCGCGATGGACCACATGGTGGCGCCCGCGGCGAACCGCTTGGCCAGCGTCAAGGCGGTGGCGGCCAAGTCCTCGGCCAACTCGGCGCCCAGCCCGCGGTCAATGGCGGTGGTGGTGGTCATCGGTCCCCCTCTCTCCAGCCCTCTTCCCACCCCTTGAGCATCGATATCGCGGCCTGGCCCAGCGCCAGGCCGCCGTCGTTCGGCGGCACCGTGTGGTGGGTCAACACCTCGAATCCGGCCCGCCGCAACCGATTACGACACGCGCACAGCAACAGCACGTTCTGGAACACCCCGCCCGTCAGGCCCACCAGGCGCACCTCGCCGGCCACCTGACCGACCAGCTGTGCAACGGCGCCCGCGACCGCGTCATGGAAGGCCGCGGCCAGCACCGCCGGGCGCGTGCCGGCGCGCAGGGCCGCGACGATCGCCCGCACCATGGGGGCGGGGTCGATCACCCCGTCGCCGCGCACGACGAGCGGCAGCGACGGTCCGGCCGGCGCGCCGACCGACTCCGCGAGCGCCTCGAGCTCGATGGCGGCCTGGCCTTCGTAGTCGATCCGCTGCCGCACCCCCAGCAGGGAGGCGACCGCGTCGAACAGCCGGCCCATGCTCGAACACGGCACGCATCCCGAACCGCTCTCCAATTGCGAACGGACGAGCCGCAATTCATCGGGAGCCGCCGCGGCGACCGGCGCCAGGTCGCCAGTCCAGTCAACGCCGGCCGCCCACAACTGGGACAGCGCCATGCGCCACGGATTGCGCACCGCGGCGTCCCCGCCCGGCAGCGGTACCGGCAACAGGTGGCCGGCCCGGACGAAATGGTGGCTGTCGGTTCCGAGCGCCAGAATCTCTCCGCCCCAGATGGTTTCGTCGCAGCCGTAACCGGTCCCGTCGAAGGAGACCCCGACGATGGGTTCTCCGATCCGCCGGTGCTCGGCCAGCAGCGAGACGACGTGCGCGTGGTGGTGCTGCACCAGGTCCAGCGGTCGATCGCCCGAGTGACGCTCCGCCCAGGTCCGGGTGTGGTAGCCGGGATGCAGATCGGCGGCGATTCGGCTTGGTGCGCCCCGTATTTCGCTGAGCTGACTCACCGCGCGCTCGAACGCGCGCGTCGTCTCCCAGGTGCCCATGTCGCCGATGTGGGCGGACATGTAGGCACGCGAGCCGTCGGTGAGGCAGAAGGTGTTCTTCAGCTCGCCGCCCACGGCGAGCACGGCCGGAGCCGGCCGGCCCATATCGATGGGCAGCGGCGCGTAGCCGCGCGACCGGCGGATCGGCAGTTCGCGAGCGCCGTCCTGGTCTCGGATGACGCGCACCACGGAGTCGTCACACGGGACGTGGATCGGCCGGTTGTGCTCGAGGACGGCGTCGCACAGCACCGAAAGCCGCTCGGCGGCATCGCCGTCGGTGAAGCAGATCGGCTCGTCGGAACGGTTGGCGCTCGTCAGCACGAGCGCGTCGGGCACCCGCTCGGCGGCACCGGGCACCGGCGCGAGCAGCAGGTGATGGATCGGGGAGTAGGGCAGCATCAGCCCAAGCAGCGGGCTGCCGGGCGCGACGGCGTCGGCTACCCGCGCAGTGTCGTTTCGTGCGAGCCGCCGCAGCAGCACAATCGGGCGCGCGGGGCTGGACAGCACTGCGGCCTCGTCGTCGCCGATGTGCGCGTAGCGGCGCGCGACGTCGAGGTCGCGGACCAGCATGGCGAAAGGCTTGGCGCCCCGCGCCTTTCGCGCCCTCAGCGCGCCGACCGCCGCGTCGTCGTCGGCGGCGCAGGCCAGGTGGTAGCCGCCGATGCCCTTGATGGCCACCACCGCGCCCGCGGCCAGCGCCCGCTGCGTGGCCGCCAGCGCGGCATCCGATCCGTCTACGCGGCCGGCCGCCGATCGGAACCGCAGCGACGGCCCGCAGTCGGGGCAGGCGATGGGCTGGGCGTGGAACCGGCGATCGGCCGGATCATGGTATTCGGCGGCGCACCGCTCACACATGACGAACGCCGACATGGTGGTGGCGGGGCGGTCGTATGGCAGCTCGCGGATGATGGTGAACCGCGGCCCGCAGTTGGTGCAGGTCACGAACGGGTGCCGGTAGCGCCGGTCGTGCGGGTCGAACAGCTCGGCGACACAGTCGTCGCACACCGCGATGTCGGGCGGAATCGGTGTTGTCCCGCCGGCGACCGTGCGGCTCACTCGGCTTTCTACGATGCGGAAATCACGTCCGCACGCGGCGTCGGCGGTGAGGTCGGCGACCGTGATGGTGCCGATGTGCGCCAGCGGCGGGGCCTCGGCGCGCAGCCGTCGACCGAACTCGTCCACGCGCGCGCGGTCGCCTTGCACCTCGAGAAAGACCGCGCCCGAATCGTTTCCGACGAATCCCGCCAGACCCAGCTCGCTGGCGATTCGGTGGACGAAAGGCCGGAAGCCAACCCCCTGGACCACACCGGTCACCGTGACGCGCTGCCGGACGTCGGGCCGCATCATCAGGGGGGACTCGGTCATCTCAACCGCCCCCCGGGCCGTCCGTCGGATCGGTGCCGCCCCTGCCCATCAGTTCGAGGCCGGCCATCGCCTGCTCCGCCCCGGCGCGGTCCGTCTTCTCGACCGCGAAGCCCATGTGGATGATCACCCAGTCGCCGGGCGAAAACGTCTCTTCCGGCAGCATGCCGACGTTGACCTTGCGCCGCTCGCCGACGACGTCGACCAGCGCGAGCTGTCCCTCGTAGCCGTCCAGCATCCGGATCACCTCGCCGGGTATGCCGAGGCACATGGCTCAGCCGTCCACCGGCGCGGTGGGTGCCGTGGGGGCTTGCAACGCCGCGACGATCTCCTCGACGGCCCGCGCGGCCCGCGGGACCGCCCTGGCCACGGGCTCGGTGAGGCCGATCCCCCCCTCGACGCTGCCCGCCTCGCAGCCGACGACGACCGTGTAGGGCGGATTGCCGCCCAGCGCTCGAAGGCTGGCGAACACCGCGGCCGGATCCATGCTGTGGCCGTCGAGACCCTGTGCGCAGGAATCGGGTTCGCAGTCGGCCTGGAAGACGTGCAGCGTGCCGGGGTTGCCCCGGCTGGGTACCGCGTCGACGAGCACCAGGGTGTCCCATTCCTCGAGCAGGTCGTAGGCCAAGTGCATGCCTCTGACGCCGTAGTCGATGACGCGGACACGGGGATCGTCCTGCGGGATCTCGGCGTTGCGGACCACCTCCGAACCGAATCCGTCGTCACCCAAAAAGATATTTCCGATGCCGGCCACCAGGATGCGTGCTGTCATCTGATTGTCCGGTCGGCTACATCCGCCTCAGCTTGAGGTAGCGCCGGGCATCAGGTAACGAGACCACTCCGAGCACGAGCCCGATCGTGACCATCAGCGCGAGGATGGCTATGAATATCCAACCCAAGACTTCCATTTCGATTTCCTTTCACCTTGCGGGCTGTCCCGCTTCGAGTGGCTCCACTTCGTCGGGGGAGAAGTACAGATAGCGGCCGTACCAGTCGTGCATGTCGGCGGCGGGGTCGTCGTCGACGACCACCCCGACATGCTTGTTGCCTTCCACGTCCTCATGCACCGACGTGACGCGGGCGGTCTTGCCGGCGACGAAGATGTCCTGCGCGTCGCCATTGCGCCGTGGCCGCAATCGGACCCGGCTGCCCCGGGCGACCCTGACCCCGTTTACCAGCACCGCGTCGATCTCGGGACGCACGGCGCTGTCGGCCAGTGGATCCCACCAATCGACGCCCTCGGGAATCTCGGGCACCAGCGCAGGCTGGACAGTGAGCGCGTGGGGATCCCGCAGCACACCGTGCAAGCGAGCCATGGCCTCCGGCGACATGGCGTCACACTGGTCGATGATCTGCGCGGCCCGTGGGTCGGTGGCGCGTGCCTGCGCCTTTTCCTCGTCCGTCATCGTCATCACGCGCAGGGTGAGGATCTCGTCGATCTCCGTGCAGTCAAACAGGGCGGTGCTGCTTTGTTCGGCCACTTCCGGATGGTCGTAGAGGATGATCGGCGAAATCAGCAGGGTGTCTTGGGTGCCGGGCGGCCCCGCCAACACGGGGAAGCAGCGGTGCTGGCTACACCGGGACACAGCGTCGGCGGCCTCCGGCGGCGGCTCGAGCAGCGAAACGAACTGTCCGCCAACGACTTCTGCGATGATGTGGGTTCCGATCATGGACCGTGCGATCACCGAGTCTTTTCCGTCGGCCATGCCGTCGCCGCCGTCGCCGAGGTTGCTGACCCGCACCGACACCCGGCGCAGCTCGCCGTCCGGCTCGCTGGTCACCGCCAACTCGCCACGCACCTCCCGCCGCTGGCGTACCAACCGTCCGCCCTCAAGGATTTCGACGTCGGTTCCTTCTTCCGCCGCCACCGGAAGCGTCCACCGCTGGCCGTCCAGCGCGATAGGGCCGAAGGACCTCTCGCATTCGACCGCCTCGTCCCAGGTCAGCCACGACCCGGCCGGGGTGGTCAGCTCGCCGACGGGCTCGAATTCGCCTTCGAATTGGGCTTCGAATTGGGCTTTGCTGATCTCGCGCTCGGCCATGCGGTGCTGCAGCTGCAGGAACCGCACCGTCAGGGTGATCGCCTGGGCCCCGTCGACCAGAAACTGCGCCGCGAGGGTGTCATCTTCGCCCAGGCCGGTGGCGGCGGCGCCGGGCGGCCCTAGAACGCCGAACTGCCAGCGCGATTGGTTCTTGCTCGACGTCCCGCGGTACGGGTAGAGCAGATAGCCCTCGTAGAGCACCGCGTCGGCGACGGCGCGGGCCCGGTCCCAGTTCGAGGTCATCCGGCCGTCTCCCGGTCGGCGTCCAGCAGTGAGGTGATCGCGTGGTCGAGGTCGAGTAACCCCTGCGTCGACTTGTAGGCGGCCAGCGCGGCGACGGTTTCGTGGCTCAGCCGCACCCAGCCGGTGTTGGGAAAGTGCTGGGCCATCAGATCCCGCCAGACCGCGACCGGCATGTCGTAGCGGTACTCGCAGTCCCACGGCACCTGTTGAACCGAAAACCCGCGTTCTGACTTGACGAAAATGGTTCCGCTGAACAGGAATTGGAGGGGTAGCGCACCGTCGCGCAGGGCGTGCAGGTACTTGGCGGCGGCCACCTCGAAGTCGTAGGTGCAGTCCAGCGGGAGCGCCACCGTCGTGTTACCGGCGAAGCCCTGCACCATCGCGGTGCAATGCTGCCAGAGGAACGTGCGTTGCGTGTTCGCCCAGCGTTCACGGGGTCCGAACAGGTCGATCAGCCCGGCCGCTTCGGTGTCGGAGTAGGAACGCCGCAGTGGTTCGATGCGGACCTGGCAGCGCAGCGCTATGGCGTGCACCGGGTCCCCTCCATCTGGGCCGCCGGCGGCGACGCTGACGCGGGCGGTCAGCACCGGGCTGACGGTGTACGGCTCCGGGGCCACGTCGAGGACGGCGAAGTTGACGTCCATGTGCTGTCCGGTCATGGCGGCGTCGTCACCGCCCGGGCCTCGATGCGCTTGAAGAAGTCGTCGAGGAACGCGCGGGCCTCCTGCCCGCCGTCGAACCCACGCCACATCATGCGCAGGCGCCCGACGAACTCGTAGCAGGCGTCGATCGGAACGAGATACGTTTGCGGCTCGGCGCTTTCAGCTTCGTCGTTTTGGGGAACCCGGACCAGCAGGGCCTCGACGTCGTCGGCCAGCAGCCGCACCCGCGGGTCGGCACGGCCGATGGCGTTCCAGGCGTCCAGATCCAGCTCGGACTCGGTGGCCCCGGCCGGGCCGGGATAGAACGCGACGGTGCGTCCGAGCGCGGAGTTGGTGAAGAAGAACGCCACGCCGACCGGGATCTGCAGCGCCTCCCACGCGCGGCGATCCAGCGCGAAGCCCGGAAACGCCAGGTACCGGTCGGGCACCGCCCGATAGCGCAGCTCGGCTTCCGAGTCGGTGAACAGCAGATAGCAGGCCCGGCACACGCACAGCAGCTGCCGGCCGGCCACGTTCACCACGTGCTGATGGTCGTCGGAAATCAGCTCCGAGCACATCTCGCACCGTTCGCCCTCGGGCTCGGGGGCCCGCCGGGTGTCGGTGACGCGGGCCAGCACGTCATACGGGCTAGCCATGAGCGCCGTTCCTCCTCATCGCTTCGCTCCGCATCGTCGCCGGCGCGTCATGCCGGGGCTCCCGCCGGTTCGTCCCGCAGCGCCACCGACAACACGCCGTCGCGGGTCAGCAGCGGGAGGGGTTCGAGGTGGGCGCCGCCGTGCGGATCCAGGCCCGCGCCGGCGTGCACGACATCGAATTGCGATCCGCAGCGCGGGCATTCGAGCAGGCCGCCCTGCAGCGCGGCACCGGCCAGCGTGTCGTGGCAAACCGGGCACAGATCCCGATAGGCGAACGTCTGACCGTCGACCCGGCAGGCCAGCATCGTGGTGTCGGCGACGCGGAACCCCGCCACCTGGCCGGGCCGCAGCTCGGCAAGTTCGGGCGCCGGGTGCCAGATCGCGCGCGAGTGACCATCCGCATGGCTGTGGCCCTTCGAACGCATGGGCGCCAGCAGGGATTCGGCCGGAATCACGCCAGCGGGTTCGGCCGTGACCACCTCGATCGACGAGATCTCCGGTGCGGCCGCGCGGATCGCGTCCTCGACGGCCAGCTCCAGCGTCACCGCCGAGGACGGGCAGCTCTTGCAGCTCCCTTTGAACGATAGGAGCACGCCGGCACCCGCCGGCCCGTCCGTGATTTCCAGCAGCTCGATGTCGCCGCCGTGCGAGCCCAGGTAGGGCCGCACCCGCTCCAGCGCGTCGGACACCCGCCGGCGCACGCCGTGCGGATGCAGCCCGTGCACCAGCAGCAGGCTGGCCACCAGGTCGTCGGCGGCCAGCCGCTCGGTCACGCCGGGGTCGCAGGCCGCAACGATCCGCTCCAGCCCGGCCCCGTAAAGCCCGACGACCTCGCGGACCAACTGCTGGGCGCGTTCATACGCGGCGGGCCCACTCGCCGCGCAGGAATCCAGGAGGGTCTGGATCCGATCGCCCGCCGTACGCCACTGCGCGTCGTTCTCGGGGTTCCCTGCCGGGATTTTCGGGCGATCCGCCATGCGTCACTCCCCGGCGGGTGACTGAGTGGGAGTGTGCAGTCTCTCCAGGGTCTTGCCCTTCCCCAGATACATGTGCACACCGCAGGGCAGGCAGGGGTCGAAGCTGCGCACCGTGCGCATGACGTCGATGCCCTTGAAGTTCTCCCGGCCGTTCTCCTCGAAGATCGGCTGCCCCTGCACCGCGTCCTCGTAGGGACCCGGCGTGCCGTAGCTGTCGCGAGGGTTGGCGTTCCACGGGGTGGGCGGGTACGGGTGGTAGTTGGCGATCTTGCCGTCCCGGATCACCATGTGGTGGCTGAGCACGCCGCGGACCGCCTCGGTGAACCCGCAGCCGATCGCCTCGTCGGGCACGTCGAACTTCTCCCAGGTCTTGGTTCGTCCGGCGCGGATCTCGGCGAGCGCCTTCTCGGCGAAGTGCAGTGCGCACGCGGCCGCGTAGGCCTGGAAGTAGGTGCGGGCCCGGTCGCGTTCGATCGTGTTGCTGCCGTACCTGGGGATGTGCCACTCGAGCTCCACCGGGCCCTTCAGCGCGGTCTTGGGCAGGTTGATCTTGACGCTGTTCCCGGTCGCTTTCACATACCCGATGTCGACCAGCCCAGCGAGCGCCGTCGACCACAACCGGGCCAGCGGGCCACCGCCGGTGTCCAGTGCCAGGTGGTCCTTGCCGTCGAACCAGCGCGGCGACATCACCCAGCTGTACTTGCCGCCTTCTTCCATGTCCCGCTTCTGCGGATGCGGGTTGGTGTGCTGATTCCATGGGTGGCGCCGGTCCACCTGGTTGCCCAGCGGGTCGGTCTTGACGAACATCTCCTGCTCGGTCCAGTCGTCGTAATACGAACTGCCCAAAAGGATTCGGATGCCCAGGTTGATGTCCACCAGCGAGTGGGTGACCAGCTTGCCGTCGACCACCACGCCGGGCGTGACGAACATCGCGTTGCCCCAACGCTCCATGTCCTTGTATTCGAAGTTGCACACCTCGGGATCCTGGAAGGAGCCCCAGCAGCCCAGCAGGGTGCGGCGCAGCCCGACCTTCTCGTACCCGGGCAGGGCCTCATAGAAGAAGTCGAACAGGTCGTCGTGCATCGGCACGACCTTCTTCATGAACTCGACGTAGCGCATCAGCCGCGTCATGTAGTCCGTCATCAGCTGGATGGTGGCGACGGTGCCGACGCCGCCGGGGTACAGCGTGGAGGGATGCACGTGACGACCCTCCATGAGGCAGAACATCTCTCGCGTCCAGCGGCTGACCACAAGGGCTTCTCGGTAGAACTCCCCGCTGAACGGGTTGAGCGACCGCATGATGTCGGCGATCGTCTTGTACCCGTGCGCGTCGGCGTGCGGTGCCGGGGTTTTCTCCGCCAGGGAGAGCACGCTCGGGTTGGTCTCGGCGACCATCTTCTCGCAGAAGTCCACCCCCACCAGGTTCTCCTGGAAGATGTTGTGGTCGAACATGTATTCCGCGGCCTCGCCGAGGTTGACGATCCACTCGCCCAAGTGCGGCGGCTTGACGCCGTAGGCCATGTTCTGCGTGTAGCACGAACAGGTGGCGTGGTTGTCGCCGCAGATGCCGCAGATCCGGCTGGTGATGAAGTGGGCGTCGCGGGGATCCTTGCCCTTCATGAAGATCGAGTAGCCGCGGAAGATCGACGAAGTGCTGTGGCACTCGACGACTTCCCGGTTCTCGAAATCGATCTTGGTGTAGATGCCGAGGCTGCCCACGATCCGGGTGATCGGGTCCCACGCCATGTCGACGAGCTGGCCGGGTTCGCGCTTGGCGTGGGTGGGCTTGGGAGTGATGGTTGTCATAGCAGTACTTCTATCTCCGCTTTGGGCTCTCACGCCCTACGGCTCCGGTACGAATGGGGTGGGTGGCGTGCCGACCTACCAGGTGCGGCGCGCTCCGGTGGTGAGTTGGTCGCCGTTGTGGCGCCAGCGCGGCTCCTTGTCGACCGTGCGGCCGGTAATGCCGCGCAGGCTTCGGATCACGCCCCCGTACAGTCCCGACGCTGCACTCGAGAGCTTGCCGCCCGGCGGCTCGTCCATGAACGGCATGAACTTGTCCGGGAAGCCGGGCATCGTGCATCCGATGCAGATGCCGCCGACGTTCGGGCAACCACCGACGCCGTTGATCCACCCGCGCTTGGGCACGTTGCACTTCACGACCGGGCCCCAACAGCCAAGCTTGACAATGCATTTCGGTGACCCATACTCGGTGGCGAAATCACCCTGCTCGTAGTAGCCGGCGCGGTCACACCCCTCGTGCACGGTCCTGCCGAACAACCAGGTGGGCCGCAACGCGTCGTCGAGCGGGATCATCGGTGCCTGGCCAGTGGCCATGTAGAGCAGGTAGGTCAGCGTCTCCGACAGGTTGTCGGGTTGGATCGGGCAGCCCGGAACGCAGACGATCGGGATGCCGGCCTTGCTCTTCCAATCCCAGCCGAGGTAGTCCGGCACTCCCATCGCCCCGGTCGGATTGCCGGCCATCGCGTGGATGCCACCGTAGGTGGCGCAGGTCCCCACTGCCACGATCGCGGTGGCCTTGGGCGCCAGCCGGTCGAGCCACTCGCTGGTGGTCATCGGCTGGCCGGTGGCCGGGTCGTTGCCGAACCCGCACCAGTAGCCCTCGTCCTTGATCTTCTCGTTGGGGATAGACCCTTCGACGACGAGCACGAAGGGCTCCAGTTCGCCGCGGTCGGCCTTGAAGAACCAGGCGAGGAAATCGTCCGCCCCCCCGTTGGGTCCGCACTCGAAATCGATCAGGGGCCAGTGCACGGCGACCTTCGGCAAGCCCGGGAGCGCACCGAGTGCGATTTCCTCGACGCTGGGCTGGGTGGCGGCAGTCAACGCCACCGAATCTCCGTCACAACTGAGGCCCGCATTAATCCATAGAACATGAATCAATGTCTCTTCTGCTTTGACTGCCGCTTCTGTTGGCATGCTGCAGCTTTCCGGAGCCGGGCTGAAGGCTCCTGCGCTGCAGGAGTCGACCATCGGCCCACTTGCGCAGCGCTGGTTTTGGGTCTACTCCCGCCGCTCAGCGTTGTCAACGGTCCACGGCTTGCCGGTAAATGCACAGCCGTTCTATAGGCTTTCGCGGACGCCAATCCTCCTTGTGCCGCAACGGATTTCGGCGCCCGGCCGGCCGCGCGCCACCAACCGGCGAGCCCGGCTAACAAAGCACCGCCAATCCCACTGTCATGCAAGTAGTTCGCAAGATATCGTCATGCGAACCGATTGCATCAGGCGTCGGGGTCTCGCGCGAACCGTCGCAGCCACCCAAACCAGGCGCCCATGCCCGCCCCGCTACGCGCGCTGAGCGGCAGGATGGTGGCCGTCGCGTTGACCTTGCGCACGTGCGCGATGTAGCTGTCCACGTCGACATCCAGGTGCGGCACCAGGTCGATCTTGTTGAGCAGCACCACATCCACCGACCGGAACATCACCGGGTACTTCAGTGGCTTGTCCTCGCCCTCGGTCACCGAGTACACCATCGCCTTGGCATGCTCGCCGACGTCGAACTCCGCCGGGCAGACCAGGTTGCCGACGTTCTCGATGATCACCAGGTCCAGGCCGGGAAGGTCGAGGCCGGGCAGCGCACGGTTGACCATCGGCGCGTCCAGATGGCATTCGCCGCCAAACCCATTGCTGGTGTTCAGCAAGGACACCTGAGCGCCGCGACCGCTGAGCTTGGCCGCGTCCAGATCGGTGGCGATGTCGCCTTCGATCACACCGATCGCGAATTCGCCGGCGAGCTCTTCAAGCGTTGCCTGCAGGATGGTCGTCTTTCCCGACCCGGGCGAACTCATCAGGTTCAGCGTGCGGATGCCGTTGGTGTCGAATGCCGCCCGGTTGGCATCGGCGAGCACGTCGTTTTCGGCGAAGATCGCCTCCAGGACGTCGATGCGCTGCTTGCCCGTTTGGTAGCCGCTGTGATCACCGTGCCCATGCCCCGGGTCATCGTGTTCGTGGGTGTGCACGGTTCCGTCGTCGTGGCGATGAAATCTACCCATGACCGGATCCGTTCGCGTGGCGCTATGGCCGCATCTTAACGCTTTCCGCCGGGGCCGCCGAGCGTGCGTTGCGTGACGCGTTCTCGGGGTGAATTCAGGGTTTAGTTGCAACAGTGGTTGTTGTCGGGTTCGACAGTACTCGGTTGAGGACTTGGGCTGGT
>NZ_LZIR01000099.1 GCF_001667035.1 Mycobacterium sp. 852002-51057_SCH5723018
GCGGGCACGGCGGCACCGGCGGTGACGGTCCCGCCGGCGGCGGCACCGGCGGGCACGGCGGCCAAGCGACTGAGCTCGGCACCGGAACCGCCACCGGCGGCGCCGCCGGTGCCGGCGGCACCAGCACCGGCGGCACCGGCGGTGCCGGCGGAGTGGGCGGCACCGGGGAAATCGACAACCCCCTCTCTACGGCGGTCGCTACCGGCGGGCACGGCGGGGCCGGTGGCACCGGCACCACGGGCGGCACCGGCGGTGACGGCGGCGCTGGGAACAACGCCGGAGCTGGAGACGCCGTCGGCGGCACCGCGGGCGCGGGCGGCACCAGCAGCACCGGGACCGGCGGGACCGCGGGCACGGGCGGCGCTGCGACCACCCTCGGAATCGGAAACGCCACCGGTGGCGCCGGCGGCACCGGCGGTGACGGTCCCACCGGCGCCACAGGCGGGACTGGCGGCACTGGAGCTGCCGCCGGAACCGGAAACGCCACTGGGGGCGCCGGCGGCAAGGGCGGTGACAGCTCGGCACCGGCAACCGACGGCGGTAGCGGCGGCACCGGCGGGAACGCCGCCTCAGTTGCGGGCGTTGCCGCTGGTGGCCTCGGCGGCCCGGGGGGTGCGGGTGGGCCCGGCGGTAACCAAGGCCCAACAGGTAGCAACGGGACGCCATAACAAGTCGTCCGGCAGGGATCGGCGGCTTTTCCCCCCACACCGAAGCCGCCAGTCCCTGCCGGCGCCATTGGCCCCTGAACGCGGTGCCGGGCTGATCGTGTTGCTCGAGCCGGTAATTCTGCAGACTCCTAGTCGCACTTGGTCTTCGGACCTGCAGGCTCAGCGCACAGCGCGCGGTTGTGCGCGCCTTCGGCGTCCATGAGGCGGCGCCGGGACCCTGCGTATCGCGCCTCCGGCGACTCGCTTTGGATCGCCAATCCGTCGACAGCAAGACCGAGACCGGGACCGGGACCGGCGCAGAAAAGCTCGATAGTTGGCGCAAGGCTGAAGCTATTGCCGACTGCCTGGGTCGCCCCCTTCGCCGTCATCTTCGCCCGCAGGTGCGCAAGCTTCGGTTCGACGGTCACCGCATGGGTCCGGGCCGACCCGGGTTACCGGAAACCCGCGCTTGATGAATTCATTCTGCTGAGCCGGGGCCTCGCATCGGGGCCGCGACGGCCACCGCCGAGATGACCGTCATCCTCGCCCGCCAGGCCCGGACCTAACCGCGGTTGCCCTCCGCGCTCACAACGTCGCGGCGCTGCCCCAAGCCCGGATTGACCGTGGACGCCACCGACTCAGCGCCAGCGCAGTAATACCAGCTCCGAGCAGAATCCCGGCCCCATCGCGAGCATCAGCCCAGGGCTTCCGCCAGGCGGCGGCTTGGCGATGGTGTCACGCAAGATGTGCAGCACCGAAGCCGACGACAGGTTCGCGATTTCGCCCAGCGAGCGCCACGTCAACTCGAGCGCCTCCGGCTCTAGCTCGAGGCTCCGGGTGATCGCGTCGATGACCTTGGGGCCGCCGGGGTGGCTGACCCACGCGCCGATGTCGTCCTTGCTCAAGCCGTGGGTGGCCAGGAACCCGTTGACGTCGTCGGCGAGGTAGCGCTCGATCACGTCCGTCAGCTCCGGCGACAGCACCAGCTGCAGGCCGGCCGAGCCGACGTTCCAGCCCATGATGTGCAGCGAGTCGGGATACATGCGGCTGCGCGAGTCGAGGATGTCCGGGCCGGTGGGGCGCAGTTGTTCGGCGCGACGTTCCCCGACGGCCACCACCGCGGCCGCGCCGTCGCCGAACAGCGCGCTTCCCACCAGCCCGGACACCGTGGGCTTGACCGCCGGGTAGGTGAGCGAGCAGAGCTCGACCGAAACCAGGACCGCGACGGCGTCGGGCGCGCCGCGCAGGTAGTCGTGCAGCCGGCCCACCCCGGCCGCGCCGGCCACGCATCCGAGGCCGAACAGCGGCACGCGGCGCACGTCCGGGCGCAAACCGAGCCGTCCGGCGATCCGGGCGTCCAACGACGGTACCGCCACGCCGGTGACCGTGGTGGTGGCGATCATGTCGACGTCCTGGGGCAGCAGGCCGGCCTCGTCGAGCGCTCCCTTCAGTGCTTCGCAGCCGAGGTCCACGGCATGCTCGAGGAAGATCTCGTTGGCGTCGCCGAAGTCGGTCAGCGACGGGTAGCGCTCCAGCGGCAGGACGAAGTGGCGACCGTTGACCTTCGCGGCGGCGTGCAGGCGCCGGATGATCTCCTCGTGTTCCTTCATTCCGGGGAACTCAACGAATTGGTCGGTGATCTCGTTTTGGCTATACCGATGCGGCGGCAACGCCCCGAACACACCTGCGATAACGCTCATGCCCCTACCCACGTATGAATGTCCGCAGAAATGAAAATCACAACTTTCGCCCCGGCGGCTCGACACGACTTGGCAATGTTTGGAATCTTAAGCGGTGGAGCAAAAGTGCGCAAAGTTGTTCTTATTCAACACATGTCGCACGAGAATGTCGTCCGGTCACTGTATTTATCTCCGGCAACATCGATTTCACTATTCGCCGTCATCGTCCTCAGCAAGCTTTAGCGCCATAGCGATCAGCGCGTCCGGGCTTAACGAGTCGATGGTGTCGTCGCTCACCGTCGGATCAACGATCGATTTTTCCGAGGCTCCGGCCAACAGCAACAGCCTGTCGAGCAATCCGGCTCTTCGAAGCTCTTGCAGTGGAATGGTTCTCAGGGCCGCCCAGATCTTCTCGTCGTCAGGGGCTTCCTGAGCGCCCCGCAGCAGTAGTTGCCGGAGGTGATCGGCCAACGCTGTCGGGTTGGGATAGTCGAAGATGAGAGTGCGCGACAACGCCAGCCCCGTCTCGGCTTTCAGGCGGTTGCGGAGCTCCACCCCGGTCAACGAGTCAAACCCCAGGTCCTGGAACGCGCGTTGGGTATCCACGGCCTGGGTGTCCTCGTGCCCCAAGACGACGGCCGCGTGCGCGCATACCAACTCGACCAACTGGCGGCGCTGGTCGTCGGGGGCAAGTCGTTCCAGCTGCTCGGCGAATTGGGCCGGCCGAGTGGGCATGGCGGGCTGGGTATCTGGGCCTTGTCCGATCCAATAGGGTTGGCGGACAAAGCCATATGTTGGCAACGGCACCTTTTGGGCGGACAGCAAGACCGTGGCCCACGTGAGCGCCACGCCGCTGGTGAATAGGCGCCCGGCCGCGGTCAGCAGGGACTCCGCCTCGGGGCGGTCTTTCGGCATCGTCACAGCCGAAACGGGCCGCTGGGTCGTCAGTGACTGCTCCACCGCACCGCTGAGGCCGCCACCGGGGCCCACCTCGACGAACAGCCCCGCGCCCAAGTGCTCGGCGGTCCGCACCCCGTCCAGGAAGCGCACCGGCCGGCGCACGTGCTCGACCCAATATTGTGCCGACCCGTATCCGGGGCCGGCCGGTTCACCGGAAACGTTGTTCACCACCGTGATCCGTGGGTTCCGCGGCGCCAGGTCGGCGACCGCTGCGGAGAACTCTTCGATCATCGGCTCCATCAGGGGTGAGTGGAACGCGTGCGAGACCGTCAACCGGTGCACCCGCTTGCCCTGCTGCGCCAAAAGGTCGGCGATCGAGGTGACGGCAGCCTCGGCGCCGGAGATCACCACCGCGTTCGGGCCGTTGACGGCCGCGATGCTCGCAGTGTCGGTCAGCACCGAGGCCACCTCGGCTTCGCCGGCGGCCACCGCGATCATCGCCCCGCCTGCGGACAACCCGGCCATCAACCGGCCGCGCCAAGCCACCACCCTGGCCGCGTCGGCCAGCGACAACACCCCCGCCACATGGGCCGCGGTGATCTCGCCCACCGAATGCCCCATCACCACGTCGGGAACGACGCCCCAGCTGCGCAGCAACCCCACCAGCGCCACCTCGATGGCGAATAGCGCGGGCTGAGCAAACTCGGTGTTGTCCAACAGCTTTGCGTCATTTCCCCACACCGCGTCGCGCAGGGGCAGCCGCAGGTGCGACTTCAGTGCGTCGGCGGCCTCGTCGAAAGCCGTTGCAAATGACGGGAATTCGTCGTACAATTGGGCACCCATCCCGAGCCACTGGGCGCCCTGGCCGGGAAACACAAACGCCGTCTTGCCGTGCGGGCTTGCGCGTCCCACCACCAAGTTGGACCGCGGCTCGCCGGAAGCCAGCCCCGCCAGCCCCGCCATCAGCGTCTCGCGGTCCGCGCCCACCGTGACCGCCCTGTGTTCGAACACCGACCGCGTCGTGGCCAACGACCACGCCACGTCGGCGGCGTGCAGGTCTGCGTCGTCGCCCAGGTGGGCCAGCAGCTTCGTGGCCTGGTTCGCCAACGCCTGCGCCGAACGACCGGACAGCACCCACGCCACGGGTGTTTTATCGCCTTGAGCCGCAATTGTTTCCGGTGGCTTCGGCGGTTCTTCGACGACCACATGCGCGTTCGTTCCGCCCATCCCGAAGGACGACACCCCCGCCCGCCGGGGCGCATCGCCCGCCGGCCAGTCCGTGAGCGTGGTGCCGATGCGCAGCCCGAGGCCCTCCAGGTCCACTCCGGGAACCGGGTTGGCATAATTCAGGCTCGCCGGAATGGCGTCGTTTTCGATTGCCAGCACCGTCTTGAGCAAACCGGCGATGCCGGCCGCCGCGCCGGTGTGCCCGATGTTCGTCTTGACCGAGCCCACGGTCACCGGTTGGCGACGCGTGGCGAACACTTCGCCCAGTGCGCGCGCCTCCACCGGATCGCCGACTTCGGTGCCGGTGCCGTGGGCCTCGACGTACTGGAGCCCGCCGGCGTCTAGACCCGCGCTGGACAACGCACGCCGGATCACGTCGGCCTGAGCGGCGACCGAGGGCACGATTTGCCCGGCCGCGGTATGGCCCGCATTGCCGGCAGCGCTGCCGCGGATGACCGCGCGGATGCGGTTTCCGTCGGCGAGGGCGGCCGTCAGCGGCTTGAGCAGCACGAGTCCCGCACCCGCGCTTCGCACGTAACCGTCGGCGCGGCGGTCGAACGCATAGGTGTGACCCGACGTCGAGACCGCCCCGAATTCCCTTTCCAGCAGCCCGGTTTCGCTTGCCAGGTTGAGGTGCACTCCCCCGGCGATCGCCAACGCCGCTTCACCCGTTCGGAGGCTTTCGCAAGCGAGGTGCACCGTGACCAGTGAAGACGACTGGCCCGAATCGACGGTCAAGCTCGGCCCACGCAACCCGAAGGCGTACGAGATTCTGTTAGAGATCATTCCCCGGCTAATACCCGCAAAGGAGTGGTGATCGAGGTTTTGCATCGAGTCGCCAAGCGTCAACAGGGCATAGTCGTCGCCCATGGCGCCCAGGTAAACGGCGACCTGTTCGCCCCGTAGCGCTTCCGGCACCACAAAGGCGTCTTCGAGCAGTTCCCAGGTCAGCTCCAGCGACAGCCGCTGCCGGGGGTCCATCGCGCAGGCCTCGCGCGGCGATACGTTGAAGAAGTCCGCGTCAAAGTCGGCGACGTTGTCTTGCAGCTCGGTGGCCTCCCGCCCGTCGCGAAGGAGGCGCCAAAACTCGCTTGGGCTGGCGGCGCCGGGGAATCTGCACGCGAGCCCGATGATCGCTATGTCTGTCGGTGGCAAGGGAATCTCTCGGCTGATGAGCGGCGTCAGGGCCCGGCTTCCTCGTCGAGGATGGCGAAAAGTTGGCTGTCGGTTGCGTTTTCGATGTCGTCGTCGTAGAAGGGGTCCGACTCCGGCTCCGGGGCGCTCAGGCCGGCGAGCATGTTTCGGATGCGGCCGCCCAAGAGCGCTTTGTCGTCGGCGGTCCAACCGGGTTGATCGATCAGCGTTTGCAGCTCACGCGCGATGTCGTTGAAACGGCCGAGGCGATCCGGCGGATTGGTGGTGCCCGCGGCGGAGAGCTGGGTGTCGAGGTGCTCGGCCAGCGCCGCAGGGGTGGGACAATCGAAAATCACGGTCGGTGACAGCGTCAGCCCGGTCGCGGTTTTGAGCCGGTTACGCAGTTCGACCGCGGTCAGCGAGTCGAACCCGAGGTCCGGAAAAACGCTGTCGGCGTTGATGTCTGCGGTGGCATGCCCGAGCACTGTGGCGGCGTTGCTGCACACCAGGTCGGCGAGCTCCCGATGCCGCTGCTCGGCGGTGAGCCCGTGCAGTCGGGCACGCAGACCCGACGTCGACGCCGCCGTGCCCGCGTCGGCGATGACGCGCCGCGCCGGGCGGGCGGCCACGTCGCGCAGGACGGGCGGCCGCACCGCAAGTTCGGGGGCCAGCGCCGCCGTGTCCAGCCGGGCGGCCACCAGCACCGCCCGATCGGCCGGCAGCGCCTCGTCGAAGAGCGCCAACGCCTGCTGGCTGGACATGGGCGTCAGCCCGGAGCGGCTCATGCGGGCCCGGTCCTGGTCCCCCAGGTGGCGTGTCAGGGCGCTGGCCTGTTCCCACAGCCCCCACGCGATCGACAACCCGGTCAAGCCCTGCGCGCGCCGGTAGGCGGCCAGCCCGTCGAGGAAGCTGTTGGCCGCGGCGTAGTTGCCCTGGCCCGGAGAGCCGACGATTCCGGCCATCGACGAGAACATCACAAATGCCGACAAGCCCAAATCCTTTGTCAGCTCGTGCAAATGCCACGCCCCGTCCGCCTTTGCCCGCATTACCGCGTCCACCCGGTCGGGGGTCAGCGACGTGATCAGCCCGTCATCGAGCACACCCGAGGCGTGGAACACGGCCCGCAGCGGATAGCGCGCCGGCACCTGCGCCAGCAGCCCTGCTACGGCATCCGGGTCGCCGACGTCGCAGGCCACCACGGACACCGAGGCGCCCGCGTCGCGCAGCTCGGCCACCAGCTCGGCGACCCCGTCGGCGCGCTCACCGCTGCGACTGACCAACATGACATGGGGAACCCCGTGCCGGGCGACGAGGTGGCGAGCCAGTGCCGAGCCGGCCATGCCGGTTCCGCCGGTGATCAACGCGGTGCCCCCGCCGAGACCGCCGGGACCGTCGGGCAGGGTGAGCACCACCTTCCCGACGTGGCGGGCCTGGCTGACGAACCGGTAAGCCTCCCCCGCGCGGCGCACGTCAAAGGCCTTGACCGGCAACGGAGCCAACACGTCGGCGGCGAACAGCTCCATCAATTCGGCCAGCATCGCAGCGATGCGGTCCGGACCGGCCTCCATCAGATCGAACGCCCGGTATGCCACCCCCGGATGCCGCTCGGCAACCAACTGCGGATCGCGAAGGTCGGTCTTGCCCATCTCGATGAAGCGTCCGCCGCCCACCAGCAACCGCAGCGACGCGTCGATGAACTCACCGGCCAGCGAATTCAGCACCACATCCACCCCGGCCCCGCCGGTGGCGGCCAAAAACTTCTCCTCAAACTCCACGCTCCGCGAATCGCCGATGTGGTCCTCGTCGAAGCCCATGGCGCGCAAGGTGTCCCACTTGCCCCGGCTGGCGGTGGCGAATACCTCGGCGCCCCAATGCCGCGCCAACTGCACCGCGGCCATCCCCACCCCGCCGGTGGCCGCATGGACCAACACCCGCTCCCCGCTACGTAACCCCGCCAGCTCCGATAGCCCGTACAGCGCCGTCAAAAACACCACCGACACACCCGCGGCGTCGACCAACGACCACCCCGCCGGCATCGGCACGACGAACCGCTCGTCGACCACCGATTCGGAGCCGGCCAGCCCCAATATGCCCAGCACGGCGTCGCCGACGGCCAGCCCGGTCACGCCCGGCCCGACCTCGGTGATCACCCCGGCGCCCTCGGCCCCCAACTCGGCCGCGCCGGGATACATGCCCAACGCCACCAACACATCCCGGAAATTCACCCCGACCGCGGCCACCGCCACCCGAACCTGCCCAGCGGCCAGGTCCACGCGCGGGCAGGACCGCAACACCAAGTCCTCCAGCGTCCCGCCGTCGCCCGCGGCCAACCGCCACTCCCCCGCTGGCAACGCCAACGTCGACCCCACACCCACCGGCGCCAACCGCGCCCCATACGCCACGCCGTCACGCACCACCAATTGCGGCTCGCCACAACCGATGACCGCATGCACGTCTAGCGACCCGTCCGAATCCAACAACACTATCCGGCCCGGTTGCTCCGCTTGGGCCGAGCGCACCAGCCCCCACACCGCCGTGGCGGCCGGGTCCGTCACGTCGTCATCGGCCAGTCCCACCGCCCCGTGGGTCTGCACCACCAGCAGGCCCGCCCGGTCACGGGTCAACCAGGACTTCACCACGCTTAACGCCTCGTGCGTGACGGCGTGCGCTGCGCCCGGCACGCCGGCGCCATTCCCGGAGCCCAGCTCCCACACCACCACGCCGTCACCGGCGCCGTTGTGCTCCAACGACACCGGGGACCACATCACTTCGAACAGACCGCCGCCACCGCGGGGACGAGTCACGGCCCCCGACAGCTGCCCGCGCGACACCGGCCGAACGGCCAATTCCCGCACGGACAACACCGGCAACCCCGCCGGATCGGACAACTCCACCGAGACCGCACCCGTGCCGGCAGGGGCCAGCCGCACCCGGACCCGCGACGCCCCGGCCGCGTGCAAACAGACGCCTTGCCAGGAAAACGGCAGCACGATCTGGGTCTGCTCGCCGTCCATCCCCATCGCGTGCAACGCGGCATCCAACAGCACCGGATGAATCCCGAACCCGCCCACCGTCACCCCGGCGGCCTGCGGCACGGTGACCTCCGCGAAGATCTCGGTCCCACGCCGCCACATCGCTTGGACGCCGCGGAACGCCGGACCATACTCATAGCCTCGCGCGGCCAGCCGCTCGTAGCCGCCGGTGACATCCACTGCCCTCGCTCCCGCAGGCGGCCACACCGACAGGTCGGCGGCCGGCGGCACCGACGCCGCGCTCAGCTCACCCTCGGCGTGCAATATCCACGACGACTCCGGTTGCCCGCCAGCGGAATACACCGACACGGCGCGCCGCCCCGATTCCCCGGAGACACCCACCACCACCTGCACCCGCGCGCCGCCGGTCGCCGGCACCAGCAACGGGGCCGACAGCGTCAACTCCTCGATGACCGAGCAACCGACCTCGTCGCCGGCGCGCAGCATCAGCTCGACAAATCCCGCGCCCGGGAACAACACCGTGCCGGCCACCGCATGGTCGGCCAACCACGGCTGTCCCGCCGGCGATAACCGGCCCGTCAACACCACCCCACCGGAATCGGGCCGCTCGACCACCGCATCCAACAGCGGGTGCCCCGCCCCCACCAGCCCGGCGGCGCTGACATCCCTCGATCCCACCGACTCGGCCGGCAGCCAAAACCGGCGTCGCTGAAAGGCATAGGTCGGCAACGGGATTCGCCTTGCGGCCAAGCCGGCGAATGCCGCGGCCCAGTCGACGCCGATGCCGGTGACGAACAGCCTTCCGGCGGCGGTCAGCAGCGAATCGGTTTCGGGGCGTCCCTTGGCCAGGGTCACTACCGACGTCGCCCCATCGCCGGTCAGCGCCTGGGCCAGCGACGCCGTCAATGCCGCCCCGGGGCCCACCTCCAGGAACACGCCGGCTTCCAGCGACTCGGCCAACCGCACACCGTCGACGAAGCGCACGGGCCGGCGCACATGCTCGATCCAGTAGGAGGCCAACCCGTACCCGGGCCCGGCCAGCTGTCCAGTCAGGTTGGTAATCAATGGGATCCGCGGCTCAGCGGCCGACACTTCGGCCGCCACCGCGGAGAACTCGTCGACCATCGGCTCCATCAACGGTGAGTGAAATGCGTGCGAGACCGCCAGCCGGTGCACCCGCCGGCCCTGCTGCGACAGCCGATCCGCCACCGCCTCCACGGCGGCCGCCTCACCCGAAACCACCACCGAATCGGGGCCGTTGACCGCCGCAATCCCGACGTCCTTGGTCAGCAGCGGGGTCACCTCGGCCTCGGTCGCGGCCACCGCAACCATCGCCCCGCCCGCGGGCAGGCGCGCCATCAGCCGGCCCCGCGCTGCCACCAACCGTGCGGCATCCGCCAGCGACAACGCCCCGGCTACGTGTGCCGCGGCGATCTCGCCCACCGAATGACCGATCACCAGGTCGGGCGTCACACCCCAGGACTGCCACAACGCCACCAGCGCGACCTCGAGGGCGAACAACGCCGGCTGGGCAAACTCAGTGCTTTGCAACAATTCTGGGTCAGCACCCCACATCACCTGGCGCAGCGGCAGCCGGAGGTGCCCCTCCAGCGCCTCGGCGGCCTCGTCGAAGGCCCGGGCCAACGCCGGAAAGCGCCCGTACAACTCCTCGCCCATCCCCAGCCACTGCGAGCCCTGGCCGGGAAACGCGAACACCGTCTTGCCCGTCGACCGTGCGCGGTCCACCAGCACGGCCGGGCCTGGCTGCCCGGACGCCAGCCCCGCCAGCCCGTCCAGCAGGGCGTCGCGATCGCTACCGATCAACACCGCGCGATGCTCGAAGACCGACCGAGTGGTCGACAACGACCAGCCCACGTCGGCCGGGTCCCAGCCGGTGTCAGCGCGCAGCTGGGCCGACAACCGCGCCGCCTGACCGGCCAGCGCCTGCTCCGAGCGAGCCGACACCACCCACGGCACGCCGGAGTCACCCTCGGCGACAACGGTTTCCCGCTCCGCGGGAGGCTCCGCCGGAGCCTGTTCCACGATTACGTGCGCATTCGTCCCGCTGATCCCAAACGACGACACCCCCGCCCGGCGCGGTCCACGCGCCGCCGGCCAGGGCCGGGGCTCCGTCAGCAGGGACACTGCGCCCGCCGACCAATCCACGTGCGGCGTGGGCACATCGACGTGCAGGGTCTTCGGCATCACCTCGTGCCGCATGGCCTGCACCATCTTGATCACCCCGGCCACGCCCGCGCCCGCTGACGTGTGACCGATGTTGGACTTGATCGATCCGAGCCACAGCGGCCGACCCGCCGGCCGGCCCTGTCCATAGGTCGCCAAAAGCGCTTGGGCCTCAATCGGATCGCCGAGCACGGTGCCCGTACCATGCCCCTCGACGACGTCCACGTCGGCCGCTGTCAGGCCGGCGTTGGCCAGCGCCGCCCGAATCACCCGCTGTTGCGACGGCCCATTGGGAGCGGTCAGACCGTTGGACGCGCCGTCCTGATTCACCGCCGAACCGCGCAGCACCGCCAGCACCGGATGCCCCAGGCGCCGGGCATCGGCCAGCCGCTCCAGCACCAGCACTCCTGCGCCCTCCGACCACGCCGTGCCGTCGGCGGCGCCGGCATACACCTTGCAGCGCCCGTCGGGGGCCAGCGCCCGTTGCCGGCTGAACTCCACGAACGCGGCCGGTGTTGCCATGATCGTCACGCCGCCGGCCAGCGCCAGATCGGTCTCCCCCGAGCGCAAGGACTGCGCCGCCAGGTGCATGGCCACCAGCGACGACGAACACGCGGTATCCACCGACACCGCCGGGCCTTCCAGCCCCAGCACGTAGGACAGCCGGCCCGACGCCACGCTGAGCGTGGAGCCGGTCAGCCCGTAGCCCTCCAGCTCGCCCTTCACCTCGCCGCCGTAGCCCGCGTGGATGACCCCGGCGAACACTCCGGTCGCCGACCCACGCAACGAGAGCGGGTCAATCCCGGCCCGCTCCAAGGCCTCCCACGACACCTCGAGCATCATCCGTTGCTGCGGGTCCATCGCCAGGGCCTCGCTGGGGCCGATCCCGAAGAACCCGGCGTCGAAGTCGGCCGCGTCCCGCAGGAAGCTGCTCCGGCGCGTGTACATCTTGCCGGGCGCGTCGGGGTCCGGGTCGAACAGCGCGTCGACATCCCAGCCACGATCGGCCGGAAAATCGGACACCGCGTCGCGGCCGTCAACCACCAACTGCCACAAGGCCTCCGGCGAATCCACTCCACCCGCGTAGCGGCACGACATCCCCACCACCGCTATCGGCTCCGACAGCCTGCCTTCGAGCTCGGACAGGCGCCGCCGGGTCCGCCTGAGATCGGTCGCGAGGCGTTTGAGGTAATCGAGGTGCTTCTCGGTGCTCGGCATTGTCAGTCCTGGTCGTCTCAACGCCCGAGTTCTTCGTCGAGGATCGCGAAGAGTTGGCTCTCGGTGGCGGTGTGCAAGTCGTCGTCGATGTGTTCGGAATCCGCGGGGCCGGCGGGAGTGAGGGTGGCGAGCAGGTTCTCGATCAGCTGCGCTTTGTCCTCGGCCGCCCAGCCGGGTTGGTCGAGCAGCGCCTTCAGTTCGCGGGCGATGTCGTGGAAACGGGCCGTCGGGCTGGGTTGGTCAGTGGTGAGGGCTAATTGTGCGTCCAGGTGTCCGGCGAGGATAGCCGGCGTCGGATAGTCGAAAATCAGGGTCGGCGAAAGGGTCAGGCCCGTCGCTGTTTTGAGCCGGTTGCGCAGTTCGACGGCCGTAAGCGAGTCGAAGCCGAGGTCCTGGAACGCGCGGCCGGCGTCGATGTCGGCGCCGTTGGGCAGTCCCAGCACGGTGGCGGCGTTGCCGCAGACGATGTCGACGAGCGCGCGCTGTCGCGCCTCGGCGCTGAGGCCGTGCAGGCGTGCGCTCAGACCGGTCGTCGATGCGGTGGCGTCGGTGTCGGTGACGACGCGGCGGGTGGGGCGGGCGGCCAACTCGCGGAGCAGCGGGGGCAGCGCGGCGGTGTTGTTGGACAGGGCGGTTCGATCCACGCGCGCGGCCACCAGCACGGGACGGTCGACCAGCATGGCGGTGTCGAACGACTCCAGCGCCTGTTCGGTGGACAACGCGCCCAACCCGATCCGGCTCATCCGGGCCTTGTCCCGCTCCCCCAGGTGCGCCGTCATCGCCGAGGTTTGCTCCCATAGCCCCCAGGCCACCGACAATCCCGGCAGCCCCTGGGCGCGCCGATACTGGACCAGGCCGTCCAGGAAGCTGTTCGCCGCCGCATAATTGGCTTGCCCCGGCGTGCCCACGATCCCGGCCATGGACGAAAACACCACGAAGGCAGCCAGATCCCGGTCGCGGGTCAGCTCGTGCAGGTTCCACGCCCCGTCCACTTTGGCGCGCAGCACCGCGGCCACCCGGTCGGGGGTCAACGAGGAGATCAGCCCGTCGTCGAGCACCCCGGCGGCGTGGATCACCGCGCGTAGCGGGTAGCGCGCCGGCAGCTGAGCGATCATCGCGGCCGCGGCGTCGCGGTCGGCCACGTCGCAGGCCAGCACCGACACCTCGGCGCCGCACTGCGCCAGTTGGTCCGCTAGTTCGCCGGCACCCGGGGCGTTCGCGCCGGCGCGGCTGACCAGCACCACATGGGACACCCGGTAGCGGTCGACGAGGTGGCGAGCCAGCGCCGAGCCGGCCATGCCGGTGCCGCCGGTGATCAGCACCGCGCCTCCCGCGAGGGCGCTGCCCGGCAGGGCGAGCACCACCTTGCCTATGTGGCGGGCCTGGCTGACGAACCGATAGGCCTCCGCGGCGCGCCGCACGTCAAAGGCCCTGACCGGCAACGGCCGAACGGCGCCGTCCGCCAACAGCCGCATCGCCTCGGCCAGCATCGCGGCGGTGCGGTCCGGGCCGGCCTCCATCAGGTCGAACGCCCGGTATGCCACCCCCGGATGCCGCTCGGCAACCAGCCCCGGATCGCGAAGGTCCGTCTTGCCCATCTCGATGAAACGTCCGCCGCCCGCCAGCAACCGCAGCGACGCGTCGGTGAACTCACCGGCCAGTGAGTTGAGCACCACATCCACCCCGGCGCCGCCGGTGGCGGCCAAGAACTTCTCCTCGAACTCCACGGTTCGGGAATCGGCAATGTGGTCCTCGTCGAAGCCCATGGCGCGCAAGGTGTCCCACTTGCCGTGGCTCGCGGTAGCGAAAACCTCGGCGCCCCAATGCCTCGCCAGCTGCACCGCGGCCATCCCCACCCCGCCGGTGGCCGCGTGGACCAGCACCCGCTCCCCGCTGCGCAGCCCCGCGAGTTCCGATAGCCCGTACAGCGCAGTCAAAAACACCACCGACACTCCCGCGGCGTCGACCAACGACCACCCCGCCGGCACCCGCGCCACGACACGTTCGTCCACCACCGCTTCGGAACCGACGACGCCCAGCAGCCCCAGCACCGCATCGCCAACCGCCAACCCGGTCACACCCGGCCCGACCTCGGTGATCACCCCGGCGCCCTCGGCCCCCAACTCGCCGCCGCCGGGATACATGCCCAACGCCACCAACACATCCCGGAAATTCACCCCGACCGCGGCCACCGCCACCCGAACCTGCCCAGCGGCCAGGTCCACCCGCGGGCAGGACCGCACCACCAGGTCCTCGAAGGTGCCCCGGCCACCGGCGTCCAACCGCCACTCCCCCGCCGGCAATGCCAACGTCGACCCCACACCCACCGGCGCCAACCGCGCCCCATACGCCACGCCGGCGCGTACCACCAATTGCGGCTCGACACAACCGATGACCGCATGCACGTCCACCGACCCGTCGGAGTCGACGAGCACCACCCGACCGGGATGTTCGGCTTGCGCCGAGCGCACCAGCCCCCACACCGCCGCGCCGGCCAGGTTTGAGACCTCCTCGCCGGCGAGCGCAACGGCCCCGTGGGTCTGCACCACCAACACTGAAGATCCGGTGCCCGCCAGCCAGGACTGCAACACGCCCAGCGCCTCGGCGGTCGCCTCATGCACCGACCGCACCACATCCGGACCGCTGGCCGCGAGCTCCCACACCACAGTGCCGTCGCCAACGGCGTTGTCGTCCAGGGTGATCGGTGACCATGCCACCTCAAACACCCCTTCGGCCGGAGCGGCCGCCGCCGACAACTGGTCGTGAGAAACCGGACGCATCACCAACGATCGCACCGACAACACCGGTAGACCCGCGGCGTCGGCCATTTCCACCGACACCGCGTCGGCGCCGGACGCCACGATGCGGACCCGCGCCCGCGACGCGCCGGCCGCGTGCAACGAAACCCCCTGCCACGAGAACGGCAACGCCGTCCGGCCCTGCTCGCCCGACATTCCCAACGCATGCAACGCCGCGTCCAACAGCACCGGATGCACGCCGAAGCCGCCCGGTAGGCCGGCCGGAACATCGACCTCGGTGAAGATCTCGGTCCCACGCCGCCACATCGCCCGCAGGCCCTGAAACGCGGGACCGTACTCATAGCCAAGCTCCGCCAGCCACTGGTACGCGCCGGCTACGTCCACCGCCGCGGCGCCCACGGGCGGCCACACCGACAAGTCGGCGGCCGGCGCCGCCGGGGCCGCGCTCAGCAGTCCCTGGGCGTGCAGCGTCCATTGCGATCCCGACTGCGCCGCAAGCGAATACACCGCAACCTCACGGTCCCCCGATTCGGACGCGGCGCCGACCAGCACCTGCATCCGTACCCCGCCGGTCGCCGGCAACACCAACGGGGCCGACAACGTCAACTCCTCGACCGTTCCGCAGCCGACCTGGTCCCCGGCCCGGATCACCAGCTCCACGAATGCCGCGCCCGGGAACAACACCGTGCCGGCCACCGCGTGATCCGCCAACCACGGCTGAGCGGCCAGCGATAACCGGCCGGTCAAGCTCACCCCACCCGAGTCGGGCCGCTCCAGAACCGCCGCCAGCAGACCGTGCTCGGCGCCGACCACGCCCAGGCTGCGGGGATCCCCCGACGCCGCCGACCCGCCCGCGAGCCAAAACCGGCGCCGCACAAACCCGTACGTCGGGAGGTCCACCCGACGCCCAGCGGCAAGCGGCGCCCGCCAGTCCACCCGCGCACCGGCCACGTGCGCCTGGGCGGCCGACAGCAAAAACCGTTGCAGCCCACCGTCTTCGCGGCCTAACGAGGGGATGACGACCGCGTCGCCGCCCGGATTGCGGTCGCCCAGCGTCGCCCAGATTTCCTCGATGCCCGTGGTCAAGATCGGATGCGGGCTGCATTCGACGAAGACGCCGTACCCGGCGTCACGCGCGCTGCGCACCGCACGCTCGAATTGCACCGTCTGCCGGATGCTTTGGAACCAGTAATCCCCGTCCAATCCGGCGCCGTCCATGACCTCGCCGGTCACGGTCGAAAAGAAGGCAACCGACGACGGACGCGGCGCGATGCCGGTCAGCGCCTCGGCGAGCGATTCGCGGATCGCGTCCACCTGCCCGGAGTGGGATGCGTAGTCGACGTCGATCATGCGGGCCCGGACGTTGTCGGCCTCGCACCGCCGCATCAGCTCCGCCAGGGCATCGACGTCGCCGGACACCGCCACCGCCGAAAGCCCATTGACCGCGGCGATATTCAGCCGATCGCCCCACAAGGCCACCAGCTCCCGAGCCCGCGACGGCCCGCACGCCAGCGAGACCATGCCCGCGGCGCCCGACAGTCGCAGCAGCAGCCGGCTGCGCAATGCCACCACCCGCGCGGCGTCTTCCAGCGACAGCGCTCCCGCCACACAGGCGGCCGCGATCTCGCCCTGGGAATGCCCGATCACCGCGTCGGGGACCACGCCCATCGAGCGCCACAACTCGGCCAGAGACACCATCACCGCCCACAGCGCCGGCTGCACCACGTCCACCCGATCGAGGCCCGGAGCGCCCGGCACACCGCGGATGACGTCGATCAACGACCATTCCACGTGTTCGGCGAGCGCCTTATCGCATCGCTCCAGATGCTCGGCGAACACCGCCGAAGTGTCGAGCAATTCGGCTCCCATGCCGACCCACTGCGAGCCTTGGCCGGGAAACACGAACACCGTCTTGCCCACCGGCCGCGCCCGCCCGACGACCACCCCGGCTCCGGGCTCTCCAGCAGCCAAACCAGCCAGACCAGAAGCCAATTCGGCCCGATCGGCGCCCACCACCACCGCTCGATGCGAGAACAGCGACCGCGTCCAGACCAGCGACCACCCCACGTCCACCACACGCAGGTCCGGATTGGCCGTCACATGGGCGAGCAGCCGCGCCGCCTGGTTGGCCAGCGCGTCGGGCGAGCGGGCCGACAACACCCACGGCACCACGGCGTCGTCTTCCACCACAAGGCTTTCCGAGTCCGCCGGCTCCGCTGGTGCCTGTTCGACGATCACGTGCGCGTTGGTTCCGCTGATTCCGAACGACGACACCCCCGCACGGCGGGGCCGGTCCTGCGCCGGCCAGGGCCGCGGCTCCGTCAGCAACGACACCGCGCCCACCGACCAATCGACATGCGGCGTAGGCGCGTCCACGTGCAACGTCTTGGGCATCAACCCGTGGCGCATCGCCTGCACCATCTTGATCACCCCGGCGGCACCCGCCGCCGCCGACGTGTGCCCCATGTTCGATTTGATCGACCCCAGCCACAGCGGCCGGTCCGCCGGCCGGTCCTGCCCGTACGTCGCTAGAAGCGCTTGCGCCTCAATGGGATCCCCCAAGGTGGTCCCGGTGCCATGCCCCTCCACCAGGTCGACGTCGGCCGGGCTCAGCCGCGCGTTGGCCAGCGCGGCGCGGATCACCCGCTGCTGCGACGGACCATGGGGCGTCGCCAGTCCGTTGGAGGCACCGTCCTGGTTCACCGCGGATCCTCGCAGCACGGCCAGCACCGGGTGCTCCAGCCGCCGGGCGTCGGCCAACCGCTCCAACACCACGACACCGGCACCCTCGGAAAACCCGGTGCCGTCGGCAGCGCCCGCGTATGCCTTGCACCGACCGTCGGCGGACAGCGCACGCTGCCGACTGAAGTCGACGAACAGCGCCGGGGTGGCCATCACCGTCACGCCACCGGCCAGCGCGCGATCACATTCGCCGGACCGCAGTGACTGCGTCGCCAAGTGCATCGCCACCAACGACGACGAGCATGCCGTATCGACCGACACCGCAGGGCCTTCCAGGCCCAGCGAATACGCCACGCGGCCCGATGCCACGCTCAACGTGGAACCGCGCAGGCCATACCTTTCCAGGTCCCCCGGCATCCGGCCTTGGCCGCCGTAGGAACCGTGGAACACCCCGGCGAACACGCCCGTCGGCGAACCGCGCAACGAATGAGGATCAATCCCGGCCCGCTCCAACGCCTCCCAGGACACCTCCAACAGCAGGCGCTGCTGGGGATCCATCGCCAGCGCCTCGCTGGGCGCGATCCCGAAAAACGCGGCGTCGAAATCGGCCACGTCCGCAAGGAACCCTCCGCACCGGGAGTACGACTTGCCCACCGCGTCGGGATCCGCATCGAACAGGTCCGCCAGATCCCAGCCGCGGTCGGCCGGGAACTCCGATACCACGTCGCGGCCGTCGGCGACCATCTCCCACAGGCCTTCTGGGGAGTCCACCCCGCCCGGATAGCGGCAGGCCATGCCGACGACCGCCACTGGCTCGGTCGCCAGGCCGAGGTACTGACGGTTCTCGTGCTTGAGCCGCTCGTTTTCCTTCAACGATTTTCGGAGGGCCTTGACGAGCTCTTCTTGGGTGCTATTCATGCGCCCCGGCCTCTCGTGCTACTCATGCGATCGGGTGTAGAGCGGCGCGACGATCCCCCGGCCGGTACCGGTCGCGCCTATGTCCCCCCGAACAAGCCCCCCACCAAATCGTCGCCGTCGCATCGCCGTCACTCCCCTACGGCATCACGAGGCGATGCCCTACGGTACGACGAATTCCCCACGAGCACGGCGAATCAGTGCCACCGCAGCAGTACGAGTTCCGAACAAAATCCTGGTCCCATCGCGATCATCAGCCCGGGGCTTTCGCTGGGCGGCGGCCGTTTGGCGATGGTGTCACGCAGCACATGCAATACCGAGGCCGACGAGAGATTGCCGATCTCGCCGAGCGAACGCCACGTCAGCTCGAGGGCCTCCGGCGGCAGGCTGAGGCTCGCGTTGATCGCGTCGATTACCTTGGGACCGCCCGGGTGGCTGACCCAGGCGCCGATGTCCGTCGTCGTCAGGCCGTGCCCGCCCAGGAACCCGGTGACGTCGTCGTTCAGGTACTGCTCCACGACGGCGGCCACATCCTTCGACAGGACGAGCTCGAACCCGGCGGAGCCCACGTCGTAGCCCATGGTGCGCAGCGAGTCGGGATAGAGATGGCTGCGCGAATCCAGGATGGCGGGCCCCTCAAGACCGATCTGTTCGGCGCGGCGCTCGCCGACGGCGATCACTGCCCCGGCCCCGTCGGCGAACAGCGCGCTGCCCACCAGGCCGGCCAGCGACGGCTTGTAGCCGGGGTAGGTCAGCGAGCACAGCTCGACCGACACCAGGGCCGCGACGCCGTCCGGCGCGCCCCGCAGGTAGTCGTGCAGGCGCGCCACGCCCGCGGCGCCGGCCACGCAGCCCAGGCCGAACAGCGGCACCCGGCGCACGTCGTCGCGCAGCCCGAGCCGCCCGACGATGCGAGCATCCAGCGGCGGGACGGCGACGCCGGTCACCGTCGTCGTGACGAGCACGTCGAGATCCTGAGGGCGCAGGCCCGCCTCGTCGAGCGCGCCCGACAGCGCCTCGCAACCGAGGTCCACGGCCTTGTCGATGAAGATGCGATTCGCCGCGCCGAAGTCGGTCAGCGTCGGATACCGCTCCAGCGGCAGGACCAGGTGGCGGCTATTGACCTTGGAGCTGGCGTGCAGCTGCCGAACGATGTCTTCGAAACCCTCGAATTCGGGGATGCTGACGAAAAAGTCCGTGAGTTCTCGCTGGGAATAGCGGTATGGCGGCAGCGCACCGAACACTCCTGCGATGACGCTCATGGATCGCACCCCTTGGTGACGAGAAACTGGGCCGAAAGGTTCAACCAGATGGTTTAGGCCCCGAAGTTTAGTCTCCCGGTATCGCCCTGGCGAGGTACGTAGGTCACCTCACCGATTTTTGGCCAACCGGTCCTTGAGTTGCGCACAGCTCGCCAGGACCCCGTCGAGCTGCTCGGCGACTCGGGCCGGCGCGGTGCCGCCCCGCGCATCGCGCGAAGACACCGATCCCTCGATGGTCAGCACGTCGCGGACCTGCGGCGACAGCTCGGGGCTGATGGCGGCCAGCTCATCGTCGGTCAGCTCGTCGAGCCCGGCGCCGCGGTTCTCGGCGGCCCGCACGGCCGACCCGGCGGCCTCGTGCGCGGACCGGAACGGGACGCCTTGGCGCACGAGCCATTCGGCGATGTCGGTGGCCAGGGTGTAGCCGGCCGGGGCCAGGGCCGCCATCCGCTCGACGTCGAAGGTCAGGCTGGCCACCAGCCCAGCCATGGCTGGCAGCAGCAGCTCCAGCTGGGCCACCGCGTCGAACACCGGCTCCTTGTCCTCCTGCAGGTCACGGTTGTAGGCCAGCGGCTGGGCCTTCAGCGTGGCCAGCAGCCCGGCCAGGTTGCCGATCAGCCGACCGGCCTTGCCGCGGGCCAGCTCGGCGATGTCGGGGTTCTTCTTTTGCGGCATGATCGAGCTGCCGGTGGACCAGGAATCGTGCAGGGTGACGTAGCCGAACTCCGTCGAGCTCCAGATGATGATGTCCTCGGCCAGCCGGGACAGGTCGACGGCGATCATGGCGAAGACGAACGCGGCCTCGGCGGCGAAATCCCGGGCCGCCGTGGCGTCCACGGAATTGTCGGCGGCGGCCGAAAATCCCAGCTCGGCGGCGATGGCGTCGGGGTCCAGCCCGAGCGACGAGCCGGCCAGCGCGCCCGAGCCGTACGGGGACACCGCCGCGCGCTTGTCGAAGTCGACAATGCGGTCGACGTCGCGCAGCAGCGGGTGGGCATGGGCGAGCAGGTGGTGGGCCAGCAGGATCGGCTGGGCGGACTGCAGGTGCGTCTTGCCGGGCATGACGGCAGTCGGGTGCGCGGCGGCCTGGGCGGCCAGCGCGGCGACCACCTCGAGCGCCCCGGCCGCGACGCGCCGCACCGCGTCGCGCAGCCACATCCGGAACAGGGTGGCCACCTGGTCGTTGCGCGACCGACCGGCCCGCAGCCGCCCGCCCAGGTCGGGACCGACCCGGTCGATCAGCCCACGCTCCAACGCGGCGTGCACGTCCTCGTCGGTGACCAGCGGCGAAAAGCTGCCGTCGGCCACGTCCTCGGCCAGGCTGTCCAGCCCGGCCAGCAGGCCGTCGCGCTGCTCCTCGGTGAGCAACCCGGCCCGGTACAGGATCACCGTGTGCGCCCGCGAGGCGACGATGTCGTAGGGCGCCAGCACCCAGTCGAAGTGCGTCGACTTGCTCAGCGCGGCCAGCGCGTCGGACGGGCCGGCGGCGAACCGCCCGCCCCACAGCGACCCCTCCCGGGTGCTCACTTTTGCTCCGCGAGCAGACGCAAAAGCCCCTCGGCGCCCGGCGTGTGGGGGGCTTTTACGTCTGGTCGGCAGAAGCTCACCGATGGTCCCGGCGGGCCGCGATCTTCGACGACAACCCGTGCACGTAGACGAACCCCTTGGCGGCCGACTGGTCGAAGCTGTCGCCCTCGTCGTAGGTGGCCAGGTTGAAGTCGTAGAGCGACTCGGCGCTGCGCCGGCCGTTGACGGCGATGTGGCCGCCGTGCAGCACCATCCGAACCTCGCCGGTGACGTGCTCCTGGGTCTTGGCGACGAAGCTCTCCAGGGCGGCCTTCAGCGGCGAGTACCACAGCCCGTCGTAGACCAGCTCGGCCCAGCGCTGGTCGGTCTGCCGCTTGAACCGGCCCAGCTCGCGCTCGAGGGTGACGTGTTCGAGTTCGGTGTGCGCGGTGATCAGCACCATCGCGCCCGGGGCCTCGTAGATCTCGCGGCTCTTGATGCCCACCAGCCGGTCCTCGACGACGTCGAGGCGCCCGACGCCCTGCGCGCCGGCGCGGCGGTTGAGCTCCTCGATGGCCTGCAGCATCGACACCGGATTGCCGTCGATGGACACCGGTACGCCGCGCTCGAAGCCGACGATCACCTCGTCGGGGGTGCTCCAGTTCAGGGTGGGGTCTTCGGTGTAGGCGTAAATGTCTTTGGTGGGGGCGTTCCACAGGTGTTCCAAGAAGCCGGTTTCCACCGCGCGGCCCCACACGTTCTGGTCGATCGAGAACGGCGAGCGCTTGGTGACGTTGATCGGGATGGCGTTCTCCTCGGCGAAGGCGATGGCCTTCTCCCGCGTCCACGCGTAGTCACGCACCGGCGCGAGCACCTCGAGATCGGGTGCCAGCGAGGCGAATCCGACCTCGAAGCGGACCTGGTCGTTGCCCTTGCCGGTGCAGCCGTGCGCGACGATGCCGCCGCCGTGCTCGCGGGCCGCCGCGACCAGGTGCTTGACGATCAGCGGCCGGCTGATCGCCGACACCAGCGGGTAGCGGTCCATGTACAGCGCGTTGTTCTGCACCGTCGGCAGGCAGTAGCGCTCGGCGAACTCGTCGCGGGCGTCGACGACGACGGCCTCCACGGCGCCGCAGTCCAGGGCCCGCTGGCGCACCACCTCCATGTCCTCGCCGCCCTGGCCGAGGTCGATCGCTACCGCCACAACCTCGCGGCCGGTCTCTTTGCCGATCCAGCTGATTGCCACCGAGGTGTCCAGGCCGCCGGAATACGCCAGGATGACGCGTTCTGACATAAACCGATCTCCTTACCGAAGGTTTTCGAACATGCCCGCGAGTTCCGCACCAGTCATCGGCTCACGGGCGACCACGAGGATGGTGTCATCGCCGGCGACGGTGCCGACCACGTACGGTAGCGCCGCGCGGTCGATGGCGCTGGCCAGGTAGTGGGCGGCACCCGGCGGCGTGCGCAGCACGGCGAGGTTGCCGCTGGCGTCGGTCGACACCAGCAGCTCGCCGAGCAGCCGCGACATCCGGTCGGTGCCGCCGGACACCCCGCGCACCGGGCTGCCGTCCTCGGGAACGATGTAGACGCCGACGCCGCCGTCGGCGCCGCGCAGCTTCACCGCGCCCAGCTCTTCGAGGTCCCGCGACAGCGTGGCCTGGGTGACATCGATGCCCTCGCCGGCCAGCCGGGCCGCCAGTTCGCTTTGGCTGCTGATCGGCGCCGACGACAGGATCGCCACGATGCGGGCCTGCCGGCCGGCCCGGGTGGTTTCGGGGCTGGCCTTCGAGCGGGTCACCGGGATCGCTCCAGCAGCCACACCAGCAGCGCCTTTTGGGCGTGCAGCCGGTTTTCGGCCTCGTCCCACACCACGCTGGCCGGCCCGTCCATCACCTCGTCGGTGATCTCGTCGCCACGGTGGGCCGGAAGGCAGTGCAGCACAACGGCTTCCGGATCCGCCAGCGACACGAGCCGCGCGTTGACCTGAAACGGCCGGAACGGCGTGAGCCGGTCCAGCCCGTCGTCCTCTTGGCCCATCGACGTCCACGTGTCGGTCACCAGGACGTCGGCGCCCTTGGCGGCCGCGTCGGCGTCTGCGGTCAGGGTGACCGAGGCGCCGGTGGCCGCGGCGCGGCGCCGGGCCGCGGCCACCACCGCCGGGTCGGGTGCGAAGCCGTCGGGCGCGGCGACGGCGACGTGGATGCCGGCGGTGACCCCGCCGAGCAGCAGCGAGTGCGCCATGTTGTTGGCGCCGTCACCAAAGTAGGAGAGCCGCAAGCCTTTCAGCGGCCCCTTACGTTCGGCGATGGTCTGCAGGTCGGCCAGCACCTGGCAGGGGTGGAACTCGTCAGAAAGTGCGTTGACCACCGGCACCGTCGCGGTGGCGGCCATCGCGTCCAGCCGGTCCTGTCCGAAGGTCCGCCACACGATGGCCTCGACGTAGCGGGACAACACCTGCGCGGTGTCGCCCAGCGTCTCGTCGCGGCCCAACTGGGTGCTGCGGGCGTCGACGACGACGGCATGCCCACCCAGCTGGGCGATGCCCACCTCGAACGAGAACCGGGTGCGGGTCGAGCTTTTGTCGAAGATGACGGCGACACCGCGCGGCCCCTCTAGGGGACGACGGCTGAACGGGTCCTTCTTCAGGTCGGCGGCCAGCTGCAGCACCTCGGCCTGCTCGTCGGATGTCAAGTCGTCGTCACGCAGGAAGTGTCGAATCACTGTGTCGCTCCTGCGGTCTCGAGGATGCCCGGCATCGCCTCGAGGAAGCTCTCGATCTGGGCTTCGGTGACGATCAGCGGCGGCGCCAGCCGGATGACGTCGGGTGCGGCGGCGTTGATCAGGAAGCCGGCGTCTCGGGCGGCGGCCTCGGCGTCCTTGGCGCGTGGCTCCGAAAGCACAATGCCCCAGAGCAATCCGCGGCCGCGCACGTGGTCGATCAGCGGGTGACCGAGTTTTTCGATGCCGTGGCGCACCGACTTGCCGAGCAGCTCGGCGTGCCGGATGAGGTCGTCGGCCGCAATCGTCCGCAACACCGCCAGCGCCGCCGCCGTGCAGATCGGGTTGCCGCCGAAGGTGCTGCCGTGCAGGCCGGGGGTCAGTAGCTCGGCCGCGGGACCGACGGCCAGGCACGCCCCGATCGGCAGCCCGCCGCCGAGCCCCTTGGCCATGGTCACCACGTCGGGGGTGATGCCGTCGTGCTGATGGGCGAAAAAGGCGCCGGTGCGGCCCATTCCGGTCTGCACCTCGTCGAGCACCAGCAAGGCGCCGTGCCGCGCCGTGATGTCGCGCGCGGCCGCCAGGTAACCCTCGGGCGGAACCACGACGCCGCTCTCCCCCATGATCGGTTCGAGGAACACCGCGGCGGTCTCGCCGTCGACCGCGGCGGCCAGCGCGCCGGTGTCGCCGTAGGGCACGTGCGTGACGTCACCGGGCAGCGGCGCGAACGGCGCCTGCTTGGACGGCTGGCCCGTCAGCGCCAGCGAACCCATCGTGCGACCGTGGAAAGCCTCTTGCGCCGCTACGAGTTTGGTGCGTCCGGTGAGCCGCGACAGCTTGAACGCCACCTCGTTGGCCTCGGTGCCGGAATTGCAGAAGAACACCCGCGCCGGGGCCTCCGCTGCCAGTAGAGCGACCAGTTCCTCGGCCAGCGCGACCCCCGGCTGGGTCGCGTACAGGTTGGAGGTGTGGCCCAGCGTCGCCATCTGGTGCGTGACGGCCTCGATGACCGCCGGGTGCCGATGCCCGAGGACGTTGACTGCGATGCCGCCGAGCAGGTCCAGGTAGGTCTTGCCGTCGACGTCGGTGACCACGGCGCCGTCCCCGCTGGCCAACGCCACCGGCGGGGTGCCGTAGTTGTGCATCATCACGGCGTCCCACCGCTGCTGCAGTGCCTCGGTTTCACTCACGGTCAATGGTGCCGCTCCTCCGCATCGCTGCGTCCCCCTCGCCGCTGCGCGGCTGGGGGTGCCCCCACTGCATCGTCGCCGTCACGCGCTCACCACCTTGGTTCCGGTGCCCGCGTCGGTGAAAAGCTCCACCAACACGCAGTGTTCGACCCTGCCGTCGATGACGTGCGCGCTGGGCACGCCGCCGGTGACGGCGCGCAGGCACGCCTCCACTTTGGGGATCATGCCCGCCTCCAGCGTGGGCAGCAGTTGCGCCAGTGTGGCGGTGTCGATCTCGCTGACCAGCGAACCGCGGTCCGGCCAGCTGGTGTACAAGCCTTCGACATCGGTGAGCATCAACAGCTTTTCGGCCCCCAGGGCGTCGGCCAGTGCCGCCGCGGCGGTGTCGGCGTTGATGTTGTGCACCACGCCCTCGGCGTCCGGCGCCAGTGTCGACACCACCGGAATGCGGCCCGCGGCAATCAAGTCCAGCACCGCGGCGGTGTTGACCAGCTCGACGTCGCCGACCAGGCCGATGTCGGTGGCCACCCCGTCGACGGTCACGCTGCGCCGCACGGCGGTGAACAGGTGCGCGTCCTCGCCGGTGATGCCGACGGCGTAGGGCCCGTGGGCGTTGATCAGGTTGACCAGTTGCCGGCCCACATGTCCGAAGAGCACCATCCGCGCGACGTCGAGCACTTCCGGTGTGGTGACCCGGAATCCGCCCTTGAAGTCACCTTCGATGCCGAGCCGCCGCAGCATGGCGCTGATTTGTGGGCCGCCGCCGTGCACCACGACGGGGTGGATGCCGCAATTGCGCAGGAACGCCATGTCGGCGGCGAAGGCGTGCCGCAGCGTGTCGTCGGTCATCGCGTTGCCGCCGTATTTGATGACGACGATCCTGCCGTGCAACTGCTTGAGCCACGGCAGGGCTTCGGCCAGCACCTGGGCCTTGACCTGGGTGGGCAGTGCTTCGACGTTCAGGGTCATGAGCTGTAGGCCGAGTTCTCTTCGACGTAGCCGTGCGACAGGTCGGTGGTGCGGATGGCGGCAGAGGCTTCGCCGATGCGCAGGTTGACGGCGATGTCGATGTCGGCCCCGGACAGGTCCACCTCGCGCGCGCCCGGAGCGCCGACCCCGTCGACGCACACCGCGGAACCGTTGAACGACACCCCGATTCGATCGGGGTCCAGCGCGATGGGCGCCATGCCGACGGCCGCCAGCACCCGGCCCCAGTTCGGGTCGGAGCCGAACACCGCCGTCTTGACCAGGCTGTCGCGAGCGATCACCCGCGCGGCGGTCAGCGCGTCGGCGTCGGAGGCGGCCCCGGTGACGGTCACGGTGACCCGTTTGGTGACGCCCTCGGCGTCGGCCTGCAGCTGAGCGCACAGGTCGTCACACACCCGCAGCACGGCGTCGTCGAGATCGGCCTGGCTCGGCCGGATTTCGCTGGCTCCCGACGCCAGCAGCAGCACGGTGTCGTTGGTCGAACAGCAGCCGTCGATGTCGAGGCGGTCGAAGGTGCGGGCGGTCGCATGGCGCAGCGCCCGGTCGAGCGCCTCGGGCGAAACGGCGGCGTCGGTGGTGAGCACGCACAGCATGGTGGCCAACGACGGCGCCAGCATACCGGCACCCTTGGCCATCCCGCCGAGTGTCCAGTTGTTCCGATGGTGCAGCGCAACCTGTTTGGGGACGGTGTCGGTGGTCATGATGGCCTGCGCGGCCTCGTCGCCGCCGGTCAGCCCGCCGGCCATGTCCTGCACGATTTCGCGGACACCGGCCAGCACCTTGTCCATCGGCAAGCGGTCGCCGATCAGCCCGGTGGAGCAGACGGCGACCTCGATGGCGCCGGTCTCGGTTCCCCAGTCAGACAGCGCGGCCGCGACCGCCTCAGCGGTGGCGTGGGTGTCCTGGAAGCCGACGGGTCCAGTGCAGGCGTTGGCGCCGCCGGAATTGAGGATCACCGCGCGCAGCTGTCCGGTAGTCAGCACCTGCTGGGTCCACAGCACCGGGGCCGCCTTGACCTTGTTGCGGGTGAACACGCCCGCCGCCGCGTAGTCGGGTCCCTCGTTGAAGACCAACGCGAGGTCGCGACCGCCGGATGCCTTGATTCCGGCGGCGACGCCGGCGGCACGGAACCCGGCGGGCGCGGTGACGCCCTGTTCGCGCAGCAGCCGCGCCTCAGTCGTTTGGGTCACGGCGCGACCCCGATCACCGAAAGGCCTTCTGCCTCGGGCCAACCCAGCGCCAGGTTCATCGACTGCACGGCCGCGCCGCCCGTGCCCTTGACCAGGTTGTCGATCGCGGCGATCGCCACGAAGGTCTGGGCGGCCTCGTCCACCGCGACGGCGAGGTGCGCGGCGTTGCTGCCGATCACCGCCCCGGTGCGGGGCAGCTGCCCTTCGGGCAGCAGGTAGACGAATGGCTCGGTGTCGTAAGCCTTTTCGTAGGCGGCCCGCAGCTGCGATAGCGGCGCACGGGTGCGGGCGGTGCAGGTGGCCAGGATGCCGCGGGAGGTCGGGATGAGCACCGGGGTGAACGAGACGGTGACGTCGCGGTCGGTGACGGCGCCGAGTCCCTGCACGATCTCGGGAGTGTGCCGGTGCGCCCCGGCGATGTTGTAGGCGCGCGCCGATCCGATGACCTCCGAGCCGAGCAGGTCGGTCTTGGCCGCGCGGCCGGCGCCGGAGGTGCCGCTGACCGCGACCACCGCGACGGCGGGCTCGATGAGGTCCTCGGCGACCGCGGGCAGCAACGCCAGCAGCGCCGCGGTCGGGTAGCAGCCCGGAACGGCGATGCGCCGAGCGTCGCGCAGCCGCTCCCGTGCGCCGGGCAGCTCGGGCAGGCCGTATGGCCAGCTGCCCGCGTGCGGGGACCCGTAGAACCGCTCCCAGGCGGCGGGGTCGGTGAGCCGGAAGTCGGCGCCGCAGTCGATGATCAGGGTTTGGGGGCTGAGCCGTTCGGCCAGCGCGGCCGAATGCCCATGCGGCAAGGCCAGGAAGACGACGTCATGGCTTTCCAGCGCGGCGGGCTCGGTGGGTTCAACGACGCGCTGTGCCAACGGGATTAGGTGGGGATGGTGCTCCCCCAGCGTGCTGCCGGCGCTCGCCGCAGCGGTCACCGCGCCGATCGTGAGCCGACCGTCGGCATGGGCCGGGTGCCCGAGCAGTAGCCGTAGGATTTCGCCGCCTGCGTAGCCGGTGGCACCGGCGACCGCCACCCTCAATACGTCGGCCATTTCGACGATTCTGCATGGTTATGCACTCATTTGCAAACCCATGTCATCGACCGGGAAGTGCCGGGTGCCCAGGGGGCCGCCTGTCGGTCGTGGCTCTAGCTTCGGGAGAGCCCGGTACCTACACGCGCCCCCTGGGCGCCACCCGTGGCCTAGCCGCTGACGCCCACGCTCACGTTCAGGGCCGCCTGCAGCGAAAGCAGCAGGTTGGTCAGGGCGAGCGACAACGAACCGCCCAGTGCGCCACCGGCCTGGGCAAGTCCGGTGGTAGCACCGGCAATGCCGGTCACCAGGGCCGCCCCGACGTCGATCAGGCCCGGGAATCCAACGGCCAGGGTCGACGAGAAACCGTTGCTGATCGCCCCACCAATCTGGGCCGCGGTGTCGCCCCAGATCGTCGCCAGCGCAGCACCCGTGCCGGTCAGCCCGGACAGCCCCGCGGCCAGGCCGCCGCCCAACATTTCAGCACTCTGGATCACACCCGACAGGCCACCGGTCAAGCCGGCCCCCAGTGCCAGACCGGCGTTCGCTAGACCCGCACCGAGGTTGGCGGACAGGGCGGCGTTGATCGACACCGCCAGGCTGGGCAGGTCCAGTGCGGGCAGCGAGGCGACGAGGTTGGCCGCCAGGGTTTCACCGGTCTGGATCGCCCCGTTCAGGGCCGTCTGGAAGCCGGCCGTCAGGTTGCCCAGGTTGCCGGCAAAGTTGGCCGCCAACGTTTCGCCGGTCTGGATCAACCCGCTCAGGTTGGCGCCCAGGTTCAGGCTGCCGTTGAGCGCCGCGCTCAGCGAGGCACCCAGGCCGCCGAGGGCCGCATTCAGCGAGGCACCGAACGATCCACCCAGTCCGTTGAGCGCCGCAGACAGTTCAGCACTGAGCGCACCCAGGTTCGGCAACGTGAACGGCGGCAGGGTGAACGGCGGGAGCGTAATCGGCGGCAGGCCCGGCAGCGCCAAGCTGCCCGACAACAACGCGTTCAGCCCCGCACTAATGTCCGCACCCAGGTTCGGCAACGGCGGCAACGGCGGCAACGTGAACGGCGGCAACGCAAACGGCGGCAACGTCAACGAAATCGGCGGCAGGCCCGGCAGCGCCAA
>NZ_LZIR01000100.1 GCF_001667035.1 Mycobacterium sp. 852002-51057_SCH5723018
CCAGCACCGTGCGGCCCCAGTCGATCGTCTCGGCGATGGACGGCACCTTCTTGAGTTGCATCCCGCGCAGCACCCCGATGATGCGCACCAACTCCTCGGCCAGGTGCGCGGGCAGCTCGGGGACCCGGGACAGCAGGATGCGCCGTTCCAGGTCCGGGCTGGGGAAGTCGATGTGCAGGAACAGGCAGCGACGCTTGAGCGCCTCGGACAGTTCGCGGGTGGCGTTGGAGGTGAGCACCACGAACGGCGCCCGCTCGGCGGTGAGCGTGCCCAGTTCGGGGACGGTCACCGCGAAATCCGACAGCACCTCTAGCAGCAGGCCTTCGATCTCGATGTCGGCCTTGTCGGTCTCGTCGATGAGCAGCACCGTCGGCTCGGTGCGCCGGATGGCGGTCAGCAGCGGACGCTGCAGCAGGAATTCCTCGCTGAACACGTCGTCCTTGGTCTGGTCCCAGTCGCCGGAGCCGGCCTGAATACGAAGTATCTGCTTGGCGTGGTTCCACTCGTACAGGGCGCGGGCCTCGTCGACGCCCTCGTAGCACTGCAGGCGGACAAGCCCGGAGCCGGTGGCCTGGGCGACGGCGCGGGCCAGCTCGGTCTTGCCGACGCCGGCGGGGCCCTCCACCAGCAGCGGCTTGCCGAGGCGGTCGGCCAAAAACACCGCCGTCGCGGTGGCGGTGTCCGGCAGGTAGCCGGTCTCGGCCAGCTTCCGCGAGACGTCGTCGATGTCGGCGAACAGCGGCGTCGGCCGGGCGGGCACGCTCACAATGTCGGTTCTCCTAAAGCATTCTCGGGCGGTCAGGCCGGACGGATCTGCCCGTCGCCCCACGCGATCCACTTGGTCGAGGTCAGTTCCGGCAACCCCATCGGGCCGCGCGCATGCAGCTTCTGCGTCGAGATGCCGATCTCGGCACCGAAACCGAACTGCTCACCGTCGGTAAACGCCGTCGATGCGTTGATCATCACCGCGGCCGCGTCCACGCCGTCACTAAAACGTTGGGCCGCAGCCATATTCGTGGTCACGATGGCCTCGGTGTGTCCGGTGCCGTATTCATTGATGTGGGCGATCGCGGCGTCGATGCCGTCGACGACCGCCACCGCGATGTCCATGGACAGGTATTCGCGGCGCAGGTGGGTTTCATCGGGGTCCAGGTGCACCGTCACGCCGGCGTCTTGCAGGGCGCCCACCAGCCTGGGCATGGCCTCGCCTGCGATGGCAGTGTCGACCAGCAGCGTCTCGGCGGCGTTACAGACGCTGGGCCGACGGGTCTTGGAGTTCAGCAGGATCCGTTCGGCGACGGCCAGGTCGGCGCCTTCGTGCACGTAGACGTGACAGTTGCCGACGCCGGTCTCGATGGTGGGCACCTGCGCGTCGCGCACCACCGCGTCGATGAGGCTGGCTCCCCCGCGCGGGATCACGACGTCGACCAGGCCGCGGGCCTGGATCAGGTGCGTGACCGTGGACCGATCGCCGGCCGACAGCAGCTGCACCGCGTCGGCGGGCAGGTCCTCACTGACCAGCGAGGCGCGCAACACGTCGACGAGCGCCTGGTTCGACTTCGCCGCCGACGAGCTTCCGCGCAGCAGCACGGCGTTGCCGGACTTGAGCGCCAGCCCGAAGGCGTCCACGGTGACGTTGGGCCGGCCCTCGTAGATCATGCCGACCACGCCGAGCGGAACCCGCTGCTGCCGCAGGTGCAGCCCGTTGGGCAGGGTGTAGCCGCGCAGCACCTCGCCCACCGGGTCCGGCAGCCCGGCGACCTGCCGCAGGCCGGCGGCGATCCCGTCGACGCGCTCGACGTCCAGCGCCAACCGGTCCAGCATCGCGGCCGGTGTGCCGGCCGCCCGCGCGGCGTCGAGGTCTTCGGCGTTGGCCGCCAGGATCAGCTCGGTGTGGGCGCCTATCGCCTCCGCGGCGGACTGCAGCGCCGCGTCCTTGGCGACGGTCGGCAGCAATGCCAGCGCGCGGGCGGCGACCCGGGCGCGGCGTGCGGCGTTGTGGACCTCCCGGCGCAGGTCAGGACGCGATGGAGCTTGCACACTCATTGAACCAGGGTATCGGTCCTGAGCTGGGCGAGTCAGGTTGGCCCACTCCGAACGCCTAAGGCCGATGGTGGCGCCCCGTCGCCCAGCTCCGCGGGGGTGCCCCCAGCACCCGCTGAGCCGCGCTAGCGATCGCCACGGTCCGGGGGCCTCACGCCACCCGCTCGCCACGCCGGGCGTCGCGCACTTTTCTTCGACGCTCTTCGAGAATGTGGCCAAAGTTCTGCAACAGCAACGGTTCTCGCATCACCAGATGCTCGAGGTGTTCGCGATCGATCTCCAACGCGGTTACTTCCTCGAGCGCGTGCGCGCTGGCCAGATTCGGTTGCCGGGTCAGCGCCGTAAGACCCAGGAACGATCCCTCGACCAGCGTGCTGATCGGCACGATCGACCCGTCGTCGGCCGTCGCGGAAAGCTGCACGCGCCCGACGACCAAAAACGTCATCGCCGAAGGCACTTGACCGGCGTACTCCACGGTTTCGTCGGCGCCGTAGCGGACGAGCCTGGCGCAGGAGTACAGCGACCGCTGCTCGTCGGCGTTGAGCCGCAACGCCGGCGCCACAGCCATGCGCACCGCTTTCTCCACGCGCTCGGGCGTCGAGTAGTCGTCGTCGCTGCCGTCGAGGTGCAGCTCTTCTCGCCGCGCGGCGTACCAGATCCAGCGCAAAAACGTCGATCGCGCGGCGCCGTCGTCGGCGGGCGAGCTCAGCCCGATGCTGGTGCGGTATTCGCCGCCCCCGACGGGTACCGAGCGGGGCGCGCTGTCGGGCTTGAGTTGCGGCAGCTCGCAGGCGACCCGCGACAGCATCGCGCAGACCCGGTCGGGCGGGTCGGCGGCCGAAAAGGTGGTCGTCAAGGCCAGTTTGTGCGTACCGGCGGGGCGACTGAGATTGACGAACGACGTCGTGGCCAGCACCGAGTTCGGCGTGATGCGAGTCCCGCTGCCGGTGTCGATGTGCACCGCCCGCCAGTTCACTTCGACGACGCGTCCGCGCCCGTTGGGCGTATCGATCCAGTCGTTGATCTGGAACGGCTGCTCGAACAGCATGAACAGGCCGGACACGATCTGCCCGACGGAGTTCTGCAGCATCAGGCCGATCACGACCGACGTGACGCCTAGCGCGGTGAACAGGCCGCCGACGCGGACGCCCCAGATGTAGGACAGGATCACCGCGAGTCCGACGCCGATCAGCGTGAAGCGGGCGACGTCGAGAAAGATGGCCGGCAGACGCTTGCGCCAGCTGTCTTCCGGCGCGGCCTCAAACACCGCGGCGTTGAGCCCCGACAGCAACAGCACCAGCACCAGGAACCCGAACACCGTGGTGAGCAGCCGCACCGGGACCTCCCCGGCCGGGATCTCCGAGGCCTTTACCAGCAGCAGCAGCAGCGCCCCAAGCGGCAGCAGGTAGTTGCGCAGCAGGCCCACCTGCCTGGCTATGCGGCTGTTCCTGCGGGTGAGCGCGTGGTGTACCTCGGTGAGAAGGATCAGCCCGACCGGGAACCCAACCGCGATACCGATTGCCCAGTAGAACCAGGATGAGTGCCAGGCGTTCATCATCGCTCCGACAACCGGTAGATGGCCTGGTCGGTCCCGCCCACCGAAATGGTGCCGGCGGGCGTGAAATGCCGCACGTCCCGCATCGCCTCGTACACCTGGGAGCTGACGTAGACGCCGGGCTGCGGTGCGCCACTGTGCATTTGGTAGGCGATGCTGACGGCGGCGCCCCACATGTCGTAGACCAGGCTGGATCGGCCCACCAGTCCGCTGATCACGTTGCCGGTGTTGATGCCGACCCGAAGACCCAGCTGGTGACCGGTCTCGCTGTTGAACCGTTCGATGATGCGGCGCATTTCGACGGCGAACTCGACGCTGCGGTGAGTGCAGTCCAGCCGCGGGGTGATCACCCCGCAGCTGGCGAGATAGCCGTTGTGGAAAGTGCGAATCCGTTCGACGCCAAGGGTTTCGGCCGCCGAATCGAACTGGCGGAACAGTTCGTCGACGATCCCGACCAGTTCGTCGCCCGGCAGTTCGTTGGAGATCTCGTCGAGTCCGACGATGTCGGCATAGATGATGGCGACGTCCTGGTGTTTTTGCGAGATGGTCCCCGCGCCCTCGCGATAGCGTTGGACGATCGACTCGGGCATCAACGCCAGCAGTAAGCGATTGTTTTCGCTGCGCTGCTCGTTGAGCAGCTCTTCCTTGATCGCGAGATTTCTGCTCATTTCGTTGAAAGCGGCCGTGAGATCGCCGATTTCGTCGCGCGTCATGACCGGAATGTTGATGTCGTACTCGCCGGAGCTGATCTTCCGCGTGCCCTCCTCGAGGCGCCGGACCGGGCGCATCGCCGCCTGCGCGATCAGCATCGAGGCCACGCAGATGACGAAAACCAGGGCGGTGACCGCGATGACAAGCGTCTTGCTGAACCTGCCCAGCCGCGCAAAAGCGTCGGAGTCGTCGCGCGTCGCCAGGATCGACCAGTGCAGGTCGGAGTTGGCAATGTTCAACGGGGCGTAGGCTTCCAGTTCCCGATGGCCGGTGTAGTCGGTGGCGCTCATGACCCCGGTCTCGCCGCGCTGGGCGGCGCGCAGACCCGCGGTGGGAACCGGCTGAACAAGCGTCGTGCCACCCAACCGGATCGCTTTGTCCACCACGTCGGGCGGGGTGCCGGCCTCGATGGCCTCGCGGCGGTATTCTTTCGGGTCTTCCAGGAAAAGCCGTGAGTCAGAACGCATCAGGTCGTCCAGACCCGCCAGATATGTTTCGGTCGAGGCGCCCATGCCGGCCTCGATCCAATGTTTGTTGGCGGTCATGATCCGGTTGATCTTTGCGATCGGCACCGGCAAGGCCATGAGGCCTTCGATCTTGCCGTTCATGCCGACCGGCGATACCACCCACGCCGTGGGCGCGTCGAGCTGCGGCTGATACGGCTGAAAGTCGGTGATCCACACGAACTCAACGTCGTTGGAGCGCAGCGCTTTCTGGTACGCGTCTTTCAAATTCGATTCGCGATAGGGGCCGGTGAGGATGTTGGTTCCGAGGTCGGGCCCTTTCATGACGCTGTAAACCACGTTGCCCTGCGTGTCCAGCAGCAGCGCGTCCCGATAGTCGAATCGGCTGACGATATCGCGCATATAGAAATCGAAGCGTGCGTTGGCCGCCGACCATGCGCTGCCGTCGCTGGCGTCCAGCACGGGCATCGAGTCGGTTGTCGACCTGGGTGGCGCGGTGTAATAGGCCTGAAGGTATTTCTGCGCGTTCGAACTCGGCAATACGGCGTTGGTATCGATGTCGTCACCGGTCGTCCGTTTGATCGGCTTGATCATCTGGTTGTCGTAGTAGTTGACGAGCGCCTGCTGTTGGGCCGGGTTGATCGTCGCGTTGGCCAACTGGTTGAAGCCGGCGGTGAGCGCCGTCGTCGCCTCGACGACGCTAAATCCGCCGCTGTAGACGATGAGGGAGTTCGTCACCTCCCGGAACATGGACTGGAGCTGGCGCCTCTGCGACTCCCGCAACTCGATCAACCGCTCGGACTCGACTTGCCGCAACGCGTTGCGGCCGGAAACCGCCCCGATGAGGCCGATCACGCCCACGCCGAGGATGCCTGACAGCAGCATCGCCATCAGGATCTTGGACTGGATACCGAATCGGAAACGGTGCCATATCAGAGGCCGGTGCGCGCGCCCCCGGGTCCGCGGAGCCGGTTCGGCCTCCGCGTCCGTTACCCGGTCGGTTGTTTCGGCCGCCGTCAACCGCGTTCCTTTCGATAGACGGAACGATCACGCAGCAGACTAACGCGAGAAGATCACGATAAAACGCATTTGTCATAAAGCGATTAGCGCGAATAATGCGCCGGGTTTCGAAAAGTTCGGGGCAGGCTTGCCCGCTGCACGACTAACGTCGGCGCCATGGCGACACGAGTTTGTGTGGTAGGCAGCGTGAACATGGACTCGACGTTCGACGTCGACTCCCTTCCGCGCCCGGGCGAGACGGTGCTGGCGTCGGCGCTGACCTCCGCACCCGGCGGCAAGGGCGGCAATCAGGCCGTCGCGGCGGCGCGGGCGGGCGCGCGGGTGCAGTTCGTCGGTGCGGTCGGCGACGATCCCGCCGGCGAGCGGCTGCTTGCTCACCTGCGGGCCAACGGGGTTGGGTTGGACGGGACGGTTGCACTGTCCGGGCCGAGCGGCAGCGCGGTCATCGTGGTCGATGCTCGCGGCGAGAACATCATCGTGGTGGCGCCGGGGGCCAACGGGCGGCTGACGCTGGCCGCCGGCGCCGCGCGCGACGTCGTCGCCGGCTGCGAGGTGCTGTTGACGCAGTTGGAGATTCCGGTGCCGGCGGCGGTGGCGGCCGCACACGTAGCCCGTTCGGCCGCGGCGGTCGTCATCGTCAACGCCTCACCGGCCGGTCGGGAACGAAGCTCCTTGGCCGAACTGGCGGACGCCGCGGACGTGGTGATCGCCAACGAAGCCGAAGCCGGCGAATGGGCCTGGCGACCAACCCACTTGGTGGTCACCCTGGGCGCTCGCGGCGCCCGCTACGTCGGCGCCGACGGCGAGTTCACGGTGGCCGCACCGGCGGTCAAAGCGGTGGACACCACCGGCGCCGGCGACGTGTTCGCGGGAGTGCTGGCCGCGACTTGGCCGCGCAAGTCAGGTTCGTTGGGGGAACGGCTGGCGGCGGTGCAGCGGGCCTGCGTCGCGGGCGCGCTGTCGACGCTCGTCCCCGGCGCCGGTGATTGCGCACCCGAGGCACCGGTAATCGACGCGGCGATACGAAGCTGATGAAATAGCACGGTCTGCACCGACCGCACGAAAGGAGCTCTGCTGATGCTCGCTACAGCCGCCGCCGACATCGCCCTGGTGCTCTTCTCGATATTCGGGGTGCTCGGCTTCGGTTGGCGTAGCTGGCTGCAGTATCGGCGCACCGGCTCGACCGGCTTTCGGGGGGTCAGCGCCGGCGGCCTGACCGAACGCCTCGCCGGGCTCGGTTTCGTCGTCGCGCTGCTCGTGGCGGTCAGCGGCCCGATCCTGCAGGAGGCCAAGGTCATCCACCCCGTCCACACGCTCAGCGCGGTCTGGGTCCAGGCCGTCGGCATCGTGGTCGCGACGGCCGGCATCGCGGCGACGGTCTACGCGCAACTCGAGATGGGCGATTCCTGGCGCATCGGGGTGGACCAGCGCGAGACCACCACGCTGGTGCACACCGGGGTCTTCGGCCGGATCCGCAATCCCATCTACACCGCCATGCTCACATTCGGCATCGGGATCGCGATGGTCACGCCGAACGTTCTTGCCGGCGCCGGCCTTCTGCTGCTCGTCGCCACCATCGAGGTCCAGGTCCGTCGCGTCGAAGAGCCGTACCTGTTGCGAACCCACGGCGAGGCCTACCGCGCCTACGCCGCCAGTGTGGGCCGCTTCATCCCGGGCGTCGGTCGGATCCGTTAGCCGACCACGCTCGCGCTAGTCCTCGGGCACGCAGCGTTCGATCTCGTCGAGCCAGATGCGCGCGGACATGTCCGACGGGGCGCGCCAATCGCCGCGCGGCGACAGCGCGCCGCCGTGCGACACCTTGGGGCCGTTGGGCAAGGCGGACCGCTTGAACTGGCTGAACGAGTAGAACCGCTCCACGAACACCCCGAGCCAGTGCCGAATCTCCTTGAGCGAGTAAGACGGTCGCTTGTCCTCGGGGAATCCGGGCGGCCAGTTTCCCTGCTCGGGGTCGCTCCATGCGTGCCATGCCAAAAACGCGATCTTGGAGGGCCGGAACCCGAAGCGCAGCACATGGAACAACGAAAAGTCTTGCAGGGCAAACGGTCCGACCTTGGCCTCGCTGCTCTGCAGCTCTTCCTCCTCGCCGCTGGGAACGAGCTCCGGGGTGATCTCGGTGTCGAGCACCGACTGCAAGACGTCGGTCACCTCCGATTCGAATTGCCCAGACGAGATGACCCAGCGGATCAGGTGCTGGATCAGGGTCTTGGGCACGCCGCCGTTGACGTTGTAGTGCGACATCTGGTCGCCCACCCCGTACGTGGACCAGCCCAGCCCCAGCTCGGACAGGTCGCCGGTGCCCAGCACGATCCCGCCACGCTGGTTGGCCAGCCGGAAAAGATAATCGGTGCGCAGGCCGGCCTGGACGTTCTCGAAAGTGACGTCGTAGACCTTCTCGCCGCGGGAAAACGGGTGGTCGATCTCCTTGAGCATCAGTTTCGCCGTGTCGGTGATGTCGATCTCGGCGAAGGTGACACCGAGCGCGCGGCAAAGCTCGATCGCATTGCGCTTGGTGCGGTCACCCGTCGCAAACCCCGGCAGCGTGAACGCCAGAATGTCGCTGCGCGGCCGTTCTTCGCGATCCATCGCTCGTGCCGCCACGATCAGCGCGTGAGTCGAGTCCAGGCCGCCGGAAATCCCGATGACGAGCTTCGGATAGTCCAGCGCGCGCATCCGCTGCTCGAGCCCGGAGACCTGGATGTTGTAGGCCTCGTAGCAGTCCTGTTCCAGCCGTTGCGCATCGGCCGGCACGAACGGGAAGCGCTCGATGTCGCGGCGCAGCCCGATGTCACCGGACGGCGGGTCAAGCCGGAACTCGATGCGCCGGAACGACTCCGCCGACGTCCGGTGATGGCGTCGGTTGTCGTCGAAGGTGCCCATCCGCAGCCGTTCGGCGCGAAGCAACTCCGTGTCGACGTCGGCCACGCTGCGCCGCTCCCCCTTGGGGAAGCGCTCCGAGGAGGCGAGCAGCACGCCGTTCTCCCACACCATGGTCTGACCGTCCCAGGCCAGGTCGGTCGTCGATTCGCCCTCCCCGGCGGCGGCGTAGATGTAGGCGGCCAGACACCGCGCCGACGCCGAGCGGGCCAGCAGGCAGCGATCTTCGGCGCGACCGATCGTGATCGGGCTGCCGGACAGGTTCGCCAGCACCGTCGCACCGGCCAGCGCCGCCTCCGCGCTCGGCGGGATCGGCACGAACATGTCCTCGCAGATTTCGACGTGCAGCACGAAGCCCGGCAGGTCGGACGCGGCGAAGAGCAGGTCGGGGCCGAACGGGGCCTCGATGTCGCCGATGCGGATGATGCCACGCTCGTCGTCTCCGGGCGCGATCTGGCGGCGCTCGTAGAACTCGCGATAGGTGGGCAGGTACGACTTCGGCGCCACCCCCAGCACCGCTCCGCGGTGGATCACGACCGCCGCGTTATAGATGCGGTTCCCTTGCCGCAGCGGGGCGCCGACGACCAGAACCGGCAGCAGGTCGGTCGAGGACTCGACGACGTCACCAATGGCTTGCTCGACGTCGTCGAGCAACAGGTCCTGCAGCAGGATGTCCTCGATGGAATACCCGGACAGCGTCAGCTCGGGGAAGACGGCCACCGCGACGGCGTCGTCGTGGCAATCCCGCGCCAGCCGCAGGACCGACTCGGCGTTGGCCGCCGGATCACCGATGGTGGTGTGCTGCGTGCACGCAGCGACGCGGACAAAACCCTGCTCGTAGGCGTTGTAAAAGTCCATTGCCCTTCCATTGTCGCCTGACCGTTGTGAACTCATGGCTGCCGGGTATCCCCACCAGCATGAGCGATACCGCCGTCGTCGTCATCGACATGATGAACACCTATCAGCATGACGACGCTGAAGATCTGATACCCAATGTCGAGAAAATCATCGACCCGCTCGCCGATCTGGTCCGGCGCGCCCGGGACGCCGAAGACGTCGACCTTGTGTACGTCAACGACAACTACGGCGATTTCAGCGCCGAGTTCTCCGACATCGTGCGCGCCGCCCTCGATGGCGCGCGCCCGGACCTGATCAAGCCCATCACACCGGCAGGCGCTAGCCGCCTGATGACCAAGGTCCGCCACAGCGCGTTCTATGCAACGGCGCTGGCCTACCTGCTCGGCCGGCTGGAGACCAAGCGGCTGATCCTGACCGGCCAGGTCACCGAGCAGTGCATCCTCTACACCGCGCTCGACGCCTACGTGCGCCACCTGCCCGTCGTCATCCCGACGGACGCGGTCGCCCACATCGACGCCGACCTGGGCAAGGCGGCGCTGAAGATGATGGAGCAGAACATGTCCGCCGAGCTCACCACTGCGGCGGACTGCCTGGGCTGACGGCCGAGCACGAGCGTGCGCAGAATGCCGGCTTTGTCGGCGTGTCGGTGCACAAACACGCCCGCTCGCGAGAGCAGGCCGCGCCAGTACCCTCGAATGGTGACCACCCGCCGCGCCGAATCGCCAGAGCTGGTGGCGCTGCTGGCCGGTCGCCGGGTCGTGGCACTGACCGGCGCGGGGGTTTCCACCGATTCCGGCATCCCCGACTATCGGGGCCCCGATTCGCCGCCGAGCAATCCGATGACCATCCGCCAGTTCACCTCGGATCCGCGGTTCCGGCAACGGTATTGGGCGCGCAATCACGTCGGGTGGCAGCACATGGACGACACCGCCCCTAACGCCGGGCACCGGGCGCTGGCCGCGCTGGAGGACGCCGGGGTGGTGACCGGTGTGATCACCCAGAACGTCGACCTGCTGCACACCAAGGCCGGCAGCCGAAACGTCGTCAATCTGCACGGCACCTACGCGCGGGTGATCTGCCTGACTTGTGGCCACGGCATGAGCCGCGTCGCTCTCGCCGATCGGCTTGAGGCACTCAACCCGGGATACACCGAGCGCGCCGAGGCCGTTGGCGGGCTGGCGGTGACACCCGACGCCGACGCGGTCGTCGCAGATACCGCGTCGTTCCGCTACCTGGACTGCCCGCGCTGCGGCGGCATGCTCAAGCCGGACATCGTCTACTTCGGCGAAAGCGTGCCCAAAGACGTTGTGGCGAAGGCGTATTCGCTTGTCGACGAGGCCGAGGCGCTGCTGGTGGCGGGCTCGTCGCTGACCGTATTCTCCGGCTACCGGTTCGTCCGCCATGCCGCCGCGCGGGGCATCCCGATCGCCATCGTCAACCGCGGCCGTACCCGCGGCGACGACCTGGCCACCGTCAAGGTCGACGGCGGGTGCTCGGAGCTGCTGGCGCTGCTGGCCACCGAATTGGGGGCACTGGTGCTGCCGGGGGCATAGAAGGGCGTCGAGATCGACGCGGGCGCATAGCCCACTCGCACTTCTTCGCGCTCTCGTCGATCTCGGTGTGTGGACGCCGACTATCGGCCAGAGGTGGTCAGAACGTGCAGGGCATGCTGCCGATGGCGTGAATGAAGTTGCCCGCCACGTAGGTCGGGTCGCCGACCTGGATGTCGGGCAGCTGGCGCAGCAACTCCCCGAAGATGGCCCGCAACTGCGCCCGGGCCACGTGGGCGCCGAGGCAAAAGTGCACTCCCCCGCCGCCGAAGCCGACGTGCGGGTTGGGGTTGCGGCTCAGGTCCAGGCGCTCCGGGTGGTCGAACGCTTCGGTGTCCCAGTTTCCGGACGAATAGAACATGACGACCTTCTCCCCCGCGCGGATGGTCTGGCCGCCGAGCTCGAATTCGGTTGCGGCTGTGCGGCGGAACGTCATCACGGGTGAAGCCCAGCGAATGAACTCCTCGACCGCCGTGCCGATTCGGTTGTCGAAATCCTCGAGCAGCCAGGCCCGCTGATCTTCGAAGTCGGTGAGCGCCTTCATGGCGTGGCCGGTGGTCTGGCGGGTCGTGTCGTTGCCCGCCACGGAGAGCAGCACGAAGAACGCGGCCACCTCCGCGTCAGTCAGCCTGTCGCCGTCGACCTCGGCATGCACCAGGCTGCTGATCAGGTCGTCACCGGGATGCTCCCGGCGCTCGGCGGCAAGCGCACCGGCCAGCTGATGCACGTATGCCTGGTTCTCGAGGAGCACTTCCATCGGGTGGCGGCCGTCGAGGTAGGCGGGGTCGGCCCACGACACCATGGCATCCGTGGCGTGCGCCAGGCGCTCGCGTTCCGATGACGGGATGCCCACCATGTCCGACAGCGTGCGGATGGGCAGTTCCTTGGCGCAGTGGTCGACGAAGTCCGCCCCGCTGCCGGCGGCCCGGAGCTCTTCGACGATGGTTTTCGCGTTCGCCCTGATCGATTCTTCGATGCGCCGGACCTGCCTCGGGGAGAGCGCGGCGTGGGCGAGCTTGCGGAGCTTGGTGTGCCGCGGCGCGTCCATCGCCAGGAACGACTGGGACGCTTCGAGCAACTCGACCGGGATGTTCTCGAACATCACTCCCTTGCCGGACAGGAACACGTCGCAATTGCGGCTCACCGTGACGATGTCTTCGCGCCGGGTCACCGCCCAGTAGCCGGGGTCGTCGGGATCGGGCATCAAGGCGTCTTCCACGGGCGGATGCCAGCTCACCGGCCGCACGGCCCGCAGCACCGCGAAGGAACGTTCGCGCTCCGCCGCCGTGGCGGCCCAGAACGCCCGTGAGGACAGATCGATCGCGTCGTAATCGCGTCTGCGAACCAACCCGGTCGTCCCTGTCATCGTTGCCCCTCCCGCACTTACGGCCCCCTCAGACTCAATCGACGATATGCCTAGACATCATGTCTAGTCAACCTGTTGAACACTTGGTTATGCTGGGCAAATGCCGTCTGTCACCCGGAAGCCGCAAGCTAAGCGCGAGCAGACGCGCCAGCAACGGCGCGAGCAGATCGAGCGCCGCCTGCTAGACGCGACCGAGCGGCTGATGCGCGACGGGACGAGCTTTACCGAACTCAGCGTCGACCGGCTGTCGAGCGAGGCCGGCATATCGCGGGCCAGCTTCTACATCTACTTCGAGGAGAAGGGCCACTTGCTGCGCCGCCTGGCCGGGCAGGTATTCGCCGATCTCGCCCACAGCGCGGACCGCTGGTGGAGCGTGGCGTCGCGCCATGATCCCGCGGATGTCCACGCGGCGACGGCGGGCACGGTCGCCAGCTACCGGCGCCATCAATCGGTGCTCGTCGCGCTCAATGAGATGGCCGCGTATGACCCCTTGGTGGGAGCGACCTACCGCAACCTCCTGACCGCGATCACCGGGAGGCTAACCCGAGTCATCGAGATCGGTCAGGCCGACGGATCCATCCGCACCGAACTACCCGCGGCCACCACGGCCAGCGCGCTGACCTGGATGGTGGAGCGCGCGTGCCAGCAGAACCTGCCGACGGCGCCAGAGTCCTACGACGCGGAGCTGGCCGCGACGCTGGCCGAAATCATTTGGAACACACTGTATCTCGCGCCAACGTCGGCAGGCCGACGCGTCACACAGAATTAGACAGCGACCAGGTCGTCGGCGTGCACCGCCGGGCGCCGCAACTCACCGGGCAGCTCGGAGGTCGACCGGCCCATCATGCCGGCCAGCTCGGCCGCGTCGTAGGCGACCACACCGCGGGCCACCAGCGCGGCATCCGGTCCGCGCAATTCGACGACATCTCCCGCGTAGAACCGGCCCGAGACCGTGGTGATCCCCGCGGCCAGCAACGAGCGGCGCTGGCACACCACCGCGCGCACCGCGCCCGCGTCGAGAGTAAGCGACCCGGCCGCCTCGGCGGCATATCGCACCCAGAACCGACGGGCCGACATCCGGACCGGCCGCGCGGCGAAGACGGTCCCGGACGAGGCGTCGGTCAGGGCGGTCGAGGCGTCGGCCGCGGCGGCCAGCAAGACGGGGACCCCGGCGTCGGCGGCCAGCAGAGCCGAAGACATCTTCGACGCCATTCCGCCGGTGCCCAGGTCGCTGCCCGGGCCGGCGACCACACCGTGCAGGTCGGCCGAACTCGACACCTCGGGAATGAAGCTGGCGCCGTTGAACTTTCGAGGATCGGAATCGTAGAGCCCGTCGATGTCGGAGAGCAACACCAAGGCCTCCGCGCCCACCAGGTGGGCGACCAGCGCCGAAAGCCGATCGTTGTCGCCGAACCGGATCTCGTTGGTGGCCACCGTGTCGTTTTCGTTGACGATCGCCACCGCGTGCAGCGCGCGCAACCGGTCCAGGGTGCGCTGGGCGTTGGTGTGCGAGGCCCGCACCGAGATGTCGTGCGCGGTCAGCAGTACCTGCCCTACCGTGCGGCCGTAGCGGGCGAATGCCGCGCTCCACGAGTTCACCAGCGCCACCTGCCCCACGCTGGCCGCGGCCTGCTTGGTCGCCAAATCCTTTGGGCGACGGGACAACCCGAGTGGCTCGATACCGGCGGCAATGGCGCCCGACGAGACGATCACGACGTCGGTGCCCGCCTTCATGCGCGCCTCGATCGCGTCGGCCAGCCCGGCCAGCCGGCCGGCGTCGAACACCCCGGACGGCGTGGTCAGCGCGTTGGTCCCGACCTTGACCACCAGGCTGCGCGCCGCTCGGATGGCTTCGCGATGCTGGCTCACGGGGCTCCACCGTGTTCGTCACCGGATCGCCGGCGCTGACGCCGGGCGGCCTTGCGCTCGGCGGCGCCGACGCGATCGCTGCGTTCCAGCCGCGCGTCGGTGCCTCGTCCAGACAACGGGTCGGACAGCGCAACCTGCCGTCCGGCAGGCGTTTGCGGCTCCCAGTCGAATGTCATGTCCCCGATGGTCACGGCGCACCCGGGTTGCGCGCCCAGCCGCAGCAGTTCCTCTTCCACGCCCAAACGCGCGAGGCGGTCGGCCAGGTAGCCCACGGCCTCGTCGTTGTCGAAATTGGTCTGGCCGACCCAGCGTTCGGGCCGCGCGCCGGTGACGACGAAGCCGCCCTCTCCGTCCGGCTCGACGGTGAAGCCGCTGTCGTCGACGGGCACCGGACGAATCACCGGCCGGCGCGGCACGATCTGTGGCCGCGCGGCGTTGTAGTCGGAGATCATTCGCCAGAGGCCAAAGATCAACGGCTGCAACCCTTCCCGTGTCACCGCCGACACGGAGAACACCGGCCAGCCGCGCTCGGCGATCTCGTCGTGGAGGAATTCGGCGAGCTCGCGTGCCTCGGGCACGTCGATCTTGTTCAGCACCACCGCGCGCGGCCGCTCGGCGAGGTCCTCCAGCGCTGCGTCGCCCTGCAGCGTCGGGGTGTACGCGGCCAGTTCGGCTTCCAGCGCGTCGATGTCGGAGATCGGGTCGCGGCCCGGTTCCGAGGTGGCGCAGTCCACGACGTGCACCAGCACGGCGCACCGCTCGATGTGGCGCAGGAAATCCAGGCCCAGGCCGCGGCCCTGCGATGCGCCCGGGATCAGGCCGGGCACGTCGGCGACGGTGAAGGTGTGCTCACCGGCCGACACGACACCGAGGTTGGGCACCAGCGTGGTGAACGGGTAGTCGGCGATCTTCGGCTTGGCGGCCGAAATCGCGGACACCAGCGACGATTTCCCGGCGGAGGGAAATCCGATCAGGCCGGCATCGGCGACGGTCTTGAGCTCGAGTGCCAGGTCGCGGGACTGGCCCGCCTCGCCGAGCAGCGCGAAGCCCGGCGCCTTGCGGGCCCGCGATGCCAGCGCGGCGTTGCCCAGGCCACCGCGGCCGCCGGCGGCGGCTTCGAAGCGGGTGCCGGCGCCCACCAGGTCGGCTAGCATTCGGCCGTTTTCGTCGAGGACGACGGTGCCGTCGGGGACTTTGACTTCCAGGTCCGCGCCGGCGGCGCCGTCGCGGTTGTTGCCCATCCCCTGTTTGCCTGACGGCGCGGTGATGTGCGGATGGAAATGGAAGTCCAGCAGGGTGTGCACCTGCGGGTCGACGACCAGGACGACGCTGCCGCCGCGGCCACCGTTGCCCCCGTCGGGGCCGCCCAGCGGCTTGAATTTCTCGCGATGGACCGACGCGCAGCCGTTGCCGCCCGAGCCCGCCCGCGCGTGGATGATGACGCGATCGACAAACCGGGGCATCGAGGGTCCTCTCACCCATCTCGCTCGCCGAGCGTGCAGCTACTGCGAGATTTGCCTCGAATTATCGCAGTGGGTGCACGCTCGCGACGCTTAGTCGGCCTGCCCGGCCGCGACGATGCTGACGGTCTTGCGTCCGCGCTTGACCCCGAACTCGACGGCCCCGGCCTCCTTGGCGAACAAGGTGTCGTCGCCGCCGCGACCGACGCCCGCGCCGGGGTGGAATTTGGTGCCCCGCTGGCGGATGAGGATTTCGCCGGCCTTGACAACCTGGCCACCGAATCGCTTGACACCCAGCCGCTGTGCGGCCGAATCGCGGCCGTTGCGCGAGCTGGATGCGCCCTTCTTGTGTGCCATGTTTGTCGCCTTCCCTACTTGATCCCGGTGACCTTCAGGACCGTCAGCTGCTGACGGTGTCCCTGGCGCTTGTGGTAGCCGGTCTTGTTCTTGAACTTGTGGATGCGGATCTTGGGGCCCTTGGTGTGCTCGAGCACCTCGCCGGTCACCGCGACCTTGGCCAGCGCGCTGGCGTCGGTCGTCACCTTGGCGCCGTCGACGACCAGGGTGACCGGTAGCGACACGTTCGAGCCGGGCTCGGAGTCGAGCTTCTCGACCTTGACCACGTCTCCGACGGCGACCTTGTACTGCTTGCCGCCCGTCTTGACGATTGCGTAGGTCGCCATCGTTGCTCCTGCCTTAACTCTGCTCAGCCGCTTGCCCGGCGCTTCGCGCACGTGCCACCGGCGTGTTCGTGGTGGGTCTGGGATGCGGGTCCGCGCCCGGCAACAACCCGAGCCCGGCGGCCCCGCCCGTCGCCGGCCGCACACTTATCGGCCTGGCGACAACTGTCCAAGGGTACTTGACCAGCGGCTACAGGGTCAAACCGGCCGCCCCCGCGCGCGCCGCGCAGCAGGTCAGTCCGCGTGGATCGGCGGCCCGGCCGGCCGGCCCGACGCGCGCCCCCGCCGTGGGCGGCCAAACGGCGCCCCGCCGTCGACGCCCACCGCGGAGTTCGCGTCGTCGTCACCGTTCTCGTCGTCGGAATCCCCGTCGTCCAGCTCGTCATCGTCGAGGTCGAGATCCTCCTCGTCGTCGTCGAGGTCTTCTTCGTCGAGGTCCTCGTCGTCGAGGTCGTCGTCTTCCGAGTCCTCGTCTTCCGAGTCCTCGTCGTCAGAGTCCTCGTCGGTGTCCTCGAAGTCGTCCTGGTCGGTGTCCTCCAGGGCGGCCGGCTGCCCTTCGGTCCCCGTCTCGGCCGCGGCGGCGACTTCATCACCGGTCTCCTCGGAATCTTGGTCGTCCTCATCGGCCGCTCCGGACGGCCCGGTCGCGCCAGCGGCCATCGCCTTGAACATCGGGTGCTCACCGGGAGCGTGCGCGGGCACCTTGACCACCGCGGGCTGGTCGGCGGGCTCCTCGGCCCGGCCCTTCTTCGACCGCCTGCCCCGGCGACCCCCGGACTCGGACTTGCGCCCATTCGACGGGGCCGAATCGACGGGATCGGCGTGCAGCAGGATGCCGCGGCCGCCACAGTTGGGACACGACGTCGAGAACGCCTCGACCAGCCCGGTCCCCAACCGCTTGCGGGTCAGCTGCACCAAGCCCAACGAGGTCACCTCCGACACCTGATGGCGGGTGCGGTCGCGGGCCAGCGCCTCGGTCAGCCGGCGCAGCACCAGGTCGCGGTTGGATTCCAGCACCATGTCGATGAAGTCGATGACCACGATGCCGCCGATATCGCGCAGCCGCAGCTGCCGCACGATCTCCTCCGCCGCCTCCAGATTGTTCTTGGTGACGGTCTGCTCGAGGTTGCCGCCGGAGCCGGTGAACTTGCCGGTGTTGACGTCGACCACCGTCATCGCCTCGGTCCGGTCGATCACCAGCGTGCCGCCCGACGGCAGCCACACCTTCCGCTCCATCGCCTTGGCGAGCTGCTCGTCGATGCGGTGAACGGCGAACACATCAGGGGCCGCCACTCCCTCAGAAGATTGGGCGGCGCCGTACTTGGTGAGCTTTGAAAGGAGTTCGGGCGCAACGGAGTTCACGTACTCGTTGATGGTGTTCCACGCATCGTCGCCGGACACGATGAGCCCGGCGAAGTCCTCGTTGAACAAGTCGCGGATGACCTTTACCAGCACGTCCGGCTCTTCGTAGAGCGCCACCGCGGCGCCCGCGGCCTTCTCCTTGGTCTCGGTCGCCTTGGTTTGGATCTGTTGCCAGCGCTCCTGCAGGCGGGTGACGTCCTTGCGGATGTCGTCCTCTTTGACGCCCTCGGATGCGGTGCGGATGATCACCCCGGCGTCGGACGGCACCACCTCGCGCAGGATCTCCTTGAGCCGCTGGCGTTCGGTGTCGGGCAGTTTGCGGCTGATGCCGGTCGACGACGCGCCCGGCACATAAACCAGGTAGCGACCCGCCAGTGACACCTGCGTGGTCAGCCGTGCGCCCTTGTGCCCGACGGGATCCTTGCTGACCTGGACCACCACATAATCGCCGGGCTTGAGCGCCTGTTCGATCTTCCGGTCGGAGCCACCGAGCCCCGCCGCTTCCCAATTGACCTCGCCGGCGTAGAGCACGCCGTTGCGGCCGCGGCCGATGTCGACGAAGGCCGCCTCCATCGACGGCAACACGTTCTGCACGATCCCCAGGTAGATGTTGCCGACCAGGGAGGCGGAGCCCGCCGACGTCACGAAATGCTCGACGACGATGCCGTCCTCGAGCACCGCGATCTGGGTGTACCGCGCGCCCGGGTGGGGCGGCTCGGTGCGGACCCGATCGCGCACCACCATCATCCGTTCGACGGCCTCGCGGCGCGCCAGGAACTCGGCCTCGGTCAGCACCGGTGGGCGGCGCCGCCCGGCGTCGCGCCCGTCGCGTCGGCGCTGCCGCTTGGCCTCCAGCCGGGTGGAGCCGTCGATGCCCTTGATCTCGCTGCTGGCGGAGCCGTTCGACCCGTCGTCACCGGACTTCCCGCTGCGGGGCGGCCGCTCGTGCACCACGGTGTTGGGCGGGTCGTCGGGCGCCGGACCGTCGTCGCCGTCGTCACCCGCCCCGGACTTGCGTCGCCGGCGCCGCCGGCGGCGGCGGGTGGCGGCCTCCGACGAACCGTTCTCGTCGTCACCCGCGTCGGAATCGTCGGCGTCGTCCGAGTCGGTGTCCTCGTCGTCGTCGTCACCCGTGTCCTGGCCGTCGGGTCCGCCCTGTTCGCCGCGCCCGCGGCCACGCCCCCGCCGACCACGGCGCCGGCGCCGGTTGGCCGGGCGGTCGGTCAGCTCGTCGTCGTCGATGTCGGAGTCATCGGAGTCCGCCCCCGAATAATCCGAGTCGCCGTCGTCGCCCTCGCCAGTCTTCACCGGCTGCGGCGCGACGAACAACGGCATGTACTCCGCCGGCTCGGTCGAGCTGCGCAGCAGCAACGGCTGCTGGGCGACCGGTGCGCTGCTGAACCCCGGGATGTTGGGCAGGGGCTTGGCGAAGATAAGGTCGCGCACCTTCAGGGCGTCGCCGCGGTCCACGCCGGACTGCACGTTGCGGGCCCGTCCGTCGATCGCGACGAGCGCCTCCAGCACCTCTTTGTTGGTGCTGCCCAGCGCTCTGGCCAGCTGATGGACCCTTAAGCGGTCCGGCAGGTCCTCGGGCTGGACCGGCCCTTGTGATGGGTCTCGAGGTGGTGCGCCGTCTACCACGTATTCTCCTTTAGCCCCCGGGCGCGTCGTTCGACGCGGCCACGCGAGGGCTTCGCTATGGGCCCGGTTCAATTTTCCCGGGCTTGTGATGGTCTCGCCCCGGGCGGCTCAGGAGAACTCGCTCGGCGCCGTACTGAATGACGGCCTGACATGCGGCGGAACATTGCGGAATCGCGATGGCGCGCTTGTCTAAGTCTTCATTCGGGTGTCTGAAGCCGGTCCGGCGACGTTCACCCGCTGTCAGTATCCCACATCGCTCCGCGTGCCCACCCCCACCCGATGCGGGCGGCCGAGCAAACCCGCCCGCCGGCCCGGTCGCGATGGTCCCGACGCTAAGCGTCGGGGAACCAGAGGGCGATCTCGCGCTTGGCCGAATCCACCGAATCCGACCCGTGCACCAGGTTGAATTGGGTTTCCAGGCCGAAATCGCCCCGGATCGTGCCCGGCACTGCCTTGTCCACCGGGTCGGTGCCACCGGCGAGCTGCCGAAACGCCGCGATCGCACGCGGTCCCTCCACGATGGCCGCCACCACCGGACCCGACGTGATGAACTCCAGCAACGAAGCGAAGAACGGTTTGCCCTCGTGTTCCGCGTAATGTTCGCTGGCCAGCTGTTCGCCGACGTGCCGAAGCTCGAGGGCCGCGATGGTCAGGCCTTTTCGCTCGATGCGGCCGATGATCTCGCCGACCAGGTGCCGCTGGACGGCGTCCGGCTTGATCAGTACCAGGGTCCGTTCGGTCACGGCGCACAGCGTACAGAACCGATCGGCCGCTCGGCCGAGCGCGACCGCTGCCCTATTGCTGCCTGCGCCGCACCTCGGCGCGGAAGTAGGCGATCAGGGCCCACAAACCGGTGAACAGCACCCCGATTACGCCCACCCCGAGGTAGACCGCGAAGCCGGCCAGAAGAATCACCTGGACACCCAGGTTCACCCAGATCGCCCAGGGCCTGCGCTGCAGCCCGGTGAGCAGGATCAGCAGCACGGCCAGGCCGATCAGGTAGGTCAGCGAAGCGGCGGTCAGGCCGCCGCCCACCGCGCCGACCACAGGTATGGCCAGCAGGACAACGATCGCCTCCAGGATCAGCGTCGCGGCCATCACGGCCCCGAAGCTCTTCCAGGGGTCGGCCGGCGGGGCGGGGCTTTGGTCGGTCATTCGGGGTCTCGACCGAACAGCGTCCGGGCGGCACCGGCGGTGACCACCGAGCCGGTGATGACGATCCCCGTGCCAGACAAAGCCCCCGCTTCCTCGTCCACACCGGCCTCGTCGACCAAAGCCGTCGCGACATCGATTGCGTCACGCAGATTTTCGGCGGTCGTCACCCGATCGGGTCCGTACCGCTCGCGCGCCGCCAGGGCCAGCGATTCGACGTCGAGGGCGCGCGGCGAGCCGTTGTGGGTGACGACGACGGAATCGAATGCCGGCTCCAGTGCGGCGAGGATGCCGCCCACGTCCTTGTCGGCCAGCACGCTGAGCACGCCGACCAGGAAGCGGAAGTCGAATTCGTCGGCCAGCGTGCGGGCCAGCGCGGCCGCGCCGGCCGGATTGTGTGCCGCGTCGAGGAACACCGTGGGCGCGCTGCGCATGCGCTCCAGCCGACCGGGGCTCGTGACGGCCGCAAAACCGGCCCGGACCGCCTCAACGTCGAGCTGCCGCTGCGCGCCCGCGCCGAAAAAGGCCTCGACCGCCGCCAGCGCCACCACCGCGTTGTGCGCCTGGTGTTCGCCGTGCAGCGGCAGGTAGACGTCGGAATACACCCCGCCGAGGCCCTGTAGCTGCAGCACCTGCCCACCGATCGCTACCTGGCGGCCCAGGACCGCGAACTCCGAATCCTCCCGGGCCACCGCCGCGTCGGCGCGCACCGATTGGGCCAGCAGCACCTCCATCGCCTCGGGCGCCTGGCGCGCGATGACGGCGACCGTGTCGGGCGCGCCGTCGGGTGCTTTGGTGATGATGCCGGCCTTCTCGCCGGCGATTCCGGCGAGGTCGTCGCCGAGGTAGTCGACGTGGTCGATGCCGATCGGGGTGATCACGGCCACCGGCGCGTTGATGACGTTGGTGGCGTCCCACCGCCCGCCCATGCCGACCTCGACGACCGCGACGTCGACGGGCGCGTCGGCGAACGCGGCGAACGCCATCGCGGTGAGCACCTCGAACTTGCTCATCGCCGGGCCAGCCCCCCCGAAAACGCCGGCCTGCGACTGCGCGTCGATCATCTGCACGAACGGCTCGATTTCCCGGTAGGTCGCCACGTATTGCGCAGGGCTGATCGCCTTTCCGTCGATCGCGATGCGTTCCACCGCCGATTGCAGGTGCGGGCTGGTGGTTCGGCCGGTGCGCCGCTGCAGCGCGGTCACCAGCGCGTCGACCATCCGCGCCACCGAGGTCTTCCCGTTGGTGCCCGCGATGTGGATCGACGGATATCCCAGCTGTGGCGAGCCCAGCAGGTCCATCAGCGCGCTGATCCGGGCCAGGCTCGGCTCGATTTTCGTCTCCGGCCAGCGTTGATCGAGCAGGTGCTCGACCTGCAGCAGGGACGCGATCTCGTCGGGTGTCGGAACTGCGCCGGCTTCGGGGCCGGCGCTGGGCGCCCACTCGGGCGGGTCGAAAGTCATTGCAGCCCGGCCAGCCTCGCGGTGATCCGGTCCGTCTCCTCCTGGGCCACGCGCTGCCGGTCGCGGATCTTGGCGACGACCTGTTCCGGCGCCTTGGCCAGGAAGTCCGCATTGGCCAGCTTGGCCGCCGTCGACGCCAGCTCCTTTTGCGCCGCGACCAGATCCTTTTCCAGGCGCCGGCGCTCGGCGGCGACGTCGATGGTGCCTGACGTGTCGAGTTCGACGACGACAGTGCTGTTCAGCTTGGGACCCAGCCGGACCTCCAGCGACACCGACGGCGTGAAGTCGTCACCCGGCGCGGTGAGCCACGCCAGCGACGTCACCGCGGCCACCTGGCCGCCGAGATCCGCCTCCTCGACACCGGCCAGCCGGGCCGGCACCTTCTGCCGGTCGGCCAGACCCTGATCGCTGCGGAACCGGCGGACCTCGGTGACCAGCTTTTGCATGTCGCTGATCCGTTGCGCGGCAACGGGATCCAGCGCGAAGCCCGACTGTTGCGGCCAGTCGGCGATCACCAGCGACTCCTGGTCGGTGAGCGCCTGCCACAACGCCTCGGTGAGAAACGGGATGACCGGGTGCAGCAAACGCAGCAGCGTGTCGAGCGCCGCGGCGAGCACGGCGGTGGTGTGGGTGAGCCCTTCGGCGAGCTGCGTCTTGGCCAATTCGACATACCAGTCGCAGAATTCGTCCCACGCGAAGTGGTACAGCGATTCGCAGGCCCGGCTGAACTCGTAGCCGTCGAAGGCCGAATCCACCTCGGCGCGAACCTCTTCCAGCCGCCCCAGGATCCAGCGATCGGCGTCGGTCAGCTCGGCGGGTGGCGGTACCGGCGCCAGCCGGGCCCCGTTGAGCAGCGCGTAGCGGGTGGCGTTGAACAGCTTCGTGCCGAAGTTGCGGGAAGCCCGGACGGCGTCCTCGCTGACGGCCAGGTCACTGCCGGGGCTGGCGCCGCGGGCCAGTGTGAATCGCAGCGCGTCGGCCCCGAACGTCTCCACCCAGTCCAGCGGGTCGATGACGTTGCCCTTGGACTTGCTCATCTTGCGGCCGAATTCGTCGCGGATCAGCCCGTGCAGGAAGACATCGGTGAAGGGCACCTGCGGCGCGCGCCGGCCGCCGAGCGTGATGGCGTCGTCGCCGCCGACAAAAGTGCCGAACATCATCATCCGCGCGACCCAGAAGAACAGAATGTCGTAGCCGGTGACCAAAACGCTTGTCGGATAGAACTTTTTCAGCTCCGGAGTTTCTTCCGGCCAGCCCAGCGTGGAAAACGGCCACAGCGCCGACGAGAACCAGGTATCCAGCACGTCGGGGTCCTGCTCCCAGCCCTCCGGGGGCGTCTCGTCCGGGCCGAAGCACACCTGCTCGCCGTCGGGCCCGTACCAGATCGGGATGCGGTGGCCCCACCACAGCTGCCGCGAGATGCACCAGTCGTGCATGTCGTCGACCCAGGCGAACCAGCGCGGCTCCATGCTGGCGGGGTGAATCACGGTGTCCCCGTTGCGCACCGCGTCACCCGCGGCCTTGGCCAGCGATTCCACCCGGACCCACCACTGCAGCGACAGCCGCGGCTCGATCGGCTCGCCGCTGCGCTCCGAATGTCCGACGCTGTGCAAGTAGGGACGCTTCTCCGCGACGACCCGGCCCTGCGCCGCGAGCGCCTCGCGCACCGCGACCCGGGCCTCGAAGCGGTCCATGCCGTCGAATTGCGTTCCGGTGCCGGCGATCCGGCCCTTGGTGTCCATGACGGAGATCATCGGCAGCTGGTGCCGCAGCCCGATTTCGAAGTCGTTCGGGTCGTGCGCGGGCGTGACTTTGACTGCGCCGGTGCCGAATTCGGGGTCGACATGCTCGTCGGCGACGATGACGAGCTGCCGGTCCACGAATGGGTGCGCCAAGCTGGTGCCGACCAGGTGGCGGTAGCGTTCGTCGTCGGGATGCACCGCGATGGCGGTGTCACCGAGCATCGTCTCGACCCGGGTGGTGGCGACCACGATGTGCGGCTCGTCGTCGGCCAGCGACCCGTAGCGGAACGAGACCAGCTCCCCCTCGACCTCTTCGTAGCTGACCTCGATGTCGGAGAGCGCCGTCTGAAGAACCGTGGACCAGTTGACCAGCCGCTCGGCCCGGTAGATCAGCCCGGCGTCGTAGAGCCGCTTGAAGATGGTCCGCACCGCCCGTGACAGGCCCTCGTCCATGGTGAACCGGTCGCGGCTCCAGTCCACGCCGTCGCCGAGCCGGCGCATCTGGCCGCCGATGGCGCCCCCGGACTCACGCTTCCAGTCCCACACCTTTTCGACGAACAGCTCGCGGCCGAAGTCCTCCTTGGTCTTGCCGTCGACCGCAAGCTGCTTTTCCACCACGCTCTGGGTCGCGATGCCGGCGTGGTCCATGCCCGGCTGCCACAGCACCTCATAACCCTGCATGCGCTTGCGGCGGGTCAGGGCGTCCATCATGGTGTGTTCCAGGGCGTGGCCCATGTGCAGGCTGCCGGTCACGTTGGGCGGCGGCAACACGATCGAGTACGGGGGTTTGGTGCTGGCCGGGTCCGCCGTGAAGTAGCCCGCATCCAGCCATTGCTGATAGATCGCAGCCTCCATCACGGCCGGATCCCACGACTTGGGCAGGTCGGCGGCGGGGCTGCGGCTGGTCACCGGTCAATTCTAGGGATGACCGAGGGTCACCGGGCCAGCCGGTCGACCCGCAACGACACGCCGGCGCCCGGGAAGCGTTCGAGGAGTGCGTCGCCCATCGCGGTCGCGGGGGTCAGCACGCCGCGCAGCTCCGAGAGCTTGTCGCGGTCCAGCGCGAGCGCCAGGCCGCACTCCCCCAGCAGCACCGACGTCGCCTTGTAGCCGGGGTCGCCGCGCTGCTCCATGCGCGCCACGTAGCGGGCGCCGCTGGTCGTGGCGGTGTAGGTCTCGGTCCGGTAGTAACCGCGCTCGCGGGTCGCCGGGCTGGGGCCGGTCCCCGGCTTGGGGACGACCCGTTCCACCAGGCGGCGCGGGAGCAGCCGGAAGTAGCGGCTGCTCAACTCGAACACCGCGTTGCTGACGCTACCGAAGACGGCCGACGCCACCGGCGCCAGGGCCGACGATCCGACGCTCATGCTCTCGTCGTAGCGGAACCGCCGCCCGTACGCCCAGTCCAGCAGGGCGTTGCTGCGGCGCACGATCCGGGTGTTGTAGGGCGCCATCAGGAATCCCGCGGTCCATATCCCGGACAGTTCCGGAGCCAGGTGGTCGCCGCGGCGCCACGGCAAGTCGGGCTGGCGGCCGAATTCGGGTTCGGCGGCGCGGTCGGTGCTCAACGTGTAGGGATCGGCGAGCTGGCGGCGTGCGTCGGGATCGCTCGAGGCGGTGCGCAGAACTTCGACCAATGTGGCGTAGGTGCCGCCGGAGAACCCGCCCCGCAGCGAACGCACCACGAAGTGGGTATCGCCGAGCTCGCCGGCGCCGTCCCGCCGCACCGCTTGATGCAGCGCGTACACGCTCAAGTCGGAGGGGATCGAGTCGAACCCGCAGGCGTGCACGATCCGAGCGCCGGTGTCGGCGGCCTGCTTGTGGTGCTGGTCGATGCTGTCGCGGACGAACATCGCCTCGCCGGTCAGGTCGGCGTAATCGGTGCCGGCCGCCGCGCAGGCGGCCACCAGCGGCAGCCCGTAGCGCGCGTAGGGCCCGACTGTGGTGATGACGACCTGGGTGCGCGCCGCCAGCTCGCTCAGCGTCGACGGCGACGCGGCGTCGGCGGTCAGGACGGGCCAATCCCGCGCGGATCCGGGTAGTGTGTCGCGAACGGCGCGCAATCGGTCCGGTGACCTGCCGGCCAGCGCGATCCGCGCGCCTGCCCCGGCGCCGGCCAGGTAGTCGGCGGTCAGCTTCCCCACAAAGCCGGTGGCCCCATACACGACGATGTCGAATTCGCGCGGCGTTGCGGTCACCGGAGCGACGCTACCGGACCTGCAGAAGACCCCCAGAACAAGGAATGCCGGGCGCGAGGCCCGGCATTCCTTTACTACTACCTACGACGGGGCGTCAGCCACGCCGGCCGCAGACCGGCCACGCGCCGATGCCCTGCGAGTGCAGGACGTTCTCGGCCACCCGGATCTGCTCCTCGCGGCTGGCGCCGGACGGCGATCCCGCGCCGCCGTTGGCGTGCCAGGTGCTCGACGTGAACTGAAGGCCGCCGGCGAAGCCGTTACCGGTGCTGATCCCCCAGTTACCGCCCGACTCGCACTGTGCGATGGCGTCCCAGTTCACGCTGTGCACCTGGCACGCCAACGGCGGCGCGGGTTCGCCAGCCGGCGCCAGCCGCGAGGAGCAGATCCG
>NZ_LZIR01000101.1 GCF_001667035.1 Mycobacterium sp. 852002-51057_SCH5723018
GCCGCTGGTGGGGCTGCCGGCGGCCCCCCCCGCGGCCTCCCTGGGTGCGGCGCCCCCCCCCCCGCGGCGGGCGGCCCCCCCCCCCCCCCCCCCCCCCCACGACGCGAGTTGGAGAAGGGCAGCTACCCGCCCAGGGGCGGCCGGGCCATGACGGTCGGGCGGAACCCGTACCGTGGACCGGCACCGCCGGCGGTGCCGGAGCCCACCCCCGCCAGCGGCATGCCGCCCAGCAGGTTTCCGGGCCCACCACTGGCGGCCTCCGGGGCGGCGCTGACCGTGCTGACCAGCTGGGGCGCGACGTGGCCTGTCGCCGGAGCGACCGACCCCGCCCAGGTGGCCGGCACCGACAGCTTGCCGATCGAGGTCGCGCTGCCGAGGTGCGCCGCGGCGCCCGTGCCGCCACCCAGCAGCCCGCCCAGCCCGGGCAAGCCCTTGGGGACAGCGGCCGCGGCGGCCGGGGCCGCGCCGCCGATCGCGCCCAGGGTCTTGGCCATCTGAACACCGAAGTTCCCCATACCAACACTGAAGTACGGCAGACCCTCGGTGTTGTAGAAGAAGCTCGCGTAGTTCGAGTAGCCACCCAGGAACGTCCCGATGTTCGACGGCAGGATCGTCTGGCCACTGATGAGGAACCAGGCTTCCTGCAGCAGCGGGTTGGACGTCGAGAACAGGTTTGTGCCCGCGATCGTCGTGGTCGGGTTGGCGAATGGTCCCGCCAGCCCGGCGATCTGCTGCTGGATCCCGGTGATGAATTGCTGCAGGGTCTGCTGGATGGTAGCGGCTGGTGAGGCCGCGGCCGCAGCCGCCTGGGTGGTGGCAGCGGCCGGGTTGGCCACCGCCGGTGCGCTCTGGAACGGCGTCACCTGCGTCGCGGCCGCCGACTGGCCGGCGTAGCTGTACAGCGCCGAGGCGTTTTGGGCCCAGAACTCCTGGTACTGGGCCTCCAGCTGCGCGATGATCCCGTTGTTTTGACCCAGCACGTTGGTCGCCATGGCCTGGGACAGCTCGGTGCGGTTGAGCGCGATCAGCGGCGGCGGGACGACCGAGGCGAGCACGGTCTCGTAGGCCGCGGCGGCCGACTGTGCCTGGGCGGCGGCCTCCTCGGCCTGCCCGGCGGTGGTGGTCATCCACTGCACATACGGCTGCGCCGCGGATGCCATCGACGTCGAGGCCGGCCCCAGCCACTCCTCGCTGGAGAGCTGGGTGACGACCGTGTCATAGCCCATGGCGGCCGAACTCAGTTCGGCGGCGAGGCCATTCCAGGCCGCGGCCGCCGCCATCAGCGACGACGAGCCGGGACCCGCATAGATCAGTGCGGAGCTGACCTCGGGGGGCAACGAACCCAAATCAGACACGATCGGACCTCCTAGCCTGCCGCGGCCGCGTTGGCCGCCTCGGTCACCGCGTACGACCCCGAGCTGATGCCCAGGGTGTTGACAAACTGCTCGTGAATCGCCGTCGCTTGAGCGCTGACGGCCTGATACATCTGGGCGTGCGCGGCGAACTGGGCCGCAGTCAGCGCCGACACCTCGTCGGCGGCCGCGGGCACCACACCCGTCGTCGGGGCCGCCGCCGCGGCATTCTGGGCGCTCAACGCCGAGCCGATCCCCTGCAAAGTGCCTGCCGCTGCCGCCAACGCTTCTGGCTGCGTAGTCACAAACGACATTTCGTTTCCTCCTCAACCTTCAGGCTCGATGACCGTAAAAGGAATGCATTGCTGGTGAAGTTCACTGCAGACATAGGTTGCTAGTGAGACTAATTGGATGCCGCAGGCTCGCGCCTCCTTAGCGCCAACTGTTCATTGGTGGACAACTGTTGTTCATCTGGAGCGGTACCGGGCGGGTACGCCCCCAACTGGAAGACCATGCTCGCGCCCGTCATCATCCGGCCGACGGCGGCCGCGTCAGCACGCTGTAGCGGAACCCGTATTTGGTGGTGTAGCCGTAACCGGCGCTGCGCCGGCCCATGCCGCCCATCGGCATGCCCCTCAGCATGGCGTTGCCGGGCACGCCTGCACCGGCGTTGGCCGGCGTTTCCTCGGCCGCGGCGAGTGTGACGGTGGCCTCCGAGGCCGGCGTGGACCAGTTGGTCGGGACCGACAACGCCCCGATCTTGCCTGCCCCGCCCGTGCTCGCCGAAATCGCTCCAGCGGTGTGCGGAACCCCGCCCAAACCGCCGCCGATGGCGCCCAGGTGAAGACCCCCGAATTGTGGCGTCGGGAACCAGGAACCACCGGCACCCGCGGTCGCGCCGCCGGGGCCGAACGTGAGCTGCTGGCCGATCGACCAACCGAAGTTCGCGAGGCCGACGCCGAAGTACGCCTGCGCGAATTGCCTTGCCTCGTTGTACAGCGGGCTGATTCCGCTGGAGAGGAACGACGACTGCGACGGGTAGCCGGTGACGCCTGTGAGGCCGGGGACATTGAACCAGTCGTGGGTCGGGGTCGGGGGCCCGAAAATCAGCAGGTTTTCCAACTGGTTCTGCAGCATCGAGAACGGCCAGTTCGTGGCGTTCCAACTCTGCACCCACTGCAGCGCCATCTGCTGCAACATCTGAGGAACCGAGGCGGCCGCCTGCGCCGCCGTCTGTGCGGAGTTGCCGGCCGGCTGGGCGGTGGCCTGCGCAACGGCGGCGTTCTGTTGGGCCACGGAGTCGGGGGTGCTGGTATTCGGCGGGGACTGGTACGGGGTCAACACGGTGGCGGCGGCCGAGGACGCGGCATAGCCGTACATAGCCGCGGCGTCCTGGGCCCACATCTCTATGTACTGGGCCTCGGTGGCCATGATCGCCGGGGTGTTCTGCCCGAAGAAGTTGGTCGCGATGAGCGCCATCAGCAGCGCGCGGTTGGCCGCGATCACGGGCGGGGGCACCGTCATCGCAAACGCCGCCTCGAAAGCGCCCGCGGCCGCCCGCGCCTGGCTGGCGCTCTCCTCGGCCAGCCCCGCGGCCGTGCTCAGCCAGCTCACGTAGGGAACGACAGCCGTCACCATCGCGGTCGACGACGGTCCCACCCAGGGTGCGCTGGTCAGCTCGGTGAGCACCGAGTTGTAGCCGCTGGCCGCGGTCGCCAGCTCCGCCGCCAGCTCGTCCCACGCCGTGGCGGCGACCATTATCGACTCGGCTCCCGGGCCCGCGTACATCCGGCCGGAATTGATTTCGGGCGGTAACGCTCCGAAGTCGAACACCGTGTCCTCCTCAGTTGGCCGTGATCGCGGCGGCGATCTCGGCAATCACATAAGAACTATGGTGGCCGTAGTCACGACCTCGTACACACATCGGTACCTCTGGGCGCCGTTGACCCGTCGGTGTCGCTGACTGATTCGGGTCTTCCGGCCAGCAAACCCCTTCGGCGAGATGGCCGGTGCGCGATCGCAAACGCGTCCACTCTGCCCGGATCGGTGCTCTGCCACCAGGATTCCCGGACGTTCGGTCACGGACGACATCCACGTTGTGCCTCGACTAACCCGCTGTCAGCAACCGAGCGACAGCTCGTCGTGCCTGAACTGCCGCTCGCGAAAGACATTAGCTGGTCGCATCTAGCGACGCCGAGCTGCGATGCCAACTGTTCATTCCCGGCCAACCAAAGTTCACTCCCGGCCAACCGGGGTTCACCCACGACAACTAAATGTTCACCTGCAGTTCGCATATCGCCCGGGCGCAAGGGGAACTCATATAAGTTGTCTATGTCCGCCGGCCGCTAGTCGACCTCGAGGATCAGCGCCATTTCTGGGCAGGACGCCACGCCGTCGCGGGTCAGCTGCTCATCCTCACGGCTGACCTCATGCTCTTCCAGGGTCGAATAGCCAGACTCGTCGATCGGGAAGAGATTTGGGTCGACGGCGTAGCACTGGGCGTGGCCCACACATCTGGACTTTTCGAGACGAACCTTCACGAGGTTTCCTTCTTCGACGGCTTCAGGGAACACCCAGACGGACTAGAGGAATCGATAGGTAGATTAGTCGCTCCATCGCGGCCGCCACGTTCAACCTTGTATTCGTCGGCCGATTGGTGGCCCTCTGACGCACATGCAAATATTCCTTGTGGCACACATGCAATATTGACGTGCCACCGCCGAACCGGTGCCGACATGGTTCCAAGCACGGCCTGGCGGGACACACCGAGGCCAAGTACGAAAAGACAAGCGAGATCACCAGCGCATGAGCACTCTTGGCGACAGCCAGCCAGGTACTTTCCACCTACCGCGGCTCGACTACTTCAAGTTGCCGATGTCCGCCGATCGCGGCGTCGGGTGGAAGACGTTGCGCGACGCCGGGCCGGTGGTCTTCATGAACGGCCACTACTACATAACACGCCGCGAGGACGTGCTGGCTGCGCTGCGCAATCCGAAGGTCTTCTCGTCCCGGCTGGCGCTGCAGCCCCCGGGCTATCCGCTGCCGGTGGTCCCGCTGGCGTTCGACCCGCCGGAGCACACCCGGTATCGCAAGATCCTGCAGCCCTACTTCAGCCCCGCCGGCTTGAGCAGGTCCCGGCCGGTGCTGCAGCGCCACGCCGCGGAGATGATCGCCGCCTTTGCCGGACAGGGTAAGTGCGAGGTGATGGCGGACTTCGCGCGGCTGTACCCGTTTCAGGTGTTCCTGGACCTGTACGGCCTGCCATTGGAGGATCGCGACCAGTTGATCGACTGGAAAGACGCCGTCATCGCCGACAAGCCCTATCTCTCCCAGGAGGACATCGATAAAGGGAACGCCCTGCTGGGATATCTGTCCGACGTGATTCGGCAACGCCGGGAGAACCCCGGAACTGACATGCTGTCGCAGGTGATGACCAGTGACGGCGACTTCAGCGATCTCGAGTTGCTGGGCATGAGCCACCTGTTGATCCTGGCGGGCCTGGATACGGTGACCGCGGCGATCGGATTCTCCCTCTACCAACTCGCGCGCAGGCCGGAGCTGCGGGACGCGCTGCGCGACAGTCCCCGGCAGACAAGGGTTTTCATCGAGGAGATCGTCCGCCTGGAGCCGTCGGCGCCGGTGGCGCCGCGTGTGACGACCGAGATGGTGACGATCGGGGGCATGACGTTGCCGGCGGGGACGCCGGTGCGGCTGTGCATGGCCGCGGTCAACCGCGACGACAGCGACGCGTGGTCCTCCGACGACCTCGTCCTGGACGGCAAGGTGCACCGCCACTGGGGCTTCGGCGGCGGACCGCACCGCTGCCTGGGTTCTCATCTGGCGCGGATCGAGCTGACCATCATCGTCGCCGAATGGCTCAAGCAGATCCCCGATTTCGACGTGCCCTCGGATTACACGCCCGAAATCAACTTCCCGTCAAAGACTTTCGCGCTCAAGCAACTGCCGCTGCGCTGGGGCTAGCCCCCCCGCCGCGGCAGCGGCAGCGGTCCTACTTGCGGAACTCGGTGGCCGCCACCTGGACGAACACGCCGGTGTCCTCGGCCACAGCAGGCCTCGACCACGGGGCACC
>NZ_LZIR01000102.1 GCF_001667035.1 Mycobacterium sp. 852002-51057_SCH5723018
ATCGGGTGATCCAGACCCAACCACCGCCAATGCGGCACCGCCACCATGACACTGAGTGTCTGCACGGCGACACGCCGGTACGGCTGTCATTTTGCGCACCCTCGCGAGGGTTACCGGCGCCGGTTCGTGGTGACGACATTGTCTGATTGGTTGGGGGAGTGGGTGAACGCGGCGCGGTAGGCGCTGGGCGTCAGACCCGTTGTGTGGATGAAATGGTCGCGCAGCGAATCCACACTGCCGAGTCCGCTGCGGTCTGCGATGACCGCGACCGGCAGATCGGTGGTCTCCAGCAGTTCACGGGCCCGATCGACCCGCAGTTGTAGCAGCCATTGCAGGGGGCTCAGACCGGTCTCGGCCCGGAAACGTCGATTGAGTGTGCGGATGCTGGTGTTGGCATGCTGTGCCAGGTCGGCGAGGGTGAGTTTGTCCTGAATCCTTGTCAGGGCCCAGGCGCGCGTCTGATCCAGGGTGGTCGGGCCCGACGATGCGACCGGTGCGCTGACGAACTGTGCTTGCCCGCCCGGGCGCACCGGTGCGACGACGGCGAGGCGGGCGATGTCGTTCGCTACGGCCGCGCCATGGTCGCTGCGAATCAGGTGCAGGCACAGGTCGATTCCGGCTGCCAGCCCCGCCGAGGTGACTATCGGCCCGTCTTCGACGAACAGCACTTCGGGGCGGACCAGCACCCGTGGGTAGCGTTGTGCGAGCTCCGCGGCGTAGCGCCAATGTGTGGTCGCGCACCGTCCGTCCAGGAGACCGGCTTCGGCCAGCACGAAGGCGCCGGTGCAGATCGACGCGATCCTCGCGCCGCGGCGAGCGGCGTCTCGCAACGCCGCCAACAGCTCGGCCGCCACGCCGTCTCGCGCACCCGTTCCGGTGATCAGGACGGTGTCAGCGCCGGTGATCATGTCCAAATCGCCGGTGACGATCACGTCGAACCCACCTCGCGTGGCCACCGGCCCGGGCTGCGGTGTGCAGGTATGGGTGGCGTAGGCATCGCGACCGTCGATCTGCACCGCGCCGTACAGA
>NZ_LZIR01000103.1 GCF_001667035.1 Mycobacterium sp. 852002-51057_SCH5723018
TAGTTGTTTGTCGGTGGTGGCTGCGGCTGGAACGGTTCATACCACCACCAGTCGGCGCGCTCGCCGGTGGGCCCGGGCCACGGGGGAACAGCCGGCGGGGCAAGGTTGGGCGGACGCGCGAGCGATCCCGCGCGCAGCCGTTGACCGGCGCTGTCGGTGACAATCAGATCGTCGGCGCATCCGGCGATGGTGATGAGGCCCCGGTGGTGCAACCGATGGTGATACGGACACACCAAAACCAGGTTGAACAACTCCGTGGGGCCGCCGTCTTCCCAATGCCGGATGTGGTGGGCGTGCAGACCACGGGTGGCCCCACAACCGGGCACCGCGCACGTGCGATGGCGATACTCCAGCGCGCGCCGCAGCCGCCGGTTGATCACCCGCGTCGCCCGCCCAGCACCGATCACCTCGCCGTCGCGTTCAAACCAGACCTCACACGTGGCATCACACGTCAGGTATTGGCGTGCGGCCTCGCTGAGCAGCGGACCCACATGCAACGCCGCAGCGCGCCGCTCCACATCGACATGCACCACCACCGTGGTCTGAGCCCCGTGTGGCCGACGAGCCACCTCGGCATCCCAGCCCGCCTCGACCAAGCGCAAAAACGCCTCCACAATGCCCGGCAACGGCGGGCGCTGCTCCGAGGTGCGCTCCCCATCGCCGTGATCCTGCTTCCACTCGGCGAACAGCGCCTCACGATGCGACGCCAACGCCGCGTCGAACTTCGCCGCCTCCTCATGGGGAAGTCTGATCCGCCAACAACTGGACTGCTCATCACACGTCTTGC
>NZ_LZIR01000104.1 GCF_001667035.1 Mycobacterium sp. 852002-51057_SCH5723018
ATCGTTATGAGTTTGTTGGATGCTCATATTCCGCAGTTGGTGGCCGCGCAGTCGGCGTTTGGTGCCAAGGCGGCGTTGATGCGCAGCACGATTGGTCAGGCCGAGCAGGAGGCGGTGTCGGCGCAGGCGTTTCATCAGGGGGAGTCCTCGGTGGCGTTTCAGGCCGCTCATGCCCGGTTTGTGGAGGCCGGCGCGCGGATCAATACGTTGTTGGATATCGCTCAGGTGAATTTGGGGGATGCCGCGGGTACCTATGTGGCCGCCGATGCCGCGGCCGCGTCGGGTTACACCGGGTTCTGAGCCGGACTTAGCAATCGCGAAAGGATTTGTGATGTCGCAGATTATGTATAACTACCCGGCGATGTTGGGCCATGCCGCGGACATGTCGGGTTATGCCGGCACCCTGCAGGGGCTGGGTGCTGATATCGCCAGTGAGCAGGCGGCGCTGTCGAATGCCTGGCAGGGTGATACCGGGATGACGTATCAGGTGTGGCAGGCGCAGTGGAATCAGGCCATGGAAAGCCTGGTGCGCGCCTATCAGGCGATGGCCAGCACCCATGACTCCAACACGCTGGCCATGTACGCCCGCGACACGGCCGAAGCCGCCAAATGGGGCGGCTAG
>NZ_LZIR01000105.1 GCF_001667035.1 Mycobacterium sp. 852002-51057_SCH5723018
GGTCGCCGACTCCAGGTCGGTGAGGGAGGTGGAGGCATAGCCCTTCTCCCAGAGCAGGTCGCGCGCGGCGCGCACAGTGGCGTGCTCGTCGAATTGTCTGCGCCGCCCGACCGTCACTAGCCGATCCTAGCTCTCCGTTTGACTTAATTAACCGATCAGTTCAGAATCAAATACAACCGATCGGTTCAGATTTCTGTCGAGGTAAACGTGTCTTATGTCACTGTCGACACCCGCCGAATGCCGCTCAGTGGCCGCGCCGAAGCGTTGACCCAGGTGACGCACGAGACCGTGGTGGCGGTCGACATCGCGTTCACCGAGGGATCGCCGGTCACCGCCGCGGGCACCATCTACGAGTTGGGTGATTTGCAGAAGTTCTCCGTTCACTCCAACGCGTTGAAGGTGGAGCGGACACCGACGCAGGCCCGCGACGACATGCGCCCGTGCGTGTTCCTGGGGGTGCAGCCGTCGGGCACTAGCGTCGTGGTCCAGCACGGTCGTGAGGCGTTGTTGCGTCCGGGGCAGCTGGTGTTGTGGGACACCACCGCTCCATACACCCTGTTCGATCCCGACGGGATTCGCCACCACTACTTCCGGGTGCCGATCGACCGCCTTGCTCTGCCGCACAACATGATTCGTCAGTTGTGTGCGGTCACGTTGAGTCCGCAGCATCCAGTCACCGATCTGACGGCTACCTATCTGCAGCGATTGGGGACGCGGTGTGACATCTTCGAGCGCACTGACACGGAGCCGGTGGCGCAGGCCAGCATCGACCTGGTGCGCGCCCTTTTGGCCACGCACATCGACGCCACCGAGCTCGGCCGTGAAGCCATGCACGCAACGCTGCAGTTGCGGATCATCGAATACCTGCGCGCCCACTTGCATGAGCCGAATCTCACTGCGGCGCAGGTGGCATCGGAACATCACATCTCGGTGCGCCAGCTCTACAAGGTGCTCGCGACGGCGCAGATCGGCCTAGGTGATTGGATCCGCACCGAAAGGCTGAACGCGTGCCGGCGCGACTTGGCCGAGCCCGTTGCACGGACGGCATCGATCGCCTCGATTGCTCGGCGGTGGGGATTCGGCGACCCATCGAGCTTTGCGCGGATGTTCCGCACCGCTTATGGGATGTCGCCTCGCGAGTGGCGGGACCTGCGTGCGGGCGCCGAGGGCGGCAGGACTCGCACCTAGCCACCTCGTGGTCGTCGGCCCGGCATTTAGCACTCATTGCGGCCTCGGCGGTCACTGCGTCGGACCGTCGTCGACGAACGCCGCTGCGGCGTCGACGCCGACGACCGTCAGCAGGTGGGCCACCTTGCGGTCCAGTTCGCGGCCCACGTCTGTGACTGCGGGATCGTTCAGGCTGGCGAACACGGTGCTGGGCTGGTCGAGGGTGAAAATAGCGTCGCCGCCGGCATCACTGTGGACGAGGATGCGCAGCGGCGCGTACAGCAGAGCCAGGGAGGAGCGGCGGAACATCTGCTCGGCCACGACGGGGTTGCCCAGCAGGTACTCCACCGCCGGGGT
>NZ_LZIR01000106.1 GCF_001667035.1 Mycobacterium sp. 852002-51057_SCH5723018
GCCTCATCCTCAACAGTCTGAGCGTGGACCTCAAAACGGCCCGCCATCGCCCGCATCTGGTGCGGGTCAGTCATAAAACGTGTTGCCATGTTGGCTTTCTCCTTAATACTCAGTGACTTGTTTTCAGTTGTGTTGGCGAGAAGGCCGGGCGGTTACGCGCTAGCGCCCCGCCGACCCGAATGCTTATAAACCGCTGAACCCGGTCAGCCCGCTGCCGCTGCGTTGGCGGCCTCGGTCACGGCGTAGGAGCCCGAGCTGATCGCCAGGGTGTTCACGAACTGCTCGTGAATCGCGGCGGCCTGGGCGCTCACTGCCTGGTACATCTGCGCGTGTGCGGCGAACTGAGCCGCGGTCAGCGCCGACACCTCGTCGGCGGCGGCGGGCACCACCCCGGTCGTGGGGGCCGCCGCAGCCGCGTTCTGGGCATTGAGCGCGGAGCCGATCCCCTGCAAGCTCCCGGCCGCCGCGGCCAAAGCCTCCGGCTGTGTGGTCACGAACGACATAATTTTCCCTCCTTGATTGCCTCCGGCACTCTGTGCAAGAGACTAGATGACAACACCGGTTTCAAGCTGGCTCCGAGTCCACCTGTTCGCAATTGTTCACTGGATGGCACGGCGAGTTCACCTTTGGTAACGACACAGTAACAGCATTCGGGTCCGATCGGGGAGCTTCCGGGGCGATCACAGCAAACCCCCAGCGGCGACGGGTGGGTGGGCCGGCTTGGGGCCTGCTGACCAGTCGAAATGGAGCTCATCGCGGGCGCCGCTGGTGCCCGATAGAGCAAATGCTCCGCGCCGACGCGGCGCGGGGCCCCGCGCTAGTCGTGTGTCGTCGCCGTTCGCCCAACGGACACTATCCGGCCGCCGGCGGGCGGGCCATGATGGTGGGCTTGAATCCGTAGCGCGGTCCGGTGCCGGACGAGCCGGTACCCGCGCCGGCCAGCGGCATGCCGCCCAGCAGGTTTCCGGCTCCCACATCGGGGGCCTCCCGGACGTTGCTGACCGGGATGGCGGTGGCATGGCTGGGGGTCGCGACGGGCCCCGACCATGCGGCCGGCACCGAGAGCTTGCCGATCGAGGTCGCGCTGCCGAGGTGGGCCGCCACGGGCGGGGCGCCGCCGCCCAGCAGCCCGCCCAGCCCTGGCAATCCCTTGGGCACGGCGGCCGCCGCGGCCGGCGCCGCTCCCCCGATCGCCCCCACCGTCTTCGCGGTCTGCGTCATGGAGTTGGCCATACCGATGCTGAAGTAGGGCAGACCCTCGGTGTTATAGAGGACACCCGCATATGGCGACCACGCCGACATGAACGCCGAAAGGCTACTGCTGGGAAAAGTGGGGCTTCCGAACATGATTTGCCACAGCCACGACAGCGGACCCGACGATGACGCCAAGTAGTTCCATTCCTGCTGAATGGGTGAATAGATCGGCGCAGCGAGGCTTTGCAGCTGTGCGGTGATCTGGCTGATCGTGCTGTTGATCTGTTGTTGGATCGAACCGACCGAGGTGCCCGCGGCCGAGGAGACAGCGGCGGCCTGGGTGGTCGACGCGGCCGGATTGGCGACCTGCGGTGCCGCGCTGAACGGCGTCACCGTGGAAGCCGTCGCGGAGTTGCCGGCGTAGCTATACATTGTCGCGGCGTCTTGGGCCCAAAAGTCGGCGTATTGGGCTTCCAACTGGGCGATGATCCCGGTGTTCTGCCCCAACACGTTGGTCGACGCCGCCTGGGCCAATTCGGCGCGGTTGGCCGCGATCAACGGCGGCGGCACGATCGAGGCGATAGCACTCTCATAGGCCGCCGCGGCGGCGCTGGCCTGGGAGGCAGCCTCCTCGGCCTGGGTGGCGGTGGTACTCACCCACTCGATATACGGTTGCAGCGCCGCGGCCGCCGAGGCCGAGGCTGGGCCCAGCCATTCCTCCCCGGCCAGCTGGGTCACCACGTTCTCGTATCCCAGTGCGGCCGCATTCAGCTCGGCGGCCAGCGAGTTCCAGGCCGAGGCGGCGGTCGCCAGCGGCGTCGAGCCGACGCCGGCGTACAAGCGCGCCGAGTTGATCTCCGGCGGTAACGCGCCAAAGTCGATTGCCATGCCCTGACCCCTTAGCCGGCCGCGGCCGCGTTGGCCGCCTCGGTCGCCGCGTACGAGCCCGAGCTGATGCCCAGGGTGTTGACGAACAGCTCATGGATGGCCGCGGCTTGGGCGCTTACGGCCTGATACACCTGGGCGTGGGCGGCGAACTGTGTCGCCGTCAACGCCGACACCTCATCGGCGGCGGCGGGAACCACCCCCGTGATCGGGCCCTCCGCCGCGGCGTTCTGGGCGCTCAACGACGACCCAATACCCTGCAAGGTGCCCGCGGCCGCCGCCAGCGCCTCCGGCTGCGTAGTCACGAACGACATGTTGCCGCCTCCTCAAATACTTGTCGGGCTCACGACTCTTTGGTGCGCCCGTGGGTTGCTGGTGCACCCCGCCGGTCTTCGCCTGCGAAGTACGTTATTTCGCCGCGGCCGGTCGGCCGCGCGGCGAAGTCGGTGGTGGCACCGGTCGATGCGCCGTTCGCGGGCAGGGACGGCCTGACGGCGGCCGCGCCGCGGCCCGGCGGCCCGACCGAGGGAGCGACCATGACCTGGGACAACCCCTGATCGCGTGAGCGATGAACACTCATCGGCCCGCGCCCGGGGCGCCGCACTCGCTGCCGGACGCGGGTTTCCGGCAGGCCAACGGAAGATAAAATCCCGCCGCGGATAAAGCCTGGTGAGCGACGCTCGCCGGCGGCTGTTCCGCTTTGCCGGAAGACCGGTGCGGGGTGATGTGAGACGGCGTGAGAATCGGGCCGGCCGGCCCGATCTGCGCCATTTCCGTTAGACATCGCTGCGTTATCCGGCGGATGGTGGGCGGGTGAGCACGCTGCGCCTGAATCCGTATTCGCGGGGCGGCCAGGCCGAGCCGCCCGCTCGCCTGCCGCCGGTGCCCAGGGGCATGCCGCGCAGCACCCCGCTCGCTCCGCCCTGAGGGTCGGCGGCATAGTCGACGGCACTCGCCTGGGCGGCCTGTTCCTCGATCGCGCCGGGTGAGGACGCCCAATTGGCCGGCACCGACAACCCCCCGATCTTGGTGGCCGAGGAGAGACTTGCCGACACGGCGCTCGGGCCGGCGCTGCCGACGGCGCCCAGGTGCAGGCCGGCGAACTGTGGTGTCGCAAACCACGCCCCGCCCGCGCCGGCCGTGGTTCCCCCCGGGCCGAACGTCACCTGCTGCGCGATCGAGCCGACAAAGCTCATGATGCCGACCGAGAAGTAGGCGAGCCCCACGGTGGTGCGCGACAAGGCGGTCCGGTTCGCGACGTTGAGGTTGGCGAACTGCTGCACGATCCACCAGTTGTAGGGGTTCAGCTGCGAGGCCAGTGCGCCCGATGAAAGCTGTTGCAGCGTTTGGTTTATCGCCGTGAATATCGACGTCGTTGAGATTGCGTTCGGGGTCACCGCCAGGCCCGGGGTCGCTGCAGCCGCTTGCGAGCTGGTGCCCGCCGGCGTGGCAACGGCCTGGCTGACGGCGGCCGCCTGCGCGGCCAACCCGCCCTGGTCGGTGGTTTGTCCAGGCTCGGTGAACGCGGTCAACTCCGTAGCGACTGCCGAGGCCGCGGCATAGCCGTACATCGCGGTCGCGTCCTGGGCCCACATCTCCGCGTACTGGGCCTCGGTGGCCGCGATCGCCGGGGTGTTCTGGCCGAAGAAGTTGGTAGCTACCAGCGTCGCCAGTAACACCCGGTTGGCCGCGATCACCGGCGGCGGAACCGTGAGGTCAAACGCGGCTTCGAAGGCCGCCGTGGCGGCCCTGGCCTGGTTGCCGGCCTCTTCGGTTAGCGCGGCCGCCGAACCGAGCCAGGCGACGTAGGGCGTGGCCGCGGCCACCATGGACCGCGATGCGGGCCCAAGCCACGAGCTGGTCAACTCGGTGATCACCGACGTGTAGCCGGCCGCTGTCGAACTCAACTCGGCGGCCAGCCCATCCCAGGCCCCGGCCGCGGCCATCAGGGATCCCGAACCCGGGCCCGCGTACATCCGGCCGGAGTTGATCTCCGGCGGTAACGCCCCGAAGTCCAACACCTAGATACCGCCGGACTCGAACGACATGTGTCCCCTCGCAAGCTGTTTTCACGCGCCGATGTGCACCGGTGTTTGCTCGCTTGAGAGGCTAGGTGGCCGCGATCCCTCACCGCCCAGGCTCGGTCCGGCCGCCAGCACGCGCAGCCCGACCGCTTACGCGGTGCCCCTGCAGGCCAGGACCCTCGATTCGCGGCCGGGGACGAATGGGTGGCATGGCCAATACCTGCGAAAATGCGCGCAGAACCTGGCCGCGGGTCGTGGGTGGCACCGCGGCGGCGGGGCCGGTTTGGCCGGGGCTGAAACCGTCGTGCGGGGTAAAAATCCGGCCGCAGATAAAGCCGTCGCCAAGGGACGCCTGACGTGGCTCCGAGGTGGCTAGCCCCGGCCGCAACCGGTCAGGGTTTCCCCCAGATACGGCCGTGGGGGGGGGGGGGGGGGGGGGGGGGGGGGGGGGGGGGGGGGGGGGGGGGGGGGGGGGGCCCCGGCCGGCGCGCGCCCCCCCCGCGCGGCCGGCGCGCGGCCCGGCGGCCCCCGCCGCGCGCCCGCCGC